>NZ_JBSXPP010000001.1:0-559732 GCF_054073305.1 Mycolicibacterium sp. CBM1 | reverse complement strand
AGCAAGTTCTAGAGTCCTGTAGCCCGATGGTGGGCGAGAAGGGACGATGAACGTATGGCTGGTCGGAAGCGGAACTCCGCAGAAGACATCGTGCGCAAACTGCGCCGTGCGGACGAACTGGCCGCCGAAGGCAAGACCGGCGAGGAAATCGCAGCCGAACTCGAGGTGTCTGCGGCGACGTTGTACAACTGGCGTCGCGCCTACGGCGGGATGGACACCGATGCCGCCAAGGAACTCAAGGAATTGCGCGAACAGAACGCCCGACTGAAGCGATTACTGGCCGAGGCCGAGCTGGTCAAAGACGCCTTGCGGGAGGTCGCAAAGGGAAAATTTTAGGCCCAGCTGCCAAGCGCCGCGCCGTCGGCATGCTCACCTCCATGATGGGCATGTCGGAACGGTTGGCGTGCAAAGCCGTTGGGCTGCCCCGCTCCACCTGCCGTCGCCTGCCGTTGTCGCAGACCCCCGCCGATCCCGATGCCGAGATGCGGGCCTGGCTGCGCACGTACGCGACGAAGAACCCATGCCATGGGTTCCGCCGTGCCTGGGCGGCGTTGCGCTACGACGAGCGCCGTGAGGTCAATTTGAAGAAGATCCACCGGCTGTGGCGCGAGGAAGGGCTGCAGGTGCGGGTGCACAGTCCGCGCAAGCGGGCCGGGGTGTCGTCGATCCCATCGATCGAGGCCGATGCCCCGAACGTGGTGTGGGCGATCGACTTCCAGTTCGATTCCACCGTCGACGGCAAGGCCATCAAGATCGCCTCGATGATCGACGAGCACACCCGCGTCTCACTGCTGCACATCGTTGAGCGGTCGATCACCGCCGACCGACTCGTCGCCGATCTCGCCAACGTGTTCGCCGCAGCGGGTGGGCCGCCGAAGGTGCTGCGGATGGACAACGGTCCGGAGTTCATTTCCCAAGCGCTGCAGCAGTTCTGTGACGGTCGGACTGGTATGTCGTATATCCCGCCAGGAGCGCCATGGAACAACGGACACATCGAATCGTTCAACAACCGACTACGCAAGGAGTGCCTCAACCGCAACCACTGGAACACCCTGCTCGAAGCCCGCGTGGTCATCGGCGACTTCAAGCACGAACACAACTACCGGCACCGCCACTCGGCCCTGGGCTACCGCACCCCGGCCGAGTACGCTGCCGTCTGCAGCTGCACCCACACCCCGATGGACTGCAACATCAACTGAAACTGGATCACACCACCCCGACTCAAGAACCGGGTGGACTCAGAATCGGGGACTCGCCAGGGGCGTCTACCAAATTGCCACCGACGTTCTGCCCCCCATCGATGGTTACGAAATCGCCAGTGTGAAAGATCGATTCGTCGGAGGCGAAGTAGACGACCATCGGAGCGATGTTATGCCCGGTCGCGCGGACGGCGATCGCTTGTGAGGGCAACTCCTGAGCCACCGGATCCCAGTCGGGCCAGACGTCCCGGATATCGTCCTGCATGGGTGTAAAGACCAATCCGGGACCGACGGCATTGACCCGAATACCGAACTTGCCGTATGCGGCCGCCGCAGACTTCGTCATGGCCACCACGGCGGCCTTAGTGGCCTGGTAGCCGAAGATCCCGGGCGTCCCCAGGCTGACAACCGCTGAGGCGATATTGATAATCGAACCACCTCCGGCGCGCTTCATGGCCGGCACGGCGGCGCGGATACCGAAAAAGACCCCGGTCTGATTGACCGCGATGACGTCGTGCCATTCCTGATCGGTGGCATTCTCGGCGTCCTGCCACGACATGACGCCGGCGTTGTTGACCAGTACGTTGAGCTTTCCGTGCGAAGTCTCGATATCGCCGATCACCCGCGACCAGTCCTCGGACTTACGCACGTCCAACCGCACGTAGTGCACGTCGCCGCCTGCCGCGCGGAGCCGCTCGGCGGTAGCGGAGCCCTCCTCGTCGCGGATGTCACCGATGACCACGGTGGCGCCCTCACGCGCTAGCCACTCCGCGTGCGCAGCGCCTTGACCCCGCTCCCGTGCGCCGCCTGTCACCAAGGCCACTCGGCCTCGAACCCGGCCCGTCACTAATTCTCCTCTCGTGTGACAACAGTTTTCGCGAAGAGCCGAATCGGCGCGTACCGGCTTCAGAAATCGATCTGGCCCGTACGCGCCGAGGGCAAGTGCTCGCCCCTGGAGCTGGCTAGGTGTCGAATTGTTCGCTCGCCTGCCCGCCGATACGCTGATAGACCTCGGGCCGGGAGCGGCGCCAGATCAGGGCAAGCACGATTCCGAGAACGCCAAGACCGATCGTGAACATCTGCAGGGCAATGCCAACGGGCTTTGACCCTCCGATGAGCACTTCGAAGTTGGCGCTGATGAGAGTAAGCATGGCGAGCAGTCCCACGATCCCGAGCACGGGGGCGACGGTCGTATTGATCAGCCGTTCCTCGCTGCGGTGGCGCCGGAAGTAGACGATGACGGCCAGTGAGGTCACCGCCATCAAGATAAGCAGCGCGTAGGCGCCCAGTCCGAACATCCACGAGTAGAAGCTGACGACGTCGACCTTGGCCAGGACGAACGGCACGGTCAGGCCGAGTGCCACCAGCGAGGTGACCAGGGACGCCCGCGCGGGAGACGCGTGCTTGGGATGCGCCTGGCCGAAGAACTCGGGGAAGACGCCGTCTTTCCCCAGCGAGAAAGCGTAGCGGGCAATCGGGTTGTGCGACGACAACACCGAGGCGAACACGCTCGTCACAACCAGTATTTGGGCGATGTCCTTGGCGACAACGCCGGCGTAGGCGCCGAGTTGATCGAAGAACATCGTGGCCGTGGTCTGCTGAGCGACCGATACCGCCTGCGAGGGACCGACAGCGTTGATCAACGCCCAACTCGACAGGATGTAGAAGAGTGCGATGAGGGTCACCGCCAGGTAGGTCGCCCGCGGAACGGTGCGGTCAGGATCCTTGACCTCGGCACGGTAGATCGCGGTGGCCTCGAACCCGAGAAAACAGGCACTGGCGAGCAGAATGCCGGTGGCCGGAGCGCCTGAGGTGAATGCCCCCAAGGTGAACGGTTCCAGTGATCGTCCTTCCGGCCCGCCGCTGATGAGTACCGGAATATTCAGGCACATCACGATGACCACCTCAAGGACCATCAAGACGGCCAGCACCCGCCCGGAGAGTTCGACGTTGAAATTCGCCAACGCGGTGATGACGACCCAGCAGCCGAGCGTATACACCCACCAGGGCAAAGTTGGACCGCCGAACAGGCCACTGACAAGCCCGTCCGCGAACTGGCCGAACATCGCGTACGCGCCGACCATCAGAGTGAAATAGCCGAACATCGCGATAAAAGCGGCACCCAGACCTAGCGGGCGCCCGAGCCCAACCGTGATGTAAGCGTAGAACGCACCCGCCAACCTAGAGTGCCGGGTCATCGTCGTGAAGCCAACGGCGAACAGCAGCATCACCACGCCGATGACTCCGAACGTCAGCGGAGTACCGGGTCCGTTGCCGTTGGCGATGATCACGGGCGCTAGGCCGCCGATCGCCCCGAGGGGGGCGGCCAGGGCCAGTACCGTCAGAATCAACTTGACGGTGCCCATGTTTCCGCGCAGACCAGTAGTGGCACCTACCGCAATAGGCTCCGCGGCCGAGTGGGAACCAGCTGCCGCTGTGTCCGTCATTTGTGACCCTTCGGGTATTCGGGTGCGGCTCGTAGCCGGGTCGCACAGGTCGGATCAGAGTTCATCTAGATCACTATGCAAGCGTCTGCTCGTATAGTGATCTGGCCTCGGGGGGTTGTCAAGCGCTGCGGTGAGATTCGGCGGAAGTTCCCGCGGAACTGTGAAATGCTCGGCCGCAAGCGCTCGCATTGCGAGCAGTTGCCTAGCCATCGGCGTGCTGCTATAGAACCGAAAATGCCTGCCGCACATCACTTCTAGTCAGGCTCATCAATCGGTGCGCCGAGGGATCTCCTTGTTGAGACGCTCCTGGGGATTGTTGGACCAGATCTGCCGCCAGATCTGCTTGGGGAACGCGGTAAACGCCCGCAGGTCCGGGCGGTCCGCATTCAAGTGTTCGGCGGCCTTTGGAAGTTTGTCGGCTAGCGCGTCAATGATCCGGTCGTCTTGTGCGGCAACGGATTGTGCGTCGGGGTTGTCGAACACCGAGTGCGGCAGGGGGCGCACCCACGGCCAGGACGCCTTGGGTGTAGCGGCCATCAAGTTGGTCGTGTAGGGCGTGGGACAGCGCTACCAGGTAGCGCGGGCAGGGTCGCGCCGATCGCGGCCACAAGCCCGGCATGGGCATCGGGGGTCACCGGCCTGACACCTCAGCGACCGCGGGAGCGTCAGCCAGCCTGCGCCGTCTTCAGCGGTGGTGACATCCACGCCCAGGATCTCTCGGTCGCCCTCGGCGTTGACCCCTACGGCGATCAGGGCGTGCAGAGGCCAGCGTCCAGCGGCCCGGTCCGGAAAGCTTCGACTGCAGTGTCGAGTTCTTTAGCCATCACCGACACCGGCGACTTCGATAGCGATGTAATCCCCAGAGTCTCGACGAGCTTGTCCATCCGCCGCGTCGACAACCCCCAGCAGGGAGCAGGTGGCCACCCCAGGGCTCGCTTGGCACGTTTGGGGCGTTTCAGCAGCCAGTCCGGGACGGACGAGCAGTGCCGCAGCCTAGGGATCGCCAGATCCAAACTGCCTGTGCCGGAACCCCTGAACTGTTCCACGGGGTCCGGCCATGCGGTCATCGCCTATGCGTGAGTGTCTCGCTGGGCGGCATATCTGTGATGGGTCACGGGCCACGACAGCACAGACTGACCTCTCATCAGGCCAGCAGGTGGGGCGGGCCGGTGCCGACGCCAGCAACGGCGGTTCCTGCGCATGGCACACCAACCTGGCGGCCAAGTCATGCGTGAGTCAGTCCCTGGCATCGCTACCGATCCCGACGGCGACTCAGACGGCCGAATCGCTACAACACACACTCACAAGGCACGCGATGACCTTCAATCATTTTGCTAAGACACGCCTTCCCTCAAGAGCTTGCGCCCGCAGTGTGCACAGCAGCCCTGGGTCTCTCACGGGTGCTGTCCAGAGTTGGTTCGACGTCAGCCCCATCGTGAGCACACCGCTTCCCGATTTACAGGACGTTGCCCCATGACGGACACAACATCCAGCGGCAAGACCGAATCTCCGCGGTGCCCTCCTCTCTGCTGCGAGTTCTTGTCAGGCGAGGTGACGACTCAGGAAGCGGCCTACGATGTCGTTGAACTCGTCAGCGCGCTCCACCTGGGACCAGTGACCGCACTGGCTGAAGATGTGGGCGTCGGCGTGCGGGATAACGTTGAGCAGCTCCCAGGTCCGTGACACCGGGATTACCACATCTTGAACCCCGTGGATCAGCAGTACCGGAATCTCCAGTCGCGCGAGCACCTCGAAATCCAAAGGCAGAGCGGTGCGGTCGCGGTCACGCGCCGCCACCACGTCTTTGAGCCGGTCCGATGCGGTGTCGTTGAGTGCCGATGCGTACCGCAATGAGACCAGCTCATCGGTCACAAGGGATTTGTCGACGACAAACTGCTCCAACGTATTCCGGACGCCTTCTACGCTGAGGGTCGGATTCGAGTGCCCTTTCAGGGCTCCGGTGAGTGTAGCGCCGCCGGTGCCCATGGACACGATACCCAGCAATCGGTCTGGGAAGTCGATGGCGAACTGAAACGCCAGCCAGCCACCAAGGGAGTTGCCGACGATCCAGGTTTTGTCAATGCCGAGGGCGTCAAGGACGCGCACGGCGTGACGAACCCATTCTCGGATGCCATAGGTAGTGCCTGGCGCGACGACGGTCTGGCCGTAGCCGATCGAGTCGATGGCGATGCAGCGACCGTAGTTACTGAGTTGAGGGAGATTTAGCCACCAGTTCGCCGCTGCGGTGACACCGGTGCCGGAGCCGTGCAGGAACAGGATCGGGGCGCCCTCACCGAGTTCGTGATAGTGGGTGAGCTCGCCGTCGGCGGTGACCAGCCATTTGTCGTCCAGACCGAAGAAGTCGTCGGTCGTGTAGTCAGGAATTGCCACGGTGGTGGTCATCGGGTGCTCCTTGGTGAGGGTTGGGTGGGGTTGGTGGTGGCGGTGGTGATGGAGAATCCGGCGATCCATTCCGGGATAGGCCGGTAGTAGCGCGTGCTCATCAGGTAAGGCCCGCACGCGGACAGGGCCGCGTAGGCGGCAATCCAGGTGCGCACCTCGTGAGACGAATTGCCGGCTGCGGCAACGAAGTCGGCGACCGTCCAGGTGTCGATCGGGGTGAGGTCACCGCCGGCGAGGAGGTCGAGCAGGTGGTTGTCCCAGTCGGGATTGAGCGGCTGTAGGGTGGCGGTGCCGGCTGCGAAATCGCGTCCGGCGGTGATAACTCGGTTCTCGCGGGCAGCGCGTTCGTCGGCGCTGATGCCGCGGCCGTCGATGAGACGTTGGCGAACCGGCTCGGGTGCGGTGTCGAACTGCGGCACCGGGGGATCATGGGATAAGCCCCCAGATCCCAGCAGCAGAACCCGCTTATCGAGGCCGGAAACAGCGCGGCCGACGGCCTCCCCAAGCAACCGGACCCGTTGCACCGGTCCCAGTGGGGTACTCAAGGAGTTAATGAAGATCGGCACGGTAGGGATTGCGCTGATTGATCCGAACAGTAGCTCCAGGGGCTGGGCGAAGCCGTGGTCGACGTGCATCCGCTCCGACAGTGCAATGTCGACGCCGGAATTGAGTACGTGCTCGGCAACGAAGTGGGCAACGTCGCGGTCGACGTTCAGCGGCCCGGCCTGGGTGCCGTAATCACCGACCGATACTGCGGCGCGGCCGATGCAGAATGGCGGCAGCAGGTCGTAGAACACGCCGTTGTAGTGATCGGGGGCGAAGATCACCACCACATCGGGTTTGAAGTCCTCGACGAAGCTGCGGGCGGCAGCCAGTTCGGTGTTGACCTCATTGAGGACGACGGCGTCGGGGTCGTTGCGACCCATCAGCGGTGAATGCGACAGCGTGCACAAGGCGACGGTCATAGCTGTTCCTTCCGTCGGTGGGGCGTTGTCTAGGTGGCAGACAGCGCAGGCGCGACTGTGATCTTCAGGGACGTGGCGGTTCCACCCGGGCTGGTGCCCAGCACCTGCGTCAACGCTGAGACCAAGGCGTCAAAGGCGTCGTTGTCATCCCACACCGCCTCGACATGACGCCAGGCGATGTAGCCGTCCGGGCGCACCAGCAATGCACCGGCCTCGTGGATCTCCCGGAGCTTGTGCCAAGCGCAGTACGGGTCGGCGGTGCCGGGCTCGCCGATCACCACAGTCCTCAGGTAGGGCAGGTCGAGCTTCGCCGCGGCGTGGGCCCATGCTCGTCCCGCCAGCCCCGTGACGATGCTGAACTTCCCTTTGCCGGTGACGTCGAGGGTCGAAACCCTCTGTCCGCGTGCATTAACGAGCCAGGCGTGTGGAATCTTCGCACCGGGCCGGGTGGTGGGCTGGACATACAGCTGCCGGTCGCGGTGCCAGATCTCGTCGCCGGCGTCAGGATCAACGATCACCGCTTGGGAGGCGTACCGCTGGTTGAGTTCGACACCTTGGGCGTTGTATTCGTAGTTCTTAAGTTCCAGCGCTTCGGCGAGGGCATCGCGGACCGCCACCCCGGCGGGTCCTGGGTCGCGCACCTTTGCCAGGCCCGCAACGACCGGATCGGCGGCGCCTTCGGTGGCAAAACATGCGTTAATCGGTCCGTATTCCTTGCGGGACTGGTTGGCGCGGGCCACGATTTGCGCGCCGACGGGCTGGCGCTCTGCGGAATAGGTGTCCAGCAGACTCGGCTCGGCGTAACCGTTGAGGACGAACGCGAGTTTCCAGGCGAGATTGAACCCGTCTTGGATGCAAGTGTTGGACCCCAGGCCGCTGCTGGGCGGGTGCCGGTGCACGGCGTCACCGCCGCAGAACACCCGACCTTTGGAGTAGGTGGTGGCGTAAGCCTGGTTGACGTACCACACCGAGGTCGACTCAATCTCGACGTCGAGGTCAGCATCGCCGACCAGGGTACGGATCTTGGCTAGCACGTCGTCAGGGGCGAAGTCAGGTTCACCGTCGGCCATGTTGAATCCCCAGCCGGCGATCCAGGTGTCCCACGGCCGGATGGCGCGCAGCAGGCCCATGCCGATCTCGCCGAAACTTCCACCAGGGGTGAGGATCCAGTACAGGATGCTGGGCCGGTGCTCGACGTAACGGCTCAAGTCTGCGTGGAACAGGACATATGCGGTGGCTGCGCGGGCCATCTCGCCGTCGATCTCCAGGCCGATGTCCTCGGCGACCTTCGAGCGGGCGCCGTCGGCGCCGACCAGGTAGCGCGTGCGCATGCTGTACCGGCGACCGGTGATGTTGTCGGCCAGCTCGACGGTCACCCCGTGCTCGTCCTGGGTGTGCGACACGTATTCGGTGTTGAACGCCGAGGTGGCGCCACGTTCAGCGGCGTTTTTGAACAGCACCGGTTCCATGTAGAGCTGGGGGATGTCCAGCAGCCGGCAGGGGCTGTTGGCGATGTAGTCGGCGGCGCGGTCATCTCCGGTGCCCCAGGTGCGTAGCCGGGCGACCTCCTCACCCGCCAAGCTGGTGGTGAACAGGGTGTCGCCCATCAGTTCCCAGGGTGTGGCGTAGCGTTCGGCGTCTTGGTCGACGCCGAGGTCGCGCAGCACTTCGACAGTGCGTTGATTGGTGATGTGGGCCCGGGGGGTGTTGGCCAGCCAGTTGCGTCGGTTCACCAGGTGCACACGCACGCCGTAGGTGGCTAGCGCGAGCGCGGTCGCCGATCCCATCGGGCCGGTTCCGACGATCAGGACGTCGGTGTCGAAGTCGGTGGCAGCAGCTGGGGAGTTAGGTGCGGTCATGACAGTTCACTTCTCTGTGCGGGCGGGCTGGGCAGCCGCTGTGGCGGGTTGGGGGCTTCGGGCGGCGATCGTGTTGGCGCGGCGGTCGTTACCGGGCTGGCGGCGGGCGCCGTCCTTGCCCCAGCCACCGGCCAGAAGGCTCACCCAGACCACCGAGATCGCCGATGCGGCAACGAGGTAGGCGATGATCAAGGTGGAGTTGCCGGTCGCGGAGTACAGGGGGTGCCGCTGATGCTGGCCGACGCCTCCCTGTCCCCGGGGTGGCGTGCGATGCGGTGGTGGTCATGGCTAGGTCCTTAGCTGTGTCGACCCGAAGGCTGGACCGCGCGCAACGCGGCCGCAAAAACGGATGGCCATTGACCCTCTCGCCGTCAAGGCTAGCATTCTAGACGTCGAGTTGGAAGTAGACGCTCGCTCCCCGGGTCAGGTATGTCTCTACTGCGAGGGAACTGAGAGCGGCGCCGCGGTGGTCAGGGGATGGACACGAAGTTGGTGAACCCGCCGTGGCGAGTCGGCAATGTCTCCAGCGCTTCGTTGATCTTCTCGAGCGGGAACGGATGATGCTCAAGGACCGACAGGTTCAACACCCCGGCGCCGGCGAGTTCGGCCATCTCTTGCGCTTCGGCGGTACTGAACCACAGGCTGCCGAGCAGGCTCTGCTGCGCGCACATCATGGCGAACATGTCGACCTCGACGCGTTCCATCATTCCGCCGATGTCGACGGCGGTACCGCCGCGCCGCAGGGTCGACAAGGCGTTCGCGAAAGCCGCGACCGGGGCTCCAGGGCCCAGGCAGTCGAGGACGATATCGACGCCCTCGCCGTCGTTGTTCCGGCGCACCCACCCACCGAGGTCGGTGTCGTCGTTGGTCACCAGAATCCGACCCGGGGCGAGTGCGGCCACGTCGTCAAGCAGTTCCCGGTTACGCCCGGTGCCGAAGATCCGGCTGGCACCCAATGCCAACGCGTTGAGGCAAGCACCGAGGCCCAGCGTGCCGGAGATACCGTCGATGAGTACCGTCGCGCCGGGGCCGGCGCCAGCCTTGCGCAGTGCGGAGTATGCAGTGCCCAGGTAGCCGAACCGTGCGCCCTCTTCGAACGACACGCTATCGGGGAGTTTTACCAGATTGCGTTGCGGTGCAGTCAAATACTGGCTCAAACCGCCGTACGGATAAGCGTCGAACAACTCCTGCCCGTTTTCCCCGAACGCGAAATAGCCCATGAAGGCATAGCTGTTGCAGTTTTGATCGACCCCCAAGCGGCATGCACGGCAGGCACCACAACTCAGACCGGGATTGACATACACGCGGTCACCGACGTTAACGCCGCTGACATGGGAGCCCACCTCGGCAACAACCCCGGAGGCATCCAACCCAAAGACCGCCGGCAGCTTGGGCAGCGGCAGGTAGGGAAACCACTCTGCGTAAGTGGCCAACACGTTGCCCAAATTGGGCACCACATTGCAAGCCTTGACTTCGACGAGGACGTCGGTCGCCCGCGGCTGCGGAATGAGCAGAGTTTCAATCTGCATTGGTTCGTTGATGGCATGTAGCCGAGCGGCCACCATGGTGGAAGTCATGAGTACTCCTAGTCGGGTCGGTGGTGACAAACTTCAGGGGTTGCGCCGCGACGGCGCCAGCGCGGACTCGAGTTCGTCGGCGGTGGCGATCTCCGCAAGGAGACTCAGCGAGTCAATACTGGCCAGGTGGGTAGCCTCATCGCGGGCAGAGCAGGCGTCTTCGACAATCACAACGCGATAGCCCAGGTCGCTGGCCGTGCGGGCCGTTCCCTCCACGGAGAAGTTCGTCGCTACTCCGGCAAAGCACACGGTCGAGATGCCCCTGCTCCGCAGCGCCTCGTCGAGCTCCGAGCCCTGGAACCCACCAACCCGGGTATGGGTGATCACCGTGTCGCACTCCCTCGGTGCTAATGGCGCAACAATCTCGGAGAGCGGGTCGCCGTCTTTGAGGCATCCAGAAGTGGCGACGATGCCCAGGATCGGCGAGTTCGCGTCCAGATCGGAGAAATCAGGCTTCCACACCGCCCGGGTGTAGAACACTGCGCTACCCGCGGTGCGGAATGCGTCGGCAAGTCGCTCGATGGCGCTGACGATGTTCCGCTCGACAACCTGGCCATAGAACAACTCGCTAAAGGCTCCGTCGGGTCCCACTATGTGGCCCTGACAGTGAACCACGATCAGGGCCGTCGACTGAGGATTAATCTGCATTGACTACTCCAACAATGTTGTACTGCAACGCTATCGGGCCACATCCACACGTAGATCCCGTGAGGAGCCTCGATTCGCCCTGGGTTCAACTGGAATGCTAGCGTTCCAACGCACCATAGCCGAAAGTGACGGGGCCCACAAGTACTAGAATGCTAGTTGTGCTGCACACCGGCCCCTCCGTGTCGGCCTCCTAGTGCAGCAGCGCAGCCGAAGGAGCACCTCATGCCCTCAACGTTCGACGACAACACGTCGGCCGCCGCTCGGCTCTCCGGCGCTCGACTCTCGGCGGTGCTCTATGACACCCTGAAGTCGCGCCTACTGGATGGTGTCTACGCCGCCGGCGACCGTATCGTCGTCGAGCAGGTACGACAGGAATTTCAGGTCAGCAAGCAACCCGTCATGGACGCACTTCGACGCCTGGCCGCCGACCGGCTCGTCGCGATCATCCCGCAGTCCGGCATAGAGGTCGTCCGCTACAGTCACCGAGAGATCGAAGACTTCTATCTGCTCTTCAGCGACTTCGAAGCCACCATCGCCGCCGTCGCGGCATCACGACGAACCGACCGCCAACTCGACACCCTGCGCCGCACACTCACCGACGTCGACCATCTCCTCGAATCTGCAGATCCCGCTGTGCGGGCACGTGGATACCGCATCCACAACCGAGAATTTCATGCTGCGATTCACGCCATGTCGCACTCCCGCATCATGGAAGAAACCAGCCAGCGCATGTGGGACCTCTCCGACTTCCTCATCAATACAGCCGGGATAAGCAACCCCTTGTCGAGCGCACTTCCCCAGCGTCAATGTGACCACGAAGCCATCGCCGCAGCCATCCGCGACCGTGACGAAAACGCGGCACGAGAGGCCATGCGGCAGCACATCATCGGCACGGTCGCCATCATCGACGGAGAACGCCGAACCGAATCCGCCTAGCTTCCGGATGAGGGACGGGTCTGCTGCACGAATGGGTGACATCTTGACCTGACCCACGGTTTGGGTTCCAGATTCGGTGGCTAAGTGACGGCCTGTACGAAAGGCTGACCGTCATGGCCCGCCCCTATCCGGCCGAGTTCCGTGCTCGCGCGATCGCGCTCGTGCGCGCCGGCAAGCCGCAGAAACAGACCGCTGACGACCTCGGGATTCATCCGGTCACGTTGTCGACGTGGATCAAGCAGGACGACATCGACCGCGGGGGGGCGTCCCGGTGTCCCGACGAGCGAATCACCCGAGTTGCGCGCTGCGCGGCGACGAATCCGGGAGCTGGCCATCGTGCGCCAGGCCGCCACGTTCCTCGGGGAGGGCAAGCCCCGCCCACAAGGATCTATCCGGTGATCGACCGACTCGTCGACGCCGGAGCGCCTGTGGATCGCTGCTGCAAAGTGCTTGGCATCGCCCGCCAGAACTACTACAAACACAAACGAAAACCGACCACAGCCACCCAGTTGCGCCGCCAATGGCTGACCGGACTGATCCGCGAGATCCACGTCGCCTCCCGTGGGACCTACGGCTATCGCCGTGTCCATGCCGAACTGACCCTCGGCATGGGAATTACGGTGTGCCCGCGCACCGTGTCGGTTCTGATGACTCTGGCCGGCATCTACGGCCTGCCCGGGCCAGTGCGGGTGAAACGGCTACGTGGGGTCGTCGCTGCCGATGATCTGGTCAATCGAAAGTTTCATCGACTGTCGCCAAATGAACTGTGGGTCACTGACATCACGCAGCATCGTACTCGTGAAGGATGGCTGTACTGCTGCGCTGTGCTGGATGCGTTCAGCCGCCGGATCGTGGGCTGGTCGATGGACTCGAAGGCCGATGCCTCGCTCGTGGTCAACGCGTTGGATATGGCCATCCGCAACCGCCGGCCAGCAGCCGGCGGAATCGTTCACGCCGACCACGGAACCCATTTCACCTCATAAGTTTTCGGCGAAAAGATCCGCTCTGCCGGACTGGTCCCATCGTTCGGATCAATCGGCGACGGCCTGGACAACGCTATGATGGAAAGCTTCTGGTCCTCCATGCAGATCGAGCTGCTCGACCGCCAGAAGTCGAAAACCCGCGTCGAGTTGGCCAACGCGATCTTCGACTACATCGAGATCTTCCACAACCGCCAACGCCGCCACTCGGCGCTGAACTACCGCACCCCGATCGAGTACGAACTATCCTTCACCAACGACAGCCCTCACCGCCGTCAGTTAGCCACCACGCCTGGAACCCAACAGGTAGGACAGGTCAAACTGTCACCTATCCGTGCAGTAGACCACGACCTCGGTCAGGCTGGCGGTGACGTCGACGAAGCGACCGATGACCCGCGGGTCGACCGAGTAGTCGCACCCGTCGACCCGGACGTAATAGTCACGGGCCAAACGGATTCGGTGGTTCAGGCCGATCGGTGGAACCACCGGAGGTAGGGGCAACATCGACAGGTACTCGGTCTCCAGCAGGTCGGCGGGCCGACCGTGGACCGCGCGTACCGTGCGTTGATTGGCCCGCACCAGCCAGTCCTGCAGCTGGGTGTTGAAGTCCTGCGCCGAGACGAAGACCCGGCCCGGCAGAAACGACGTCTCCAGGTAGCCGTTGGCACGCTCGACCAATCCCTTGTATTCGGGGTCCCGTGGTGGGGCCAAGGGACCATCGTGGCGGTCAGGAAGCGGGAGAAGCTCAGCATCATCACCAGCACCGGCAACACCCGGTCCTGGCTCGCTGCCACCGGAATCCGCGTCGCAGGAAACCACAGATCGCACTGCGCCACCTGACCGGGCTCGTAGACCATCCGGTCGACCGGATCGACCCCCAGATACTCCGGCCGAATGAGTCGCACGCGGTCCTTGAGCGTGGTCATCGAGTGGCTGCCAGCCGATGCGCTCGGCGATCACCGTGGCCGGCATCGTGGGCCACTGCGCCAACAACACTCGAATCCGGGGCTCGACGTCATCGGCCAGCTTGGCCCGCGGTCCCCGCTCTCGCCGCGGAGCTACCTCACCGCGCAGCGCCGAACACACCGTATTCCGCGCGATCCCCATCCGGCGGGGGTCCTTCGCCGACTTCGGCGATGTGCATCGATATTTCGCTGAGGTCGATGATGCGGTGGCTGATGGGGGGGTTGGCCCGCGGGCAGGGGGTTGTCATAGACCGTTCAATTCAGGTCTCGCTTGGCACCTGACTCGTCAAAGCAGATGGGGTGTCAGGGTGGTCGGGATCAAATTTGGTGAGGGCAGCTGACGAGGGTCGTCGGCGGTGGCGTAGACGTATCGGTCGGGGCGCACGACGACAAAGCGGCAGTGGTGCTTGATCATCCAGTCGTGCAGCTGACCGGTGGGATCACCGATTTCACCGGTATCGACCAGGGAAGTGCCCGCTCTCACCGTTAGGTACGTTGGTTTAAAGCGCTCCCACGCTTGTTGTATGTCGGCGGGGATGGAGTCGACGGGGTCGCGGAGGCCGAGGATGGCCCAGCCGGCCCCTAGTGCTTCGTCGAGGGGCACGAGGGACACCCCTGGAGTGGCGACGGTCACCGCTTTGATGAGGTGTCCGACCGCGCTTGTTTTGGGTGGGTCGCCGCGGCGGTCGAGGAATCCGTTGGTGAGGGGCGCGGGGCGCAGGACTGCCACGCTGAGGGCTCGCTCGACTCCAGGGACCTTTTGCACCAAACGTAGTGCAGTGTCGCGGATTTGGGCGGTGATGCGGTTGGGTGGCATGACGAGGCGGCCGATGCGCACCGCTGCGGCGGACATAGCGTCGTGGTGGGGTTCACGTTCGGCTTGATACGTGTCGAGCAAGGCGTCGTCGGCGCGTCCGCGGAGTACGGCTTCGATTTTCCAGATGAGGTTCGAGGCGTCGCGGAAGGCGCCCGAGCATCCTTGTCCGGCGAACGGGGGCATGACGTGGGCGGCGTCGCCGACCATCAGCACTCGGCCGACGCGCCATTGTTTGCATTTGCGAACGTGAAAGGTGTAGCTCCACGTGCGGGCGATCTCGACGTCGTCTTCGGTGATGCCTTCGGCGGCGAGGACCTTCCATATGTTTTCGGGCCGAAGCATCTCTTCTGCGTCTTCACCAGGGTTGATTCTCCATTCCCATCGGTAGTAGCCGCCCGGACACGGGCACCGAATACCGGGGCGGTCCGGTAGGCAGATGAATTGGAAGTGGGGGGATACGTGTATTGGGCGTTTTACGCGGGCTTGGACGTCCATCCACTGCTCGGAGTAGGAATCGCCGGCGAACGGCACGCCTAGCCGTTTGCGCACAGGACTGCTGCCCCCATCGCAGGCCAGAAGATATCGTGTCTGGATGGTGCTGATGGCGCCGGTGGTAATTTCTTCGATTTCTAGGGTTACCAGGTCGGCGTCTTGGGTGAAATCGCGGTACTCCCATCCGCATTGCACCGTCACCGATGGCCAACGTTGCACGCCCTCGCGCAGCGTGGCTTCTAGCCACGGTTGGTGGAAGAAGTTGGCTTGCGTTTCGCCGCAGTGGTCAGTGGGGACCGGCAGCACACTCAGGAACGGCTTTCCGTTTAAGCCGGTGAACTGAAGCGTGGTTCCCCGGTGCATGGTGGCCGTTACCTGGTCGTAGAGTCCGAGGTTGCCGATGATGCGCAGCGATTCGGCATCGATGGAGATTGCGCGCTGGCGAGGAAACACATCGGCGTCGCGTTCGACCACGATGGTGCGCAGGCCGAGTTGGCCCGCCAGGTTGGCCGCGGCCTCGCCGGCGGGACCGTAACCGACAATGGCGATGTCATAGGGACGGTTGTCGTCGGGGTCTTGGGGCGGGTTGGCCACAACTTCTGGACGAGAGCTGTCAGCGATGGTCATCCTCGCGCCTCCTCGTGGCGGCCCGCCAGGGTCTCAACGGTTGTCCGAGTATGCGCTCGGTACGTCATGGTGCACCTACCTTTCTATTGCTTTGCCTGCTCATCGACGCCTTAGTGGTGGAGACGGTGTGATCAGGTGCACATAGTGTGCTCAATGTGCAGCAGCCATGAGATCGGCCGTGCCGCAGGGTGGAACGTGTTCTGAGCGAGAGGATGTTGGTTCTGTGTGCAGCAGCCGCGGATCGGGGCAACGATCCACTCGGCGCGGGCATTCAAGGTGGGCCTCCGCAAGGCGGCGTTAACTTGTGTGTTTGGTAGAGAGCGGTTCTGCGGGTCGAGATTCGTGTTCGCACGATGGTGATGTCGACCACACTCGGGTATAGTAGTCCTGCATACAGATTTTCCGCCAGTGCAGGAACGGGCGAACCCCAGCCGCAGTGAGGTGGAAGGGGGTGAGCGCGGTTTCGGAGAAGGAGGAGGACGTGTCGGTGCGCACTGCCATATCCAATTTCGACCGACCAGGCGAGCGCGCGGCACGCGAGGTGGCGCGTACAGGCCCCTGCAGGCCAAGCTATTGGCGGCTCGCGTCAGCAGAGGCGCAAATATGCGGTGGGGATTCCCAGCTTCCAGCTTTAGCTTAAACGTATGTCCGACAAGTGTTTTGCCGCGTGTACGCGGTGATGACGCAGCCACGAGTGAACTCAGGAGTACCGCAATGCCTGCAAAAGTGGATGGCCCGTTCGGTGATAGCGACGTTGACTTCGACGTGGCGATCGTGGGGATGGGTCCAACCGGGGTGACGGCCGCGAACTTATTGGGCCAGCGTGGGGTGGCTACCGTGGTGCTCGAACGTGACGTTGATACCTATCCCCGCCAGCGGGCTATCGCCGCGGACGAGGATGCGCTGCGCGTATGGCAGTCGCTGGGTTTGCTAGACGCTATTGCAGAGGATCTCGATCAATCGGTCACAGTGCATTACACCGACGGTCAAGACGTGTTCTTCTCCTTTGACCTGTCCGCGCCCGGCTCGCAGGGCCTGCCGGGAAGCGCCTTCTTTCATCAGCCGAAGGTGGAATCAATTCTGCGGGCGAATCTTGCTGCTTTCCCGCATGTGCACACGGACTGCGGGCAGCAGGTGGTCGGCGTCGAAGACACCGGCGAGGTCGTTGTGCTGACGGTGGAGGACGTCGCGACCAAGCAGGTGCGGTCGGTGCGGGCGCGTTATGTGCTGGCCTGCGACGGAGGTTCGAGTCCTGTGCGCAAAATGTTGGGGATGTCCTTTGCGGGTCGGTCGCTGCCTGAGCCGTGGCTCGACATTCAAGCCAAGGCCATTTATGAGCGTCCCACCAACGGTCCGGTGGATTTCATTTTCCTTGCCAGCCCCGAGCGTGTGGGGATCGACTGTCAGGCACCGATGGGCCACCACCGGTGGGAGTTCCGGTTGCGAGCAGACGAGGATCCCGCCGAGGTGGAGCGCCCGGAGAACATCGCCCGCTTGCTTGCCGAGCGTGGCGTTGATGCCAAAGAAATCGATATTTTACGTCATTGGATATATACCTTCCACGTCCGCACTGCCACGCAGTGGAAAAAGGGCAGGGTGCTGTTGTGCGGTGACGCCGCCCACATCATGCCTCCCTTCGCTGGGCAGGGCATGAGTTCGGGGGTGCGCGACGCTGCGAACGTGGCGTGGAAGTTGGCCGAGGTAGTGCATGGTCGCGCTGAGCCTGCGCTACTGGAGACCTACGACACCGAGCGGCGCCCGCACGTCGAGGCCATGACAAGGATGACGCTTACCCTGGGGCGTCTGGTCAATATCCGTAGTCGGAGGCTGGCCTCCGCGCGCAATAAGGTGCTGCGCACCGCGTCGCGGCTGCCGGTACTTTCAGGATGGTTGTACAACCAGCGGTGGAAGCCCCAGCTGCGGCTGACCAGTGGTTTTCTTGCCGCCCGTCGCGGCCTGCGCAGTCCAGCTGGCCGGCCGGTGTGGCAACCGGCGGTCAGCACCTCCGACGGCGCTGCTCAACCGATGGATGATCTACTTGGTCACGGATTCGTGGTATTGGGCTACGACGTTCGACCCGATGCCGTCCTGTCTCCAGAAGTGACCACCGCCTGGCGAAGCCTCGGGGCCAAGTTCCTAACGGTGCGCCCTGCTGGTCTCAAGCTGCAGCGCCTGGCGGACAACGAGTTTCGTGATGACTCCGGAGAACTCGAGAGGTACTTTCGGCGGCACGACGCACGGATTGTTATTATCCGACCCGACCGGATCGTGTTCGGCTGCGAACGCGATAGCCTTGTGCCGCAGCACTTCTCGATTGCCGATACTCGGCCCCACGTGGAGCACGTCGTTCTGCACGACGCCGGCCGGGAGCGCAATGCTCCACTGGTGGCCTCGGAGTCACCATGACAATTGCACCTGGTTGCTGCGCCACGCGGTCGAGACCGCTGACTGCGAAGTCATAAGAGCGCCGAAGCAGCGACCGATGGTCCCGGCGCAATCCCTGCGCCAGCATCGAACCAACATCATCAACGCGATTGACACCAAGATTGAAGGAGAATCCAAGATGGAACTGGGCTACATGGGTCTTGAGGTATCCGATACCGACGCCTTTAGCGAGTATTTGTCCGGCGTATTGGGACTGATTCCCAGCCAGCCACCAGTGGACGGGACCAGCGCTTGGCGCATGGACCATAAGGCGCACCGGTTGCTGGTCACCGAGGGCCCCCTCGACGACGCCGCCTATGCCGGCTTTGTGGTCGCCGACAGTGCTGAGTTCGACGCCACGCTCGACCGGCTGCGTCAGCAGGGCTACGAGCCGGTACCAGGTTCTGACGACGAGATCACTACACGCAAAGTGAAAAAAATGGTGCACGTCATCGCACCTTGGGGCGTCCGCATCGAAATCGCGTTAGAACTGGCCAACACCGACGAGCCTTTCGAGTCTCCGCTGCTGCCCGGTGGATTCCTCACCGGTGACCTGGGGTTAGGGCACAGCGTGTTCTTCGTGGCGGGGGGACCTGACGATTTCGCCGCGGCGGACGCGTTCGCGATCAATGCCTTGGCTTTCAAGCTGTCGGACTACCTTGTCATCGACATGAACGGTCTGGAGGTGACGGGCAACTTCTATCACTGCAACGGGCGGCACCATTCGTTGGCGTTGATTTTCGTGCCCGTGCCCGAGTTCCCGAAAAAACTCGATCACATCATGATCGAGACGGTCTCCATGGATAATGTCGGTCACGCCTATGACCGTGCCCTGAAGGGGAACTACGCGATCGCGCGTGATTTGGGCCGCCATCCCAACGACCGGATGTTTAGCTTCTACAGTGCTGGGCCTGGTGGGGTGAACTTCGAGCTGGGCGCCGGAGCGGTCACCGTCGACGATGACTGGGAAGTCGTCAAGTATGACCGCATCAGCGCCTGGGGTCACCACGCCGGGTCTAATGCCGGCGCCCCTGCGTGACGCAGCCCTCCTGCCCGGCGCCTTCTGCGCGTTCCGGTGATTGCGTTCCTGCAACCAACCAGGTGTTGCGACTGGTCTCTCGACCCGTGGGCATTCCTAGTGCCGATTGCTGGTCGGTGTCAGAAGAACCGGTGCGAAGTCCAGCCGATGCCGAGGTTGTCGTCGAGACCTTGTTCCTGTCTATCGATCCGGGAATGCGTAATTGGATCAGCGCGGGCGGGTCATACATCGATCCGGTTCCCCTCGGCGCGGTGATGCCCGCATTCGGGGTGGGCCGGATCCTAGCCTCCGCTAGTGCACGGATGCCGGCCGGGACCATTGTGACCGGTCGCCTCGGTGTTCAGCAGTACAGCACTGTCGACGGCGGTGAGCTGACTGCGCTCGCTGATACTTCGGCCCCGCTGCCGAGGTATCTAGGGGCGCTGGGCATCTCGGGGATGACAGCGTACTTCGGCATGACCGACGTCGCTGCCATCGTTGCGGGCTTGACGGTGGTGGTCTCGGGCGCGGCGGGATCGGTGGGCAGTATTGCCGGGCAGATCGCCAAGATCTTGGGCTGCCGGGTGATCGGTATCGCTGGTGGCGCTCGCAAATGCCAATGGCTCATTGACGAACTCGGCTTCGATGCGGCCATCGACTACAAGTCGCAGGATGTCGCAGAAGCACTTGATGAGGTCGCACCCGAAGGCATCGACATATTCTTCGATAACGTGGGTGGAACCCAACTCGACACAGCGCTGGCGCGCCTGCGCCTGAACGCGCGAGTAATCCTGTGCGGCACCGTTTCTCAGTACAACGCCGAGGATTGGGAGGGTCTGAGAAATCACCGCGCACTCCTCGTTAAAAGGGCACGGATGGAAGGCTTCCTGATCTTCGACTACGTGCACCGCTATTCCGAAGCGCAACAGCAGATTGCGGCGTGGCTGCACGCGGGAGAGTTGATCGCTGTCGAGGACATCGTGGACGGCGGGGTCGCTGAATTCCCTAGCGCACTGGCCGGGTTATTCGACGGTGCCAACCTCGGCAAGCGCGTATTGCGGGTCGGCGGCACTGGCTAACCGTCGCCCGTCGCCAACATGGTCGCTTGCCGCACGATCGCGGGATCGTGGGTGGGGTCGAGCTTAGCCAGCGTGGTCAGCGCGGTCCGGGCTAGGTGGGCCGCGGTCAGTTTGGCGCAGCCTCGGGCGTCACGATTGCGCGCGCTAGCCAAAATGGCGGCATGTTCGTCATGTGCGATGTGGGCGAGCACCGCGGCATCGTGGGCTGACTCGCGATAAAACGCCCGATAGCGCTCGGCGTGATCCCAGAGCTCCTCGAGCTGGCAGCGCACCCGAGTGCCGGCGCCGCTGAACAAGGTGGTGTGGAATATGCGGTGGGGCACACGGAAGTCTTGGAAAGAGCCGCCACTGGTGTCAGTCCACGCTCGATCCATTTGTTCGAAAGCCGCGGCCGCAGTTGCCAGTTGTGTCTCGTCGAGGCTGGGCACACTGGCTTGTACGCCAAGCGTCTCCAAGACGATGCGCATCGCCGCAACCTGTTCGAGGTCGGTGACCGACAGCGGAGCCACCCGCAGACGTCGATTGAAGTCGCCTTCGAGGAGACCCTCACTTTGCAGTCGGCGCAATGCTTCTCGCAACGGGGTGCGGCTGATGTCGAGGTGGGCCGCCAACTGCACCTGCGAAACCACCGCACCTGGCTTCAGCTCGGCGTTGATGATCGCGGCACGGATGATCGTGTACGCCTGGGCCGTGGTGTTGACCGGCTCCAGGGCCACCACAGCTGCATCCTCGCGCGGCGCTACGGCCGTCAACTCTGCCATCGTGTCTCTTCCTAGAAGTTTCTTTGGTGGAGAGCCCGGCCGCAGCGCTGCCCCCGCCCCCGGTGTGTGGCACTGGGGATTCTGCTCTCTGGCGATCTCCACCCTACCTGCGGGCGCACTCTTCTGCATACAGTTAGGGCCGCATGACGGCCTCTCGGGAACGTCGCGCCTCGTCGTACACCTGCCCGATACCTCGATGAGTCAGACTGCAGTCTTTGAGGACACGTCCGGCGACCATGACCAAGGTGACATCAGCGGCTGTCGCGGCGGCAACGATCGCTTGGACGGGTTCGGTGGCGGGCGCTAAATGCGGGGCGGTGAGATCGATCATGATCAGGTCGGCCTGTTTACCGGGGGTGATGGTGCCTATCCGATCGCTCAACCCGGCGGCGACCGCGCCGTCTCGCGTAGCGAACGCCAGCAGGTCGGTCGCCGAGGGCAGGGCCCACTCGTCCCCCGGGTGGATCGTTGCGTGCAGCGCTGATGCCGCGTGTGCGGCTCTCATCGCGGCAAACATGTCGCCGGCGACACACACCTCGGTATCGCTGCTGAGGCTGGGCCTGGACCCCGTCGCTATGATCCGATCAGTTGCCGGCGGCCCTAACCCCGGCATGGTGATCTCCACAGTCGAGGCCACCGAGGTGGCTGCCCCGGCATCGGCCGCCATCTGCAGCTCGTCGTCGCTGGAGGCGCAGCAGTGCACGAACAGTAGGTCGTTGTCGAGGAGTCCGGCGTCACGCAGATGCGCGATACCGCCTGGGCGCCAGCCGACGTGCATGCTTGATCGCACGCCGAGTGCGCGCGCCAAGGCTAGGTCATGGGCGGTGACTTCGGGGGTACTCATATCAGGTCCACGCAGCATCGCGTTCAGAGTTACCAACGCGGTGTCGTCGGCCAAAACGTCGGTGCGCAAGCGGCTGATGTCGCGCAAGTGGGTTCTCGTACTATCAAGCATCCAGGCATCGGAGTCACGGCAAGGCCATCCATGGGCGAAGACTGCACGAATGCCGCTGTCGCGGAGCGCGGCAACAACCGCATCAGCGTGGTCCGGGCTGTTTTGGATGTGGGACTCGCTGCGCAGCGTGGTGATGCCCGCATCGAGCGCGGCCAGAGCTCCGACAAGCTCACCGAGGTAGGTGTCCTCGGGGGTGAAGCGAGGACCCCAGGTCAGCTGAACGTGTTGGCGGTAGGTGGGAAAATCCCATCCGAGACCGGCCAGCCGTAACGCACCTTGCCAATTGTGGCGGTGGGTGTCGACAAACCCGGGCAACACCACTTTCCCGGTGGCGTCGATGATGCGCGCTCCTGGCGGAGCGGCGACGTCGCCGATGGCGTCAATGCGGCCATCGACAATCCGGACGTCGCCCCGGAGCGTACCTAACGACAGATCCTGTGTGAGGAGCAGACCACCGCGGATTAGCCAGTTGTTCTCGCAGCCAGCGGCTGCCACGGGAGCCACCATCACCGACGTCGACGTCGTGCCGTCTGCGCGTCCTTAGTCGTCGAACGCATCAGCCTGGTGATCGACGAGGTAACGATAATCTTCTCGCACAGGCGCATAGACATCGACGTTGAGCGCCACATCCTCGCCGATCAGCCACGCTGTGTGCGGCGCATCCGCGGGGATTTGAAGCACCTCTCCAGCGCGGACCTCATAAACCTGGCCGTCGACCTCGAAGCCCACTGCTCCTGCGAAGACGAAACTGAGTTGGTCAAAAGGGTGTGAATGCGGCGGTGGTGTAGGGACGTCATGGCCGGGATGGAACCAGTTGATCGTCACCAGCGAATCGTCACTGCGTACGGCGGTGCGCACTAGCGCTCCGCCGGCGATGCTTTCTTGAGGCAAGGAGGACAGTTGTGCGTGAATGACGCGCTTAGGCATCGGTGGATCCGTTCTGCGTGTCGGTGTGACCGAGCGGGAATAGCGCCCGTGACTGAAAGTGCCACTGGCCTTCTCCGGTGCGGGTGTACAGGTCCCGGTACTCGCCCACAAACTCAATTTTTGCCCCGCCATCGCCCTCGACGACGTGCAAGACCAGCATGACCGTACCGCTTGCGGTACCAGGAGCCTCGGCGCGCAGGCGAATGTTGGTGCACTGATGGTGGGTATGTCGGGCCGTATTGGCGGCGCGCCGATCAGCCCACTCCCGGAGACCGTCATGGCCCTGGACACTGTTGGGGCCCAGTCGAAGACTGCCGTTAGGGACGTAAAGCTGGGCAACGTCATGCCAGCGGCCGTGGTCGAGCAGCCAGGCGTGTTCGATGATGAGCTCGGTGAGCACTTGGTGGTCGGCGCTGGATAACTCGGCCGGCACGGCGACGCTCACCGGGCTGCCTCGGCCACAGTCTCACGTGGTGGTGCCGGAATTGGCTCGCCAATGGGGTTGCGCAGCAATCCGATACCGTCGATGTCGACTTCGACGACATCGCCGGTCTGCAGGAAGGTCATAGGTCCGTGTGAGCGAGCTACCCCTGCCGGGGTTCCGGTGGCGATGATGTCTCCGGGCACCAGGGTCATAATCCGCGACAGGTACGCCACCAGATCGGCCACGGTGAAGATCATGGCGGAGGTGTTGGAGTCCTGGACGGTCGTTCCGTTCACACGCGCCTTGATGGGCAGCGCCTGCACGTCACCGATCTCGTCGAGCAGCACCAGCGCCGGGCCAGCCGGGGCGAAGGTGTCGATTGCTTTGCCTCCGGTCCAAAGCTGGTTGGCCATCTGCAGGTCGCGAGCGCTGACATCGTTTAGCGGCATCACCCCTGCGACGTGGTCAAGGGCCTTCGAGGCGGGGATGTTGAGCCCCGCCTTACCGATCACCACGGCCAACTCGGCTTCGTAATCAACTTGAGACGTGATTGCCGGGGGACGCACGGCAGCGCCGTGACCAATGAGCGAATTCGCGAACTTTCCGAAGAAAATGGGTTCACTGGGTATCGGCTGCCCGGTCTCGGCGGCGTGGTCGTGATAGTTGAGGCCGATGCAGATGAATTTCTCCGGTTTGAGGACCGGCGCGCACAACGTGACTGACTCGTGATCGTGAAGGGCGCCCCGGTCGCGCAGTTCATCCTCGTGCTTGGTCGCCAACTCTCTTAGACGCGCCGAACCCTCGGCGCCGAGCGCCAGGATAGGAATGATGTCGCTATCGGCATCACCAAAACCCTCAATACCGGCAATGCCGGCCAGCGTGGCGACATCGATGAGTTCGGAGTCTTGCCGGTGCTGCAGGGCAGGGCGTGGCCCCTGGCCGCGGTCATAGGTCACAAGGCGCACAGCGATTCCTTAATTAGTGGGGAAGAAACAACGGGAGATCCGGTCAGTGCGGCGCGCCGTTACGACGACGACGCCGGGGTCGTAGCACGCTGCGCGGGGCGACGACCTGCTTCTGCAAAGTGGGCGAGTACCTCTAGATTGTCGACCGATCCGGCATCGACGACGTCTTCGAGCCGAGCGCCCTGTAGTAAACGCTTGACGGGGATCTCCAACTTCTTCCCGACGCGGTTGTGAGGAATTCCTGGGACCACGATGACGTCATCTGGTAGGTGTCGGGCCGATAGCGACGTGCGAATCGCGTCGCGAATCCGTTCGGTGGCCGCAGCGGGATCAGCATCGGGGGACAGCTGCACGAACAACGGGACGTAGTACTCATCCTGATGCTCCACACCCACCACCAGCGCCTCGACGACCTCCGGCAGGTGTTCAACGGAAGAATAAATCTCCGCCGATCCCATTCGTACGCCCTGCCGGTTCAACGTGGAATCGGACCGGCCGTGAATGACTGAACTGCCGTCTTCGTCGAATTCGATGTAATCGCCGTGGCGCCACACACCGGGGAACATCCGAAAATAGCTATCGAGGTAGCGCGTGCCATCGCTGTCGGCCCAAAAATAAAGCGGCATCGATGGCATCGGTTTGGTGACCACCAATTCACCGGGCTGCCCGACCACGGGTTGGGCGTTGTCGTTCCAGGCTGCCACCGCCACTCCGAGGCTGGGCGCCTGAATGCGACCCGCGCGCACCGGAAGTGAAGGTGCCCCACCCACGAACGCCGAACAGATGTCGGTTCCGCCGCTGCAGGAGGCAAGCCAGGTGCTCGGGCCGACCTCATCGCGAACCCAGCTGAAACCGTCTGCGCCCAAAGGGGATCCAGTCACGATGATCGAACGCAGCGCGGTCAGGTCGGCTTCGAGGCCAGGGTGGCGTTGCGCATTGCGGTAAGTATTGATCAGCCCGGCCCCCATTCCCAGGATTGTGACCTGGTGGCGAGCGGCGACGCGCCACAGATGTCCCAAGTCGGGCTGCACGGGGCTGCCGTCCAGCACGACCAATGTGGCCCCCACCAGCAGACCGCTGACCATCAGATTCCACACCATCCAACTGGTGGATCCGACGAAGAGAAACCGGTCCTCACAACGAAGGTCATTCTGTAAACGCAGCGTTTTCAAATGCTCCACCACAATGCCGCCGTGACCGTGCACGATCCCTTTGGGTAGGCCCGTTGTACCGGAGGAAAACAACACCCACAGGGGGTGATCGAAACTGACCCGAGTGAACTCCAGCGACGGACTGCCGGCGGTTGCATCAGACCAGGAAACGATGGATGCGGTAGCCTGCGGCGGGCGTTGCGCGTCGACGCAAACTATGTGCTCTAGCGACTCCAGCTGGCCGGCGATGTCGGTGACGTCGGCAACACGGTCACGGTACTTACCAGCGTAAATGTAGCCGGTGGTCGCCACCAGGAGCTTAGGGCGCAGCTGGCTGAAGCGGTTCACCACCGATTTGTTGCCGAATTCCGGTGAGCACACCGACCATACGGCGCCGACCGAAGCGCAGGCGAGGAAGGCCACGATCGCGACCTCGGTGTTAGGCAGATAACCGACGACCCGATCGCCGGAACCAATTCCGGATTTCCGCAGGTGGGCGGCGAACGCCGCCACCTGTCGTCGCAACTCCGACCACGTCACCGTCACATCACCCACCTCGTCGACGAGGATCAAGGCCGGTGCGTTCATATCAGGGATGCGGCGGAACGCCTGCTCAGCGTAGTTGAGTTGCGCATGTGGGAACCATTGGGCACCGGGCATCAGAGATTCGGAAAGTGCGGGGCCACCGTGCGATAGGCCAAGCCCTTCAAACTCATCGATGGAACGCCAGAAACTGTCCAGTTCGTCGATCGACCACCGCCACAGGTCCAAGTAGTCCCCGAACTGCAAATCGTGATGGCCGTCAAGCCATTCGAGGTAGGCGGCCAAGCCACTATTGCGTTCTATATCCGGAGTGGGACGCCACACCACATCAGGGGCGGGGTGCCGCGGACCAGCGTCACTCGGGGTCATTACGACGTCTCCTCTTGGTCGCTAATACTGTATGCAGAATCTCGGGCTCGGGTCAAGGTGCGGGCCCGGCTGTCGGATCTCGCTCGCGGTCCATTCACTGCGTGGGCTGCTCGAAGCATCGTGCAGGCACTGCGTGAGTTCGGGTCAGAACAGGAGGCGCCGCACCTTTCCTCTCACGACCTAAATCGACCGGGAAGCGCTAGGGGACCGGTTGTCCGCGCGATCTTTGACTCAGCGTCGTGCCGGTTCAGACCTACTTTCCGGTGCACGGGTGACGGCGATGTCGCTGCGTGGACCATCGCCCCCCGCAGTCCTCTGGCGGTCTTGCGGTCGTGACCTCTGAGGCAAGTCCCGTAGATGCTCGCGCGATCTTAGCCAAAGCATCAGCCGTCGGCAGCCGGGGCATGAATGGCAGGTAACGTCCGTCCGGTTGCGGAGAACTGCATTCAGACTCGAAACTGTCCTGCGGCCGTACCGGTATACATCATCGTCCCGGCGCTGGCGTGAATAGAGGTTGCCGGCGAAGTCCGCCGTCCCTCCGCGTCAGGACGGCGCATCTAGGCACTGGCCGGAGTCGGTGCTGCGGTGCGTATGGCGGTCGTCACCGTGAAGCCGGCGATCCACTCCGGGATGGCTCTTCGTAATACCGAAAATCCATCGTGTACGGGCCAGAGGCGGCCAGCGAGGCGTACGCCGCGATCCAGGTTCGGACTTCGTGCGCCGAACCCCCGCCCGCGCGGGCCATGGCCTCGGGCGTCCAGTCGTCGAGGTCGGCCAGCGCCCCTGCTTCGAGGATGTCGAGCAGGTGGTTGTCCCATTCGGGATTGATTGGGATCATTGTCGTGGACCCGCTGGCGTAGTCGCGGCCAGCTTGAACCACTCTGTCCTCGCCGCGCTGCCGCTGTTCGGCAGTGGGCGGGTGTCCCTCAATAAGCGCGTCGGCCACCCGCGGCGGCGCCCCGTCCAGCACCGGGACGGGCGGGTCGTGCGAGAGGCCGCCCGAAGCCAGGAACGCTACGCGTTTGCCCAGTGATGTAGCCGCCGCACCGACGGCGGCGCCCAGCGCGCGGATGCGGCTGACCGGGCATAGCGGAGTAGCGACGCCATTGACGAAGATTGGCACCGATGACCAGTTCGCCTTCAGGCCCACCAATGGCAAACCCGGAACCTATCTGTTCTTCTATCCATCCACCACAGACGGCGACTACTCACCAGACCGAACCGGGCTACAGCATCTCGCCTTCATCGTTCCCCGACGCTCCCACGTCGAGGCCGCACATGACTTCACCCTCAGCCACAGCAACACCGTCCTCTACGCTCCTCAGCACTTCCCCAAGTACTCCGGCCACTACTACGCCACCTTCTGGCTAGACCCATTCGGCCTCAAACTCGAAGCCGTCTGCCACCACGACCGCGACTAGGGCCAACGCCGTGTCCGGCGACAACTCGCAGCAGCCACCCCGTCGTCAGATCTCTCCGGTGAATGCGGCCAGCTGCGCGCTCAGTGTGGGTCTGCCGTCATCGCGGGGCGAATTCTCACCGAAATGTCCAAGTGGACATTTGAGTCGAGAATTGGACATCAAATTTGAGAACCTACAAACAATGACAGTTACCGCGCCATGTTCGTGAACCGCGACAGATGCAGCTGATGCGCCACCGTCACCGTACGTGTCGGCCCCGCACGGTGTTTGGCGATGATCAGGTCGGCTTCACCACCACGCGGATCGTCGGTCTCGAAGGCGTCCGGGCGGTGCAGCAGGATGACCATATCGGCGTCCTGCTCGATCGAACCGGACTCGCGAAGGTCGGCCAGCATGGGCTTCTTGTCGGTGCGTTGCTCGGGACCGCGGTTCAGCTGGCTCATCGCGACCACCGGAACTTCCAGCTCTTTGGCCAAAAGCTTGATCTGACGGGAGAATTCGGAGACTTCCTGCTGACGAGACTCCACCTTCTTGCCGGAGGTCATCAGCTGCAGGTAGTCGAGCACGATCAGCCGCAGCCCCGCTTTTTGGTGCAGGCGACGGGCTTTCGCGCGAATCTCCATCATCGTCAAGTTCGGCGAATCGTCGATGTACAGCGGCGCCTCACTGATCTCACTCATGCGCCGCGCCAACCGCGTCCAGTCGTCGTCGGTCATCCGGCCCGAACGCATGTCGGCGAGCTTGATCTTGGCCTCGGCCGATAGCAACCGCATGACGATCTCGGACTTGCTCATCTCCAGTGAGAACACGATGCTCGGCAATCGGTGCTTGATCGAGCAGGAACGCAAAAAATCTAATCCCAGCGTCGATTTCCCCATACCGGGCCTGGCCGCGACCACGATCATCTGACCGGGATGCAACCCGTTGGTCAGCTCGTCTAATTCGGTGAACCCCGTCGGCACACCTTTGGACATGCCGCCGCTGGAGGCGATGGCGTCGATCTCGTCCATCGTCGGCTGCAGCAGATCTTCGAGCGGCAGGAAGTCCTCGGCAGTCCGCCGCTCGGTCACGTCGTAGATCTCAGCCTGCGCGCGGTCGACGATCTCGTTGACGTCGGCACCCTCTGCGCCGGCGTAGCCGTACTGCACCACCCGGGTGCCGGCCTCCACCAGCCGGCGCAGCAGCGCCTTCTCGGCCACGATGCCCGCGTAGTAGCCGGCGTTGGCCGCGGTCGGCACCGTGGAGATCAGGGTGTGCAGATAGGGGGCTCCGCCGATGCGGCGCAACAGTCCGCGGCGATCCAACTCGGCGGCGACGGTCACGGCGTCGGCGGGCTCACCACGGCCGTAGAGGTCCAGGATCGCGTCGTAGACGTTCTGGTGGGCGGGCCGGTAGAAGTCGCCCGGGCGCAGCCGCTCCAGCACGTCGGCGATGGCGTCCTTCGACAGCAGCATCCCGCCCAGCACCGATTGCTCGGCCGCGAGATCCTGGGGCGGCTGCCGCCCGAAGTCCTCGGCAGGTGGAGGCCCATCCATCCCGGATTGACCCAGGTCGTTGACCACCGCCATCGAGTTCCCCCACCTCCTCGGTCTCGAACGCGAGTTCGACCTGTTGCTCAGATGTCTACCGTGCGGCTCCGACAAAAGTCGGCTTGCCCGACGCCGGTACGCATCGCCGACGGCTCACGCTAGACGTTGCTGCAGCCACCGCAAACCGGACCTGTTGATCAACCTGTTAGTGGCTTGTGCATAGCTGGGGATAGTGGTGTTGAGTCGTTGGGGAGAACCTGTGGATGAACATCCGTATTTTCGACATTTGCCCAGATGGGAGCAGAGTAATCCCCGGTGGGCACTGTGGATGGTAAGTTCACCGGCGTGTCGGGCCAGGTTGCGGTCCCGGGCGTGTTGTGTTGCGGGAGGTTATGCGCAAGGTTAACGGCCGGTTAGATTAGCTGTGGCGACGACGTCGGAAAGAGTTCGCCAGGAAATACAGCAATTCCCCGGGGGCAGCCGTCGATGGCCGCCACCCGGGGAAGAAGACGCTGGGGCTAACTCTGGGCGACGACGTCCAGCGTGACGTCCACGTTCACCCCGGAATGCAGGTGCACGCCGACGGTGTGGGTGCCGGTCGCCTTGATGTGCGCCTTCGGCAGGTCGACGGTGCGCTTGTCCAGGCTCGGACCGCCCGCCTTCTTGATCGCCGCGACGATGTCGCCGGCGGTCACCGAACCGAACAGCTTGCCCGAATCAGCGGCGGCCTTCACCGGCAGCGTGATCGGACCCAGCGCCGCGATAGCGGCCTTCAGCTCGTCGGCGTGCTCGCGGTCACGAATGGTCTTGACCTCGCGGGCGCGGCGGATTTCCTCGGCCTGCTTCTGGGCGCCACGGGAGGCGACGATGGCCAAGCCGCGAGGCAACAGGTAGTTGCGTCCGTATCCGTCCTTGACTTCGACGGTGTCACCGGGGTCACCGAGGTGGTCCACCTCGGCGGTCAGGATCAGCTTCATTCTCGATACTTCCGTTTCTTTACCGGGCCGACGAGGTGAACGGCAGCAGGGCAACCTCGCGCGCGTTCTTGACGGCGATGGCGATGTCGCGCTGGTGCTGCACGCAGTTTCCGGTCACCCGACGAGCACGGATCTTGCCGCGCTCGCTGATGTAGGTGCGCAGGAGCGCGGTGTCTTTGTAATCGATGTTCTGCCCCTTGCCTTTCTTGGAGCAGAACACGCACTTGCGGGTCTTGACCGGCTTCTCAGGAGCCGGGCGCCGCTTCGTGGAGGACTTGGCCATGGATCAATCTCTCTTTGTCATACAGCGCGCCGATGGCGCGCAAAGGTTTTGTTTGGTTGTCAGAAGGGCGGTTCGTCGTCGCTGCCACCGAAGGAGCCCGATGCCGGGGCACTGCCCCACGGGTCCTCGGTGGGCTCGCTGGCCGCTGGTGGGCGAGAGCCCCCGCCGCCTCCGCCGCCGCCGAAGCCGCCACCACCGCCGCCACTGCGCGAGGCCTTGTTGACCTTGGCGGTGGCGTAGCGCAGGGATGGGCCGATCTCCTCGACCTCGACCTCATAAACGGTGCGCTTCTCGCCCTCGCGGGTTTCGAAGGACCGCTGCTTGAGCCGGCCGGTCACGATGACGCGGGACCCCCGGGTGAGGCTTTCGGCCACGTTCTCGGCCGCCTCACGCCAGATGTTGCAGCGCAGGAACAGCGCTTCGCCGTCCTTCCACTCCGAGCTCTGGCGGTCGAAGATCCGCGGAGTGGACGCCACCGTGAAATTGGCGACGGCCGCACCGGACGGAGTGAACCGCAGTTCGGGGTCGGCGGTCAGATTTCCGACGACGGTGATGGTCGTGTCACCGGCCACAAGGTCCTCCTGGCATAGGCGGGTGGATTCACCGCGAAGCCTACGGAACAGCTCCGACGCGCGGCGAGGTTATCCACTCAGCTGCTTGGCGAGTCCGGACTCGGACTCAGTGCTTGTCTGTCCGCATCACCTTGGTGCGCAGCACCGACTCGTTCAGGTTGAGCTGACGGTCGAGCTCGGACACCGTGGCCGGGGTCGCCTTCACGTCGACGACGGCATAGATGCCTTCGGCGTGCTTGGCGATCTCGTAGGCCAGCCGGCGCCGGCCCCAGATGTCCACCTTGTCGACGGTGCCGCCGTCGGTGCGGACGACGTTCAAGAACGTATCCAGAGACGGAGCAACGGTGCGCTCGTCAAGAGTGGGGTCAAGGATGACCATGATTTCGTATGGACGCATGGGAACCTCATCACCTCCTGTGGTCGTAGCGGCCACGGTAGTTCCGTGGCAGGAGAGTCGCCTGCGTCGGCAACCTGCCCAGGTTACCGGACAGCGGCCTGAACAGCGAAATCAGCTGCGCTGGGTGTAGTACTCCATCGCCAATCGGCGGGTCTGCGCCGACGCCGTGGCCGGGTCGCCGGCGTCGAACGGCGGCTGCGGGTCGTACTCGATCATCAGCTGACTGGCCTGTGCCGCGTCCCGCCCGACGAGCAGCTCCACCAGCCGCAAGGCCATATCGATACCACTGGACACCCCGGCGGCGGTGATGATCCGCTGTGGCAGGTGCTCGACCACCCGCCGCGGGGTGTAGACCGCGCCGAACGACTCCAGCAACTCGGTGGCCCGCCAGTGGGTGGTGGCCTCCAGGCCGCTGAGCAGTCCGGCCGCGGCGAGCACCAGGCTGCCCGTGCACACCGAGGTGGTGAACACGGTGTTCTGATGCACCTGCCGCACCCAGTCGAGCACCACGTCGTCACCGACGAGGGTACGGGTGCCGATCCCGCCCGGGAACACCAGAACGTCGGGGCTGGTCACCTCGTCGAAGGTGGCGTCGCAGGTCAGCCCCAACATGCCGTTGTCACTGCGCACCTCACCGCGCCGATGCCCGACGAAGACGATGTCGATCGACGGGATCCGCTGCAACACCTCATAGGGGCCGATGGCGTCCAGCGCGGTGTTACGCGGGAACAGTGCTATCGCGACTTGCATCCGGCACCTCCTCGGACTCGGGGCTCGCCAGGGAGTTGACCCGCGGTCGCAGCCAACGCGGGAAGCGAGCCGGGAAAGCGTCTTCGGCGCCGTCGAACACCCCACCCGCGGGGTCGTCCACCCGGCCCTCCCAGCGCACCAGGTCCAGCTCCGGGCGATAGATCTGGCGCACCACCAACGCCATCAGCGCCATCACCGCGATGTCGCGCAGCAGCACCGTCGCGGTGAACCACTGCTCGGGCAAACCCTTGTTGCCCTCCCCGTAGAGGTAGTACATCCGCGGCACCCAGACCAGCATGTCGATCGTCATCCACGCCAGCAGGATTCGCCGGTGCGGCAGCGCGAGCACCGCCAGCGGCACCAACCACAGCGAGAACTGCGGGCTCCACACCTTGTTCACCAACAGGAACGCGGCCACCGTCAAGAACGCCAGCTGCGCCACACGTGGTCGCTGCGGCGCCGTCAAAGCGATGTAAACAATTGCTGCGCAACACAATACGAACAGGATGGTGACGACGGTGTTCAGCACCACCGGCGGCTGCCAGAACCCCAGATTCGAATCGAAGCCGTCCCAGCCGGTGAAGGACTTCACCACGTTGTAGAGCGAATCCATGTCGTCCCCGCGCCGCGAATTGAGCCGGAAGAACTCCGACCAGCCGCGCGGATAGAGCACCATCACCGGCACGTTGACCACGAACCACGCCGCCACCGCGGCCACCACCGTCCGCGCGGCGTCGGGCACCCGGTCGCTGCGAATGGCCAGCACCACCAGCGGCAGCAACAGCAGCGCCGGATACAACTTGGCCGCCACCCCGAGCCCGATCAGAACGCCGGCCAGCACCGGCTTCTTACGTGCCCACGCCAGCAGGCCACCGACCGCCAAAGCCGTCGCCAGCGCGTCGAAGTTGGTGAAGATCTGGAACACCAGCACCGGTGAGGCCGCCACCAGTGCGGCATCCCAGACACGCCGGCCCGCCAACCACGACGTCGCCCACACCGTCGTCAACCACGCCAACGCCAGCCCCAGCGCGGCGAAATTGAAGAACATCACCACCTCGGCGATCACCGGCAGCGACATCACCTTGGCCACCGCGGTGTAGGTCTTCGCCAGCGCCATCGACACGTACTGGTAGACCCCGGTCAACACCGGATACTCCATGTAGCGCACCGCCGGTCTGCCGTCGTAGCGGACCTGCGGCCGACCGCTGGAATCCGTTTCGATCCAACTCGACTTGTACGGAAAACGGCCCTGGCTCAACAACTCCGCGCCGTAGAGCGGCACGGTGTCGGAGTAACACAACTCAAAGTAGGCGCGCTGGTTCTGCCAGTTGGCCACCAGCTTGTCAGGCGGCCCGGTGCCGACCGTCTGCAGGCACGGCGCCTTGGTGGACCAGCCCAGCGCCAGCACCACCAGCGCCATCATGAACATGATCCGCAACGGGGTGAACACCCGGCTGCGGCCGATCAGGGCGTGGCGGCCAACCGGGCCGCCGACGACCTCCGACAGCGCCGAGCCGAGAGTGTCGTTGCGGCTGGGCATGTCCCGGTCGTCAGCGCTGCGAAGATCCTCGGCCAGCGGCTGGGGCGAGACGGTGGGCCGGCCCTGCCCCACATACGGTCCGCCGGCCGGCTCGCTGGCCGGCCGGTACGCCGAAAGATCCTGCGGTGCGACCGCGTCGACGTCGTCGGTCACGGCGGTGGCGGTGCACCGACCGCGTTCGGATCACCGCCCGCAACCGGCGCCGGCGATTCCGGGGCTCCCGGCGCGGGCGCTTCCGGCGGCACGGTGATGGTGGTCGGCGGTCCAAGCGGGATCGTGATACCCGGGGCCACTTCGATACTCGGCTGGATGACCGTCACGCTCGGCGGGGGCGGCGGCGGCGGGGGCGGCGGCGCGGCCGGCACCCCGGCGTAACCGCCGACCTCGGTCGGCTTGGGGAACGACTCGTTGTCAGTGCCCTTCAGGGCACCGTCCATCGTGGCCTTCCAGATGTCGGACGGGATCCCGGAGCCGTACACCGGCCCGCCCCATTTGGTCACCAGCGGCTGCGTGCCGTCGGTAGTGCCCACCCACACCGCCGTCGCCAACGACGGCGTGTAGCCGACCATCCAGGCGTCGCGGTTGGCGCCGGTGTCACCGAGCTGCACGGTCCCGGTCTTGGCCGCCGACGCCCGGCCACCGGCCAGATTGTGCCCGTTAGACCAACCGGCGATCGGCTGCATCGCGGCGGTCACGTTGTCGGCCACCGCCTTCGGGATGCGTTGCTCGCCGCTGTTGTCGGAGGTGCTGGCATCGAAGAGCACCTCGCCGCGGGAGTTGACGACCTTCTGGACGAAGTGCGGCTTGTGGTAGACCCCCGAGTCGGCCAGCGTGGCATACGCCGAGGCCATGTCGATGACGCGGGTCTGGTACTGGCCCAACACCACACCGTTGTTGGGCGGGCCGCCCTTACCGTCCTCGGACAGCGTGTGCGACACCCCCGGGAAGCTCTCGGCGACCCCGGCGCGGTGGGCGGCGTCCGCCACGTCGGCCGGGCCGTTCTTGAGCTTGAGCATCAGCCGGTAGTAGGAGGTGTTCAGTGACCGCTTGAGCGCCTCGGCGATGTTGCACACCCCGCAACCCTCGCCCTCGACGTTGGTGATGGTGATCCCGTTGAGGTTCACCGGGGAGCTGTCGACCTGGTAGCCCAGGCCCATCCCCTGCTCGAGGGCAGCCACCAACGCGAACACCTTGAACGACGAACCGGTCGGCAACCCCGCTTGCGCGAAGTCGTAGCCCTGGGCATCCGACCCGCCGTAGTACGCCTTGATCCCGCCGGTCTTCGGGTCGATGGACACCACCGCCGAACGCATGTCCGGCATCTGACCGTCGAGGTACTTCGACACTGCGTCCTCGGCGGCCTGCTGGGCCTGCGGGTCGATGGTGGTGGTGATCTGCAGCCCCTGGGTGTTCAGGCTCTGCTCGTCGATGTTGAACAGATCGAGCAGTTCCTTGGTGACCTGACGCTCGATCAGACCGTTGGGTCCGGTGGTGACGTTCTCCGAGCGGGCCAGCTCCGGCGGGACCGTCGGCGGGAAGACTTGTTGGGCGCGTTCCTCCTTCGGCAGTGCGCCCATCGACACCATGCCGTCGAGCACCCAATTCCACCGCTGGGCCGCTCCCTCGGGGTCGACGGCGGGGTCCAGGGTCGACGGGCGCTGAATGACGGCAGCAAGCAATGCGCCCTCGGCGACGGTCAACTGCTCGACCGGCTTGTTGAAGTAGGCCTTGCTGGCCGCGGAGATGCCGTAGGCACCGCGACCGAAGTAGATGATGTTCAGGTAGGCCTGCAGCACTTGGTCTTTGGACCATTCGCGCGACATCTTGGTGGAGATGACGAGCTCCTTGGCCTTGCGGACCAGTCCGCCGATACCCGAGCGCGCGTCACCGACGAGCGCATTCTTGACGTACTGCTGGGTGATCGTCGACCCGCCCTGCAGATCGCCGCCGACCAGGTTGTTCTTGATCGCGCGGGCAAAGCCCGACAGCGAGAACCCGGGATTGGTGTAGAAATCCCTGTCCTCGGCAGCCATCACCGCATTGCGGACATGCACCGGCACCTGGTCGATGTTGACGTCGACCCGGTTGCCTTCGGGGGGAACGATTTTGGCCAGTTCCGAGCCGTCGCTGGCCAGGATCGTCGACACCTGGTTGGTGCGCAGGTCACCCGGCTGCGGCACGTCGACGATCAGGTAGGCCATCCCGAAGGTCATCAGCGGCAGCACTATGAGCACCACCGCCGCGAGGTACAGCGACCGGCGCACCCACTTCCAGCTGATCTGCTGAGAGAAGGTCGGCCGCCGCGGCGGTGGTCCACCCGGGCCGCCCGGCCCCCCGGGGCCTCCGCCCGACGGGGGCGGCGGAGGCGGCAGCTTGGGCGGCGGTGTCCCATCCAGGGCCCGTTTGACCACGTCGATCGGGTCGCGCAGCAGCGGAATGGTGTCGTCGCGGACCGGCTCGATGATCGCCGTCAGGCGGTCGTCGGGGGGAACCTGGCGCCGGGGCGCGCTGCGCGCGGGTGTCGAGGGCTCGCTGTTTCCGGCGACCGGGAACTTTGCGGTCGGCGACTCGGGCGCTTCGGACGCACCGTCGGCCCCTGATCCCGTGCGGATGTCGGTGGCAGGCCGGTCGTGACGCCCTTCGCTATTCACTGGCCGTACGCGCGCCGGAACGCGCCGTCTGGGTGCCCCGGCGTCCTCGAGTCCCGTTGGTGGGCCGCGGCGCTCCGAGCACATAGGACTTGACCAGGTGGTTCCACTCGCAGGTCCGGCATACCTCCACCACATGTACGGAGAACTCGTCGAACTTGGTTGCCAGCAACACCAGCTCCTCGGCGGTGCGCGCCGATCCCGACACCGCACCGAGATGGTCGCCGAACACCCACGACACCAGGGTCAGCGGCTCCTTGCGGCAGATCGGGCACATCACCGAGCTGGGCTTGCCGTGAAACTTGGCGGCGCGCAGCAGATAGGGATTGGCATCGCACACCTCGGTGACACCCGTGCGGCCGGAATACACCTCGGCCAGCAGGGAGCGTCGCCGGAGGGCGTAGTCCACCACCTGTCGCTGCAGTCGCACGATGACCAGAGTACGTCGGTGATCCCAGCGCCGACGCGCAACCGACTCGTGGTGCCCCCGATTGTGCGGCTGGTCTGCGGACATGGGCCGCGAACTCCTACGATCATCGCCGTGGCGACATCGCAGACGGCCAACACGCGCGCCAGGGACACCGACCGCAACGACATCTGCCAGATCCTCGACACCGCATTGTCGGAGGGGCAGCTGTCCATGGCCGAACACCAGGAGCGGGTTAAGGCGGCCACCACCGCCAGCACGCTGGGCGACCTGCGGGCCCTGGTCTCGGATCTGCAGACCGCCAACGCACCGGTTCAGCTGGCCGCACTGAAGAAGCCTCGGGTGTCCGTGCCGGGCGCCCAGCCCGGCTGGGGCATCCGCGCGGCGGTCGCCGCGGTGCTGGTGCTGTTGGGCATCGGCATCGGCTGGGGCCTCTACGGCAACACCCCTTCACCGCTGAACTTCACCTCCGACCCCGGCGCCAAGTCCGACGGGGTGGCGCCGGTGGTGCTGACCCCGCCTCGGCAGCTGCATTCGCTGGGCGGGATCAACGGTCTGCTGGAGCAGATGAAAAAGAAGTTCGGCGACACCACCGGCTTTCGGCTGGTGATCTACCCCGACTACGCCTCGCTGAGCCGCCCCGATCCCAACGACGGGCGCCGCGAACTCAACTACACCTATCGCGGCGGCTGGGACGACCCGAGCACCTCCGCCAGCAGCAGCGACGCGCGCGTGGTCGACCTGAGCAAGTTCGACGCCAAAGCCGTCGTCGGCGTCCTACGGGGGGCGCCCGAGACACTCAACATCAAGCCAGGCGATGTCAAGAGCACCTATCTGATCGTCGACCCGAGCCGAGATCCGACCACACCGGAAGCGGTGTCGATTTCGATCTATGTCTCCAGCGACTTCGGTAGCGGCTACATCCAGCTCAACCCCGACGGCTCGACCAAGCAGATCAACTACCCCTAAGTCGGCTTCCCGCCCCGTCGGCCGTCACTGTGGTCTGACAAATTTCTCCGGAGTGCGCTTCAACCTGCGGCGATGGCATCCAGCTGGCGCCGATATATATCGGGGCGATACTATTGCCCGAGGTGTCGAAGCACCGTAACGGACGAGCAAAGGAGGTGACCCGATGTTGGAGCTTGCCATCCTGGGTCTTCTCCTCGAGTCCCCGATGCACGGCTACGAGCTGCGCAAGAGACTGACGGGTCTGCTCGGGGCCTTCCGTGCGTTCTCCTATGGCTCGCTGTACCCGGCGCTACGCCGAATGCAGGCCGACGGGTTGATCGCCGAAGACGCCGCGCCTGCCGGAACGACGGTGTTGCGCCGTGCCCGGCGGGTGTATCAACTGACCGATGCCGGCCGGCAGCGCTTCGCCGAGCTGGTGGCCGACACCGGTCCGCAGAACTACACCGACGACGGATTCGGTGTGCATCTGGCGTTCTTCAACCGCACCCCGGCCGAGGCCCGGATGCGGATTCTGGAAGGCCGCCGTCGCCAGGTGGAGGAACGCCGCGAAGGTCTGCGGGAGGCCATCGCACGGGCGAGCACTTCCTTCGACCGCTACACCCGGCAACTGCATCAGCTGGGCCTGGAGTCCAGCGAGCGGGAAGTCAAGTGGCTCAACGAGCTGATTGCCGCCGAACGGGTTGCCCAGAGCCACCCCGACCAGGTCTGACGCCGGTCACCGCAGAACCGAACAGCCAGAAGAAGTACGAGTAAGGAGAACGTTCCATGACTGAGCACACCGCGCCGGGAACCTCGACAGATGTGCGCGTCGCCATTGTCGGCGTCGGCAACTGCGCATCCTCACTGGTCCAGGGTGTCCAGTACTACAAGGACGCCGACGCCAACGCCACCGTCCCCGGTCTGATGCACGTCAAGCTCGGTCCGTACCACGTCCGCGACGTCAAGTTCGTCGCCGCGTTCGACGTCGACGCCAAGAAGGTCGGCTTCGACCTGTCCGAGGCCATCTTCGCTTCGGAGAACAACACCATCAAGATCGCCGACGTGCCGCCGGCCAACGTGACCGTGCAGCGCGGCCCGACGCTCGACGGCATCGGCAAGTACTACGCCGACACCATCGAACTCTCCGACGAAAGCGCCGTCGACGTGGTCAAGGTCCTCAAGGACGCTCAAGTCGACGTCATGGTGTCCTACCTGCCGGTGGGCTCGGAGGAGGCCGACAAGTTCTACGCCCAGTGCGCAATCGACGCCGGGGTGGCGTTCGTCAACGCGCTGCCGGTGTTCATCGCCTCGGATCCGGTGTGGGCCAAGAAGTTCGAAGACGCCGGTGTGCCGATCGTCGGTGACGACATCAAGAGCCAGGTCGGTGCCACCATCACCCACCGCGTGATGGCCAAGCTGTTCGAGGACCGCGGCGTTCAGCTCGACCGCACCATGCAGCTCAACGTCGGCGGCAACATGGACTTCCTGAACATGCTCGAGCGGGAGCGCCTGGAGAGCAAGAAAATCTCCAAGACGCAGGCCGTCACGAGCAACCTGCAGAAGGAGTTCAAGACCAAGGACGTCCACATCGGCCCGTCGGACCATGTCGGCTGGCTCGACGACCGCAAGTGGGCCTACGTCCGCCTTGAGGGCCGTGCCTTCGGTGACGTACCGCTGAACCTGGAGTACAAGCTCGAGGTGTGGGACTCCCCCAACTCCGCCGGCGTCATCATCGACGCGGTGCGCGCGGCCAAGATCGCCAAGGACCGAGGCATCGGCGGACCGGTGGTCGCCGCGTCGGCATACCTGATGAAGAGCCCGCCCAAGCAGCTGCCCGACGACATCGCGCGCGCGCAGCTCGAGGACTTCATCGAGGGCTGACCGGCCTACGATTTGGGCGCGTTTTCTGCCGGTGAACGGCGGTGGGCGCGCCCAAATCGCGTTGTAGGGTCAGCATCGTGGCTGACCCGCACATCTCCGACGACGAACTGCTCGGCCTCGACGAATTCGCGCTACTGCCCGAGAACGCCGCGCAGGCCGGGGTGAGCGGACCTTTGCCGGCCGTCGAACGCATCGAACGCGAACCGATCAGCGCGATCCGCTGGGGCAGCGACCCCGTTCGGGCGGTGTTCCTGCACGGCGGCGGCCAGAACGCCCACACCTGGGACACCGTCATCCTCGGACTCGGTGTGCCGGCGCTGGCCGTCGACCTGCCCGGCCACGGCCGCTCAGCGTGGCGGGAAGACGGCGACTACGGCCCCAAGCTCAACGCCGTCGCCGTCGAACCCGTGGTGCGCGAGCTGGCGTCCGACGCCGACCTGGTGGTCGGGATGTCACTCGGCGGCCTGACCGCTCTGCGGCTCGCGACGGCCGCCCCCGACCTGGTGCGCAGGCTGGTGCTGGTCGACGTCACCCCGTCCGCGCCGGAACGACACGAACAGATGACCAAGGCCCAGATGGGCAGCGTCGCCCTGGTCCGGGGTGACCGCACGTTCCCCAGCTTCCAGGCCATGCTGGACGTGACTATCGCCGCCTCGCCGACCCGAAGCCGAGAGTCGCTGCGCCGCGGCGTCTTCCACAACTCCAAACAACTCGACGACGGCAGCTGGACATGGCGTTACGACAGCTTCCGCACCGGTGACGGCTTCGAGGGGCTATGGGGCGACGTGCCCGCGTTACACATGCCGACGACGCTGGTGCGTGGTGCCAATTCGTTCTTTGTCAACGACGAGGACGCCGACGAATTCGCCCGCACCGCACCGGGTTTCCAACAGGTCGTCGTAGTGCCGGACTCCGGCCACTCGGTGCAGGGCGATCAGCCGCGCGCACTGGTCGAGATCCTGCGCACCGTCCTCGCCGACTGAGCCGTTTCCCAGTTGTTCACCAGTAGATTCCCAGCAGATCTCCGGTTGATTCCCAGCCTGCCATAGTTTCGCGGCATGGCCTTGGTACCACTGAATCTGCTTATCAGTCACGACGGACGCTCCGCGCGGCAGCGGGTCACCTGCCGCTACCGCTGCGGTGACGCCTGCGCGCACCCGGCACCGAACACCAGCGACAACGCGTACTTCGGCGATCTTGTGCGCGAGGCGATGTCACGGCGATCGGCCCTGAAGGCCGCCGGCCTCGCGGTGCTCGCAGTCAGCGCGTCCTCGGCGCTGGCGGCGTGCTCGGACGGCCCCAAGCCCACAGCACAGACCTCGACCTCGTCGGCGCCGTCAGGACCGCCGCCCGGCATGGATTTCACCGCCGTCGCACCCAACACCGACGACGCCGTGATCGTCCCCGAGGGCTACCAACAATCCGTCGTGATCAGCTGGGGCGACCCCGTGCTACCCGGGGCACCCGCATTCGACGTCACCAAGCAGACCGCCGCCGCCCAGCGCCAGCAGTTCGGATTCAACAACGACTTCGCCGGACTGCTGCCGATCGACGACTCCCCCGGCCACTTCCTTCTCGTCGTCAACCACGAGTACACCACCGAGCGGTTCATGTTCCCCGGTTACGACGAAAAGCAACCAACCCGTGAGCAATTCGAAACCGCCGTAGCCGCGCACGGGTTGACTGTCGTCGAAGTTCGGCGCACTGCGGCGGGTCTCGAGCCGGTGATGGGCCGCTACAACCGCCGCATCACCGCCGATTCGCCGTTCACCCTCGTCGGACCGGCAGCCGGAAGCGATTTCGTCAAGACCGCGGCCGACGCAGGCGGGCGCACCGTCGTCGGCACCGTCAACAACTGCTCGGGCGGCATCACCCCGTGGGGCACCGTGCTCTCCGGGGAGGAGAACTTCAACTCCTACTTCGGCTCGGCAGAGGGAGCACAGCCGCCGACCCCCATCGACGCTGACCGCTGGAAGCGCTATGGCATCAAAATCAAGCCGAGCGAGCGGCTTTGGGAGACGTTCGACCCTCGCTTCGATCCCACTAAGTCACCTAACGAGGTCAACCGCTTCGGCTACGTGCTCGAACTCAATCCCTGGGATCCCCAGTCGGTACCGGTCAAACACAGCGCGCTGGGCCGCTTCAAACACGAAGCGGCAACCGTCTACGTCACCACCGACGGAACGGTCGTCGCCTACAGCGGTGATGACGAGCGATTCGACTACCTCTACAAATTCGTCTCCAGCAAGAAGGTGCTGCCCGGCCGCGACGCTGCGGCCATGGCGCACAACATGACCATTCTCGACGAGGGCACCCTCTACGTCGCCAAGCTGTCCACCGACATTCCGGCCGACCAGATCGACGGATCGGGAACGTTGCCGGCCGATGGCGCGTTCCGCGGTTCGGGAACCTGGATTCCGTTGTTGCGCTCCGGTTCTGGTGGCGAAGCCGACTCCATGGTCGCCGGCATGACACCCCAGGAGGTCGCGGTGTTCACCCGGTTCGCCGCCGACAAGGCCGGCGCGACGAAGATGGACCGACCCGAGGATTTCGAAGCCAACCCCCGCAGCGGCAAGCTCTACGTCGCCCTGACCAACAACAACGAACGTGGAGCCCCGGGCAAGGCCGCCCCCGACGCCGCGAATCCCCGCAACGACAACAAAAACGGCCAAGTCCTGGAGATCTCCGACGACCACGCCGGCACACAATTCACCTGGGATCTGCTGCTGGTGTGCGGGGACCCCGCCGCGGCCGACACCTACTACGGGGGCTTCGACAAGTCGAAGGTCAGCCCGATCTCCTGCCCGGACAATCTGGCCTTCGACAAACACGGCAATCTGTGGATCGCCACCGACGGCAACGCCTTGGACTCCAACGACGGACTCTTCGCCGTCGCGCTGGAAGGGCCTCACCGCGGCGAGACGCGCCAGTTCCTCACGGTGCCGATCGGAGCCGAGACGTGCGGACCGATCGTCGCTGACGACCTGGTGACCGTGTCCGTCCAGCACCCCGGCGAGCATGACGACAACAGCATCGACGATCCCCTTTCGAACTGGCCAGAGGGTGGCAACGGCACCGCCCGGCCGTCGATAGTCGCGGTGTGGAAACCCGGCGGCAGCATCGGCGTCTGAGACGACGTACCGTTTTAGATGTGACCTTCCCCATCCGGATCGGCGTGCAACTGCAGCCGCAGCATTCCCAGGACTACAACCAGATGCGTGACGCGGTACGTCGCTGCGAGGACATCGGTGTCGACGTCGTCTTCAACTGGGACCACTTCTTTCCGCTCTACGGTGATCCCGACGGTGCCCACTTCGAGTGCTGGACCATGCTCGGCGCGTGGGCCGAGCAGACCTCGCGTGTGGAAATCGGCGCGCTGGTCACCTGCAACTCCTACCGCAACCCCGAGCTACTGGCCGACATGGCCCGCACCGTCGACCACATCTCGAGCGGACGGCTGATCCTGGGCATCGGATCGGGCTGGAAACAGAAGGACTACGACGAATACGGCTACGAGTTCGGCACGGTCGGCAGCCGACTCGACGACCTCGCCGCGGCGCTGCCCCGGATCAAGTCCCGGCTGGCCAAGCTCAATCCCGCGCCGACGCGCGACATTCCGATCCTCATCGGCGGGCAGGGCGAGCGCAAGACGCTGCGCCTGGTGGCCCAATACGCCGACCAGTGGCATGGATTCACCACTGCTGAGACCTACCCCGGCAAGGCCGAGGTGCTCGACCGGCATTGCGCCGAGGTGGGCCGTGACCCGGCAAGCATCGAACGCTCCTCTGGCGTCGAAGGCAAAGACCCCGGCACACTGGTGGCCAACGCCGAGGCACTGGCCCAGCTGGGGGTGACGTTGATGACCGTCGGCGCCAACGGACCGGACTACGACCTGGGGCCGGCGCAGGCGCTCATCCGCTGGCGCGACAGCCGCTGAAGATATTCACTGATCGGGGTGGGGCAGCTTGAGCATCCACTGCGAGCACGTCATCAGGGTGGCGTGCAGGTCGGCATCGGAGATGTCGCTCAGAAAGGGGTCGGCGGTGCTGATGAGGACCCCGGCGATGATCATCGCGACAGTGACCCTGTTGCCGACGCTCTGATCCGCGCCGACCAACAGACTCCTTAGCTGGTGCGCAGTGCGCTCGAACTCCGGATCCGAGCGCACCATGGCGCCGACTGCGGGGTCCCCGAACAACAGCGACGCCACATCGCGGTGCCGTACGGAGAATTCGACCAACCCGCTCAACGCGGTGTCGCGTTGCGCCTCACTGGCCGGCAGTGCGGAGGCGATCGTGATCACCCGCGCCATGTCCTCGAACACCGGGCGTACCACCGCGAGGACAATCTCGTCCTTGGTACGGAATTGGTAATAGACAGCGGCTTTGCCAACGCCGAGATGGTCGGCGATCATCTGCAGCGACGTCCCCCTGACGCCATGCTCGGCGAACAGGCTGACGGCGGCGTCGAGAACCCGTTGACGAGCGGAACTCCGCTGCGCGACTGGTCTGGACACCAACAATCCCTCTGATCGTCCGGTCGGCGAGGTAAGACGCCGCTGATCCCCAGTATTGCCCTCCGCGCCACATAGCCGGAACACTTGTGTGCAATTAGCCGTACGGCTAATCTGCCTTACACGCACAGCGAAGGTGGCGGCTGTCACAGCGGCGGGCTGCCCACCCGTAGCCACGCCGGCGCGCCAGCGGTTGCCCCCATCGAATGCCCCACTGCTGAAGGGTTTCTCGAACGTGAAGGTCCTGAGCCGAGCCTGGATGCCGTTGCTCATCGTCATCGTCATCATCATCGCGGCGACGACCGTGGCACGGATCCGGACGTTCTTCGGTGTCGCCAACGATGCCAGCGTCACCAGCGCCGCCGACGACGACACCAAACCGTTCGAACCGAAAGTGGTCACCTACGAGGTGTTCGGCAACGGAACCTACGCGAACATAAACTACTTGGACCTCGGCGCCCATCCCCAACGCCTCGACGACACCCCGCTGCCCTGGTCGCTGACCCTGGACACCACCGCCCCCTCGGCCTTCCCGAACATCGTCGCCCAAGGCGACGGTGACACCATCACCTGCCGCATCACCGTCGACGACAAGGTCAAAGACGAGCGCACCTCGACCGGAGTCGCCGCCCAGACCTTCTGCCTGGTGAAGTCGGCATGAACGCCATCACGGAGGCTATGCCCGCCGCGCCGGGGTTGACACCACACCGCGGTCTGGCGCGCTGGATTCGCCGATTCGCGGTGCCGATCATCCTCGCCTGGATCGGGCTCATCGTGGTGGTCAATACCGTTGTGCCCCAACTGGAGGTCGTCGGCCAGGAGCAATCGGTGTCGATGACGCCCGCCAAGGCGGCATCGATGATTGCCATGAAGCGGATCGGGAAGGCTTTCCAGGAGTTCGACTCCAACAGCTCCGCGATGATCGTGCTGGAAAGCGACCACCCACTCGACGACGCGGCGCACCGGTACTACGACGCCATGGTGGCCAAGCTCGAGCAGGACACCAAGCACGTCGAACACGTCCAGAACTTCTGGGGCGACCCGCTCACCGCGACCGGCGCACAGAGCGCCGACGGCAAGGCCGCCTATGTCCAGGTGTACACCGCGGGCAACCAGGGTGAAGCACTGGCCAATGAATCCATCGAAACGATCCGCCATATCGTCGAAAGCGTGCCGGCACCAGCCGGTCTGAACGTCTATGTGACGGGTCCGGGGGCCATGGCCGCCGACCAACAACTAGCCGGTGATCGCAGCATGCGGATGATCGAGGTGCTCACGTTCTCGGTGATCATCGCCATGTTGCTGTTCGTCTATCGATCGATCATCACCGTGGTGTTGACGCTGGCCATGGTGGCGTTCGAACTCGCCGCGGCACGCGGTGTCGTCGCTTTCCTCGGGCATCACCATCTCATCGGCCTTTCGACATTCGCCACCACGTTGCTGGTCACCCTCGCGATCGCCGCCGCGACCGACTACGCCATCTTCCTGACCGGCCGCTACCAGGAAGCCCGCGGCTCGGGCGAGGATCGTGAGACCGCGTACTACACGATGTTCCACGGCACCGCGCACGTGATCCTCGGGTCCGGCCTGACCATCGCCGGGGCCGCTTTCTGCCTGCACTTCACCAACCTGCCCTACTTCCAGTCATTGGGTCTGCCGCTCGCGGTCGGTATGGTGGTCGTGGTCTTCGCCGCACTGACGCTGGGTCCCGCGGTGATCACCGTGGCGAGCCGCTTCGGTAAGGTCCTCGAACCTCGGCGCGCGCTGCGAGTGCGGGGCTGGCGCAAGCTCGGGGCCCTGATCGTGCGGTGGCCCGGCCCCATTCTCATTGCCACGATAGGACTTTCGCTCATCGGGCTGCTCACGCTTCCTGGCTACCGGACCAACTACAATGATCGCAACTACATGCCGGCCGATCTGCCCGCCAACTCCGGGTACGCCGCGGCCGACCGGCACTTCTCCCAAGCCAGGATGAATCCGGAAATGCTGATGATCGAAACCGACCGCGATCTGCGGAACTCTGCCGACTTCCTGGTTATCGACAAGATCGCCAAAGCTGTCTTCCGTGTCTCCGGCGTCGGCAGAGTACAGGCCATCACCCGGCCGGAGGGCACTCCGATCCAACACACGTCGATCCCCTTTCAGATCAGCATGCAGGCGACCACCCAGAAGCTCAACGAGAAGTACAACCAGGACCTGATGGCCACGATGCTCCAACAGGCCAACGACATGCAGTCGACCATCGACTCGATGGAGAAGATGTCGGCCATCACCGAGCAGATGGCCGACGTGATGCACAGCATGGTCGCCAGGATGAAGAACATGACGATCGACATCGGCGAATTACGCGACAACATCGCCAATTTCGACGACTTCTTCCGCCCCATACGCAGCTACCTCTACTGGGAACCGCACTGCTACGACATACCGTCGTGTCAATCGATCCGCTCGATATTCGACGCGCTCGACGGCATGGACACGATGACCGACGACATCCAGGACCTCATGCCCGACATGGAACGTCTGGACACCCTGATGCCTCAGATGGTCGCCATCATGCCGTCGATGATCGCCACTATGAAGAATATGAAGAAGATGATGCTGACCATGTACGCCACCCAGAAGGGTCAGCAGGATCAGCAGAGTGCGGCGTCGTCCAACACCGCGGCGATGGGCGAAGCGTTCGACGCTGCCCAGAACGACGACTCTTTCTATCTGCCGCCCGAGATCTTCGACAACCCGGACTTCAAGCGCGGCATGAAGATGTTCCTGTCCCCCGACGGCCACGCCGTCCGATTCATCATCAGCCACGAAGGCGATCCGATGAGCGCCGAGGGGATCTCGCACATCGATGCCATCAAGCACGCCGCCAAAGAGGCCCTCAAAGGCACCCCACTGGAGGGGTCCAGGATCTATCTCGCCGGCACGGCATCGATGTTCAAGGACATGCACGAGGGCTCCAACTACGACCTATTGATCGCCGGAATCGCCTCGCTCTGCCTCATTTTCATCATCATGCTCGTGATTACCCGCAGCGCTGTCGCAGCGGCCGTGATTGTGGGAACCGTGGTCCTATCCCTGGGCGCATCGTTCGGCTTGTCGGTGCTGATCTGGCAGCACATCATTGGGCTCGAACTGCACTGGATGGTGTTGGCCATGTCGGTCATCATCTTGTTGGCCGTCGGCGCCGACTACAACCTGCTGCTGGTCGCCCGTTTCAAGGAAGAGATCCACGCCGGCATCAACACCGGCATCATCCGCGCCATGGGCGGGACGGGCTCGGTGGTGACCTCCGCGGGCCTAGTTTTCGCGTTCACCATGATGTCGATGGCGGTCAGCGAGCTGACCGTCATCGGTCAGGTCGGCACCACCATCGGTCTGGGGCTGCTGTTCGACACCCTTGTCATCAGATCCCTCATGACACCGTCGATCGCGGCGCTGCTGGGCAAATGGTTCTGGTGGCCCCAGCGTGTCCGAACCCGGCCGGTGCCCGCACCGTGGCCGACGGCGCCGGCGCAGCAGGACGCAGCCTTCGGCGTCACCACTGGGTGACGATCGGCTCAGGTCGCACTCGTACTGGCCCAGACAAGCAACGGCGTTACTTCAGGTAGGGCGCGAGCAACGTGGTCCAGGCGTGGTCGAGCTTCTGATATTCGTCGTCACAGCTCGCGGCGCGGTCCTCGGGGAGTAAGCCGTTGGTGACGACATCCTGCATCGCGTCGGGGTCGTCACCGTAGGCCCAGCACACCATGTTGACCATCCGGGTCATGTTCGGCGAGTGGACATCTGCGAGCTCCTCCGGGCTGACCTGGCCGTCATTCGCATCGCTGAGCGCGGCGAACGTGGCCGCTCCGTCCCTGACTGCGTCGATGCTGTCCTGGTCGATCTTCCCGTCGTCGTTGGGGCGCAGCAGGAGATAGACCGATGCCTGGTCGGCGACATCCTCCTCCCGGCCGAGGGCCGGCAGGTCGTAGATGTCGATCATCATGTGACCGGTCTCGTGATAGAACGCAGCAATCGCGGCATGGAAAGTCGCCGTGTCCGGATCCGGGACGTTGGCCTTCTGGAAGGTGTCGAGGTTGGCCGCGACGTCCTCGTAGCACATTGTCATGGCCTTGTTGCCGGGGCTCCAGAAGTCGTTGGCCTCGCCGCACTGCACGCCCTTGACCGGGATGTCGTAGGGCAGCTTCAACGTCTCGTTGATGTCGTCGGCAAGCTGCGGCAGCAAGTTGTTGTCCTCCATGAACTTACGGCCGCGGATCGCCTCGGGTGTCGTCGCATCCTCGTAGACCACGGTCATCTTGCCGGGCCAGTCCTTGTCGGAAGGATCGCTGTCCGGGGTGCCGTTGTCGTTGACGTCGGTCGCCGTAGCTGTCGGATATGTGATCTCCGCGGTGGAGCTCGCCACCGATGATTCCGACGGCTTCGCGGCTGAATCCTTGTGCCCGCACCCGGCGGCGGCAAACGCGACCGCGGCGACCACCCCGACCATGCCCGTGCCCCACTTCGCTACCACGCAGAAATCCTCTGTTCGTCACCGGATACCAGCCGCAGCAGACAGCCCTCCCCCGCTGGGCAAACTTATATTAGCGTTGCGAAGTTGATTGCGCGTGGCTCCGTCCGGATACCGCTGGGCGAAGCACGCCCCGTCGATCAGCGAGGTCTCCCCGACCCCGACAGACCGGGCCCGTCTGCGCAGGTACGCCATCGCAGCGGTTTGCCCGCCGGACATCGGCGCCACCGCGTAGCAGTCGTCGGGCAGCGTGGTGCGGGTCCTGGTCGGCGGCGTGCCGAAGGCTGTCCGTCTTGTTTCGGTGTTTGGCCGAATCCGATGCTGTCCTGCACGGCGAGGCGGCAGGATGGACGCGGCGCCCCTCACCCATCCGGGACGCGACTGTGAGGACGATGCCCAAACGCTATGGGATCAAAGACAAAGAGTTGGTCTGTGCGCACATTCTCGATCTGCTGCTGACCGGTCGGCTGCGCTCCGGTGATCGGGTGGACCGCGACAAGATCGCAGCCGCGCTCGGCGTAAGCCGAATCCCCATCCAGGAGGCTCTCGGGCAACTGGAGCACGACGGCATCGTGGAGACGCGCTACCACCGTGGCGCGTTCGTCCAACGCTTCGACGAGGAGACGCTGCGCGAGCACCACGAAATTCACGGTCTGTTGACCGGCGCGATCGCTGCACGGGCCGCGGCCGATCCGCGACCCGAGGTGCTCGGCGAGCTCGACGCCATCTTCGAGATGCTAAGCACCACCGACGATCCGCCCACCTACTTCCACGGGTCGGAGCGATACCGCGCCGCCGTCGTCGCAGCCTATGCCGGACCCCGCCTGCGCGCCGCCGTCGCGGCCTCGCGCAGCCTTATCGTCAGAACGTTCTGGCTCGAATACGACGGCATCCGCACGCTGCTGCTGCCGTTCGCCGAGATCGAGCACAAGGCGATTCACAACGGCGTGCCCGAACTTGCCCGACGGGCGTGTACGGACCGGGCCGACCTGATGGCCGACGTGCTGATCACCGACCTGCAACGCCGCGGCATCTTCGGCGACTTGCCCTCGTCTTGAGCCGAAGCGGTGCACGGAAAGTCGGTGCTGCGCGACGATCCCGACAGGCTTCGACAGCGGATCGGCATGGTGTTCCAGCAGTTCAACCTCTTCCCACACCGCAGCGTCCTCGACAACGTCGCCCTGGCACCGCGCAAGCTCAAAGGACTGGCCGCCGATGAGTCGCGTGAGCTGGCTCTGGCCCAGCTCGACCGAGTTGGGCTGCGCCACAAGGCCGATGTGCGGCCCACCACCCTGTCCGGTGGACAGCAACAACGGGTTGCAATCGCCCGCGCACTGGCGATGGCGCCGCAGGTCATGTTCTTCGACGAGGCGACCTCGACGCTGGACCCGGAGCTGGTCAAGGGCATCCTGACCCTGATGGCCGAACTCGCCGCCGACGGGATGACGATGGTGGTGGTCACCCACGAGATGGGCTTTGCCCGCTCGACGGCCGATTCGGTGGTGTTCATGGACCACGGTGCGGTTGTCGAGTACGGGCCGCCGGAGCAGATCTTCACCGCCGCCGAAACCGACCGGTTGCAGCGGTTCCTGTCCCAGGTCCTCTGAGTTGCTCAGTGAACAAATGCTGCAACATCGTCGTCGGTGGGCACCGACCGGTTAGACTGTCGAACTATGATTGAGGCCGAGCCGCAGGTCACCGACCTTTCTGCGGACCTGCAGCGGGTCCTCTCCAAGTTGTTTTCGGTCCTGCGCCGGGGGGACACCAAGACCGGCACCGCCGGCGGTGACCTAACCCTGGCGCAGCTGTCGATCCTGCTGACCCTGCTGGACCAGGGCCCGATCCGGATGACCGAATTGGCTGCCCGCGAACGGGTGCGCACACCGACCACGACCGTTGCCATCCGCCGGCTCGAGAAACTCGGACTGGTCAAGCGCTCACGCGACCCTTCCGATCTGCGCGCCGTCCTGGTCGAAGTCACCCCGCAGGGGCTGGTGCAGCACCGTGAGGCGCTGGCCGTGCGCCGCGCGAATCTCGCCACAATGCTGTCCAAGCTCAACGATGAGGAGCGCGAGACCCTGAGCAAGGCACTGCGCCCATTGGAGCGCCTGGCCGAACAGGCCGAAAGCTAGCGCACTTCAACGCCCGGCGGGCAGGAGCGCCGCGACTCGGGGATCAACGCCCGGCGGGCAGGAGCGCAGCGACTCGGGGATCAACGCCCGGCGGGCAGGAGCGCAGCGACTCGGGGATCAACGCCCGGCGGGCAGGAGCGCAGCGACTCGGGGATCAACCCAGCCAGTCCAGCACGGCCGCCGCGGTCCAGGACTGTTGCATGCTCCCCAACGCCTCGCCGGTAAACGGTTCGTAGTACTCGGCGAAGGTGCCGTCGCTGGCCTGGCGCAGGCCCTCGCGGCGCAGCAGCAGGGACCGCTCGGACCAGCCGCGCCGGGCGAAAGCCCAGGAGAACAACCACGTCAGCACCGGCCAAACCGGGCCGCGCCAGTACTCGCGGGGCCGGAAATCCTTGGACACCGGTGACGTCGAGGGGATCAACGCGTACTTCAGGTCGGGATGGCCGCAGAAGCGCGGGCCCTCCAGAATCCGCAGCAGCGCGCGCTCGCGGTCGTGCGGCAATCCGCCGCACAGCAGTGGTGCGAACTGCGCGGCTGTCTCAGTGGCGATCCACTTTCCACCGCGGACATCGAAATCCCTTGCTGCCCCGGTTCTTTCGTCGGTGGTCTCGACAACGCCGACGCGGAACCGCTCCGCCCAGGAGTACAGGTCACGCACGTCGGCGTGCGGCCGTTTGTAGTCCTCGCCGATGTTGGCCAGCACGTCGCAGGCCACCGAGAAGATTGCCGAGACGAAGACGTCCTCGACGGCGAAGCTCATCACCTTCGGAAGCAGATCATCGTCGTAGCGAACGGATTTCATTTCCTCGAGCAGCCACAGGTAACGGTCATACTCGGTGTCGGACGGGCGCTGACTCGCGTCGGTGACGATGTGGTTGTCTTCGCGTTGGTATTCCGGAACATTGCCGGGAATGACGTTGGCGTACGCGGGATCCCAACGCGGCGAATTGTCCATGCCGGATTCCCAGCCGTGGTACAGCGTGATCCGGCCTCGTTCGTTCTGGTCTCGTGCCTCGGCAAGCCAGCGGTGCCAGCGCACCAGGTCGGCCCAGCGCCGGTCCAGGAACGCCTCGGCCACGGCCCGCGTCGACCGGCCCCGGCTACGGGCGCGGTCCAGGATGCGCTGCACGGCGATCGCGTGCACGGGCGGCTGGGTGATGCCGGAGGTGTGCCTGTTGCGCGGGGCATTGGCTGCCAGCGCCGAGGTGGCCCAGCGGGCCGGGCCGGGGAAGTACCCGTCGACACCATTGGCGAACACGATGTGCGGAATCATCCCGTTGGACCACTGCGCCGAGAGCAGCGTGTCGAGTTCGACGACTGCGCGCTCCACGCTCAGCGGGGCCAGACCCACCGCGACGAAGGCGGCGTCCCAGCTCCACATGTGCGGATACAGCAGCGGGGCGGCGGAGGTCATCACACCCAAGTCATTGCCGCGCAGAAGGTAGGCCGCGCGGGCGGCCAGCTGCGTCGGTCCGAAGCTCGGGTCGTATGCCACGGGTTCATTCTGCGACGCGCGGGGGTGAAACGCAGATCGGTAGGGTTGGGTGCGTGGAACCCAGCGGGCAGGAGCGAAGCGACCAGGTGACCAAACCCAGCGGGCAGGAGCGAAGCGACCCGGGTCAACGGACGGCCCTGATCACCGGCGCGGGCGGCGGCATCGGTTCGGCGATCGCCGAGGCGCTGGCACCTACCCACGCCCTGCTGCTCGCGGGTCGCCCGTCCAAGCGGCTCGACAGCCTCGCCGAGCGCCTCGGCGCCACGACCTGGCCGTTGGACCTCACCGACCCCGACAGCATCGAGTCCGCCGCGGAACCATTGGCCGAGCTCGACGTGCTTGTCCACAACGCTGGGGTGGGATATCCGGGCCGGTTCGCCGAGTCGGTCCCCGAGCAGTGGCGGGCGTGCTTCGAGGTGAACGTGACCGGCCCGGTGGCCCTGACGCTGGCGCTGCTGCCGGCCCTGCGCGCGGCGCACGGTCACGTCGTCTTCATCAACTCCGGGGCCGGCCTGAACGTCTCTCCCGGACTGGCTGCGTACTCGGCGAGCAAGTTCGCCCAGCGGGCGTTCGCCGACTCGCTGCGGGCCGACGAACCCGACCTGCGCGTCACCACCGTGCACCCGGGTCGGGTCGACACCGAGATGCAGCGCGAACTGATCGCCTACGAGGGCGCGGAGTACGACGCGGCGAAGTTCCTGGCGGCCGAGACCGTGGCGCTGACCGTCGCACAGGTGATCGCCACCCCGCCCGACGGGCATACCCACCAGGTGGTGCTCCGCCCGACCGGCCGGCGCTGATGCGCCGAATCGCTACACGACGAGGTTGACCAACCGGCCCGGGACCACGATCACCTTTTTCGGTGTCGCCCCCGCGAGGAACGCCTGCACCTTCTCGTCGGCCAGGGCGGCCGCTTCCAGGCTCGCCTTGTCGGTATCGGCGGCGACGGTGATGTGGCCGCGGACCTTGCCGTTGACCTGAACCGGGTATTCGACGGTGTCGGTCACCAGGTACTGCGGGTCGGCGACCGGGAACGGGCCGTGGGCCAGCGACTCACCGTGGCCGAGCCGCTGCCAGAGTTCCTCGGCTAGGTGCGGAGCGAGCGGGGCTACCATCAACACCAGCGGCTCCAGCGCTGCCCGAGCGCTGACACCCTCCTTGGTGAGGTGATTGGTGTACTCGATCAGCTTGGCCGCTGCGGTGTTGTTGCGCAGACCCGCATAGTCCTCACGGACCCCGGCGATGGTCCGGTGCAGCAGCCGCAGCGTCTCCTCGTCGAGTGCCTCATGCTCGGAAACCCTTGCCGCGCCGGTGCTCTCGTCCACCACGAGGCGCCACACCCGCTGCAGGAACCGATGCGCACCGACGACGTCCTTGGTCGCCCACGGCCGAGACGCCTCGAGAGGGCCCATCGACATCTCGTACACCCGCAGGGTGTCGGCGCCGTAGCTGTCGCATATCTCGTCCGGCGAGATCGAGTTCTTCAGGCTCTTGCCGATCTTGCCGAACTCCTGGAAGACCTCTATTTCCGGGCGACCGTCGCCCTCGGTCCCGGGCAGGAAGAACTTGCCGTCCCGTTCGACGACGTCGGCGGCCGGCACGTAGGTACCGCGGGAGTCGGTATAGGCGAACGCCTGGATGTAACCCTGGTTCACCAACCGGCGGTAGGGCTCCCGCGACGAGACGTCCCCCAGGTCATAGAGCACCTTGTGCCAGAACCGCGAATACAGCAGGTGCAGGACGGCGTGTTCCACGCCGCCGACGTACAGGTCCACCCCGCCCGGATCGGTGGCGCCGTGCTCGGCTGGCCGCGGCCCCATCCAGTAGGCCTCGTTCTCCTTGGCGCAGAACTCATCCGGATTGTGCGGGTCGGCGTAGCGCAGCTCGTACCAGGAGCTGCCCGCCCACTGCGGCATGACGTTGGTGTCGCGGGTGTACGGCTTGAGGCCGTCACCGAGGTCCAGCTCGACCTGCACCCAGTCGGTCGCCTTGTTCAGCGGTGGCGACGGTTCACTGTCCGCGTCGTCGGGGTCGAACATGACCGGCGAGTAGTCGGCGATCTCGGGCAACTCCACCGGCAATACGGATTCGGGCAATGGGTGTGCCCTGCCGTCGGCGTCGTAGACGATGGGAAACGGTTCACCCCAGTAGCGTTGGCGGGCGAACAGCCAGTCGCGCAGCTTGTATTCGACTCGCGCCCAGCCCCGGCCGTCGGCTTCGAGCCGCTCGGTGATCAACGCCTTGGCGTCCGCCACGCTCGACCCGTCCAGGTACTGCGAATTCACCAGCACACCGTCGCCGGCATAGGCCGCCTCAGAGACGTCACCACCGGAGATCACCTCCACAATCGGCAGGCCGAGCGCTGAGGCGAATTCCCAGTCACGCTGGTCGTGCGCGGGGACTGCCATGATCGCTCCGGTGCCGTAACCGGCGAGGACGTAGTCGGCGATGAAGATCGGCACGGGTTGGCCGTTCACGGGATTGGTCGCGTACGCGCCGAGGAACACCCCGGTCTTGGTCTTGCTCTCCTGGCGCTCCAGGTCGGACTTCGCCGCGATCGAGCGCCGGTAGGCGGCCACGGCCTCGGCCGGGGTGGACGCACCGGAGGTCCACCGCGCATCCACTCCGTCGGGCCACTGCGCGGCGACCAGCCGGTCGACGAGGTCGTGTTCGGGAGCCAACACTAGGTAGGTGGCGCCGAACAGGGTGTCGGGCCGGGTGGTGAACACCTCGATGTCGTTGCCGTCCGCGTCGAATAACACCGACGCGCCGGTGGAGCGTCCGATCCAGTTGCGCTGCATAGCCTTGACCTTGTCCGGCCAATCCAGCACATCGAGATCCTCGAGCAACCGGTCGGAGTAGGCGGTGATCCGCATCATCCACTGCCGCAACCGCTTACGGTAAACCGGGAAGTTGCCGCGATCGCTGCGCCCCTCCGACGTGACCTCCTCGTTGGCCAGGACCGTGCCCAACCCGGGACACCAGTTCACCATCGAGTCGGCCAGATACACCAACCGGAAGCTGTCCACGACGTCGGACCGCTCCCCCGCCGACAGCTGGGACCACTGTCTACCGTCGTCGAGAGTCCTTGCCCCGCTGTCGAACTCGGCCACGAGTTCGTCGATGGGGCGGGCCTTGTTCAGCGCCGGGTCAAACCACGCGTTGTAGATCCGCAGGAAGATCCACTGTGTCCACTTATAGAAGTCCACATCAGTGGTGGAGAAGCTACGGCGCTGGTCGTGCCCGAGACCCAGCCGGCCCAGTTGCCGACGGAAGTTGACGATGTTGGCCTCGGTCCGGATCCTCGGATGGGTACCGGTCTGGATCGCGTACTGCTCGGCGGGCAGGCCGAAGGCATCGAACCCCAACGCGTGCAACACATTGCGGCCGGTCATTCGGAAATACCGGGCGTAGACGTCAGTGGCGATGTAGCCGAGCGGGTGACCGACGTGCAATCCCTCCCCCGACGGGTAGGGGAACATGTCCTGGACGAACATCTTGTCCTCGGGCACCGCGGAGGAATCTGCGGGCGCCAGCGTGCCGACCGGGTTGGGAACGTGGAACGTCCCCCACGACTGCCAGTTGTCCTGCCAGGACCGCTCGATGCGCCCCGCCAGGTCGGCGTTGTACCGGAACCGCGGCATGTCGGCTTCGGGATCGACGATGCTCTGCGCTGCGGCGGGGGATGATTCGGTCACGCAGACAGGGTATAAGGGCCGCTCGGAGCCGCGCCCACGGCGTTTGTCGAAGCCCGTCGGACGTTGTGACAAGCGATGCCACCCGCTCCGACTGTGATGGCCGTCGCACCACCGGCAACAGCTCGATATCGGTTGCGTTGCAGTGCGGTCAGGGCTTGGTCCCAGCTCTGTTCCAGCCCTACCCCGCGCCGCCGGCGCGGGGATACAGTCAGCGCCTGGCACGGGGTCTCACCTGGCCCAACCGTTGGAAAAGGACTGCTGCGATGATCAGGATTGCCCGTAACTGGCGGGTAGTAGTTGGTGGTGCGGCGGCCGGCTCGGCCGCTGTTCTCGTGTTTGCCGGCGCCAACGCGTCCGCCGATCCGATCCTTCCGCTTCCGCCCACACCGGCCACCGTCACCGAAACGGTGACGGCAGTACCGCAGGCGGCCTCCGCTGTCGCGGCGCCAGCGGCCACCACCGCCTCCGGTGAGGTGCCTGCAGCGGCCGCACCGGTCGCGACGGCCGTCACGCCGGACACGATCGTGCCCGCGACAACCGGCACGCTCGCCGACTACCTCAAGGAGAAGCGCGTCGCGATGGAGCCGCAGAAGGCGGCGGGCTTCACCGCGATCAGCATCGTGCTGCCGATGCCGCGCGGCTGGACCATGGTTCCCGATCCCAACGTTCCCGACGCGTTCACCGTTCTCGCCGACCGCGTCGGTGGTGACGGCCTCTACACCTCCAACGCGCAGCTGAAGGTCTACAAGCTCGTCGGTGAGTTCGATTCCAAGGAAGCCATCAGCCACGGCTTCGTCGACAGCCAGCAGTTGTTCAACTGGCAGACCACCGACGCCTCGATGGCGGAATTCTGCGGATTCCCCTCGGCGATCATCGAGGGCACGTACCGCGAGAACGACATGACGCTGAACACCTCGCGCCGCCAGGTCATCGTGCCCTCCGGGACCGACCGCTACCTCGTCTCCCTGGCGGTGACGACGGCTGCCAGTCAGGTCGTCGCCACCGCCGATGCCACCGACGCGATCGTCAACGGCTTCCGGGTCACCTCGCCGACCGCCACCCCGCCGGCACCCGCTGCTGACCCAGCCGCCGCCCCGCTGACCGACGCCTCGGCATCCGCGGCACCCGGAGTGCCGGCGGCAGTCCCCGCAGCCGCCCCAGTCGCCGTCGGCGCGGAGCCCGTTCCGCAGCGCTGAACCCGGCCTCGTATTCTGGCCGCATGTTCATCGGCGGCGTGGTGTGCCTGTGCCTGGCCGTATTGATCGGCGCTTCGGGCGTGTGGACGCTGACCCGGCCGGCGGCTTCCGACGTCACCGGCCAGGTTCTGCGGGCGGTCGCCCCCACCCAACTGGCGGCTGCGGTCATGCTGGCCGCCGGCGGGACGGTCGCCCTGACGGCGCCCGCCCACATCGGCCTGTTGGCGTTGGTCGTGTGCGTACTCGGCGCGGTAGGGACGGTGGCCGCCGGCTCGTGGCAGGGCGCCCGCTACGCCGCCCGCCGGGAAGCCGAAACCAGCTGCGCAGGTAGCTGTGCCAGCTGCTCGCTGTCCTGCAAATAGTCGCCCGAGCGCGGCACTGGCCTCGAGAGGCTCAGTTGCGCCCGACGTCGATGGGGTGGGTGGCCAGCAGCGACAGCGGTAGCGGCTGACGGCGCAGAACCCTCGCCCACAGATCGACCCGCGGCTCGACCAGTACATCAGAGGGCAACGCCGACAATACAATCCAGTCGTCGCGTTCGATCTCACCCTCGAGCTGCCCGATCGTCCAGCCGGAGTACCCGGCGAAGACCCGCACGCCCTCCACGGCGGGGGCGATCAGGTCGGGGTCGGCGTCGAGGTCCACCATCACCATGCGGCCCGCGACGTGGCGAAGGCCGGGCATGCCCTGCGGATCGGTACCCACCCGCAATGTCCCCAGGCACAGCGCGGCGTCGCGTTTGACCGGGCCGCCGATGAACATCGTCTTGGGCTTGGACGCGAGTTTGGCCCACTGGGGCAACACGTTGTAGACCGCGGTCTCGCTGGGCCGGTTGAGCACGACGCCCAAGGTGCCGCCGTCGTTGTGCTCGACGACGTAGATCACGCTGCGCCGAAACGTAGGCTCCAACAGGTCGGTGTTGGCCAACAGCAGGGTCCCGGCGCGCACCCGGTTCGCCGCGGGCGCGACGAAATCTTCGGGATCTTCGGGCTGTGCCACCCCACCATCATGGCATCACCCACCGGTCGCTGTGGCGAACGGGCACGCCCGGATATTTGTACTGTGGGGCTGATGGTCGACGCCCGTGCATCCGCTTCGCTTTGGCGTTCGGTGCGCAGCCTGCCTGAGTTCTGGCGTCTGCTGGAGCTCCGGACGGCGAGCCAGTTTGGCGACGGCCTGTTCCAGGCCGGACTCGCCGGTGGACTGCTGTTCAACCCCGAGCGTGCCGCCGATCCGTGGGCGGTGGCCGGCGCCTTCGCGGTGCTGTTCCTGCCCTATTCGGTCGTCGGACCGTTCGCCGGGGCGATGCTGGACCGCTGGGATCGCCGCGCGGTGCTCGTCGCGGCCAACCTCGCCCGGCTGGTGCTGGTGATCGCCGTCGGCGTGCAGCTGGCGGTGGGTGCCAGTGACCTCGCCGTGCTGTGCGGCGCGCTGATCGTCAACGGCTTCAGCCGTTTCGTGACGTCGGGGCTGTCGGCGGCGCTCCCGCACGTGGTGCCGCGCGATCAGGTCGTAACCATGAACTCGGTGGCCACGGCGACCGGCGCGACCGCGACGTTTCTGGGCGCCAATTTCATGTTGGTGCCGCGGTGGTTGTTCGGTGCCGGTGACGCCGGCGCGGCCACCATCATCTTCTCGGTGGCGCTGCCGGTGGCCATTGCGCTGGTGCTGTCGGTGCGTTTCCCCCGCCATGTCCTCGGCCCGGACGACAGCGCACGCGCCGTCCACGGCTCGGCGTTCTACGCCGTGGCGACCGGCTGGCTCTACGGCGCGCGCACCGTGCTGAGCACTCCGACCGTCGCGGCCACCCTGTCCGGTCTGGCCGCCCACCGCATGGTGTTCGGCATCAACACCCTGATGGTGCTGGTGATCGTGCGGCACACCGACACCGAGACCGTCGTCGGCTTCGGCAGTGCCATCATCTTCGTCGCCGCCACCGGCGGCGGCTCCTTCCTGGCCAATGTGCTGGCCCCGCCGGCGATCAAGCGGTGGGGCCGCTACGCCACCGCCAACGGCGCGCTGGTGTTCGCCGCGGTCGTGCAGCTGGCCGGCGCCACCTTGCAGCTGGCGGTCATGGTCGCGTGTGGATTCCTGCTTGGGCTGGCCGGCCAGATGGTCAAACTGTGCGCCGACACCGCCATGCAGATCGACGTGGAAGACGCCCTGCGCGGACATGTGTTCGCGGTTCAGGACTCACTGTTCTGGGTGTCGTTCATCTTGGCGACCACCGCGTCCGCGGCAGTGATGCCGCCCGACGGCCGCGCGCCGGGCCTGGCCCTGGCCGGCTCCGTGGTCTACCTACTGGGGCTCGCCCTGCACGCATTTATGGGACGACGGCGCACCCCGAAGTTCTAGAGTTTGGCCCATGGCCGCCGCGGACCCGATCATCGACGATCTGCGTGACGAGAGCGAGGCCCTCGACGCGCTGGTCGGCCCCCTGGATGCGGCGAGCTGGGCGCGCCCGACGCCGGCACCGGGCTGGACCATCGCCCACCAGATCGCGCACCTGTTGTGGACCGACCGAGTGGCGTTGACCTCGGTACTCGACGAGCCGGCGTTCGCAGAGGTGCTGAGCGCTGCAAGCACCGATCCGTTGGGCTTCGTCGACAGCGCTGCTGCGGACCTCGCTGCGACAGCTCCGGCAGACCTGTTGGCGCAGTGGCGTCAGACTCGCAGTCAGCTGCACACCGCGTTGCGCTCCGTGCCCGAGGGCCGCAAGTTGCTGTGGTTCGGACCGCCGATGAGCGCGGCGTCGATGGCGACCGCGCGGATGATGGAGACCTGGGCCCACGGCCTCGACGTGGCCGACGCCCTCGGCGTACAGCCCGCCCCCACCGCCCGGCTGAAGTCGATCGCCCACCTCGGGGTGCGTACCCGCGACTTCGCGTTCGGCGTACACGGGCTGACCCCGCCCGCCGAGCCGTTCCGCGTCGAACTCAGCGCACCCGACGGCGGGCTGTGGACCTGGGGCCCCGACGACGCCGCCCAGCGGGTCAGCGGTTCGGCCCTGGATTTCTGCGGTCTGGTCACCCAGCGGCGGGCGCGCGCCCAGCTCGACGTGCGCGCCCAGGGGCAGGACGCGATCCGCTGGCTGGAGATCGCCCAGGCGTTCGCCGGACCGCCCGGCCTGGGCCGAAGCGGCTAGGGCGTACCGGCCTGGTCGGCGGCGCCGTCCCCATCACTGTCCAGCAGCACGATGTCGAACTGGCCGTCACCGTCGGTGTCGACGTAGCCGGTGTCGAAACCGCCGTCGACGCCGGCGCGCAAAGCGCGATCGGCCAACCCGTCGCGGTCGACATCCAGTAACCGGTCAAGACGACCGTCACCATCGAAATCTGTTGCGCCGCTTGCCGTGTGCTCGACACCGTCGACACCGAACCAGCGCAGTGGCGCGGCGGGTCCGGCCGCCGTCAGCGTCCACGTCCCGGAGCCGTCGTCGGTGTAGAGGCGCCCGGCGGTGCCGTCGTCGTCGAGGTCGAGGCCGGCATGGTCGGCCAGGCCGTCGTCATCGAAGTCGGCCAACGCATCGTCGAACTCGCCGTCACCGTCGAGATCGAGCTGCACCCCGTCGAGTTCACCGTCCCCGTCGACGTCCACACCGGGATGTCCGCTGTACATCGCCGCGGTACCGTCGCCGGGTCCCAGGCAGTAGTCCACGACTGATCAGACGCCGGACGTGCCCTGTGCGTTCCGCTGATTCCACCAAGCCTGCAATTCGGCGACGGCTTCGTCATGGTCGAGGGGGCCGCGATCCAGCCGAAGCTCCTTGAGGAAGTTCCACGCCTGGCCGACCTGCGGGCCGGGCGGGATGTCGAGCAGCCGCATGATCTCGTTGCCGTCCAGATCCGGACGCACGCGGGCCAGGTCTTCCTTCGCGGCCAACTCGGCGATCCGCGCCTCGAGTTCGTCGTAGTTGGCCTGCAGCCGCGCCGCCCGTCGCTTGTTGCGGGTGGTGCAGTCCGCGCGGACCAGCTTGTGCAGCCGCGCCAGCAGCGGCCCGGCGTCGGCGACATAGCGGCGCACCGCCGAATCGGTCCACTTGCCATCGCCATAGCCATGGAACCGCAGGTGCAGATAGACCAGCTGGGAGACGTCGTCGACCATCTGCTTGGAGTACTTCAGCGCCCGCATCCGCTTGCGGACCATCTTCGCGCCGACCACCTCGTGGTGGTGGAAGCTCACCCCGCCATCGGACTCGTGGCGTCGGGTGGCCGGCTTGCCGATGTCGTGCAGGATCGCCGCCCACCGCAAGACCAGATCCGGGCTTCCAGCCTCTTCCAGTTCAATGGCCTGGCGCAGCACGGTCAGCGAATGCTGGTAGACGTCCTTGTGCTGGTGATGCTCGTCGATGGCCATCTGCATACCGCCGATCTCGGGCAGCACCACGTCGCCCATACCGGTCTGCACCATCAGATCGAGACCCGCGACCGGGTCAGCACCCAACAACAGCTTGTCCAACTCGACGGCGACCCGCTCGACGGTGATGCGCTCCAGCTGCGTGGCCATCGCCTCGATCGCCTGTCGAACCCGGTCGGCGACGGTGAACTGCAGCTGGGAGACGAACCGGGCGGCCCGCAGCATGCGCAGCGGGTCGTCACCGAAGGACACCTCGGGCTGCGCCGGCGTGTCGATGATCCGGCTGCGCAACGCCGCAAGCCCACCGAGTGGGTCGATGAAGTCGCCTGGGCCGTCGGCGGTGATACGCACCGCCATCGCGTTGACGGTGAAGTCGCGGCGAACCAGGTCGTCCTCGAGGCGATCGCCGTAACGCACCTGCGGATTACGGGACACCTGGTCGTAGCTGTCAGCCCGGAAGGTCGTGATCTCCAGTCGCTGCCCGGCCTTGCCGACGCCCACCGTGCCGAAGTCGATGCCGGTATCCCACAGCGCGTCCGCCCACGACCGCACCAGCCGCTGAATGACCTCGGGCCGGGCGTCGGTGGTGAAGTCCAGATCGGTGGTCAGCCGGCCCAGAACGGCGTCGCGCACACTGCCGCCGACCAGGTAGAGCTCATGGCCCGCCGCCGCGAACAACGCCCCGATCTCGCGCAGCAGCTCACCCTGTCGGTTGAGTTCGACGAGGGCGCGGGCAAGCAGCTCGACATCGTGGGTGGCTTCGGACACGTGGCGTGAGCCTAGTCGTCCGGCAATGCAAGCGGTGGGTCGCTCCCGGCGAGTGCGGGCAGGAACGCCCTGGCGTGCCAGCTACTATCGCTTGGGTGTCGGACGGCGAACAGGCCAAACCACGACGGCGCCGGGGTCGGCGCCGTGGCCGTCGCGCTGCCGGTCCGCCGCAGCACGTCGCGGCCGAAGGCGGGGCCCCGCAAGCCCCGGAAGCCTCCGACACCAGCGCCGCCGCCAAAAGTGACAACACCAAGCCCCGGCCGGGCAAACCCAATCGCCCCCGCTCCCCGCGCCGCGCCCCCACCCGATTGCGGACCGTCCACGAGACGTCGGCGGGTGGCCTCGTCATCGACGGCCTCGACGGCCCCCGCGAAACCCAGGTCGCGGCGCTGATCGGCCGGGTGGATCGCCGCGGCCGGATGCTGTGGTCGCTGCCCAAAGGGCACATCGAGCAGGGTGAGACCGCCGAAGAGACCGCGATCCGTGAGGTCGCCGAGGAAACCGGGATCCGCGGCAGTGTGCTGGCCGCGCTCGGCAGCATCGATTACTGGTTCGTGACCGAGGGCCGGCGCGTCCACAAGACCGTTCACCACTACCTCATGCAGTTCTCCGGCGGCGAACTCTCCGATGAAGACGTCGAGGTTACCGAGGTCGCTTGGGTGCCTCTTCAGGAATTGCCGAAGCGGCTGGCCTACGCCGACGAGCGCCGGCTCGCCGAGGTTGCCGGTGAGCTGATCGAACTGCTGCAGAGCGACGGCAAGTCGGCCCTGCCGCCGCTGCCCCGCACGACTCCCCGCCGGCGACCGCAAACGCATTCACACACCCGCAACCGTCGCTCCGACGAGGGCGGGCCGCGTCAGTCAGGTCCGCGGACGAACGGCTGCGGACCGGGGACGTGACGATGCCGAGGCGGGTCGGCGGTCTGCCCCGGATCGTGCTGATCCTCGGTTTGCTCGCTCTGCTCGCAATGCCCACGAACGCCGCACCCGCGGCGGCCGGTGAACCGGGCTCGACGCAGTTCCTGCGGGTGCGCCTCGACACCGTCACCCCCGACCTGGTCACGACCACCAGCGAACCCACCGTCACCGTCACCGGCACAATCACCAACGTCGGCGACCGGCCGGTCCGCGACGTCGTGGCCCGCCTCGAACACGCTGCCGCGGTGACGTCCTCGGCCGGGTTGCGAACCAATCTGGGCGGGGCCAACGACCAGTACCAGCCCGTCGGCGAGTTCACCGACATCTCTCCCCAGATCCAGCGCGGCCAAGCCGTCGGCTTCACCTTTACCTATCCGATCCGCTCCGCTAGCGGACCCTCCCTGGGTATCGAGCAGCCCGGCGTGTACCCGCTGCTGGTCAACGTCAACGGCACGCCCGACTACGGCGACGCCGCCCGGCTCGACGACGCGCGCTTCCTCCTTCCGGTCCTCGGTGTGCCGCCCGACCCGGCCAGCACCACCGGCGACCCGCTGACCGCCGTCGTCGCGCCCGACACCAGCAAACCGGTGGCCGTGACGATGCTGTGGCCGGTGGCCGACCAGCCCCGGTTGGCTCCGGGCGTGCCCGGCGGCACCACGCCGGTGCGGTTGATGAACGACGACCTCGCCGTGTCGCTGGCTCCCGGTGGGCGCCTGGACACCCTTGTGTCCGCGGTCGACTTCGCCACCAGTGCCGCCGTCGATCCCGGTGGTGAGGTGACCCGCGCGCTGTGCCTGGCGGTCGACCCGGACCTGTTGGTCACCGTCAATGCCATGACGGCGGGATATGTGGTCGCCGACTCCGCCGACGGGCTGGGCCCGGCGTCGCATCCGGGCACCGGGCAGGCGGCAGCCGTGGCGTGGCTGGACAAACTGCGCGCGCTGGCCAAGCGGATGTGCGTGGCGCCGACACCGTACGCGCAGGCCGATCTCGATGCCCTGCAACGAGTCGGCGACGCCGGCCTCAACACCGCCGCGACGGCCAGCGCCGGCGACATCCTCGACCAGATCCTCGGCGTCACCTCGGTGCGTGGAGCCACCATCTTCGGTGACGGGCCCCTGACGCCGGGCGCGGTGGCCCTCCTCAACGGGCAGGGCTCGACCGTCGCGCTGGCCGCGGCCGACTGCACCGCTCAAAACTCCACGACCGGTGAGCAGATGATCGCCGACGTCACCGCCCGGCGGCTCTCACCGCAGGTCGTCATCGCGCCGTTCGATCCGGCTGTGGGCGCCGCTCTGGCCGCCGTCGGCACCGACCCCGAAACGCCGACCTACGTGGATTCGTCGCTGAGCGTGCCGCTGAGCCACGACTCGACCGTCGCGCGCCGGCAGGATGCGATCGGCTCGATGCTGTGGCGGGCGCTGCAACCGGCCGCGGAACCGCGCGACCAAATCCTGGTGCCGCCGATGACGTGGAGCCCGCAACCCGACGACGCCGCGGCGATGCTCACGGCGCTGGCCACCACGATCCGCTCCGGGCTGGCGGTGCCGCGCCCGCTGGACGGGGTGATCAACCAGTCCGCCGCGGTGGCCGACCAGCGCCCCGGCGCCGGCCTTCCTGGTGAGGCCCGGGGCCGGTTCGACGACGACGTCGTGGCGACCATCAGCAGGCAGATCGGCCGGCTGTGGGGCCTCACAGCGGCGCTGACCACCGACCCGCGTACCGGGCTGACCGGCCCGCAGTACACCGCGCCGCTGCGCGAGGACATGCTGCGCAGCCTGAGCCAGACCGAACCGCCGGACAGCCGTAACGATCTGGCCCGCCGCCGGCTGGCGGTGGTGGGCACGACCATCGACGACCTGTTCGGTGCGGTAACGATCGTCAACCCAGGCGGCTCGTACACCCTGGCCACCGAACACAGTCCACTCCCGCTGGCGGTGCGGAACGACCTTGCCGTCCCGATCCGGGTTCGACTGCAGGTCGACGCCCCACCCGGTATGACGGTCACCGACCTCGGTGAACAGCAGGTGCCGCCGGGGTACCTGCCGCTGCGGGTGCCCATCGAGGTGCACTTCACCCAGCGGGTCGCCGTCGACGTCAGCCTGCGCACCCCCGATGGGCTGCAACTTGGCGAGCCGGTTCGGCTGTCGGTGCATTCCAATGCCTACGGCAAGGTGCTCTTCGCCATCACGCTGGCCGGCGGCACAGTGCTCGCGCTGCTCGTGGGGCGCCGGCTCTACCACCGCTTCCGCGGCCAGCCCGACCCCGCCGACCTGGACCGACCGCGCCGCGCCGAAGCCACCGGCGGCACCGAATGACACCCCCGCCCCGCCGGCCGGTTGCCTACGTCCGGCCGGGTGCCCGCAGCCGCGCCGTGCGCGCCGAACTGTCCGACGCCGCGGTGGTGTCACGCTCCTGGGGCATGGCACTGGCGACACTGGTCAGCCGGATCACCGGCTTCATCCGAATCGTCCTGCTCGCCGCCATCCTGGGCGCCGCACTGTCCAGTGCGTTCACTGTCGCCAACCAGCTGCCGAACATGATCGCCGCACTGGTGTTGGAGGCGACGTTCACCGCCATCTTCGTCCCGGTGCTGGCGCGCGCCGAGCGCGACGACCCCGACGGCGGTGAGGCGTTCGTGCGCCGGCTGGTCACCCTGGCCACCGCGCTGCTGCTGGCGGCCACCGTCGTGTCCGTGGCTGCGGGTCCGCTGCTGGTGCGGCTGATGCTGGGCCGTGACCCACAGGTCAACGAGTCGCTGACCATCGCGTTCGCGTACCTGCTGCTGCCGCAGGTGATCTTCTACGGTCTGTCCTCGGTGTTCATGGCGATCCTGAACAACCGCAATGTGTTCGGACCGCCGGCCTGGGCGCCGGTGATCAACAATGTCGTCGCGATCGCCACGCTGTGTCTCTATGTGATTGTGCCGGGACCGCTTTCGGTGGACCCCGTGGAGATGGGCAACGCCAAGCTGCTGGTGCTCGGTGTCGGAACCACCCTGGGTGTGGTGGCCCAGGCGGCCGTGCTCCTGGTCGCGATCCGCGCCGAGCGGATCAGCCTGCGACCGTTGTGGGGCATCGACGACCGGCTCAAGCGATTCGGGGCGATGGCCGCCGCCATGGTGCTCTATGTGCTGATCAGCCAGGTCGGCCTGATCGTCGGCAACCAGATCGCCAGTACCGCAGCCGCTTCGGGCCCGGCGATCTACGCCTACACCTGGCTGGTGCTGCAGCTGCCGTTCGGGATGATCGGCGTCACCGTGCTGACGGTGGTGATGCCGCGGCTGAGCCGCAACGCCGCCGCCGACGACACCCGGGCCGTGTTGGCCGACCTGTCCCTGGCCACCCGCCTGACGATGGTGACCCTGATCCCGATCGTCGCGCTGATGACCGTCGGGGGTCCGGCGATCGGCAGCGCGCTGTTCGCGTACGGCAATTTCGGCGAGGTCGACGCCAACTACTTGGGCATGGCGATCACGCTGTCGTCGTTCACGCTGGTCCCCTACGCGCTGGTGTTGTTGCAGCTGCGGGTGTTCTACGCCCGCGAACAACCGTGGACGCCGATCCTCATCATCATCGCGATCACGGTGGTGAAAATCGCCGCCTCACTGCTGGCCCCGCACCTGACCGACGACAAGGAACTGGTCGCCGGCTATCTGGGGCTCGCCAACGGCCTCGGTTTCCTGGCCGGCGCGGTACTCGGCTACGTGCTGCTGCACCGCACGTTGAAACCGCAGCGCGGGCGGCTGCTCGACCTCGACGTGATCCGCACGATCCTGGTCACCACGGCCGCGTCGTTGCTGGCCGGACTGATCGGTTACGTCGCCGACCGGCTATTGGGCCTGCAGTCGCTGACCGAGCACGCCGGCGGCGCCGGTTCGCTACTGCGCCTGCTGGTGCTCGGCCTGATCATGGGCCCGATCCTGGTCGCGGTGATGCTCGCCGCGCGGGTACCCGACGCGGTTGCGGCCTGGCGTGCAATGAAACGGCGCATCATCCGTACGCCACCGGTCGCGGCCACCGGAACGGTTGCGCTCGACCGGCCCCAGCCGGTGACAGCGGTCCCGTACCCTGAGCACAGGAATTCGGCCGCTGCCGGGCACCGGCCCCTGCGGTACGACGCTTCGGTGGACGTGACCGGAGCAGCGACGGGGAAAGGACCGGAGGTGAACGACCAACCCTCGGGCATGCCTCCGGTCGACCAGCCCGGCGACGCCACCACGAAGATCCCGCGGCAGGCCGCCGACGATTTCCAGCCGGATGTGCCGGACGAGGTCGAGGTCGGCACCGTGGCCCCGTCGGAGGGCAGGAGCGAAGCGACCCGGGGACTGACTTCGGTACCGCCGCGGCGACCGAACGCGGACTTCGCCGGCGACCCGACCCGTGAGCCGATGGCCTTCGATTCCCCGCGGGAGCCGGCGATGGAAGTGTCCGCCGCCGCCGACGATGAGGCCCATCTGATGCCCGGGGCCAGTATCGCCGGCGGACGCTATCGCTTGCTGGTGTTCCACGGTGGCCCTCCCGGCCTGCAGTTCTGGCAGGCGCTGGACACCGCGCTCGACCGGCAGGTCGCACTGACCTTCGTCGATCCCGACGGCACAATGCCGGACGGGCAGGTGCAGGAAATCCTCTCCCGCACACTGCGATTGAGCCGCATCGAGCGACCCGGTGTGGCCCGCGTACTCGATGTCGCCAATACCGGCGCCGGTGGCCTGGTGGTCTCGGAGTGGATCCGCGGCGGCTCGTTGAAGGAAGTCGCCGACACCTCGCCCTCCCCGATCGGCGGGGCACGCGCCGTCCAGTCGCTGGCGGCGGCCGCCGACGCCGCGCATCAATCCGGTGTCGCGTTGTCGATCGACCACCCCAGCCGAGTGCGGGTGAGCATCGAAGGCGATGTGGCGCTGGCCTTCCCGGCGACCATGCCCGACGCCACCCCCGAAGCCGACATCCGCGGTATCGGCGCCACGTTGTACGCGCTACTGGTGGATCGCTGGCCGCTGCCGGAGGCAGGGGTGCCCAGTGGGCTGCCGGCCGCCGAGACCGACCCGGCCGGTGAACCGCTCGAACCCCGAGCCGTCAACCGCGAGATCCCCTTCCAGATCTCTGCGGCCGCCGCCCGCTCGGTCCAGGTGGACGGTGGCATTCGCACCGCCCCAACGCTGTTGAATCTGCTGCAGCAGGCGACCGCACTGGCCGACCGCACCGAACTGCTCGAACCGGTCGCGACCGCCAACCCGGGTTCGGCACCTGCTCTCACCGAGCACGATCCCGAGGCGCAGGCCAGGCGGCGGCGCAACCTGCTCATCGGCATTGGGGTCGGCGCCACGGTCCTCATAGTCGCGCTGATCGTGCTGGCCTCGGTGCTGAGCAGCGTCTTCGGTGACGTCGGCGGCGGGCTCAAGGGCGATCAGTTGGGGCTCAATCCGTCGGCGTCGCAGAGCAGCGCCGCAGCGCCGTCCGGTGGGACCGTGAAACCCGTTAAGGCAACTGTCTTTTCGCCCCAGGGTGGAGCCGACAACCCAGACAAGGCCGACCTCGCGCTGACCGGTGGACCCGGTACCGGCTGGTCGACGGACACCTACACCGACCCGAATCCGTTCCCGAACTTCAAGAACGGCGTGGGCCTGCTGCTGCAGTTGCCGCAGCCGACGACCGTGGGCAGCGTCTCGCTGACCGTGCCCAGCACCGGCACCCAGGTGCAGATCCGCGCGTCCGCGACGGCCAATCCGGCCACCCTCGAGGACACCACCGCGCTGACCCAGCCCACCACGCTCCAGCCGGGCGCGAACACGATCAACGTCAACGCCACCACGCCGACGTCCTATCTGGTCGTGTGGATCTCCACGATGGGGACCACCGATGGGAAGAACCGCACCGAGATCTCCGGGCTTACCGTCAAGGCCGCTTCCTAACAGGCTGCGGCGCGGGTGAAGTGCCCTGCTGCGGCGGTTTCAATACTGTCCGGCCGGTGGCCAGCTTCCCCATCCCGGACCGTCTCCGCAGCGACTCCGAGCTGCTGGCCGCCCACGTCGCCGGCGACGGGGACGCATTCGCCGAACTGTTCCACCGGCACCACCGACGGCTCTACCGGCTGGCCTGGCAGACCACCGGTCACCCGGAAGACGCCGCAGACGCCGTGCAGGACGCCATGCTTGCCGCCCACCGCGGCGCCTCCGCCTTCCGGCACGACGCCGCCGTCGGCAGCTGGCTGCACCGAATCGTCGTCAACGCCTGCCTGGATCGCCTGCGCCGGGATCGCCACCGGCCGGTCGAACCGCTGAGCGACGACGCGGCCGTGGCCGACCGCACCCGTGAGGTGGAGACGACGCTGGTGGTGCGCCGAGCCCTGATGCGGCTGTCGGTCGAACAGCGCGCCGCCGTAGTGGCGGTGGACATGCAGGGCTATTCGGTGGCCGACGCCGCGGTCCTGCTGGGCATCGCCGAGGGGACGGTGAAGAGCCGCTGCGCGCGGGCCAGAGCCCGGTTGGCCGTACTACTGGCACCGCTGCACACCGATACCGCGGCGGTGGTCGCCTGACAGACAGCGGACCGAACCCGACTACCGGAACCTCCGGGACGGCACACTGGTGGGCGTGGAGCCCACCCCCGCCGACGCCGGGCCGCACACCGTCGCCCCGGGACACCACGCCGGCGCCGCCACGCATACCCGGCACCCGGCGCCGCACACCGGCCGGCTGGTCGCGGCGGCCGCCGGAGCACTGGCGGTCGTCGCGGCGATCGGTGTCGGCACCACCGCGCTGCTGCGCTCCCCCGAGCCGGCCGCCAGCACGCTGACCAGCGCGAGTCTCATCACAGTTACGCCGACCTTTCCGGTGTCCGGCCGGGAGTTGGCCGCGCTGGTCGCCCGCAGCCCCGACTTCGGCCCGCTGGCCGATCCTCGGCGGCGGGCGTCCTGCCTCAGCGGCCTGGGCTACCCCGGCTCGATCCAGGTTCTGGGCGCTGAACAGGTCCAGATCGACGGTCGCGCCGCGGTCGTGCTCGTGCTGCCCGGCGACCGCCCCGACGAGCTCGTCGGGGTGGCCGTCGCACCGAACTGCAGCGCCGTCGACACCGCGAAGATCGCCGACACGGCCGTGCGCCGCCCATAGTTCACGGCCGGGAACAGCGCCGCCTACGCTGGTGTTTGACCAGGTGTCCTACAGGCACCCGACCACAGGCCCCTTGCCCGTGGCAGCGGGACCGGAGCAGAAAGGCTGGTATGAGCGCCAACCCAGTTCATGACGTGATCGTGATCGGATCGGGTCCGGCCGGCTACACCGCGGCCATCTACACCGCACGTGCTCAGCTGCAGCCCCTGGTCTTCGAAGGCACGTCCTTCGGCGGCGCATTGATGACCACCACCGAGGTGGAGAACTTCCCTGGCTTCCGGTCGGGCATCACCGGCCCGGAGCTGATGGATGAGATGCGGGAGCAGGCGCTGCGCTTCGGTGCCGACCTGCGGATGGAAGACGTCGAAGCCGTCGAGCTCGACGGCCCCGTCAAGAAGGTGGTCACCGGCGACGGCGAGACCCACCTGGCCCGCGCGGTCATCCTCGCGATGGGCGCTGCCGCGCGTTACCTGGGCGTACCCGGCGAGCAGGAGCTGCTGGGCCGCGGCGTGAGCGCCTGCGCGACCTGTGACGGGTTCTTCTTCAAGGACCAGGACATTGCCGTTATCGGCGGCGGTGACTCCGCGATGGAAGAAGCCACTTTCCTGACCCGCTTCGCGCGCAGCGTGACCCTGGTGCACCGACGCGACGAGTTCCGCGCGTCCAAGATCATGCTCGAGCGGGCCCGGGAGAACGACAAGATCAAGTTCCTGACCAACACCGCGGTCGACGCCGTCGAAGGCGACAAGACCGTCACCGGCCTGCGGATCCGCAACACGATCACCGGCGAGGCGTCCACGCTGGCCGTGACCGGCGTGTTCGTCGCGATCGGCCACGACCCGCGCTCGCAACTGGTTCGCGGGGCCGTGGAGCTCGACTCCGAGGGCTATGTCGTCGTGCGGGGCCGCACCACCGCGACGTCGGTGGACGGCGTGTTCGCCGCCGGAGACCTCGTCGACCACACCTATCGCCAGGCCATCACCGCGGCGGGCATGGGCTGTTCGGCTGCGATCGACGCCGAGCGCTGGCTCGCCGAGGCACACGACTCCGGCGCGACCGGAACCACCGAGATGATTGGAGCACAGCAATGAGCGACGGCGGCGCAACCGTGACGGTTTCCGACGACTCCTTCGCACAGGACGTCTTGTCGAGCAATACCCCTGTGCTGGTTGACTTTTGGGCAACCTGGTGTGGCCCGTGCCGGATGGTCGCCCCGGTGCTCGAGGAGATCGCCACCGAGAAGGCCGGCGCACTGACCGTCGCCAAGCTCGACGTCGACGCCAATCCCGCGACGGCGCGTGATTTCCAGGTGGTTTCGATTCCCACCCTGATCCTGTTCAAGGACGGGCAGCCGGTGAAGCGGATCGTCGGAGCCAAGGGCAAGGCTGCCCTGCTCCGCGAGATCGCCGACGTCGTCTAGACCGACGCTGCGCGGCCGCTGCCCCGCTGACTCACCGAGCCGGGCAACCGGAACCACGGGGACCGAGACGATTCCGTTACCAGCGGCTTCGCTTGCCGTTTTCCGGAATGGCGCTGGCTTCTGCGAGAATACTTCCTAGCCTGTGTGCAATCGTCAGCCGCATTGACACCAGCTGACCACGGCGACCGAAGGGCCCAGTATGTCGAGTCTCAGCCCCGGTGCCGGAGGCGACGCCTCCTGGCACCGGAACGGCCGAGGTGACGTCCTCCGTCTCGGTGACCGCACCAGTGCGGTCGTCGAGATCAGGGCAACCCTTGCCACACTGGGGCTGCTCGACAATCCCGACGAGAACCTCACCACCGGCCGGCACGTGGCCGCCGACCTGTTCGACGCCGAACTCGACGATGCGGTGCGGGCCTTCCAGCAGCGCCGTGGCCTCATCGTCGACGGCATCGTCGGCGAGGCCACCTACCGCGCGCTCAAGGAAGCCTCCTACCGGCTCGGCGCCCGGACACTGGTTCACCAGTTCGGTGCCCCCATGTATGGCGACGACGTGGCCACGCTGCAGTCCAAACTGCAAGAGCTGGGTTTCTACACCGCTCTGGTTGACGGCTACTTCGGGCTGCAGACACACAACGCGCTGATGTCCTATCAGCGCGAGTATGGTCTGGCCGCCGACGGCATCTGTGGCCCGGAAACGTTGCGCTCCTTGTACTTTCTCGGTTCGCGGGTGACCGGCGGCTCGCTGCACGCGATTCGCGAAGAAGAGCTGGTGCGGCGCTCCGGTCCCCGGCTGTCCGGCAAACGGATCATCATCGATCCGGGCCGCGGCGGAAGCGACCACGGACTGATCACACACGGCCCCGAGGGGCCGATCAGCGAGGCAGACATCTTGTGGGACTTGGCATCTCGGCTGGAAGGCCGAATGACGGCCATCGGCATGGAGACGTTCCTGTCCCGGCCCTCCAATCGCAGCCCCGCTGACGCCGAACGGGCGTCTACCGCCAACACCGTCGGCGCCGACCTGATGATCAGTCTGCGTTGTGAAACCCAGGCCAGTCCGTCAGCCAACGGCGTCGCGTCGTTCTACTTCGGCAGCTCGCACGGTTCGGTGTCGACGATCGGCCGCAACCTCGCCGACTTCATTCAGCGAGAAGTCGTGGCGCGCACCGGGTTACGTGACTGCCGTACGCACGGCCGGACCTGGGATCTGCTGCGGCTCACCAGGATGCCCACCGTCCAGGTCGACGTCGGCTACATCACCAACCCGCGGGACCGGAGCATGCTGGTGACCACCCAGATGCGTGACTCCATCGCCGAAGGAATTCTGGCGGCGGTGAAGCGCCTCTACCTGCTAGGTAAGAACGACCGCCCAACGGGCACGTTCACCTTCGCAGAGCTTCTCGCCCATGAGCTCTCGGTCGAGCAGGCCCGGCCGGCCTTCTAACTCGCCGACCCACGCACCGACGCGCCGACGCCCACCGGCTGCTGGAGTTGCGCACTCTCCAGCAACCGCTCCAGCGCCGCCTCGACCTCGGCCTTCCAGCCGAGTCCCTTGTCGAGCTCCAGGCGCAGCCGGGGGAAGTACCGGTGCGGCGCCACCACGGTGAAGCCGGCGTCCAGGAGGATGTCGGCGTCGATCATGCACTGCTCGAAGGAGCAGTCTCCGAGGACCTCGATAGCGGGGCGCATGGCAGGGTCGACGTTATCGGGGTCGAGCAGTTCGGCGGACTCCGCGGTTCGGCCGAACGCCTCCAAGGCACGCACGCCGCGCCGGACGAGCTCGGTCACGACGTGAGTGACCAGGGAGTGGGTCAGCGCCTCCCCCTGCCCCGGCTCGGTGCCCATCGATGTCAGCAGGACCGCGTCGGCGCTCACCGGACCCGTCGGGAAACGCTGGGCCCGAGGCACGGCGCCCGGCGGCGCGTAGAGGATGTAGCCCAGGCACGACTCTTCGGCGTCGGCGTCAGTCCCGTCGGTGGATGCGACCGCGGCGACCTGCCCGCACGATCCCCACTCGAGCATGACCATCGACAGCCACGCTTCCTTCTCGAATTCGGGATCGGGAAGATAGTCACCCTTACTCAGGGTGGCGGGATCGACTTCCCAGAAGACGCATCGGCGGGCGTGCTTGGGGAGCTGCTCGAAAGCCTCGAGTCGCAGCGGCATGATGCGAACAGACACTAGCCTCCCCGGCTTTCACGCGGTGCGGACGGGCACAACAGCTCCTCCAGAATAGGAGAGCCAACCTCTCCCCTGCCAGTGCGGGCCGGGCAACCACCTGTAAAAGACCGAGGATCCGAAATCGGTTCATGCACTGAGCAATTCCTAGCTATCGGGATAGTACAGCGAACGTTGCCCGAGGTTAGTGTCACAGTGACGTAATTCGCCGGTACGGTGGGGTCGGCGAATTCAGCCGGTTTGGCCGTCCATCATGCTCACGATGCGTTGCAAATCATCGACCGAGCCGAACTCGACGACGATCTTGCCCTTGCGCTTGCCGAGGCTCACCGTCACCCGGGTGTCGAAGGTGCTCGACAACCGCTCGGCCACATCCTGGAGGCCCGGCATCTGGATCGGCTTGCGGCGCGGCGGCGTTGGTGCCTTCGTCTCGCTCCGGTTGGCTAGCGTGACCGCTTCTTCGGTGGCACGGACCGACAATCCCTCAGCGATGATTCGCGCGGCGAGTTCTTCCTGTGCCTCCGGGCCGGCCTCCAGCGACAGCAGCGCGCGTGCATGACCGGCCGACAGCACCCCCGCGGCGACCCGGCGCTGGACCGCGATCGGCAACCGCAGCAGCCGAATCATGTTGCTGATCACCGGACGGGACCGCCCGATCCGGGCGGCCAGTTCATCGTGGGTGACGCCGAATTCGTCCAGCAGTTGCTGGTAGGCCGCCGCCTCTTCCAGTGGATTGAGTTGGACGCGGTGGATGTTCTCCAGGAGAGCGTCGCGCAGAAGGTTGTCCTCGGCGGTCTCTCGCACGATCGCGGGAATGGTGGCCAGCCCGGCCTGCTGAGCTGCCCGCCACCGACGCTCCCCCATAACCAACTGGTAGCGGCGGGGCGCACCCGGCGCTGCGTCCGCCACCTCGCGCACGACGATCGGCTGCATCAGGCCGAACTCGCGGATCGAGTGCACCAGCTCCGCCAGTGCCTCTTCATCGAAGACCTGGCGGGGCTGACGAGGGTTCGGCTCGATCGCGGATGGGTCGATCTCGCGGTACACCGCGCCCACCGCATCGGCGTCGATCACGCCACCCCCGATGACCACATCGGCGGCCGCTTCGCCCATCCGGGGTCCACCGTCGGCCGGACCCGTGGGAATGAGCGATGCCAGTCCCCTACCCAGACCGCCCTTGGCGCGTCGCGATGGCTGTGTCATGACTGTGCCTCCACTGATGCCGGAGTGGCTCGCTGGGAAAGTTCCCGGCTCGCATCGAGATAACTCAGTGCCCCTCGCGAGCCGGGGTCGTAATCGATGATCGTCATGCTGTAGCCGGGCGCTTCGGACACCTTGACGCTACGCGGGATGACGGTTTTCAGGACTTTGTCACCGAAGAACCGGCGCACCTCCGAGGCCACCTGATCCGCCAGCTTGGTGCGTCCGTCGTACATGGTGAGGATGACCGTCGAGACGTTCAGTTGAGGATTCAGGTGCGCCCGGACCATCTCGATGTTGTTCATCAGCTGCGAGACACCCTCCAGGGCGTAGTACTCGCATTGGATCGGGATGAGGACTTCCGGGGCGGCGACGAGCGCGTTGATCGTGAGAAGACCCAGCGACGGCGGGCAGTCGATGAACACGTAATCGAAGTCGGAGCCGTCGAGCGCGGCCAGTGCGGTACGCAGCCGATTCTCCCGGGCGACCATGCTGACGAGTTCGATCTCGGCCCCGGCCAGGTCGATGGTGGCCGGCACACAGAACAGCCGATCGCTGTGCGGACTCTGCCGGATCGCCGCCTGCAGGGGGATCTCCCCGAGGAGCACCTCGTACGACGACGGTGTACCGGAGTGGCGCTCGGAGATGCCGAGCGCGGTGCTGGCATTGCCCTGTGGATCGAGATCGATCACGAGCGTCTTCACACCCTGCACGGCGAGTGCGGCGGCCAGGTTCACCGCCGTCGTCGTCTTACCGACGCCGCCCTTCTGGTTCGCAACGGTGAAGATGCGGCGGTGCGGCGGGCGAGGTAGCTGGCCGGCAACGGTGTGCAGAACCTTCATGGCGCGCTCTGCGGCGGCACCTATGGGAGTGTCGTAGTCGTCGGGCGTCGGCCATGTTTCACGTGAAACATCGGCGCCGGCCTTCCCGGGATCGGCGTTCGGTGGGACAGTCATGGTCCTCTTCTCTCCGACCTTCGCACGGTCCGCCTGCGGCCGGTTGGCCGCTCCCCGCACACCGCGATCACCACGGTCGCGGGAGGCTCCAAATAGCTCACGCCACATCTCACCACTCCGACATCGGTTGCGCCTAACGATGCCATTTCACGACGACTATCAGCGACCTCTTCCTCGGCTCGCTCGCCCTTCAGGGCGAGCATCCGCCCACCGGGTCGCAGCAAGGGAAGGCTCCATCGAGCGAGTTTGTCCAACGCCGCCACCGCCCGGGAGACCACTGCATCCGCGTTGCCGGCTTGGGCTCGCACACCTGCCTCTTCGGCCCGGCCACGAATCACAGTCACCGAAACCCCGAGCGCCGCCACCGCATCATTCAGGAAGTCGGTCCGGCGCTGCATCGGCTCGACCAGCGTGACTCGAAGATCCGGGCGCAGGATAGCCAGTGGTATCCCCGGCAGTCCGGCGCCACTACCTATATCCACAACCGCCGTCTCAGGCTCCAACAGCTCCGCCAGCGCCGCGCTGTTCAGGATGTGGCGATCCCAGATTCGGTCCACCTCGCGGGGTCCGATCAGCCCGCGCTCCACCCCGGGACCCGCGAGCAGATCGGCATAGCGATGCGCCACGGCCAGACGATCACCGAAGACCTGCTCGGCAGCCTCGGGAGGTGGTGGCGCTTCGCCATGTTTCACGTGAAACATCCTCCGGTCATCGGGCAGCCGCACACCGAACTACATCGATGTAACTTCAGTCCTTCAATACGACGACGCGCCGCGACGGCTCGACGCCCTCGCTCTCGCTGTGCACACCGTTGACGCCCGCAACTGCGTCATGCACGATCTTGCGCTCAAACGGCGTCATCGGAGCCAACTCTTCCCGCTCACCAGTCTCCAGCACCCGACGGGCCACCTTGCCACCAAGGGCAGTGAGCTCCTCGCGGCGGCGACGGCGCCAGTTCGCGATATCGAGCATCAAGCGGCTACGCTCACCGGTCTTCTGGTGCACGGCCAACCGAGTTAGCTCCTGAAGCGCGTCGAGCACCTCGCCCTTTCGGCCTACGAGCTTCGCGAGATCTTCCCCACCGTCGATGCTCACGATCGCCCGGTTGCCCTCGACGTCCAGATCGATGTCGCCATCGAAGTCCAACAGATCGAGCAGCTCTTCCAGATAGTCGCCGGCAATCTCGCCTTCGGCGACGAGGCGGTCCTCGAGGTCGTCGGTCTTAGCGACCACGACGTCAGGGTCGGTCAATTCTGTGGTGTCTGCTTCCGCCATGTGTCTCTCCCTCTTCCACCGGAGCGATCTCCGGTCAACGCTTACGTTTCTTGGGCCGCGCCCCCGGCCGCGGTGTACGGCTGGCCGTACCCCCATCGGTCGAGTCGCCGGCAGCAGCATCGGTGTCGGTCTCGACACCCGCTGGCTCAGTCTCACCTTCGTCCGCCGACGCACCGTTGGTGCTGCCGGATGTGGACGTCGTCGACTTCTTCGGCTTGGTCGGCTTCACTCCGGGTGCGGGAGCATTCGCCGAACGGCGCGCCAACGCCTCTTCCTTTTTGGCTTCTTCTTCCTTCTCGATCCTGCCGAACACAATGTGCTGCTGGGCGAAGGTCCAGATGTTGTTGGAGACCCAGTAGATGATGATGGCGATCGGAAGGAACGGTCCGCCGACAACCACGCCGAGCGGAAAGACGTAGAGCGCGAGCTTGTTCATCATCGCGGTCTGTGGGTTGGCCGCCGCCTCGGGACTCTGCCGAGCCACCGACGCGCGGCTGTTGAAGTAGGTGGCGACGCCGGCCAGCAGCATCAGCGGGACGGACACCGCGATCACGGCCGGTCGACTGAACTCGGTGAACGCGTCAAGGCCCTTCGACTGCGTAATAAACGCACCGATGGGCGCACCGAAGAGATTGGCGTCCAAGAAATGGCCCACGTCGGCAGCACTGAACACGTAGTTACCCAGCGATCGGTTCAGCTCCGGGGACAACTGAGGCTGGCCGAAGCCGCCCTGAGTGCGGTTGAACGAGCGCAATACGTGGTAGAGACCGAGGAACACCGGGATCTGCGCGAGCATCGGCAGACAGCCGAGGATCGGGTTGAAGCCGTGCTCGCGCTGTAGCTTCTGCATCTCCAGGGCCATCCGCTGACGGTCCTTGCCATACTTCTTCTGCAGTGCCTTGATCTGGGGCTGCAGCTCCTGCATCTGGCGGGTGGTGCGAATCTGCCGCACGAACGGCTTGTACAGCAGGGCACGCAGGCTGAACACCAGGAACATCACCGACAGGGCCCAGGCAAAGAAGTTCGACGGCCCGAGGATGAACGCAAAGAGCCGGTACCAAAGCCACATGATGCCCGACACCGGGTAATAGATGATGTCGAGGCTGAACCAATTAAACATGCGCGCTCCTGCCGTCAGGTTCGAGACTTGTCCCGGGTGCCTGCGGGCACCGCTCGGGTATCGGGTCCCATCCTCCCCGATGCCACGGCCCGCACTTCGCCAGTCGGGCAGCGGTAAGCCAGCTCCCCCGGATCAACCCGTACTCGGTCAACGCGTCGACCGCGTACTGACTGCAGGTGGGGGTGAACCGGCATGTCGGTAACCGCATCGGAGAGATCGTGTGGCGGTACAACTCGATCGCAAAGATCAGTGTGCGGACCGGAAAGCTCCGCAGCCGGACCAACCAGGACGAGTCCGACGAAGAGCCGGACGAAGAGGATGTACTCATCGACCCTTCTCCATCAGATCGTGGGTGCGACGCAGACCCGCGCGCAACTGCTGCTCCAGCCTTGCGGACACCGCGGTGCGGCTACTTGGCAGGGCACGGATCACGATGCGTTCCCGCGGATCAAGCTCCGGGAGCACAGTGCGAGCGATATGACGGAGCCGTCGTGCGACTTGGTGACGCTGCACCGCTGAGCCCACGGACTTGGCGACCACCAAACCTATTCGTGGACCACCGTCGGATTCCCGTCGGGCATGCACGACGATGTCGGCCTGCGCCGCTCGTACCCCATGCTTGACTGTGGCGCCGAACTCCGCAGACCGTGTCATCCGGTACTGGGCCGGCAGCACGCCGCGAGATCCTACGGATCAGGCGGTCAGTGAACGACGACCCTTGCGGCGCCGGCCTGTCACGATGGCGCGCCCGGCGCGAGTGCGCATGCGCAGCCGGAAACCATGAACCCGCGCCCGGCGCCGGTTGTTCGGCTGGAAGGTCCGCTTGCCCTTGGCCACGGCTGTCTCTCCTTGTTGCGTCTGGCAGTGCCCGACCGGTGCACACACCTGTGGTGTACCCGGACGAACGCGACTGCCGTTGGTAAGCTCTGGTCTCGCTCGTAACCGGCGCAGTCCCGGAAACCCGGTCGCAGCCGTGTCGCCTACGTTCGGGCGACTGTTCGAGGGTACTGACGTCACTTCGCCTGGTCAAACCGCGTCATACAGCCGCCCAATCTGCGCACGAATTTACTGCCGTCTCAACCGTCACGCGCCGCAGCGCAGAGCCGAAATCGCCGTGATCGCAATGTTGCAGAACGGTTGGCACCTGCCGGGAAAACTGTTAGCTTCTGCCAAAGCCGCTTCAGCCGAGGCGGCACGCGATCATCAGTTGTGGGGGCACGGGGCAGCGGACAATCCAGACATCACCGATTGACCGGATTGGCCGCCGACCCGACACCCTGCGCCGATATGCTGCGAGACACGAACGACTGTCCTGTCCACACCTGTGGATAACTTTGTGGACAGTTTTTTCGGCGTCTGACTTGTTTGTTGCCGACCTGCGGACCAGGGGGATCTGTCGTTGACCGATGATCCCGGTTCAGCATTCGCCACGGTGTGGAGTTCCGTCGTCGCCGAGCTCAACGGCGACGGTATTCGCGACTCCCGCCCGGGCAATGGCTCGGTCCCCGACTCTCCGCTCACTCCTCAGCAACGTGCCTGGTTAAAGCTGGTCCAGCCGCTGACCATCGCTGAAGGTTTCGCATTGCTCTCGGTCCCGAGCAGCTTCGTCCAGAACGAGATCGAACGCCACCTGCGCACCCAGATCGTCGACGCGCTTAGCCGGCGCCTCGGCCAGCGCGTCGAGCTCGGGGTCCGTATCGCCCCGCCCGCGGACCAATCCGACGACGAACCACCCACCGCCGAGCCCACCGCCGTCGAGCACGAACTCGACGAGGTCGACGAAGACCGCGAGGCGTTGGCCAGCGCGCACGAGACCTGGCCGAGCTATTTCATCGATCGGCCGCGTAGCAATCCGTCCGCGGAAGCTCCCGGCATCAGCCTCAACCGGCGCTACACCTTTGACACGTTCGTCATCGGTGCCTCCAACCGGTTTGCTCACGCCGCCGCGCTAGCAATCGCCGAGGCGCCCGCCCGGGCCTACAACCCGCTGTTCATCTGGGGTGAATCCGGCCTCGGCAAGACTCACCTGCTGCACGCGGCCGGCAACTATGCCCAACGACTCTTTCCGGGTATGCGGGTGAAGTACGTCTCCACCGAAGAGTTCACCAACGACTTCATCAACTCACTGCGTGACGATCGCAAGGTCGCGTTCAAGCGCAGCTACCGCGATATCGACGTGCTGTTGGTCGATGACATCCAGTTCATCGAAGGCAAGGAAGGCATCCAGGAGGAGTTCTTCCATACCTTCAACACGTTGCACAACGCCAACAAGCAGATCGTCATCTCCTCCGATCGGCCGCCCAAACAGCTGGCCACCCTCGAGGACCGGCTACGGACTCGCTTCGAATGGGGTCTGATCACCGATGTCCAACCGCCGGAGTTGGAGACCCGCATCGCCATCCTGCGTAAGAAAGCGCAGATGGAACGGCTCGACGTGCCCGACGACGTCCTGGAACTGATCGCGAGCAGCATCGAACGCAACATCCGCGAACTCGAGGGCGCCCTGATCCGGGTCACCGCCTTCGCCTCGCTGAACAAAACACCGATCGACAAGTCTCTGGCCGAAATCGTGTTGCGCGATCTGATATCCGATGCCAGCACCATGCAGATCAGTACCGCGGCCATCATGGCTGCCACCGCCGAGTACTTCGACATCAGCGTCGAGGAACTCCGCGGGCCAGGTAAGACCCGCGCTCTGGCCCAGTCCCGCCAGATCGCTATGTATCTCTGCCGTGAACTCACCGACCTCTCACTGCCCAAGATCGGGCAGGCATTCGGCCGGGATCACACGACCGTCATGTATGCGGAGAAGAAGATCCGCGGTGAAATGGCCCACCGGCGTGAGGTGTTCGATCACGTCAAGGAGCTCACCACCCGGATCCGCCAGCGCTCCAAGCGCTGAAATCCCGCGTTCGCCGGCTGTCTTACACAAAAAACTTTAGTAACACTCGTATCAGTGGCCACATCCCCATGTTGTGCACACAACTGTGGACAACATCCCCCGGCACCACCGAATCCCCGGGATCGTCGTGGACAACATCAGGCTGTACACACCGGCGCCCAAATTGGCATTCACCACTGCACAGGTGATCCACATACCCCGACCGCATCCCAGCAGGGCGTCATCGCTGTAATCCACAGGTTGCACAGGCCCTATTACTGTTGCTGTTCTCTCTACTCAATTTCCTTACATGAAGACAGGCTTGGGGAACAGCTCCTACACAGCCACACCGACTCGCGCTCGTCACGGCCTTGTCACCCGAATCGTTTAGCTTTCAAGTTGGCGCCCGACGCTCTACGGTTGTTCTTCTGACTGCCGTTCAGCGGCTGTCGCTCACAGATCACGCTTGCCAGTGCCCAGCACACTGCAGTGAGCGCTGGTCGGGGTTGGTGCGGTGATGAAGGGACACTATGGACGTGGCGACGACGACGGTTGGCTCCGACTTGAAATTCCGCCTGGTGCGGGAAGACTTCGCCGACGCGGTGGCCTGGGTCGCACGTAACCTGCCGAGCCGGCCGACGGTGCCGGTCCTGGCCGGCGTGCTACTCACCGGCACCGAGGACGGGCTGACCATCTCGGGTTTCGACTACGAAGTGTCGACAGAAGTTCAGGTCGCAGCTGAAATTGCTTCTCCAGGAAGTGTTTTGGTGTCCGGTCGGCTGTTGTCCGACATCACCAGGGCCTTGCCGGCCAAGCCCGTCGACGTCACCGTGGAAGGCACCCGGGTGTCGCTGACCTGCGGAAGCGCGCGGTTCTCCCTGCCCACGATGGCGGTCGAGGACTATCCGGCGCTGCCCTCCCTGCCAGAGGAGACCGGTGTGGTCTCAGCCGATCTGTTCGCCGAGGCCATCGGTCAGGTCGCGGTCGCCGCGGGACGTGACGACACGCTGCCGATGCTGACCGGCATCCGCGTGGAGATTTCCGGCGACACAGTGGTTTTGGCGGCCACCGACCGCTTCCGCCTGGCTGTTCGTGAGCTGACCTGGGCAACGTCCTCCCCTAGCCTGGAAGCCGCGGTGCTCGTACCGGCCAAGACGCTGGCCGAGGCGGCCAAGGCCGGTACCTCCGGAGCCGAGGTGCACCTTGCACTCGGGGCCGGCTCGTCGGTCGGCAAGGAAGGTCTGCTCGGTATCCGCAGCGGCGGTAAGCGCAGCACCACGCGCCTGCTCGACGCCGAGTTCCCCAAATTCCGCCAGTTGCTGCCCAGCGAGCACACCGCGGTGGCCACGATTGCGGTCTCGGAACTCACCGAGGCGATCAAGCGTGTGGCGCTGGTCGCCGATCGTGGCGCCCAGGTGCGGATGGAATTCGGTGACGGCGTCCTGCGGCTGTCCGCCGGCGCCGACGATGTCGGGCGAGCCGAGGAGGATCTGCCGGTAGAGTTCGCCGGCGAACCGCTGACCATCGCGTTCAACCCGACCTACCTGACTGACGGTTTGGGATCGCTGCATTCGGATCGGGTGACGTTCGGTTTCACCACCCCGAGCCGTCCGGCGGTGTTGCGCCCGGCTGGTGACGCACAGGTGGAAGGCACCGGACCGTTTCCTGCCGTTCAAACCGACTACGTATACCTGTTGATGCCGGTGCGACTGCCCGGCTGACCGGAGATCACCGACAAGAGGGGCACACATGCAGTTGGGTTTGGTCGGCCTTGGAAAAATGGGCTTCAACATGCGCCAGCGGTTGCGCGAAGGAGGCCATGAAGTCATCGGTTTCGATCCGCGGCCCGAGGTCAGCGACGTGCCCAGCCTGGCCGCACTGGCCGAGGCCCTCACGGCGCCCCGGGTGGTGTGGGTGATGGTTCCTTCTGGTCCCATCACCAACGACACGATCAGCTCGCTGGCCGAGGTTCTCAGCCCAGGTGACCTCGTCGTCGACGGTGGCAACTCGAAGTACACCGAAGACGGACCGCACGCCGAATTGCTTGCCAAGAACGGGATTTCGTTCGTCGACGCCGGTGTCTCCGGCGGCATCTGGGGCCTGGAAGAGGGCTACGGGCTGATGGTGGGTGGCAGTGACGACGACGTCGCCCGCGTCATGCCGATCTTCGACACCCTGCGCCCGGCCGGCGAGCTGGCCGACGGCTTCGTGCACGCGGGCCCGGTCGGTGCCGGTCACTACGCCAAGATGGTGCACAACGGGATCGAGTACGGGTTGATGATGGCCTACGCCGAAGGCTACGAGCTGCTGGCCGCCGAGCCGTTGATCAAGGACACCCAGGCGGTCATCCAGGCCTGGACCAACGGCACCGTAGTCCGGTCGTGGCTGCAACAGTTGCTCGCCAAGGCGCTCAAGGAAGACCCATCGTTCGACGCCATTTCCGGCTACACCGAGGATTCCGGTGAAGGCCGGTGGACCGTGGAAGAGGCTATCCGCCACCGGGTTCCGATGCCGGTGATCGCAGCCTCCCTGTTCGCCCGATTCGCTTCCCGGCAGGACGATTCGCCGACGATGAAGGCGGTCTCGGCGCTGCGCAACCAGTTCGGCGGACACGCGGTCAAGCGGACCCCGCTGTCGGGATAGCACCCGATGTTCGTACGACACCTGGCACTGCGCGACTTCCGGTCTTGGGAGCACGTCGATCTGGAGTTGGCGCCGGGGCGCACGGTGTTCGTCGGCCCCAACGGTTTCGGTAAAACGAATCTTGTTGAGGCGCTGTGGTATTGCGCCACACTCGGTTCGCACCGGGTCGCAACCGACGCGCCTCTCATCCGTGCCGGTTCCGACCGCGCAGTGGTGTCGACGATCGTGGTCAACGAGGGTCGGGAACTGGCCGTCGACATCGAGATCGCGGCGGGTCGCGCGAACAAGGCGCGGCTGAACCGCTCGCCGGTGCGCAGTACGCGCGAGGTATTGGGTGCGGTCCGTGCGGTGTTGTTTGCTCCGGAAGACCTCGCGCTGGTCCGCGGGGATCCCGGCGAGCGCCGCCGTTATCTCGACGAGTTGGCGACGGTCCGCCGCCCACGCATCGCGGCGGTGCGTGCCGACTACGACAAAGTTCTCAAGCAACGCACCGCGCTCCTGAAATCCGCTGCAGGAGGGCGGTTTCGGAGCGACTCGGGGATCGTCGAGACTCTCGAGGTGTGGGACGGTCACCTCGCGGCCCACGGCGCGGAGCTGATGGCTGCCCGGATGGAGCTGACCAACATGCTGGCCCCGGAGGTGGAGAAGGCTTACCAGTTGCTGGCGCCGGCATCACGCCCGGCCGCCATCGCCTACCGCAGCAGTGTCGATTCTGACCGAATCGACGGCGAACACGGGGTTGAGTCCCTCGAGGCCGCATTGCTAGCCGGGTTGGCCCGGCGCCGCGACGCCGAGCTGGAGCGCGGGGTGTGTCTTGTCGGGCCGCACCGCGACGATCTCGAACTGCGGCTCGGTGACCAGCTTGCCAAAGGATTCGCCAGTCATGGTGAATCCTGGTCAATGGCACTGGCGTTGCGGCTGGCCTCTTATGAGTTGTTGCGTACCGAGGGGAGTGAACCGGTGTTGATACTCGACGACGTGTTCGCCGAACTGGACAACGCCCGGCGCCGTGCGCTGGCGGGGGTCGCCGCCGACGCCGAGCAGGTCTTGGTCACCGCCGCCGTGGGTGAGGACATTCCGCCGGACTGGGACGCCACCCGGATCGGGATCGTGTTGCGTGACGACGACAACGGCCGGATGTCGGTGCTGGCGTCATGACCGAGCCCGACGATGCCGATCCCCTCGGCCCGCCTGAGCATCTCGCCGGCCTGGCCGGGATGGACCTGGTACGGCGGGCCTTGGAAGAGGCCCGCGGCGCCGCGCGGAGTCAGGGTAAGGAGGTGGGCCATGGACGCCGCTCCCCCGGAGTTCGCCGGACGACACCGCGCGGTAGTCGGGCGTGGTCGGGTCCTGGCCCAGACCGTCGTGATCCCCAACCGCTGGGCTCGGCGGCCAGTGAAGTGGCCAAGACGCGCGGGTGGACCGGCCGGGTCGCCGAAGGCACGGTGTTCGCCCAGTGGGAGACCGTCGTCGGGGAGCAGATCGCCGAGCATGCCCAGCCCACCACCTTGCGGGATGGCGTCTTGAGTGTGGCGGCCGAATCCACCGCGTGGGCCACCCAGCTGCGGATGGTGCAGACGCAACTGCTCGCCAAGATCGCTGCCGCGGTCGGGGACGGCGTGGTGACCACGCTGAAGATCACCGGTCCGGTCGCGCCGTCGTGGCGCAAGGGCAAGCTGCACATCTCCGGGCGGGGGCCGCGCGACACCTACGGATAAGTCGCTGTATCACAGTCGGCTGACGGCCACGAGACGCTCGTCGACGCCCGCTTCAAGCGTCAAGACGTATGCCGATCCGAGAAATTCCGTGCACGGCGCAACTAGGTGTGTAGAAACGCCGCCACAGCATCGGTCCGAACCTCACTTGACGGTAGACTGGACCGAGACTCGCGCCCGGTCAGATGATCCGTGCGCCGCGAACCCCAAGGAGAGCGTTCCGCTAGTGGCTGCCACAGAACAGTACGGTGCCGAATCCATCAAAGTCCTCGAAGGTCTCGAGGCAGTGCGTAAACGCCCAGGTATGTACATCGGCTCGACCGGCGAGCGCGGCCTGCACCACCTGGTGTGGGAAGTCGTGGACAACGCGGTCGACGAGGCCATGGCGGGTTTTGCCACCCGAGTAGACGTTCGGATCCTCGAGGACGGCGGCGTTCAGGTCACCGACGACGGCCGCGGTATCCCGGTGGCCATGCACTCCACCGGCATTCCCACCATCGACGTCGTGATGACCGTGCTGCACGCCGGCGGCAAGTTCGAAGAGGGCGCCTACCAGGTGTCCGGTGGTCTGCACGGCGTCGGCGTCTCCGTGGTCAATGCGCTGTCTACTCGGCTGGAAGCCGACGTGCGCACCGGGGGTCACGAGTGGTTCCAGACTTACGACCACTCGGTGCCCGGCACCCTGCGTCAGGGTGAGAAGACCACCAAGACCGGCACCACCATCCGGTTCTGGGCCGATCCGAGCATCTTCGAGACCACCACTTACGACTTCGAGACCATCGCCCGCCGGCTCCAGGAGATGGCGTTCCTGAACAAGGGACTCACGATCGAGCTGACCGACGAGCGGGTCGCGGCCGAAGACGTGGTCGACGAAGTCGTCAGCGACACCGCCGAGGCGCCGAAGTCGGCCGAGGACAAGGCCGCCGAGGCGTCGTCGGGCCAGCACAAGGTCAAGCACCGGGTGTTCCACTACCCCGGCGGCCTGGTCGATTTCGTCAAGCACATCAACCGCACCAAGAATCCGATCCAGCCCAGCGTCATCGACTTCGACGGTAAGGGCCCCGGCCACGAGGTCGAGATCGCGATGCAGTGGAACGCGGGCTATTCGGAGTCGGTGCACACCTTCGCGAACACGATCAACACTCACGAGGGCGGCACCCACGAAGAGGGCTTCCGGGCGGCGTTGACCACCGTGGTCAACAAGTACGCCAAAGACAAGAAGTTGCTCAAGGAGAAGGACGCCAACCTTACCGGCGACGACATCCGTGAGGGCCTGGCCGCGGTGATCTCGGTGAAGGTGTCCCAGCCGCAGTTCGAGGGGCAGACCAAGACCAAGCTCGGCAACACCGAGGTGAAGTCGTTCGTCCAGAAGATCTGCAACGAGCAGCTCACGCACTGGTTCGAGGCCAACCCCACCGAGGCCAAAACGGTTGTGAACAAAGCGGTTTCGTCGGCACAAGCGCGCATCGCGGCCCGCAAGGCGCGTGAGTTGGTGCGCCGCAAGAGCGCCACCGACATCGGCGGCCTGCCCGGCAAGCTCGCCGACTGCCGCTCCACCGACCCCAGCAAGTCCGAACTGTATGTGGTGGAGGGTGATTCGGCCGGCGGCTCGGCCAAGAGCGGCCGCGACTCGATGTTCCAGGCGATCCTGCCGTTGCGCGGCAAGATCATCAACGTCGAGAAGGCGCGTATCGACCGCGTGCTGAAGAACACCGAAGTCCAGGCGATCATCACCGCACTGGGAACCGGCATCCACGACGAGTTCGATCTGTCCAAGCTGCGTTACCACAAGATCGTCCTGATGGCCGACGCAGACGTTGACGGACAGCACATTTCGACGCTGTTGCTCACCTTGCTGTTCCGCTTCATGAAGCCGCTGGTGGAGCACGGCCACATCTTCTTGGCACAGCCGCCGCTGTACAAACTCAAATGGCAGCGCAGCGAACCGGAATTCGCCTATTCCGACCGGGAGCGCGACGGGCTACTCGAGGCGGGCAAGGCCGCGGGCAAGCGGATCAACACCGACGACGGTATCCAGCGGTACAAGGGTCTGGGTGAGATGGACGCCAAGGAGCTGTGGGAGACCACGATGGACCCCTCGGTCCGGGTGCTTCGCCAGGTCACGCTCGACGACGCTGCCGCGGCAGACGAACTGTTCTCGATCCTGATGGGCGAGGACGTCGAGGCCCGGCGCAGCTTCATCACCCGCAACGCCAAAGACGTTCGCTTCCTGGATGTCTGAGACATTCATGCGGCTCGAGACGTTCACGATGCTTAACCCCGCGTAGGGACAAAAGAGGATCATATGACTGACACCACGTTGCCCCCCGGCGACGAAGCCGGCGACCGGATCGAGCCGGTCGACATCCAGCAGGAGATGCAGCGCAGCTACATCGACTATGCGATGAGCGTGATCGTCGGGCGCGCGCTGCCCGAGGTGCGGGATGGTCTCAAGCCGGTGCACCGCCGCGTGCTCTACGCGATGTACGACTCCGGTTTCCGCCCGGACCGCAGTCACGCGAAATCCGCACGCTCCGTTGCCGAGACGATGGGTAACTACCACCCCCATGGTGACGCGTCGATCTATGACACCCTGGTGCGGATGGCCCAGCCGTGGTCGCTGCGCTATCCCCTGGTCGACGGCCAGGGCAACTTCGGCTCGCCCGGCAACGACCCGGCCGCCGCGATGCGGTACACCGAGGCCCGGCTGACGCCGCTGGCCATGGAGATGTTGCGTGAAATCGATGAGGAGACAGTCGATTTCATTCCCAACTACGACGGGCGCGTGCAGGAGCCGACAGTTTTGCCGAGCCGGTTCCCGAACCTGCTGGCCAACGGCTCCGGCGGCATCGCCGTCGGTATGGCCACCAACATCCCGCCGCACAACCTGCGGGAGTTGGCCGAGGCCGTCTACTGGTGCCTGGAGAACCACGAGGCCGACGAAGAGGAAACGCTGGCCGCAGTGTGCGAGCGGGTCAAGGGCCCGGACTTCCCCACCCACGGTCTGATCGTCGGATCCCAGGGCATCCAGGATGCCTACACGACCGGGCGCGGGTCGATCCGCATGCGCGGTGTGGTCGAGATCGAAGAGGACGCCCGCGGCCGTACGTCGATCGTCATCACCGAGCTGCCGTATCAGGTCAACCACGACAACTTCATCACCTCGATCGCCGAGCAGGTCCGCGACGGCCGGCTGACCGGCATCTCCAACATCGAGGACCAGTCCAGCGACCGGGTCGGCCTGCGCATCGTCGTCGAGATCAAGCGCGACGCCGTGGCCAAGGTGGTGCTGAACAACCTCTACAAGCACACCCAGCTGCAGACTAGCTTCGGCGCCAACATGCTCTCGATCGTCGACGGCGTGCCCAGGACGTTGCGCCTGGACCAGATGATCCGCTACTACGTCGCCCACCAGCTCGACGTGATCATCCGGCGCACCACCTACCGGTTGCGTAAGGCCAACGAGCGGGCCCACATTCTGCGCGGTCTGGTCAAGGCCCTCGACGCTCTCGACGAAGTGATCGCGTTGATCCGAGCGTCGGAGAGCGCCGACGTGGCCCGGGTGGGCTTGATGGAACTGCTGGACGTCGACGAGATCCAGGCCCAGGCGATCCTGGACATGCAGCTGCGTCGGCTGGCCGCCCTGGAGCGTCAGCGCATCGTCGACGATCTGGCCAAGATCGAGGCCGAGATCGCGGACCTGGAAGACATCCTGGCCAAGCCGGAGCGTCAGCGCGCCATCGTGCGCGACGAGCTGGCCGAGCTCGCCGAGAAGCACGGGGATGACCGGCGCACCCGGATCATCGCCGCCGACGGTGACGTCTCCGACGAGGACCTGATCGCCCGCGAGGACGTCGTCGTCACCATCACCGAGACCGGCTACGCCAAGCGCACCAAGACCGACCTGTACCGCAGCCAGAAGCGCGGCGGCAAGGGTGTGCAGGGCGCCGGGCTCAAGCAGGACGACATCGTCCGGCACTTCTTCGTGTGCTCGACGCACGACTGGATCCTGTTCTTCACCACGCAGGGCCGGGTGTACCGCGCCAAGGCCTACGAGCTGCCAGAGGCCTCGCGGACCGCGCGCGGCCAGCACGTGGCGAATCTGCTGGCCTTCCAGCCCGAGGAGCGCATCGCTCAGGTCATCCAGATCAAGAGCTACGAGGACGCGCCCTATCTGGTGCTGGCCACCCGCGCCGGGTTGGTGAAGAAGTCCAAGCTGACCGACTTCGACTCCAACCGCTCGGGCGGCATCGTGGCGGTGAACCTGCGCGACGGCGACGAGCTGGTCGGTGCGGTGCTGTGCTCGGCGGAGGACGATCTGTTGCTGGTCAGTGCCAACGGCCAGTCGATCCGGTTCTCGGCGACCGACGAGGCGCTGCGCCCGATGGGCCGGGCCACCTCGGGCGTGCAGGGCATGCGGTTCAACGCCGATGACCAGCTGTTGTCGCTCAACGTTGTGCGGGAGGGAACGTATCTGCTGGTTGCGACGGCCGGTGGATACGCCAAGCGCACCGCGATCGAGGAGTACACCGCGCAGGGCCGCGGTGGAAAAGGCATCCTGACCATCCAATACGACCGCCGCCGTGGCAGTCTGGTGGGCGCATTGGTGGTCGACGAGGACAGTGAGCTGTACGCCATCACCTCGGGCGGCGGTGTCATCCGCACCGCCGCACGCCAGGTCCGCAAGGCCGGACGCCAGACCAAGGGCGTTCGCTTGATGAACCTGGGTGAGGGCGACACACTGTTAGCCATTGCCCGCAATGCCGAGGAGCAGGACAGCACGGACGAAGTGGCCGAGCTGGACCCTGAAACCGACGCAACGTAGCGCGGCTGGGCGAGAAGGTTAGGAGTGGCGGTGAGCGCACCGAACGAGCCGGGCCAACCCGGACCGGGAGACGGCCCCGGTAACGGGAACGGCGCGGCCGAGCGGGCCGGGGTCCGGCCCGCGCCGGCGGCCAACGGCGGATCGGGTGAGATCCCGCCATGGCAGCGCGGCGCCGCGCGTGCCCGGCAGGGCGGTCCCCCACAGCGCCCCGGCGAGGGCCCGACTCGACCCGACGCCCGGCCGGGACCCCCGCCAGGTCCTGGACCGAACGTGGAGGCCAGGGTCAGCCGGTTCATTACTGGCTCAGCGGCCCCCGACCTGTCCGGTGCGGGCGGCCCGTCTGCGCCCCGTCAGGAGAACGACGCATCCCCCAACCGGCCCGAGCGCACCGAGGGGGCGCGGTCGGAGGCCTATGGCAGTGAGTTGCCGGACCTGTCCGGGCAGACCCCGCCGAAACCGGTCCAACGCAAGCCCGCACCGGAGCGCCCCGCCGAGCAGCCCAGCCGTGCAGCCGGCGCAGCGTCCCGGATCCAGGCCGCAGCGGGCCGTTCGCGCGGCCCCGTTCGGGCCAGCATGCAGATCCGGCACATCGATCCGTGGAGCACGCTGAAGGTGTCGCTGCTGCTGTCGATTGCGCTGTTCTTCGTCTGGATGATCGCGGTGGCATTCCTTTACCTCGTGCTCGGCGGCATGGGGGTATGGAGCAAGCTCAACAGCAATGTCGGCGATCTACTCACCGCCACCAGCGGCGGTGGCGGCGAGTTGGTCTCCAGCGGCACGATTTTCGGCGGCGCGGCTCTGGTCGGGCTGGTCAACATCGTGCTGTTGACCGCGATGGCCACCGCCGGTGCGTTCATCTACAACCTGAGCACCGACATCGTCGGCGGCGTCGAGGTCACGCTGGCCGACCGGGATTGACACCCCGGCAGGTCACTGCGCCGCCGTTTCAGGACGGTATGTGAGCTGTGCCCGCCTCCGAGCGACAGCGCGGTTTGGGTTCGAAGGTGCCGGTACGGTAATCTCGTCGCTCGGTCGTAATGCGATTACGGGCCTATAGCTCAGGCGGTTAGAGCGCTTCGCTGATAACGAAGAGGTCGGAGGTTCGAGTCCTCCTAGGCCCACGATGTCCTGGTCGACGGGAAGGGCGCCCGTGAGGATTGTGCTGCTGCTGGCGGTGCTTGCCGGCGCCGCGGTGTTGATTCGCAACCGCCGTGGTGAGATCTGGCACAACCTCGACGACCGAGGCATTCGGACGGGGCCTTAGCTCAGTTGGTAGAGCGCTGCCTTTGCAAGGCAGATGTCAGGAGTTCGAATCTCCTAGGCTCCACAAACCCTCTCACCGGCAGACGCCGCCGCCGGCATATCTCACCGCTCACCCGATCCACCGCACCCGGTTCCGGCCGCCGCGCATCGAACGCGGAAACGGTGATCGCGCTGACCGTCTCATTCGGCGGGCGGCCGTCGCGTCGCGGGTCCCGTCGCGGAGCCCTCAGCACTCCACGACGTTGAGGGCCAGCCCGCCGAGCGCGGTCTCCTTGTATTTGTCGGCCATGTCCGCGCCGGTATCGCGCATCGTCTTGATCGCGGTGTCCAGGCTGACGAAGTGGGTGCCGTCGCCGTGCATCGCCATCCGCGCCGCGGTGATCGCCTTGACCGCCGCAACAGCATTGCGCTCGATGCACGGGATCTGCACCAACCCGCGCACCGGGTCACAGGTCAGGCCGAGGTTGTGCTCGATGCCGATCTCGGCGGCGTTCTCCACCTGGGCGGGCGACCCGCCCAGCACCGCCGTCAGCCCGGCCGCTGCCATCGAGCACGCCGAACCGACCTCGCCCTGGCAGCCCACCTCGGCACCGGAAATCGACGCATTCGACTTGAACAGCACGCCGATTGCCGCTGCGGTCAACAGGAATCGCACGACGCCCTCGTCGCTGGCCCCTGGAACGAACCGGCGGTAGTAGTGCAGCACGGCCGGGATGACACCGGCCGCGCCGTTGGTTGGGGCGGTGACTACGCGCCCGCCGGCCGCGTTCTCCTCGTTGACGGCCAGCGCGTAGACGGTCACCCAGTCCATCGCGTACAGCGGGTCGTCGGGGTTGCGCTCGAGCTGGGCGGCCAGCTGCGCGGCCCGGCGCCGAACCCCCAGCCCGCCCGGTAGGACACCCTCATGGCTGAGCCCCGCGGTCACGCACTGCTGCATGACCGCCCAGATCCGCAACACCCCCGCTTGCAGATCGGGATGTCGGGCCAGCGCCCGTTCGTTGTCGGCCATCAGGGTTGCGATGCTGCAACCCCGGTCGACGGCCAGCGCCACCAATTGCTTTGCGGTGCTGAAGGGATGGGGCACATCAGCATCGGCGGTGGCCGGGGTGGCCGCCTCGTCCTCGTCGAGCACCGCGCCGCCGCCGACGGAGAAGTAGATGCGCCGATCGAGCTCGGTCCCATCGGCACGAAACGCGGTGAATTCCATCCCGTTGCTATGAAAGTCCAAGCGCTGCAGGCTCATCGGCACATCGGTATCGATGTCGAAATCGATCACCCGGCTGCCCGGCAGTGCTAGGCGCCGCTGGTCGCGCACCGCCTGCACCAGGGTGGTGACCACGTCGGGATCCACCGTCTCCGGGTCCGCGCCGGTCAACCCGAGCACCACCGCGGCGACGGTGCCGTGCCCGGTGCCCGTTGCGCCGAGGGAACCGTAGAGCTGCACGTGTACCCGGTGCACGGCGTCGAGCATTTCCGTCGCTGCCAACCGGTCGATGAAGCGGGCGGCGGCTCGCATCGGTCCGACGGTGTGCGAGCTCGACGGGCCGATCCCTATCGAGAAGAGGTCGAAGACACTGACGGCCACGGTGTGCGCTAGAGCTTGGGGGTGACCTCGACGCTGGGCGGCAGCGCGGACGGTTCCGGCTGGGACGACCGCCGAATCACGACGAGCGCCGCGGCCCCACCGATCACCGCCAGCCCCAGCCCCCCGAACACCAGCAGCCGACGGCGGCGCCGGCGCGGGGCTTTGCGTGCCTCCTGCAGGGCCTGCGGCAGCTCGGCTACCACCTGCTTGACTGCGGCCGCTTCCTTGGCGACCTCTTTCGCGACGTCGTCGCGCACGGCGCGGGCTTCGCGGGCGCGGCGCCGGATCCCGGCTGCAGCGGCTTCCGCCGAGTGGGCGCTGATACCGACGACTCCGCGGGTGATGTCCACCGGGCCCACCGCGGTGTAGTGCAGCCCACGCGTCAGCCGCTCGCGTGAGGTGAGTTTGGGTTCGGTCTTGCGGCCCATGTGGATCCTCCCTGCCCTGGCAGCTTCGTCGCATCAACACTGCCACAGCACCGCGGAGGGTGGCCGCGAGATGGGGCAGACGACGGTGGTGGCACACTGGCATCCCGTGACGAGCCCCATTGCAACCGCGACCGCGACCCTGCACACGAACCGCGGCGACATCAAGATCGCCCTCTTCGGTAATCACGCCCCCAAGACCGTCGCCAATTTCGTCGGCCTGGCCCAGGGCACCAAGGAGTACTCGACGCAGAATGCTTCGGGCAGCACCTCCGGACCGTTCTACGACGGCGCCGTCTTTCACCGGGTGATCGACGGCTTCATGATCCAGGGCGGCGACCCGACCGGCACCGGCCGCGGCGGCCCCGGCTACAAGTTCGCCGATGAGTTCCACGGTGAGCTGCAGTTCGACAAGCCCTACCTGCTGGCAATGGCCAACGCGGGCCCGGGTACCAACGGCTCGCAGTTCTTCATCACCGTCGGCCCGACGCCGCACCTGAACCGCCGGCACACCATCTTCGGTGAGGTCGTCGACCCGGAGTCGCAGAAGGTCGTCGACGCCATCGCCACCACCGCCGTCGATCGCAACGACCGCCCCACCGAGGCGGTCGTGATCGAGTCGATCACCATCTCCTGACGCAACAGGCGCCGGCTACCCCGCGTAGCCGGCGTCGGTCAGTGCGTCGAGCACGCTGAGCGGATCGGCACCCAGGTCCCACCGGCTGAGCACGATCAGCCGGTCGGCGCTGGTGTCGATCTCCAGCAGGCGCGTCTTGCGCCCGATCCGGCGGAACTCGGTGATGCGGATCAGGCTGATGTCCGTGCGGTGCAGTGTCTGCGTGCGGAACCAGCCCCGGTACACCAGGCCGTCGGCGGTGATGGCGAGCTTCGGCCGGGCCCGCCATGACCCCAGCGCGAACGCCACCAGTCCGGCCGCGGCAATCCCAGTGAGGATCCGCCCGGGTGGATCTGTGACGACCGTCACACACGCGATAGCCATCAGCACGCCTGCGATGCCAAGACCTGCGACGGCGGTGGCGCTGGGCGCCCACTCAGTTTGCTGCACGGGGTCCTTGTGTGCTTCTAGCCCGACCGATGGAGTTATCCACAGGCGCTATCAACAATGGGGATGAATCACATGCGTGTGATTGGATTACCAGAAGGTTGCCAGTCCTGAAACGCTGATAACACAGCAAGGATCCACTAGTCTGCTCGCCGCCGGTCAGCGCCACCGCATCGTCAGCAACAGCCCGGTGATCATGAACGCGAAGGCGATGCCGTAGTTCCACGGGCCCAGGTTGGACATCCACTGCAGGGCACTTGGTGTGTCGTAGCCGGAGGCGGCGAGCTGGAAGACCAGCAGCCAGATCAGCCCGATCAGCATCAGGCTGATGAACAACACCACGAACCACACGCTCGACGGTCCCGCCTTCACCTTGACCGGGGTGCGGCTGACCGCGTTGACGGTGAAGTCGTTCTTCTTGCGAACCTTGGACTTGGGCATGGGTACCTTCGGGCCGGGATCTTCTGCGACGATGGTGCGCAGATCGACTATGAGATTAACGCAGCGACGTACGCACCAGACAACTCCGGCATCAGCGACGACGAGCCCGCAGCGCTCGCCGTGGCGATTCGGTGTGCCGGTGGTGTGCCTGCTCGCCGGTCTGCTGCTGGCCGCCACCCACAGCGTCTCCGGCGGCAGTGAGATCCGCCGCAGCGACTCTCCCCGGCTGGTCGACCTGGTTCACGATGCCCAGAGTTCCGTCGACCGGCTCAGCTCCCAGCGCGACGCCCTGGCGTCGCAGATCGACTCCACCCACGGCGCCTCGGCAGGCACCGCGCTGGCGGCGATGCTGGCCCGAGCTGACGAGTTGAGCGGTGACGCCGGCCTGGACCCGGTACACGGGCCCGGTTTGGTCGTGACGCTGTCCGACGCCCAGCGCGACGCCTACGGCCGGTTTCCGCGCGATGCCTCCCCCGACGACCTGGTGGTCCACCAGCAGGACATCCAGGCGGTGCTCAACGCGCTGTGGAGCGCCGGCGCCGAGGCCATCCAGATGCAGGACCAGCGCATCATCGCGACTTCCGCACCGCGTTGCGTCGGCAACACCCTGCTGCTCAACGGGCGCACCTACAGCCCGCCGTACGTCATCACGGCCATCGGTGACGCGGGTGCCATGCAGGCCGCGCTGGCCGCAGCGCCGTTGGTGACGCTGTACAAGCAGTACGTGGTCCGATTCGGGCTGGGCTACACCGAGGAGGTGCGTGGCGACGTCGATGTCGCCGGTTACACCGAGCCGGTGCGGATGCGCTACGCCCAGCCGGCGGGTCCCGTCGGATATTGAGTTGGCGCACCCCAGGTAACCTGGCCTGATGCAGGTGTTGGTCGTCGACAATTACGACAGCTTCGTGTTCAACCTCGTCCAGTATTTGGGCCAACTCGGGGTGGATGCGCAGGTCTGGCGCAATGACGACGCGCGGTTGAGCGGGCAGGCCGAGATCGATGCCGTGGCCGCCGAGTTCGACGGGGTGCTGCTGAGTCCCGGCCCTGGCAGTCCGGAGCGGGCCGGGGCGTCCATCCCGCTGGTCCGGGCTTGCGCGGCGGCCGGCACTCCGCTACTGGGCGTGTGCCTGGGCCACCAGGCGATCGGGGTGGCGTTCGGCGGAACGGTCGACCGCGCACCGGAGCTGCTGCACGGCAAGACCAGCACCGTGTACCACACGAATGTTGGTGTGCTGCAAGGGCTTCCGAATCCCTTCACCGCGACCAGGTATCACTCGCTGACGATCCTGCCCGACACGGTCCCGGCCGAGTTGGAGGTGACGGCAAGGACCGCTCAGGGCGAGCGAAGCGACGGGATAGGTGCTCAGGGCGAGCGAAGCGACGGGATAGAACACGGCGGCGTCATCATGGCGGTGCGCCACACCGAACTCCCCATTCACGGTGTGCAGTTCCACCCGGAGTCGATCCTCACCGAGGGCGGGCACCGGATGCTGGCCAACTGGCTCGGCTACTGCGGTCAGGGTCCCGACGAGGCGCTGGTGCGCCGGCTCGAGCAGGAGGTCGCTGACACCGTCCGCCACGCACTCGGCGGGCAGGAGCGCAGCGACCGGGGGATCAACGCCGCCGGTGACCTGGCGACTACGACGCGAAGCTGAGCGTGATCGGGTCGCTGAACTTGACCGGCGTTCCCGCCGACGGGCTTTGGGTGACGACCGCGTTCGAACGCTGACCGCTGTTCTGGGCGTCCGGGCCCTTGATCAGGATGCCGGTCCAGCCGAGTCCGCGCAGGTTCGGCTCCGCATCCGTCCAGAACTGGCCGCGAAGATCAGGCATGACGAACTCGTTGCCCTTGGACACCTGGATCTGGATCAGGGTGTCCTGTGGCACCGTCTGGCCAGCTGCCGGATCGGTGCCCACGACTTGACCACTCGGCTCGGTGCTGTCGACCTGAACCGGCAGCTGCTTCTGGAAACCGGATGCCGTCAGGATCTGACCCGCGACGTCGACGGGCTGGCCCGCCACCACCGGAACCTCGGCGGTCTGTGGCCCATTGCCGACGACGACAGTGATCTCATTGGTGATCGCCGCTGACTGGTTGGCGGCCGGGATGGTCTGCACCACCTTGTCGCGCTGCTCCGGCGTCGAGGTCCCGGGCACCTCCTTGTACTTCAGGAAGCCGGCGTCCTTGAGTTTCTTCACACATTCGGCGTAGCTGATGCCCTGTGTGCAGTCGGGCACCGTGCGCTGCTCGGGACCCAACGACACATTGATGGTGATGTCGTCACCCGCGGCGGCCATCGAGCCGGCCGCCGGATCAGTGCCGATGACCTTGTCCGGCTGGATCGTGTTGTCCGTCTTGGGGGCGGTACGGATCTTGAAGCCCTTGTTCTGCAGCGTGGCGACGGCGTCCTGCTGGGACTGCCCCCGCACGTCGGGCACCTGCACGTTGCGAGGATTGCCGCTGACCATGTTGATCGCCACGGTCACCACCACGGTGAGGATGGCCAGGATCGCGACGGCGATCAGCCAACGGCCGATGGAGCCGCCGGCGCGGTCGCCGTCCGATGACCCGGTGTGGCGGGGAATCTGCTCGGTGTGGTCGCTGTGCGACGGGCGGGGGGTGGCCGACAGCAGCGAGGTCCGCTCGGCGGCGCTGAGAATCTTCGGAGCCTCGGGCGCCTCGCCGTTGTGCACCCGCACCAGGTCGGTGCGCATCTCGGCGGCAGTCTGGTAGCGATTGTCAGGGTTCTTGGCCAGCGCCTTGAGCACCACAGCATCCAGCTCGGGCGAGATCCCCGCATGCCGCTGCGACGGCGGGACCGGGTCTTCGCGGACGTGCTGGTAGGCCACTGCCACCGGGGAGTCACCCACAAACGGCGGCTCACCGGTGAGCACTTCGTAGAGCACGCAGCCCAGCGCGTACACGTCGGAGCGGGCGTCGACCGGCTCACCGCGGGCCTGCTCGGGGGAAAGATACTGGGCGGTGCCGATCACCGCGGCCGTCTGGGTGACGCTGTTTCCGGCGTCGGCCAGGGCGCGCGCGATACCGAAGTCCATGACTTTCACCGCACCGGACTTGGAGATCATGATGTTCGCCGGTTTGACGTCGCGGTGGATGATGCCGTGCTGGTGGCTGAAGTTCAGCGCCTGGCAGGCGTCGGCGATGATCTCGATGGCCCGACGTGGTGGCATCGGGCCATCGGTGTGGACGATGTCGCGCAGAGTGACCCCGTCGACGTACTCCATGACGATGTAGGGCAGCGGACCGTTGGCGGTCTCGGCCTCGCCGGTGTCGTAGACCGCCACGATCGCGGGATGGTTCAGCGCGGCCGCGTTCTGGGCCTCGCGGCGAAATCGCAGGTAAAAGCTGGGGTCGCGGGCCAGGTCGGCGCGCAGCACCTTGACCGCCACGTCGCGGTGCAGCCGCGTGTCGCGGGCCATGTGCACCTCGGACATGCCACCGAAGCCGAGGATCTCACCCAGCTCGTAGCGGTCGGACAGGTGCTGTGGGGTGGTCATTGCGGTATCTCGTCGTATCGATCAGGTTGGGCCCGCGCAGCACCCGAGGGGAGACTGGCCACGGTCGCGGCGGCGAATCGGATTGTCCCGATTTGTTCTCCAGGATGACCGGTGCGGGGGCCATCCGTCCAACCCGTCGGGGCGGACTGTGTGGACGGGCTGACGGTGTCGGTGACGGTTTGCTCGACGGGCGCGTTATCTTTGCGGTCCTTGTCGGCCAGCACGATAAGGATCGCGCTGATGATGGCCAGCGCTCCCAACACACCGGCGGCCCACAGCAGCGCTCGCTGACCCGAGGAGAACGTTCGCCGAGGCGGCGGCGGCCGATGGCTTCCGGTGGTGGCGCGGGGCCGCATCCCGGTGGCTGGCGCCGCCGGCATCCGCGGTGAGCTGCCCGGGATCGACGCGGGCGTCGCGCGGATGGTCGGTGCGGAGTTGGGCCGCGGCGGCCGGCGGCCGGCTCGAACGGCGGCAACGGCGTCGGCGAACTGACCGCCGTTGCGGTAGCGCATGCCGGGGTTCTTGACCAGGGTGATCTCGATGAGCTCGCGCACATTGGGCGGCAGGTCCGCGGGCAGCGGCGCAGGAGTCTCCTTGATGTGCTTCATCGCCACTGTCAGCGCGCCGTCACCGGTGAACGGCCGCTTGCCCGAAACTGCTTCGTAGCCAACGACTCCCAGTGAATACACATCGCTGGCGGCAGTGGCGTCATGGCCGAGCGCCTGCTCCGGCGCGATGTACTGCGCGGTGCCCATCACCATGCCGGTCTGAGTGACGGGTGCGGCATCGACGGCCTTGGCGATACCGAAGTCGGTGAGCTTCACCTGACCGGTCGGGGTGATCAGGATGTTGCCGGGTTTGACGTCGCGGTGCACCAGACCGGCGGCGTGGGCCACCTGCAGGGCGCGCCCGGTCTGCTCGAGCATGTCCAGCGCGTGCCGCAGCGACAGCCGCCCGGTGCGTTTGATGACCGAGTTCAGCGGCTCACCGTTGACCAGTTCCATCACCAGGTAGGCGGTGCGGCCCTCGCCGTCCATGTCCGTCTCGCCGTAGTCGTGCACCGCGGCGATGCCGGGGTGGTTGAGCATGGCGACGGTGCGGGCCTCGGCGCGGAAGCGTTCGACGAACTCCGGGTCCGAGGAGTACTCCGCCTTGAGGACCTTGACGGCGACGCGGCGCCCCAGCCGGCTGTCGACGGCCTCCCACACCTGACCCATGCCGCCGGTGGCGATCAGCCGCTGTAGCCGATACCGGCCCGACAGCGTCACACCGACGCGGGGACTCATTGCTCGCCTCGCTTCGCTCGGCATCGGGTACTCATGATGTCCCCTGTAAAGCGGCCGCGATCGTGGCCCGTCCGATCGGCGCAGCGAGGGCACCGCCGGTCGCCGAGAGCCGGTCGCCACCGTTTTCGATCAGCACGGAGACGGCCACCTTCGGGCTCTGCGCCGGCGCGAACGCGATGTACCAGGCATGGGGCGGGGTGTTGCGGGGGTCGGTGCCATGCTCGGCGGTGCCGGTTTTCGATGCGATCTGCACGCCGGGGATCGCCCCTTTCTGCTGGGTCATCTGTTCGGCGCCGATCATCAAATCCGTCAGCTTAGCCGCGACCTGCGCCGACACCGCACGCCGCTGCTCCTGCGGCGCGGTGCTGCTGATGTTGGACAAGTCCGGTCCTTTGAGGCTGTCCACCAGGTAGGGCTGCATCATCACACCGGAATTGGCGATCGCCGCCGCGACCAACGCGTTCTGTAGTGGTGTCACCGCTACGTCCTTCTGCCCCATGCTCGACATCCCCAGTGCGGCGGCGTCGGGCACGGGCCCGATGGTGGACTGGGCGACCTCCAACGGGATCTGCGCCGGCGGGGTGTCGAACCCGAACGCTTGCGCGGTGTTGCGCAGCGCCTCTGCACCCACCCGGATACCCAGTTCGACGAATGCGGTGTTGCAGGACCGGGCAAACGCTTCGCGCAGCGACGCCGTCGGGCCGCTTCCGCACGGCGTTCCGCCGTAATTCTCCAGGGTGGCGGTGCTGTTGGGCAGCTGGATCCGCGGCGCGGCGGTCAGCTGGTCGGTGTCGGTGACGCCGGCCTGCAGTGCCGCGGCGGTGGTGATCACCTTGAAGGTGGAGCCGGGTGGGAATGTCTCGGCGATGGCGCGGTTGGTCAGCGGCGAGCCTGGGTCGTCGCGCAGCTGCTGCCACGCGTTGCCCTGCTCCTCGGTGTCATGGGTGGCCAGCAGGTTGGGGTCGTACGACGGTGAGGACACCATCGCCAGAATCTTTCCGGTCGACGGCTCCACCGCCACCACAGAGCCCTTGCAGCCGCCGTTGCAACCCTGCTGCATGGCTTCCCAGGCGGCCTGCTGGATGCGCGGCACGATCGTCGTGTCGACGTTGCCGCCGCGGGGATCGCGGCCGGTGAAGAAGTCGGCCAGCCGGCGTCCGAACAGGCGCTGGTCGGATCCGTTGAGGATGCCGTCCTCGGCGCGTTCCAGCCCGGTGCTGGAGTAGCGCAGCGAGTAGAAACCGGTAATCGGTGCGTAGACAAAGGGATTCGGGTAGACCCGTAGGAACCGGTAGTGGCCGTTGGTGGACACCGAATACGCCAGCAGCTGCCCGCCGGCGGTGATCTGGCCGCGCTGGCGGGAGTACTCGTCGAGCAGCACCCGTTGGTTGCGCGGGTCGGCACGCAGGGCGTCGGCGCGGAACACCTGGGTGATCGTGGCGTTGAGCAACAGCAGCACGACCAAGGCCATGATCATCACCGATATGCGGCGCAGCGAAGTGTTCATACGCGCTCGATCACCTCGGTACCGGCCGCCGCGATGGACGGCTGTGGGTTGCCCATGATCGGTCGACGGGCAGCGTGGGAGATCTTGACCAGGATCCCCAGCAGCAGATAGTTGGCCACCAGCGACGAGCCGCCGTAGGACATCCACGGCGTGGTCAGACCGGTCAGCGGGATCAACCCGGTGACGCCGCCGACGACGATGAACAGCTGGATCGCCAGTGTCGATGCCAGCCCGGCGGCGAGCAGCTTGCCGAAGCTGTCGCGCACCGCGATCGCCGTGCGCAGCCCGCGCACGATCACGATGGTGTAGAGCATCAGCACCCCGGCCAGGCCGACCAGGCCCAGTTCCTCGCCGACCGCGGCGATGATGAAGTCGGTCGAGGCGGCGGGCACGGTGCCGGGCTGGCCGTTGCCCAGCCCGGTGCCGAAGATGCCGCCGGTGGCGAAGCTGAACTGCGACTGCACCATCTGGTAGCCGGCGCCCTCGGGATCGGCGAACGGATCCATCCAGGTCTGCACCCGCACCCGGACGTGGCCGAACAGGTGGTAGGCCACCACGCTGCCCACCGCGAACAGCGTCAGCCCGATGACTACCCAGCTCAGCCGCTCAGTGGCGATGTAGACCATCACGAGGAACGATGCGTAGAGCAGCAGCGAGGTGCCCAGGTCCTTTTCGAAGACCATGACACCGACCGAGGCGATCCAGGCACCCAGCAGCGGTGCGAGGTCGCGCGGTCGAGGCACGTCCATGCCCAGGAAGTGCTTGCCCGCACTGGTGAACAGGTTGCGCTTGGCCACCAGCACCGCGGCGAAGAAGATCAGCAGCAGGATCTTGGAGAACTCGGCGGGCTGAATGCTGAAGCCCGGCAGGCGAATCCAGATCTTGGCGCCGTTGGTCTCGGAGAAGTGAGCCGGCAGCAGCGCCGGGATCGCCAGCAGCACCAGACCGGCCAGCCCGCAGGTGTAGCCGTAGCGCGCCAGGATCCGGTGGTCCTTGAGGAAGACCACCAGCAGGGAGAAGCCGACCACGCCGACCAGCGTCCACAGCATCTGCTGCTCCTCGCTGGGGCCGCGGGCTTGGTCGATGGCGCCGTTGACCAGGTCGAGGCGATGGATCATTACCAGGCCGAGGCCGTTGAGCAGCGCGACGACGGGCAGCAGCACTGGGTCGGCGTAGGGCGCGAAGCGCCGGATGGCCAGGTGCGCGCAGACGAACAGGGTCAGGAATGCCAACGTGGAGCTGGCCAGGTCCCACCGGATGCCCTGTTCCTGGTTGGCCTCCACGATCATCAGCGCGACGGCGGTGATCAGCGTGGCAAAGCACAGCATTGCCAGTTCGGCGTTGCGCCGGGTAGGCGTCGCGGGGGTCAACGCGACGGGTGACTGCGGTTGGGTGCTCATGCCGCCGCCCGGCAATCGGTACCCGGCTTTTGTGGAGCCGCGGGCAACTGGGTGACGGTCGGCGACGGCGAGGGTGACGGTGCGGGAACGACCGAAGTGGTTGCGGAAGAGTCACTTTCGTCAGTGACGGTGGGGGTGGCCGATGCGCTCGGCGCCGGCGAGGGAGCGGCGACGGTGGTCGCCGGGGTGGTGGTTGCGGTGGTGCTCGGCGACGGTGATGACGCCGACGTCGAGGACCGGGGTGCCGAGGTGGGCGCCGGCCCCGGAGCGGTGGGTGCGCTGGGGGCCGGTGTGGGCGTCGGGGTGGCGGTCGGCGGCGGCGCGCACGGCTGCAGCAGCGAGCTGTGGGCCAGTTCCCGCAGTTGCCCGATCGCGTTGTCCAGCGTGCCGGCGGGCAGTCCGGCCGACACCTGGGCCCGCTCGGAGGGGCGCAGGTCCTGCAGGCGCATCAACTGGCAGCCCAGCTGCTCGGTGGCCTGGCCGTAGCTGATCTGGGAGAGCTCGTCGCGATCGTTGAGACAGCCCAACAGGTAGGGCTCCTGCAGCGGATAGCCGACGATCGAGCCCTCGACGCCGCGCATGATGGCGACCGTGCCGTTGTAGGCGCTGACGTAGTAGCTGTTGCGGATGATCTCCCGGCCGACGGCCAGCCCGGCCAGTACCAGCAGCACCACCACCGCGGCCGCGATGGCGATCCGCTTGTGGGAGCGCGGTTTGGGGGGCGGTTCGGGCTCGGCGATCACACGCTTGGCGGCGGCCGGGCGAGGGGCGATGATCGAGGCGCGGCCGGCGGCGGTGTTGGGCGGGGCGACGTGGTCGTCGTTGCCGGAGACCGCTCCGGCCAGGATCGGCTGGGTCTGCCCGGCGTAGTCGTAGTCGACGACCTCGGCGACCACCACGGTGACGTTGTCCGGACCGCCACCGCGCAGGGCCAGCTCAATGAGGCGATCAGCGCTCTCGGCGACGTCGGGGATCTGCAGGGCTTCCAAAATGGTGTCGTGGCTGACCGGGTCGGACAGGCCGTCGGAGCACAGCAGGTACCGGTCACCCTCGCGGGCTTCCCGCATGATCAGGGTGGGTTCGACCTCGTGGCCGGTCAGCGCCCGCATGATCAGCGAGCGCTGCGGGTGGCTGTGGGCCTCCTCGGCGGTGATGCGGCCCTCGTCGACGAGGGTCTGCACGAAGGTGTCGTCTTTGGTGATCTGCGTCAGCTCGCCGTCGCGCAGCAGGTAGCCGCGCGAGTCGCCGATGTGGACCAGGCCCAGCCGATTGCCGGCGAACAGGATCGCAGTGAGCGTGGTGCCCATGCCTTCGAGTTCGGGCTCCATCTCGACGTGCGCGGCGATCGCGGAGTTGCCGTCGCGCACCGCCTCGTCGAGCTTGCTGAGCAGATCGCCGCCGGGTTCGTCGTCGTCGAGGTGGGCCAGCGAGGCGATCACCAGCTGGGAGGCCACCTCGCCGGCGGCGTGGCCGCCCATGCCGTCGGCAAGCGCCAGTAGTCGGGCGCCGGCGTAGACGGAGTCCTCGTTGTTGGCGCGCACCAGGCCGCGGTCACTGCGGGCGGCATAGCGAAGGGCAAGGGTCACGGGCGCAGCTCGATTACCGTCTTGCCGATGGAAACCGGCGTGCCGAGCGGAACGCGTACTGCCGTCGTCACCTTCGCCCTGTCGAGGTATGTGCCGTTGGTCGATCCTAGGTCTTCGACGTACCACTCGGCACCGCGTGGCGAGAGCCGGGCGTGCCGCGTCGAGGCATAGTCGTCGGTCAGAACCAGGGTCGAGTCGTCGGCCCGGCCGATCAGCACCGGCTGGCTGCCCAACGTGATGCGGGTGCCGGCCAGCGCTCCCTCGGTAACCACCAGGTGGCGGGCGGTGTTGCGTTGCTGGCGCGAGGGCAGCAGCGAGCCGCGCAACGCCAGGCCCCGGCGAACCATCACCGCACCGGTGGGGGCATAGATGTCGTTGCGCAGAATGCGCAGCACTGACCAGATGAACAGCCACAGCAGCAGCAGGAAACCGGCACGCGTCAGCTGCAGAACTAGTCCCTGCATCCGGCGTCCTCTCCGTCCTCGTGCCGCTGTCGTCGTGCCGGCAAAAGCAGCTGGTACGGAGCCACCTTCGGCACCGTCACGATACTGGGACGCCAGTGGGTCTGCGGGTGAAGCCACTCCGCATCGCCCAAGGCGCGGCCCCCGCAGACCTCAGTGAACGCGGACGATGATCTCGGAATGGCCCAGCCGGATGACGTCGCCGTCGGCCAACTGCCACTCCTGCACCGGGGCGTTGTTGACCGTGGTGCCGTTGGTGGAGTTCAGGTCCGAGAGCAGTGCGACCTGGCCATCCCAGCGGATCTCCAGGTGCCGGCGCGAGACACCGGTGTCGGGCAGCCGGAACTGGGCGTCCTGGCCGCGGCCGATGACGTTGGCGCCCTCGCGGAGCTGGTAGGTGCGGCCGCTGCCGTCGTCGAGCTGCAGGGTCACCGCATGCCCGGCGGTCGGGTAGCCGCCCTGTTCGACCGGCGGCTGCGCGTAGCCGGCGTAACCGCCGCCCTGCTGGCCGTAGTCGTAGTCGCGGACCGCGGGGTCGGCATAACCGCCCTGGCCGTATTCGGGGCGGCCGTATTCCGGCTGGCCGTACTCGGGACGAGGGGCGTAGGCGCCACCGGCCTGGCCGTAGTCGTAGCCGCCCTGGTCCGGATAGGCCGGGCGAGGCTCGGGACGGCCGTAGCCGGCGTCCTCGTGACGGCCCGGACCGCGGCCGTAGTCGTAGTCACCGGCGGGCGGGGCGGCCGGCGGGTAGCCCTGCGGCGGGCCGTAGGACGGCGCGCCGTATCCGGGCGGCGGAGCCTGACGGTAGCCCTGGTCGTAGCCGCCGCCGTAGCCGCCACCGGCCGGGGGACGCTGCTCGTAGCCCTGGCCGTAGCCGGGACCGCCCGGGTAGCCACCCTGGTCGGGGTAGCTCGGCCGCTGGCCGTAACCCGGCTCGCTCGGCGGAGCCGGCGGGTAGCCGCCCTGCTCGGGCTGGTAGGGCGCGCGCGGCTCGCCGGCCGGGCGCTGATCGTCCTGCGGACGCGGGTAGCGGTCGTCGTAATAGTCGTCGCCGGGCCGCCCCTGACCCTGGTCGCCGCGGTAGTTCGGGTTGTCGCTCATCGCTGGTACTCCTGGTTCTGCGGTGTACGCCTGGTTCGATTGTCCTGGGGCGGGTATGGCAACGGACGAGTGGGGGTCGACGTCGGGGTTGACGACACCGCGCGCACGGTACTGGCCAGTGTGCAAGTTCGGCGACTGCTCGAACCTGACGACCACCTCACCATACGTTTGCCACCCCTGATCACGGATGTATCCGTCCAAGTGTCTGGCAAAAGTGTCCGTGGTGAGATCGCGATCGGCGCTGACCTTGCCGAAGTCAGACGCACTGAGCGTAATGACGTATTCATTGGGGGCCAAAAAACGCTCGCCCGACAACGTTTGCACATTGTCGGAGGCTTCCCGCCGCAGCAGGGCTTCTACCTCCTGAGGCACGATCGATCCGCCGAACACCCTGGCGACCGCGTCACCGACGGTGTTCTCAAGTTTGCGCTCGATGCGTTGAACCAGACCTTTCTGGTTACTCATCTCACCGCCTAGCTCGAGACCGCAGCGTGTCGCGGGTCGCCAATATTCATCTGCATGGTATCGGCCCAGGTCGATGCCCCGTCACCATGAGAATTCTGAGAATCACGTTCCACCAGGTCAGGCACGCACGCGAGGCAGTGTGACGACGGTCGCTAGGCTGGTCTGAGCCGAGGGCGCAGTTTGAGGTTGACCCCCTTGATCGTGATACGCTCCCCCGGTTGTTTTGGGCGAGTGGCGGAATGGCAGACGCGCTGGCTTCAGGTGCCAGTGTCCTTCGGGACGTGGGGGTTCAAGTCCCCCTTCGCCCACATTTTTGAGCGGATGAACCCCGGCTTCGGCCGGGGTTTCTCTGTTGGTGGGCGCAACGACGTCGCGACGCGGCTTGTGACCAAGACCTGGTCACAGTGATCGGCGAGTGGATGGTGTGGCCTGGCTGGTCATGGCGGATCCGTGCCGTCTGCGCAGTCCCCTCTCTTCAGGATCTGATGGGGGTTGAAGTAGTAGTTGCGGGGTGGTCGGCGGCGGGTGGATCGGCGGCTCGGCCGCCATTCGATACCTCTGTTGCCGAGGGTGACCGTGTATCCGCCCTTTTCGAGGATGCGGTTGTCAGGTCCCGACATCAGCGACAGTCCGTCGATGTCCGTCGGCCCGTTGTGTGGAGCGGCCCATCTGATGTTGTGGTTGACCTCGCAATGGTCGAACGGGGTGGTCGATCCCGGCCGCGTGCTGCCGCCGTCACGGGCGAACAGCATCAGGCGCTGGGCGGCGGTGGCGAGACGCTTGGATCGGCCTTCGTTGAGCTGCAATGACTTTGCGCCCTGGAAGATGGCCAGATAGTTGTGCGCCTGCTTGCCGTCGAGCAGTGCGATGACATCTGAGATGGGCATCATTGACCCGCTGGAGGTCAACGCGTGGCCGGCGCGGGCTTCGAGGTCAGCCAGGTCGGCGCGGATGATGAGCTTGACAGGTAGCCCGCGGTGGGTGCCGAGGACGTCAGCGGCCAGGAACGCGGTGAGCAAGGCTTCCATCCCGTCGTGGTTGCGCTGAGCGGGCGTGCGCGTGTCGGCCTTGATCTGATCTTCGGTGGTCCCCGCGCCCAGGACGGTGGGATTCTCGGGAATGTTGTGCCCCGGGGCGGCCTCTTTCTTCAGGGCCGCTTCCCATTTGGCCCGCATCGCCGGGGTCAGCCAGCCCACGATTCGGCTCATGCCGTCCGGGCCTTGCTTGCCGATGACGATTCCGCGTTTCTTCGCACGGTCGGCGTCGGTGAACTGACCATCCTGATTCCAGCAGTAGAGCTGCTTGGCGACCAGTGTGCGGAGTTCTTCGGGCGTGAACGCAGCGGCCAGCTCGGCGAGGTTGGCTTCGGCCTCGGCGACCTCCTGCGGGTCGACACCGTCGGGAATCCGCGCGGCGAAGTCGGCCAGCACCGCGACGTGCGCTTCCGTGATCAGCCCGTCAGCCTGGGCGGCAGCCGTCGCCGGCAGTTCGGGTCCAAGGGGTTGGCCCGTCAGTGCGGCGCGTGGCCCGAGCGCCTCGGCATGATCTACCCGACGGCGCGCCTCAGCCGATGACAACAGCAGCAGGTCACGCAACCACACTGCCCAGGTCGGTGCCTCGCCCATCTCGGCGGGTGTCGTCTGGCGCTGCAGCGCGGCCAGCAGCCGGTGTTCGACGGCAGGCAGCGCATTGCGCACCAGCTGCAGCGACTGCAGGGCCGTCACGATCTCGCGTGGAGGCAGACCCGCCAGCTCTAAATCGGACAAGTGGGTCAATGCCTCCACGAGGTCGACAAGCGCAGCCGGTGCATCGCTGTCGGCGGCGCACCACTGAATCATGTTATCGAACATACATTCGACCACCGACAAGTTTCGGTGGTCAGTGCGACTCGTCAAGAACCCGGTGGGTTTGCCTCGATCGGTAACGCCCCTTTCACGAGCTCCCGACCCCTGTGACGGAATGTTCCGAGACAAGAACTGCTCACGCTCGCATCGCTGGAAGCAAGGCGGCTGTTCGCTGCCGATCTTGCGTGTCCTCAGCGGCCGAACAGCGTGGTCAGCGCGGTCAGCAGCCGCGCGTTGAGCAGCGCTGCCACGATGAGGGCAGTGCAGATCACCGCCAGCAGGACGCACAGGCGCATGGTTGCCGACCACCCGTGGATGGTTGCGGCGATGACCGCGTCCCAGATCGACGTTCGACGAGGGCGGAGTGGCGCCCCGCCGGGGTTCTTGGATTTCGGCCGTGCCATGCCGCAACTCCTTCGTACTGTTCGGATACCACCTAGGCTCCTTGGTTCGCAGCCGGAAGTCGTGACATGAAATTGACATGGGGGCTCGATGGGCATTGTCGCGACGGTCGCCGCTGAGCTGGACAGCTTGATTGACCGCCCGGGGGGCGTCACCGCAGAAAATCTGGTGTATTGCCCCACCATTACCGCCCTGCTGGCCCATGGTGACTTCGAGCAGGCATTCCTGGTGATCGACGGGATCCGGCGACGCAACCGCAGCCGCGATGTGGCCGCCGCTTTCGCCCATCTGGGTGGGCTCGGCTATACGGGCAATACCGAAGACCGGCTCAACACTTTCGCCATCGCCCAGCACGAACGTGAGCCCCGGGGCGCCGAGCCGCCCTCGAGCCGTACAGTGCGGCGCTGGTCGGAGTCTGGCCAGCGGATCCTGGTCGACACGATCGTGCAAGCCTCGGGCATCGAACCTCCGACACTGCACCTCGACGTGCTCAGTCGACCCGGCGCCACGCTGGTCATCCTCCCGACCGTGTATCACATGCACGGCTACGTGATGAACGATCCACTGCTCATCGTGGTCGGTACCGACGCCCACGCGGTCCATGCGTTCAGCCTCGACGACCTGGAGATGATCAGCGAGAACGTCTACCAACCGGTCAACGCATTGGAAGTCGACGTCGGCATGCCCGCGCACCTACAGCTGATCTGGCACGGCGAGGTGCAGCCAACCCTCGTGACGCGCACGATCGGCTTTGCCGCCGACCTGATCCAGATGTCGTCGATGACTCGTGGGGCCGTCGGCTTGATGCTGTACCGCGATGGCCAGGACATCGACACCCTGGCCGAGATCGCAGCCGAATTGGGCCGCCTGCACGGTGAGTCCGCCCAGGAGATCCTGTGAGTGCGCACGCGGTCCGGCCAGACGGGGTACGGCCGGTGAAGGCCCAACACGGAGAGATCGGTGGGTCGGATCTTCTCACCGCGCGGTTGAGCAGCGAGCTACTGGGCTTGCGCGGACTCAAGGGCGAACTCGACTCGGCCGCACTGCAATACGCGCCTTCCCTGCAGGAGGTGTCACGGCAGCCGGCCGCCTACACTGCGGTCGCGCGGGGGTTACCGCGCGTCGGTGGTGTCGAGTACCTCGTGCAGGAGGTGGCGAAGAGCGCCGACCCCGGGATCGTTGTCGACCCGCGTGTGCCAATAGAGCCTGACGTCGTAGCGGGGCAAGACAAGCGGCAGTTCGAAGAGGGTGATCGCCGAACTGTGGGAGTGATGTTGGGCCAGGCGGCGAGGGGCCACCGCGATGCAGTGGCCGCCCTCAACGACCGGGAACAGCGAGCTGTAGTGCGGGACTATCAGCTGAATGCGCCGGGTGAGACCGAGTCGGGCCAAGGCGTCGTCAACCTCGCCTCCCCGCCCCGGGCTGATGCGGACGTGCGCGTGGGGCAGTTCGACGAACCGGTCGAGGGCCATGACCCCGGCTGCTGCGGGGTGGTCCCGGGCGACAATGCCGACGAGGTCGTCGGTGAACGCCGGTTCTGAATGCCACGCCGACGGGGTGGTGGTGGGAATGCCCAAGTACAGGTCGAGTTCACCGGTGGCCAACGCGTCGGTGACGCTGATCCGGTCTAGTGCCAACACGCGAAGACTGGACTGAGGTGCCAGCTGCTGCAGGCGACGGTGAAGCCCCGGCAACAACAGTGGGCCGTACAGGTCGGCGAAGGCGATGGCCCACTCGCGGGTGGTCGAGGCCATGTCGAAGTCGTTGAGATCCCTCACAATTCCATCCAGCGAGCGCAACGCCGCCTGCAGGCGGGGTTGTATGGCGAGCGCTGCCGGGGTGGGGCTCAGACCACGACCGGAACGTACTACCAAGGGGTCGCTCAACAGGGTGCGCAGTCGCCCCAGTGCGTTGGATATCGCCGGCTGCGTCAGATGTAGCCGCGCCGCGGCCTTCGTGGCACTGCGCTCCTCGAGGACTGCATCGAGCACGACGAGAAGGTTGAGGTCCACTCCCGACAGATTCACCCAGTGAATATTGCACATCATGAATCATGATTGGCATTGATACTGGTGCCGTTCCTAGAGTCAGCATCGACTCGATGGGAGGCGGATTATGCGAGTACTGGTGACCGGGGCCACCGGCGGCGTTGGAGCCGCGATCATCGATCAGCTGCGCGACACAGGAGCGCAGGTGCGCGCGACATGCCGCCGACCCGATTCCACGCGGTGGCCATGGGTGCAGGCGGTTCCGTGCGACCTGGATGAGCCGCACACGATGCGGCCCGCACTCGATGGTGTCGACGCCGTCTTCCTCTACAGCTTCGCGCGGCCGTCCGCCCTTGCCGGACTCGTCGACGAGATGAAGGCCTCTGGGGTCAGCAAAGTCGTCGTGCTGTCCACGATCGACACCACCCGTGATGAGGCGTTTGTCGAATACAACAAGCAGCGCCACCTTGCCGTCGAGCGGGCCGTCGACGACGGCGGCTTCGCAAGTGTGTGTCTGCGCCCCGGCGCATTTGCGCGAAATGCAATTCGGTTCTGGGCTGGTCAGATTCGTGATCACCGCAATGTCGGCCTACCGTTCCCGCAGTCCCATCAGGCCCCCATCGCCGATGAAGACATTGCCGCCGTCGCCGTGCACGCGCTCACCACCGAGGCGATCGACGGGCAGAAGGTCGTACTAACCGGCCCAGCCTCGTTGACGATGCGCGAGCAGGTCGGTCTCATCAGCGAGGCCATCGAACAGCCGGTCGGCATCACGGTGTTGCCGGATTCGGAGGCCCGTGACCTGTACGGGAAGGTGTTGCCTCCCGAGTACCTCGACCTCCTCATGGGTCAATGGGCGTTCGAGGTCAGTGAGCCGGCCGTTGTCACCCACGCGGTCCACGACATCACCGGGCGCCCACCTACCAGCTTCGGCGACTGGGCCATGAGCCACCGCAACGCTTTTCAACGTGCGACAACCTGCTCCGCCCCAAGACCTCGACCGCTAGTTGGTGGTGACCGTCGCGGAGAAGGTGTCGACCGCAAGGCCGACACCGCCTGACCAGGGCTCGAAACCGGCTTGGATGCTGGTGAGGTACCAGGCGTCGGTCACCGGTTGGGCGAAGTTCGCTGTCCGCAGTTCCGTATCGGCGAGGAAGGCGAGGACATCGAGGTTGGTCGCCGATGCGACCGGTGGTGAGACCGCAACGTAGGACACCACATTGTTCGCGCCGTTGTTGCCCTGATAGACGTTCCAGCTCACCCCGCTGATCGTGGTGGTGGCGATCGGCACGGCGTTGCCCTGGGAGTTGTAGCTGTATGAGATCGGTTGGATGCTGCCCTGCTTGTTGAACCAGATCATGATCTCCTGCTGGTTCACCCCGGTGGTTTTCGGTGTCGGGTCCGCCCAGATGTCGTAGGACGCGTCGTAGATGTAGCTGGGATCGTTCGGGTAGGTGTAGCTGATGCTGGTGGTCGCACTCTGGATCTGGCTGATCTGGATGGGTAGCGGACTCGACGGCGAGCAGTTGCTGTAGGCGCAGCCCAGGTAGACCGACGGGTACGAGACCGGGGCGCCGTTGGTTGCGGCCGAACCGTTCTGGACGGTGATGGAAAAGCCGGTGTCGGTGACGGTGATCGTCTGGTTGTTGGCGCCGTTGTTGTAGGCGTTGTTCTGCACGACGTATTTGTCCTGGATGGTCGTCGTGCCGTATTGGGTGGAGATCACCGTGTCGCCACCGGAGCCGCCGGAGCCACCGGAGCCACCGGAGCCGCCGGTGGAATTGCCCGCAGCACCGGGCGCGCCGCTCTGGCCGATCAGGCCGGGTCGGCCACCGGCCCCACCAGCGCCCGGTGCACCGCCCTGGGCTGCCTCACCACCGGCCCCGCCGTCGCCGCCATCTCCGACCAGCGACAGCAGGCCGGCATTGCCACCGGCTCCCCCGGCCCCGCCGTCGGCGCCCGCGACGGTGGCATCTGCGCCGTCGCCGCCCTTGCCGCCGTTGCCCGCGAACAGCCCACCGGCCCCGCCGTTGCCGCCGTTGACCGTGCCTCCGGTGACGCCGGCCCCGCCGGCGCCACCGGCACCGAACCAGCCGGCCGATCCGCCGTTGCCGCCGTGGTAGCCGTTGCCCCCATTGCCGACGAGTCCGCCCCGGCCGCCGTCGCAGGCGCCGCTGGTACACGCTCCCCCGTAGCCGGTGTAGCTGTAACCGTTGCCGAGCAGGATTCCTGCGTCGGGCCGGTCCGCTGTTCCGTTGCCGACGAAGAACCGCAGGACACTGCCCGGTTGCCAGCCGACCACCGCCGCCCGCGCGCCGGGAGTGTCCGATGAAACAGCCCGAACGTCGGTGCTCGTCACACGTCCGCCGGTGCCGATGCTGGCGGACCGGCGCGCAGTGGCGCCCGGCGCTGTGCTGACCGCACGCGAGGGCACGTGATGTCGTGGTGGGCTGTGCCCCACCGAACTGGCCGCGCCTGCCGGTGCCGACGACCGCGCACCGGGCGACGCGGTCGTGTCGGCCGACGCGGTGGGCGAGGACGCGATCGCCGAGCCGACCCCGACCGTCACCGCGACCGCGAAAACCCACCCGAAATAGCGGGCCGACCTCGTCACGGGCCATGTCGCGGTTCGCCACCGATGACCAGATGCGGCGATGTCGACACGATGCGAGGGGTCGGCGGGAGTGTTCGTCGGCATCTGCATCCTCACGGTGGCCTCGTCACGCGGTCGTTTGCTCCAGGGGATATTAACTAAATCGTCACATCGGCGGCGGCCTAACGCTGAAGTCGGCGATCAGGTTGCCCGAATGACGAACTGCCACAACGGGTATCGCGTGCGACCCGCGGTGATGAGCACCCGCTCCTATGCCGGGCGACCCGTGGCCGCGCTTCGGTCCCCTCGCCGCAGGATGTCGAACGCCTGCGTGATCAGTGCGACTTCGTTGGGGCGTGCGGTCGGCCGCTGGCCCAGTTGCCAGTATCGGATGCCGGCGCTGCGCAGCGTCGCCACCGCGCAGCGTGCCTGAACTTGTGCGGCGAACTCCTCGTCGGGTCGCGGGCCGTCGTCGCGGTCGAGGCGGTCGAGCAGGGCATCGACGATCTCCTGTTCGAACCGCAGCAGCAAACCGGGCGTCGACTTCGCCAGCTTGGGCCCCGGCGGGCCGTCGTGAAACAGCCACGACAGGTTGGGCCGGGTGTTCCGCAGCTGGCCGAACATGGCGAGGAAAGACTTCTCGATAGCCTCCAGCGGCGTCTCGGCAGCGGGGCGCTGCCGGATCTCGGCAGCCAGAGCCGGAAGTAGCTCTTCGATGTCGCGGACCAGCAGCGCCTCCTTGCCGGAGAAGTAGCGGAAGAAGGTCCGTTCGGTGACGCCGGCCGCATCGGCGATGTCCCTGATCGTGGTCTCCGCGTAGCCACGTGAGTCGAACAGCGCGTCGGCCGCCGACTGGATGGCGTGCCGGGTTGCGATCTTGTGCGCCTCCCGCTTGCCGAGGCCAGCAGTCATGGGAAGAACTATGACATCTTTGGCCGTCGCCGACCGCATTGTTGTCAGGACTGACACTTCGCTCTAATCTGTCAGTCATGACAGATTTGTGGCGGCGGATTCCGCGGCCGGTGCTGATCCGAATCGCCTACCTCATCGTCGGAGTCAAACTCGGCGCGCTTTGGCTGGCCCAGGGGGACAGCTCACCGTGGCAGCACGCGCTTCGGCTCATCGTGCTGATGGCCGCTGTGATGGCGGTGACCACGGTGGTGCGTAAGTGGGCGGCGCGCCGCGGTCGGCACGTCGCGCACCACCCGATCGGCAGGTTCCTGCTGGCCAAGTTCGCCATCGTCGCGCTGGCCGTCGCAGCGGGGCTGGGCCTGGAGAGCGCGATCGCCAACGCCGACCTCTGGGTAGCGGTGGGGCTGGCCGCCGTCGTGGCGGTGGCCGGTCCGCTGATCCACCCATGGCTGGTCAAGGCCGACACCCCCGAACATCGTCGAGCGCCCGAACCCGCGGTCGCGGCCGCCTGACAGACCCCGCCCAACAGACCCGCCTGACAGACAAGGACACCGCTGTGGAATTTCAGGGCACCATTGCCGAGGACATCCGGGATTCGGTACCGGATTGGGCGCCGTATCAAGACCAGCAGGCCCCACCGGGCGCGCCGAACGTCCTCTACCTGCTGTGGGACGACACCGGGATCGCAACCTGGGACTGCTTCGGCGGACTGGTCGACATGCCCAACATGCGTCGCCTGGCCGACAACGGCATCCGGCTGACCCAGTTCCACACCACGGCGCTGTGTTCGCCGACGCGCGCGTCCCTGCTGACGGGGCGTAACCCCACCACTGTGGGTGTGTCCTCGGTGGTGAACTTGGCTGAAGGCTTCCCCGGGCACTGCGGGCGCATCCCGGCGCACACTGCGTTGATCTCGGAAGTCCTCGCCGAACGGGGCTGGTCGACCTATGCGGTGGGGAAATGGCATCTGGCTCCCCCGGCGGATTGTCATGCGGCAGGGTCAAGACGGTATTGGCCCCTGAGCCGCGGCTTCGATCGCTATTACGGCTTCCTCGACGGCATGACCGACCAGTGGTACCCGACCCTGGTCAGCGACAGTCGGCCGATCGACCCGCCGGCCACCCCGGAACAGGGATATCACCTGTCAAAAGACCTCGCCGACAACGCAATCGGATTCCTGCGCGACCATCGGTCGTCGGCGCCGGACAAGCCGTGGTTCATGTACCTGTGCCCTGGCGCGGGGCACTCCCCCCACCAGGTCGCCCCCGAGTGGGCCGACCGATACCGCGGCCGATTCGACATGGGCTATGAGCGTTACCGCGAGATCGCGCTGGCCAACCAGAAGTCACTCGGACTGATTGCGGCGGACACCGAACTCTCGCCGATGAACCCTTACGCCGACTGCACCAGCGCCGACGGCCTGCCGTGGCCCCAACACGACACCGTCACCCCCTGGGCTGAGCTCTCGGAGGACCAAAAACGGGTGTCGGCGCGGATGGTCGAGGTGTTCGCCGGCTTCCTCAGCTACACCGACGCCCAAATCGGGCGCGTCCTGGACTATCTGGCGGAGACCGGCCAACTGGACAACACGGTCGTCGTCGTGATGTCCGACAACGGCGCCAGCGGCGAAGGCGGACCGTCTGGAACCCTCGACGAGTTCTCGCCGATGCGCGGTGGCATGGAATCGGCACCCTCGCTGGATCGGTACGACGAGTTCGGCGGACCGGGCACGAAGATGAATTACGCGAACGGCTGGGCGATGGCGTTCAACACGCCCTACAAGCTGTTCAAGCGATATGCCTCGCACGAGGGCGGTATCGCCGACCCGTGCATCGTCTCGTGGCCCGCGGGGCTGAGCGCGCGCGCAGCGGTACGCGACCACTACGTCCACGTCAGCGACATCACACCGACGATCTATGAGCTGCTCGGCATCGATCCCCCCGAGCTGGTCAAGGGAATCGAGCAGGATCCGCTCGATGGCGTGAGTTGCGCTGCCGCACTGCATGATCCGCACGCCGACGGCGCCAAGCACACCCAGTTCTACGCCATGATGGGCACCCGCGGAATCTGGCACGACGGCTGGTTCGCCGGTACCGTGCACCCACCGACATCGGCCACCCAGGGGCACCCCGGATGGTCGAAGTTCGGCCAGGATCGCTGGGAGTTGTTCCACATCGACAACGACCGCAGCCAGAACCACGACCTTGCCGAGGAATATCCGGACCGGCTCGACGAGCTCAAGGCTCTGTGGCATCAGGAGGCGCTGCGCTGCAACGCCTATCCGCTCAACGACCTAAGCGTCTTCGAACTCATCTCCCGCCGAGCGGCCGAGGTGACAGGTGCGGTCCGCCACGTGCGTTACTACCCTGACACGCCAGCCGTGTACACACCGCTCGGTGGCTTGCTGCAGGGTCGCTCCTTCCGGCTGCGCGCACCGGTCTCGATCGCCAGTTCCGACGCTCACGGTGTGCTCTTCTCCCAGGGCAGCCGCTCGGGCGGGCATGCGCTCTACGTGTCGGGCGGTCGGCTGCACTACGTCTGCACCTTCGCCGGACAGGAGCAGACCGTGACGTCGGCGGAGACGATCTCGATCGGACAGTGCGTGTTCGGTGTGGACTTCACCAGGACCGGTTCGGGACCGGGGCCGTTCGACGTCATTGGTGACGTGGTGCTCTGGGTGGACGACCGCGAGGCGGGATTCCTGGCCGGGGTGCGGATGGCGGGCTTCGATCCGATGCAAGCCGTCTCGGCCGGCCGCAGCGTCGCCTACTCGGTGTCGGCCGAATATGTCTCGCCCGACCCGTTCCGCGGCGGAGTCCTCGACCACGTGACCATCGATTTCTCGGACGCTGGTGATCACCACCCCGACGCCATGATCGACGCCGCGTTCGCCGCCGACTGAGGGCGCCGTTCGCTAGTCCCGCCGCCAGCGGTTCTGGATCATCCTCGGACACCGAGACGGCGTCATGGTGCGATGGCGCGAATCCACGCAGTGCGGGCCTGTCGAGCTTGACGAATCCGTCGCGCACAATTGCCTCGATGGCGACCGCGCTGCCGACAGTGCCGCGCCCTGAACCGGGCGCGAGTGACTTTCGCGCCCGCGGGCCTACATGGGCGAGGTGGTGCGGCAGATCAGCTCGGCTGAACCGGCCCTGGAAGCCGGTGTCCCTCCCCGGCCGGGGAGGGCACGTCCTCGCTGTGGCAGACCCGATTTCCGCCGGCCCGCTTGGCGCGGTACATCGCGACGTCGGCGGCGTGGATGAGGTCGTCGATGTGCCGCGGATTGCTGGCTATATCGCTGCTTAACCGGATGCTGGCGGTGCCGATGCTGGCGGTGACCGGCGCGGCGGTGTCGGCGATCGCCAGGCGTAGGCGTTCGGCGCTGACTGCCGGAACGGGGTTGTGCTCGACGTCGGCGACCACGAACTCTTCTCCGCCGGACCTGCCGATGACCGCCGAACGCCGGCACGTCGCCTCCAGTGCCGCGCTGACTCCGATCAGGGCGGCGTCACCGGCGGCATGACCGTGAGTGTCGTTGAGCTGCTTGAAGTTGTCCAGGTCGATCATCATGACCACCAGGTGGCCGTCAGTGCCACGCATCACCAGCTCCGACACCGAATGGTTGAATGACCGCCGGTTGTGCAGCCCGGTGAGCGGGTCCCGCCCGGAACTGCGGAGATCGGCGCGTAGCGTGCGCACCAACGACTCGACGCCGAACGGGATCGCGATGTTCAACGTCACCACGATCACGATCCCCGCCGCGGTCAGGTACGCGTCGCCCTTCTCGTCGAGTAGCCGAAGTGCCAACACCACCACGCAGACTCCGGCCACCCCGGCATTGACCAACACTTGCCGCAGAGTGTGGAAGTAGGCGACGAAGCCGCCGATCGCCGAGAACGCGGTGCAGCCCATCAGCCCCACATAGGGATTCGAATACGACAGGCACGCCGCGCTGATCGTGACCGTGCCGGCGAGCGAGAACAGCAGCGATTGCCGCCGAGTGGGCCAGTGCACCAGGAACGGCACCGCCGCCAGCGTCGCCACCCCCGTCGCCGCCAGACACACGGCGACGGTGAGCGGGCTACCGGGGCCAGCCGGACTCCGGACCATCAACGCCGTCGACGCCGCCAGGGCCACGGTGGCGACGAAGTTCAGTAAGCGCCAGAGTCGTTGCAGCCCGCGCTCATGCAGATAGACGGTGATCCACTCGTACTGGTCAGCCTGGGAGCGAGGCATACGGAGCCATCGAAGCATCCATCAACCCCAATCCGCCCCGGGGACCACCGCCGACTGGCCGGCAGCTATTTGCGAGCACAATCATGCCAGCGCACTGAAATGCGCGTCTCGCGGGTCGGCTCTGCCCACGCAGCTACCCTGGCGAGATGAGTGCTCATCAGGTGGCAGGCGGCGTCGTCCATGACCTCCCCGCCGACCTGCGCACGGCGCTGATCGCCAACCCGAGCGCTCTTGCCTCGTGGAATGACATCACCCCGCTGGCCCGCAACGAATTCATCTGCTGGGTCTGCGACGCCAAGCAACCGGCCACTCGCGAGCGTCGCATCCGCCGAACCCAGGAAGAGCTGGCGGAGGGCAAGCGCCGCCCGTGCTGCTGGCCCGGCTGTAAACACCGGGAGCGCACCGGTAGGTAACCCGTCGCTGGCAAATATCCCGGCAGCCATAATGGCGGGATGGGTCGGTTGGCGGCAGGCGAGCGCGAGGAGGCGCGGCGCCGGCAGATGCTGATCACCTACGGACTGTTCTTCTCCGGCGTCTACTGGCTGGCCGTCGTCTCCTCGATCGGCGACACCGTGGAGACGGACATGCGTGGCGAGATCGCTGCGGCCGTTCTGGGCGGCGTCGGATTCCTGCTGTGTCTGCGCACGCCGTTGCGCGGCTGGCGCTACGTGTCCGCCCTGGCCTGCGTCAGTGCTGCCCCGGTGATCGTCCTGTTCTTCCACCTCAACCCCACCGCGCAGGTGTGGTCGCTGATTCCGTTGATGTTTCTGGGCATCTTCGTGCGGACGTGGCACAGCGCGGTGGTGACGCGCACCTACGTCGTCGCCATCGGGATCGCCGCGACGGTGGGTCTGCTGGTCGCCCCCGCACCGGTCCCGCCGCTGTGGCCGCTGTTGTTCGTGCTGTCCATCGGAGGTGCGGCCGAGGTGTTCGGAGTCAGCCACGCGATCCTGCGCGACGCGGCTGACCGCGATCCGCTCACCGGAGTGCGTAACCGGACCGGCTTCGATCTGCGCGTCGACGAGCTGATGTCAGTGGCCCACCGCAAGCGGCGTCCGCTCGCCGTGTTGCTTCTCGACGTCGACGATTTCAAGCTGATCAACGACAGCGACGGTCATGCGGCCGGTGACCAGGTGCTCGTCGCGCTGACGACGCGCTGGAAGGCCAAGCTTCCGCGCGACGCGGTGATCGGCCGCCTCGGTGGCGACGAGTTCGCCGTCGTACTGAGCCTTCGCGATGACGGCGAAGCCGGACGGCTGGCCGAGATCCTCGCGGATGTCAGCCCGGTCCGAGTCACGGTCGGCCTCGCTGTCGGAACTCCAACCGAAGCAACAGATTTCACCGCCCTGCTGGCCACTGCCGATGCTGATCTGTACCGGCGCAAACGCGAGCGCAAGGCGCCGTCGGCCGATCTGGAGACGGCCTGACAGACCTCAGTGCTCGGCGGTACTAGGGCGGTAGACCTGCCAGCGATTGCCGCCGCTGCTCTTGGCCGCATACATGGCGGCGTCCGCCGTGCGGATCAGTCTCTCGATAGCCAGTGCGGGTTCGGCGACGGTGCCCCAGCGCACCACCGCAGCGCCGACGCTGGCGGTGACCGGCTGCGGCAGCGCCGCGACGGCGGCGCATAGCCGTCGGGGGATGTCCTCGGCGACGTCGGAGGGCGCCGCGTCGATGACGACGAACTCCTCACCCCCGAAGCGCCCCACGATCGCCGAGCTGCCGCTGCTCTGCCGCAGCGCCCAACCGACGGCGGTGAGCGCCTGATCCCCGGCGATGTGGCCGTGGGTGTCGTTGAGACGTTTGAAGTCGTCGAGGTCGATCATCACGACGACGAGGTTCAGGTCCTCCGACGGCGTGGTCACCAGTGCCGTCGCGCGCTCGAAGAACGCACGCCGATTGAGCACCCCGGTCAGCGGGTCGTGGTTGGAGCGCACGACGTCGGCGCCCAGCGTGTGGACTACCGCCTGAATCGCCAGCGGAACGGCGGCGTTGAGCTCGATCACCAGCGACAGTCCGGCTCCGGCGAGCACCACATCGTGGCTCGCCTGGGCGACCCGCACCGCGCAGATCGTTCCCGCTGTCACGGCGACCAGCGCGTTGGCTGTGATGGCCTTGGAGTTGTGGAACAACGCCAGGTACCCGCCGATACCGGCCATCCCGGTGCAGCCCATCAGGGCGATCTCCGGGTGGGGCTGCAGCATGCAGCCCACGGCGATCAGAGCGGAGCCGGTGTAGGCCATCGCCAGCGATTGCCACCGCGTCGGCCAACCCCGTAGCCACAGCGCAGCGAACCCGATCCCGACGGCGAAGCCGGCGACCCCCACGACGACTGCCACCATCGGCGACTGATTGCGCGAGGGCAGCACCCCGGCGCCCATGAAGATCAAGAGCAGCGAGACGACGGCCATCAACACCCGCGCGCCCTTGCCCAACCCCCGGGCACGTAAATAGCCGGCCAGCCAGTCGAACCGGTCGGGTTGGCGCCACCACCAGCGAAGGGCGTGCCGGGCCAGCCGTCGCCGTGATCCCCGATCCTCGTCCAACTCGACGTCCCTCCCAGGTACTCACCTCACCGTAACGGCCGAAGGTGAGCCGCAGACCCCGGACGCGTCAGATAACGCACTGCCCGTCGAACTCTCAGCCCGGGGAGAGCCCGCGCAGCAACACCGCCAAGCCGAACTCGAAGGCGTCGTCGGCGCGGTCGGCTTTGCCGATCCCGGTGGCCAGCGCGGCGGCGAACTCGGGTCCGACGTCATCGCCGGAATGCCAGGGTTCCTCGGGCGCGGCCACGTCGAGAGCTGAACCCAACACGAAGCAGTCCATCAGGGTGATCACCCGCAGGGTGTCGGCCGGGTCGAATCCCGCACGGCGCAGCGTCACCGCCAGCACGTTGTACATCTGGATCGCGTGACTGCTGTTCACCGGGTAGGCGGTCAACAGGGGAATCAGCCGCGGGTAACGGGCGTAGCTGCGTCGGTAGGAGCGCAGGACGTCGGCGACCACCGCGGCCCATGGTCGGTCCGGCTGATCCTCGGGCAGGCGCACTTCCGACATCGCCCGCTCACGGAGCAGTTCGACGATCTGGTCACGTCCAGCGACATGGTTGTACAGCGACGATGGGCTGACCTGCAGCTTGCGGGCCAGGTCCGGGATGGTGAAGCCGCCGGTGGCGCTCACCAGATCCATGGCGGCTGACGCGATTCGATCGGTGGACAACAACGGTGTCGGCGGCCGCCCCATAAATTTCTCCTATCGCTTGCGAAGAATTATGGGCGAGTTCACACTAAACGAATTCGATTCGTTTTAGGAGATGAATGATCACCCTCACCTCTCCCGCGCTGGAGCCGTTGTCCCGCTCGGCCGTCTCTGATCGAGACCCGTTGCGAGTCGGTCTGGTTCAGCACCGGTGGCGCCCGGACCCCGACGATCTCGCCTCCACGCTGCGCTCGGGCATCGCCCGCGCCGCCGACGAAGGAGCCCGGGTGGTCTTCCTTCCCGAGATCACGCTGCTGCGCTACCCAGCCGACACCCCGGCCGGCGCCCATCCCGCCGCACTGGCCGAAGACCTCACCGGCGGACCCACGTTCGCGCTGGCCGCCGACGCCGCCCGGCTGCACGGCATCTTCGTGCAGGCCTCGCTCTACGAGCGGGCCGACGACGTCGACGGTCTGGGCTACAACACCGCGATCCTGGTCTCCCCCAGCGGGGAACTCGTGGGGCGGACCCGCAAGCTGCACATCCCGATCTCGGCCGGCTATTACGAAGACACCTACTTCCGCCCCGGCCCGGTGACCGACCCCTACCCGGTGTACGCCCCCGACGGACTCGACGCTCGTATTGGCATGCCGACCTGCTGGGACGAGTGGTTCCCGGAAGTCGCCCGCAGTTACTCGCTGGCCGGAGCCGAGATCGTCGTCTACCCCACCGCGATCGGATCCGAACCGGTCTTCCCCGACTTCGACACCCGTCCGTTGTGGCAGCAGGTCATCGTGGCCAACGGCATCAACAGCGGCCTGTTCATGGTGGTGCCCAACCGGGTCGGCACCGAGGGCAAGCTCAGCTTCTACGGCTCGTCGTTCATCTCCGATCCCTACGGCCGAGTTCTCGTGTCCGCCCCGCGCGACGAGGAGGCGGTGCTGGTCGCCGACCTCGACTTGGACCAGCGCCGGGACTGGCTCGAGCTCTTCCCGTTCCTGCTCACCCGCCGACCGGACAGCTACGACGCGCTGACCCGGCCCGTCGTCGCCGACGAACCCTACGGCGCGGGCCACGCCGCCACGGCGGTGGTCAAGTGAGCGCGACACTGTTCACCGGCGGAGTCATCTGGACCGGCACCGGTACCGAATCCGACGCTCTGCTGATCGTCGACGGGGTGGTGCGGGCGCTGGGCGAGCAGGCCCGCGAGCTGGCCGCCGGGCTCGACTGCGAGCACGTCGACCTCGAGGGCGGATTTCTGATGCCCTCGTTCGGCGACGGCCACGCTCACCCGCTTTATGGCGGGCTCGAGTCGGTCGGCCCGGCGGTGCGCGGCTGTGGCTCCATCGACGAAATCCTGGCCGCGGTAAAGAAATACGCCGACGAACATCCCGACGAGGAGTGGATCGCCGGGGCGTCCTACGATGGCAGCCTCGCAGAAGGCGGCCTGTTCGACGCTCGCTGGCTGGACTCGGTGGTGCCCGATCGCCCGGTCGCGTTGCGCGCCTGGGACTACCACACCATGTGGGTCAACACCGCCGCCCTCGAACGGGCCGGCATCACGCCAGACACCCCCGACCCCGTCCTCGGCGAGATCCCGCACCGGCCGGACGGATCGGTACTGGGCACGTTGCGGGAGTGGGGCGCCACCGATCTGGTGATGTCGGTGATGCCGCCGCGTGACGAGCAGCAGCGCATCGACGCACTCGGGACCGCCGCCGACTACTTCCTCGCCCGCGGAGTTACGTGGGTGCAGGATGCCTGGGTGGAGCCGGGCGACGTCGCCACCTACGTGGCCGCTGCCCGCCAGGGCGCCCTACGGATGCGGTTCAACTTGGCCCTGTATGCCGATCCGCGCCACTTCGATACGCAGATCGCCGATTACGCCCAAGCCCGCCGCGAGGTCGAGGAGGCCGGCTCACCGCTGCTGACCGCCCAGACGGTGAAGTTCTTCGCCGACGGTGTCGTGGAGAACGAGACCGGTGCGCTGCTGGCGCCGTACTGCTCGGGCCTACATAGTCATTCCGGGGGGCGGGAGCCAGGCGGTTCGGGGGCGAACCGGGGCATGCAGAACTGGGAGGGCGACTCGTTGGCCGAGGCCGCCCGCCGGGTCGACGAACTCGGGCTGCAGATCCATATCCACGCCATCGGCGACGCCGCGGTCCGCCAGGCGCTCGATGCCATCGAATATGTCCAGGCGCACAACGGAACCCGCGACCGCAGACCCGTGATCGCCCATGTTCAGCTGGTGGACCAGGCCGACATCGACCGGTTCGCCGCGCTGGGCGCGATCCCCAACATGCAACCGTTGTGGGCACAGATGGACGCGCTGATGACGGTGCTGACCATCCCGCGCCTCGGTGTGGAACGGGCCGACCGGCAGTACCAGATGCAAACCCTGAACCAGACGGGTGCCGCGCTGGCATTCGGCTCGGACTGGCCGGTGTCGTCGGGGGCACCGCTGGACGGCATCGCGGTGGCGATCTCGCGGCGAACCGCCGAAGGGCAGCCCGAGGGGGGCTGGACACCGCACGAGATCGTGCCGATCGAGCGGGCCCTGTCCGCCTACAGTGGCGCCGTCGCCTACCAGGCCTTCGCCGAAGAACGTTGGGGCACCATCACTCCGGGGGCCAGTGCCGACTTCGTGTGGCTAGGCCGCGATCCGCGCAGCACGCCAGCGCTTGAACTACCCGCTCTGCCCGTGCGAGCGACCTACCTACGCGGCCAGGCCGCCTACACAGCAGCAAGCTAGAGGAGCACACTGATGACCGTCCCCACCAACGCCTCCGTGGGCAACCCGCTGTTCGGGGAACACGAAGGCCGCCTGCAGCGCGCGCTCGGCCTGCCATCCCTGGTGCTCTTCGGCCTGGTCTACATGGTCCCGCTGACCGTCTTCACCACCTACGGGATCGTCACCGAGACCACGGGCGGCCGGCTGCCGCTGGCGTATGTCGTCACCCTCATCGCGATGGTGTTCACCGCGGTCTCCTACGCGCGGATGTCGGTGGCCTACCCGGTCGCCGGGTCGGCATATACCTACGCGCAGAAGAGTTTCGGAGCGCCCATCGGCTTCCTCAGCGGGTGGTCGTTGCTGCTGGACTATCTGTTCCTGCCGATGATCAACTACCTGGTGATCGGCATCTACCTGGCGGCGGCGATCCCCGCCGTTCCGGCGTGGGTGTTCATCGTGGTGGCCATCGCGATCGTCACCGTGCTCAACATCGTCGGCATCGTGTCGGTGGCCCGCGCAAACTTCCTCATCATCGCGATCCAGACGATCTTCATCGCCACCTTCGTGGTCCTGGGCGTGGCCAAGGTATTCGGCCACGGCAGCGTCGACATCGCCGCTCCGTTCACCGGTGACGGCAGCGCCCCCGGCATGTCACCCATCCTGGCGGGCGCGGCCGTGCTGTGCCTGTCCTTCCTCGGCTTCGACGCCGTCTCGACGCTGTCCGAGGAGGCCAAGAATCCCAAACGCGATGTGCCGCGCGCGATCCTGATCGCCACCCTGCTGTCCGGCGCCATCTTCATCGGCCTGTCCTACGTTTCGCAGCTGGTGTTCCCCTCCAACAAGTTCGCCGACGTCGACTCCGGCTCGCTGGACGTCATGACCGCCGCCGGCGGCCAGTTCTTGTCCACGTTCTTCACCGCCGCCTACGTGGCGGGTGCGCTCGGTTCGGCGCTCACCTCGCAGGCGTCGGTGGCCCGCATCCTGTTCGCCATGGGCCGCGACGGGATCCTGCCGCGCAAGGTGTTCGGCCACGTGTCAGCGCGATTCAGTACGCCGGTTTACGCCATCGGAGTGGTCAGCGTGGTCTCACTGCTGGCGGTTGTCATCGACCTGGCGATCCTGGCTTCGGTGATCAGTTTCGGTGCGCTGGTGGCCTTCTCGGTGGTGAACCTCTCGGTGATCAAGCACTACTTCATCGACCTGCGTGAACGCCAGGGTGCCCAGCTCGTGACCAGTCTCATCTTCCCGGTGACCGGCTTCATCCTGACGGCGTGGCTGTGGACGAGCCTCGACGGTCTCGCGCTGACCATCGGATTGTGCTGGCTGGCAATCGGTTTCATTTGGCTGCTGGGTGTCACCCACGGGTTCCGCCGCCCGACTCCGGTGCTGGACCTCGAGGAATGATTCGCCGGGGAACGGCTGCGGGCCCCATACTCCCCTAGCATGCGGATCAGGTCCGGTCGGCCGATGCTGCTCACCTGAACCCCGGGCTCGCAGTATCCTCACAGCATGACGTTGCGGGCGCGAGTCACCAGGGCGCTGCTGGCCGCCGCGTGCGGCACGGTGTTCGTGGCCGCGCCCGTGGTGATCGCGGCACCGGCCAACGCCTGCCCGATTGGGCATCTGTCCGACCCGATCACCGGCCGCTGCTATGTGGCCAACGGATTGCCCAGCGTCGGCGGGATTCCGTGCATTCCCGGCAAGTCGCTGGGAACCTGCCTGGGCATCCTGCAAAACCAGTCACCGCCGGGCGGCGGCCCGCCGGTAGGCGGGCCCTGGCCGTAGGGTCAGTCGCCGTCGTCGACGATTGCCACCGCACGCGTCCATCCGGCAGATGCGGCGTGCACCGTAACCGGAAAGCAGGACACGTCAAAACCGGCGCGTCCCAGCTCCAGGCATCCGTGCCGGTCAGCCGCACTCCCCGTTCCAGCAGGTACAGGGTGGCCTCGCGGCCCATGCCGCATCCGGTGCCGACGTAGTCGGGCTGGCCGTAGCGGGTGCCGGCGCTGGTGTTGACCAAGACGATCTCCAACGGCGAGAGCGCGTGGCCGATGCGATCGAGTTCCTGCTCGACGTCGGCCGCGCTCACCACGTATCCGTCCGGGAAGTGCCGGAAGTCCAGCTTGACCGCCGGCTGCAGGCACCATTCGAGTGGTACTTCGTCGATGGTGATCGCGCGCTTGCCGCCGTCCATCGTCGACGGTCGCGCCGGGCAAGAATGACACCACCTCGGCGGCGGTCTGACGGGTCGGAGGCGATGCCGGCCTGCAGCGACACCGAGATGTCGACGAATCTGCGCATCAGAGCTATGTCGGTGGTCATCGAATCTGCCTTCAGTTTCTCCGGCGGCGCGGCCGCAACCGGGTGGCCGGCATCGGCGGAGCCGGCAACCGGGTGACCGGACCGGAGTACCCACGGACGGCCCCGTACCGATCGTCACCGTCCTCCCACAGCCGGCGGTACTCGGCGATCTCGTCATGGGTGCGGCCGACGAAGTTCCACCACATCAGGACTTCCTCGGTGAACGGCGTACCGCCGAGAAGCAGGAGCCGGGCGCTGCGACCGGTGGGGTTGTACAGCCGCAGCGACGTCGAGCCCGGCCCCAGGTAGGCCAGCTCGGCCGACTTCAGTCGGCGGCCGGCGACCTCGACGCAGCCCAGGTCGAGCAGCACCCCGTGTTCGAACGCCGAATCGACGGGTAGCTCCACCGTCGCTCCAGCGGCGAGGTCGACCTGCGCACCCAGCAGCGGGGAGAACGTGTGGACCGGTGAGCGCTGGCCCGTGAGCTCGCCGAGGAACACCCGCACCGTGGAATCGCCAAGCGGAACCGGTTCGGGCACATGGTGGTCGAAGTCCCGGCCGGTGTTGCGCTCGGAGTCGGGCAGTGCCACCCACAACTGGACACCGTGCAGGATCGTGGTCGACGCCTCCGACACTTCCGACACCTCCGAGTGGCAGATTCCGGCGCCGGCGGTCATCAGATTCAACTCACCGGGGCGCACCAGCGCGTGCACGCCGCCGCTGTCGCGGTGTTCGATCTCGCCGCTGAACAACCAGCTGACCGTCTGCAGGCCGGTGTGCGGATGCGGCGGAACGTCCATGCCCGCGCTCTCGCGCACATCCTGTGGACCGTAATGGTCGGCAAAGCACCACGCGCCGATCATGGAGCGTTCACGCTGCGGCAAGGTCCGGCGGACTTCGAGCGCGCGGGGACCCCCGAGCGGTACCACTCGTGGCTCGAGCACCTCGACCCCGGCGAAAGACTTTGGTGTGCAGTCAAATTCCGCTGGATCGGTCTCGAGGTTGCTCATGACCGCGCCTGACCCACCACCCGGGCGAGCTTACCCGCCGCGGAGAAGGCCAGGTGGCCAGCGACCGAGCTGGTCGGTGATGAACTCCAGCCGATCCAGCGCGGGCGGTGCGATCTAATCCGCGCGGGCGTCGGCCGACGGACCGTGTCCGTCGGCGGAGATGTCCGGAGCGAACATCTCCGGGGTGACTTCGGCGCTGACCTCTGCGGGCTCGTCGGCGGACTCCCCCACCGGTGTCGCGGCCGTCGCAGACCCGCGCCCGCGCCGCTCGCAGCGCCAGTCGCGCAGCAGCAGCACGATCCCCAGCGCGGCGAGCGCGACCACCACGACGGCGACGACCGCGCTGTCGGTCAGGACCGCGACCACCAGCGCGACCAGGGCCGCCACGGCCACCATCAGCACGACCCGCACGGACCACTCCCCTCAGCGCACCGACTCGTCGTCACAGTGTTTCCTGCCTACCCGACCTCGCGTCGGTGAACGGCCGATCCGCTGGCGTGACGGTGAGCATGGCCGCCAACATCGTCACGATCTCGCCGAGGCTTTCGCTGCTGGCCTGACCCGCTTCGGCCTGGCGTTCGTGATCGGCTAGTAGCGCGAACATCGCGGTGGCCACGGCGCCCACCCGGCGTTCGCGGGCGGTGCGTTCCGTGAGCGGGACCAGCCTGGCAAGGGCGTCGAGGATGCGGGGCCAGGCCGACTCCGCGGGACTCTGCGGCTCGTTCTTCAGTCGGATCCGGACGACCTCGAGGAAGCGGGCGTAATGGGTGCCCTCGCAGTGGAAGAAGGGGCCGACCAATACCCGCAGCACCGCGCGGGCATCGGTCATATCCTCGGGCGCCATCCGATCCAGCAGGGCCTGCCGCTCGACCTCCATCGGGGCGAGCCGACGGGCCACCACCGCGTCGATGAGGTCCTGCCTGCTGCGGAAGTAGTAGTTGACCGCCGAATTGTTGCGCTGCCCGGCCGCCTTCGCGATCTCCCGCAGCGGCACCTCGAACCCGTGCTCGGCGATCAGGCGCTCGGCCGCGTCGAGCAACTCCTCCCGCGATCGGGCTCCGCGATCCACGTCGCGAAGTCTAGAGCAAAGCTAGGCAGCTTTAAGCACATGTGCTTAAATTGCAACTGGGTGCTGATTGACCACAGTCAAAGCGAAAAGGATGTGCCCTATGAACCAGGTCCGCGAGATCGACACCGGAACGCCGATGACGCGGTTCGCCCGCGGCTGGCACTGCCTGGGCCTGGCCGACGATTTCCGGGACGGCAAGCCGCACGGGATCGAAGCCTTCGGCGGCAAGCTGGTGGTGTACGCCGACACCAGCGGCGACATCCACGTGCTCGACGGCTACTGCCGCCACCTCGGCGCCGACTTGGCGATGGGGTCGATCAAGGGCGACAACATCGCCTGCCCGTTCCACGACTGGCGCTGGAACGGGGCCACCGGTCGCTGCGCGGAGATCCCTTATGCCCGTCGGGTTCCCAAGCTGGCGCGCACCCGCAAGTGGCAGACCCTCGAGGTCAACGGACAGTTGCTGGTGTGGCACGACCCGGAGGGTTCCACGCCGTCCGAGGAACTGAACCCGCCGCAGATCGAGGGCATGGGTACCGACCTGTGGTCCAAGTGGGCGTGGAACTCGATCCTCATCGAGGGGTCGCACTGCCGAGAGATCGTCGACAACAACGTCGACATGGCGCACTTCTTCTACATCCACTACGCCTACCCGACGTACTTCAAGAACGTCTTCGAAGGACACACGGCAAGCCAGTTCATGGAGTCCAAGGGCCGCCAGGACTTCACCAAGCACCCGGAGCGGCTGTGGGAGGGCACCAAGTTGCGCTCCGAGGCCACCTACTTCGGCCCGTCGTACATGATCAACTGGCTGCACAACGATCTGGCGCCGAACTTCACCGTCGAATCGGTATTGATCAACTGCCACTACCCGATCAGTCAGAACTCGTTCATGCTGCAATTCGGGGTGTCGGTGCAGAAATCGCCGGAGCTGACGAAAGAGAAGGCGGACAAGCTCGCCGAGTCCTACGCGAAGATCTACGAAGTCGGCTTCCTGCAGGACGTCGAGATCTGGAAGCACAAGACCCGCATCGAGAATCCGCTGCTGTGCGAGGAGGACGGTGCGCTGTATCAGTACCGCCGTTGGTATGAGCAGTTCTACGTCGATGCCGCCGACGTCACCTCTGACATGACTGACCGATTCGAACTCGAAGTCGACACCACGCACGCTTACGGCGTCTGGCAGGCCGAGGTCGACGAGAACCTGCAGAAGCGAGCGGCGGCCTCGGTCACCGGCTGAGTCGCCGGCTCACTTTCACGCCGCGCTGCGCGGCCGGCTCAGGGGCAGGTGTACGACGGTGGCTGGCGGGACCGGCAACGCCTCGCTACGTGCTAGCAGTTCGGCGCTCTCAGGCAGCTCCCGCGGAGTGAGCTGCCCCTCGGCGATGCGGCGCAACACCTCATGGGCGTGGGCGAGTTGGGCGCGCTTGCGGTACTGACCGCCGGGCAGCTTCACCCCGGCCCACACCCCGTATTCCTCACCGCCTTCGACCGCGTCGCGGGCGCAGGCCCGCTGCTGGGCCAGTGGGCAGCGGCGCAGACAGATGGTGCGTGCACGGGTGGCGGACTGCTCGTACACGCGCGCCTTGGCGGCGCCGTCACTGGCGTCGTCGTCGGCGTAGCCGAACCAGAGATCGGGCTCTGCCGAGCACGGGCGGTAGTTCATCGTGGCCTCCTCATCGTTTTCGATGACGAAAGCGTATATGCCGATCGAACGCACTGCAAGAGAAAAGTAGACAGAAACGTATATACGAAGATCGCTGTGTACGATCCGTATATGGCTGGAGCGCGACGGTGAGCCGTGAAGCGGCCGGCGCAGCCATCCGGGCACTACGCGAGGCGCGCGACTGGTCACTAGCCGATCTTGCCGCCGCGACCGGGGTCAGCATCATGGGCCTCAGCTTCATGGAGCGCGGCGCCCGCAAGCCGCACAAAGGCACAGTTCAGAAGGTCGAAAACGGCCTCGGCCTGCCGCCGGGCACCTATGCACGGCTGGTCGTGGCTGACGATCCGGAGGCTGAGCTCGCCCACTTGCTGGCCGCCGGACCCCCCGAACCGGCCGCGACCCGCAATGCCACCGGCATCGTGGTCAACCGGCACAGCGACGCCGAAGTGCTCGAAGCGCACGCCGAGGCACACCTGGAATCGCTCAACTCGTTGATAGCCCGTCTGCCAGCGGAGACGTCAAACGAATACGAAACGTATATTCAAACCGTGATCGCTCAATGCGTGAAGGCGGAACTGCTGGCCGCCAACTCCTGGCGCGTTGCTGTCAACGCCGGCGCGGACTCGACCGACCGGTTGATGACTCACCTGCGGTCGCTGGAGGCGATCCGTACCGGCCTGCTGGCCAGACTGCCCGGCAGCATCAGTGCCCGATTCGATCGGGCCTGCAGCCGCTCGGCTCTCCCCGAATCGGTGATCGCGACCCTGCTCGGCGTCAGCGCCGAACAGATGTGGGACATCCGCAACCGCGGTGTCATCCCGCCGGGCGCGCTGCCCCGGGTGCGGGCCTTCGTCGAGGGCCAGGCATGACCGCCACCGAACTGGACATCCTGGCCCGCGCGCATGCGCTATTCGCCGGGGAGGTGCCGGCGCGCCGGGTGGACGTCGCGGCCGCTGCGCCGCCCGCACCCGGCGAGGGACTGCCCGCGGCCTACCGCCTGGCAGCTGACCAGCATCGCGAACGGCAACGCGATGCCCGCCGGGTCGATGCCGAACTGTCGACGATCTTGACCGCTGTCCAGCGCGACCACGGTGAGGCCCGCCGGCAGACGATGGCAGTGCTCGACGCCGCCCGGGCGGATGCCGCGTCGTCGCCGGACAACCCGATAGCACAGCGGGAGTTGTTGCGGCGCAGAGCTGCTCGTCTGCGTGCGCAGCACGCACACATACTGGCCGCCCGCCGCCGCGCCCGGCGCAGGCTGGCGCTGCTGCGGGCGTTGCGGTACCGCATGCGCCGCCGCGTCCCTGCGCCGAACTCTCGGGCGGGACTGGCGGTGCGCGCCGCATTGTCGAGGCTGGGCTGCCCGTATGTGTGGGGGGCGACCGGCCCGGACCGGTTCGACTGCTCGGGCCTGGTGAAGTGGGCGTACGCGCAGGCCGGGGTGCACCTGGATCGCACCACCTACGACCAGATCGACGACGGGGTGCCGATCGCCCGGTCTCAGGTGCAACCCGGTGATCTGGTCTTCCCGCACGCCGGCCATGTCCAGCTGGCGATCGGCAACGGCCTGGTGGTCGAGGCGCCGCATGCGGGTGCGAACGTGCGGATCAGCCGGCTGGGCGGCGACGTCAGCATCCGGCGTCCGGTCTAGTCGAGGCGGCCAGAGGTGAGTTGTTCACCGTTGTTCGGCTGAGTACCGTCGACCCATGGCCGAGCACGTCGGAGCAGCGGGGCACGCCCTGGATGCCGCCCGATCGGCGCTCGCCGCGCGTGACCGCGACCTCGCCGCAGTCGACGCCGAACTGAGTTCGGCGCTGGCGGCCGCGCACGCGGCCGCGACCGAGGCGATCCGGCGCCTCGATGCCGTGGGTGCCGAGATCGAGGCGGCCGTCGCACAGCGCAGCGTGACCGCGCCGTCCGAGGGCCTCGAGTTCGCTCGATTCCTGCTCGACAAGCATCGCGAGATCATCGATATCGTCACTGCCGCACGCGCTGAGGCCGGGGCCAAAGCCGTTGCGCTGCGCCATCTTCAACACCGCTACCAGGTGCCCGCGATCACCCTGTGAACGGGTGAATTGTCGGCTGTGTGCGCACTGGATACAGTCGCCGGCATGGGAGGCCACCGGTGGCGACGTATCAAGATCTGCTCGACGTCATAGCGCGCGTCGGCGCCGCCACCGGTGACGGCCGCGCCTGGATGTCGGGGCTGTCCGCGGCCGACTTGGCCACCGTCGGCAGCCCGGCCAGCGTCGTCGCCCCCAACGTAATCGACAACGTGGCGGCCAAGATTCGTGCCGTGCACCGCCAGGTGTTCGAGCCGGCGTCGCAGGCCTCGCCCGCCCCAGCCGGAACCACGCCGGGGGAGGGTAGCGCCGCTGAGGCGATCCGGAGCGCGGAAATATCTCTGGCACAACAACACTCGGCGAGCGCCCAGCTCGATCTGCAGGTCATCAGCGCGGTGCTCAATGCGCACACCACCCACGCGGCGAGCCGCCAGGCCCTCGACGGCCTGCAGGACGACATCGAGGCGGCTGTCGCGATCCGCACCGACCTCGACACCCCTGCTGGCGCGCGCGCCTTCCAGCGCTATCTCATCGGACGGCTGCGTGACATCAAGACCGTCGTGGAGACGGCCGGTCTGGACGCCACCTCCAAGGCGTCGCTGGCCGCTGCGCTGGCCTCGCTGTACGCCGCGGCCACCCCGGACAGCGGGGAGAGCCCCGGGTCCGCCGCAGCCGGTTCCGAGCAGCAGGCCGCGCCGGCATCCCCGGGCTCCTCCGCGTCCCCGACACCGCCGGGGTTCGAGCCGGAGCCGGGAGCCGACCCGTTCCTCGACACCCTCTTGCCCGAGGACCTGACCGGCGCACCGGCCGACCCGGCCGCCGCCCCCACCGCTGCGGCACCGACGGTTGCCCCGAACCCCGCGTTGCCCGCGCTGGGTGGCGCCGGCAGCCCGGCGGGAGGATTCCCCTCGGCGGCCACGCCGCCGGCACCTGCCCTGGACGGCCTGAGGTCGCCGACGAACCCCGCGACGGCTGACCTGGCCGCCCTGCGTGAGGCACTGACCGACCCACTCGCCGACGATGTGGCCGATGAACCTGTCGCGGACGATCCCATCGGCGACACCGAAGACAACCCCGAGGATGAGCCCGACGAGGCGTCCCAATCGTCGGCCGCGGCCGATCCGACCGTCGTGCACCTGCCCGACGGTGACACCGTCACCGCACCCACCCCGCAGCTGGCCGCGGTGCTCACCGCCGCCGTCGCGGGCACCCCCATCCCCGACGCGTTCCGTCAGCAGGGCATCACGATCCCGCCCGCCGGCAGCGCGGTGGCCCACCCGGTCGACCAGGCGAAGCTGATCGCGGGCGACGTCGGTGTGCTGACCGACCGGCACGCGGTCGCGCTGGGCAACGGCAAGGCCGTCTTCAACAACCGGATCGAGCCCATCGCGAGCGTGACCGGCCCGAGCTTTCTAGGGTGGGAGCATCCGCCGGAGCCGGGCACCCGAACCTCGACCCCCACCCCAGATCAACCGGCCCCCACCCGGCCGGCCGTGACTGCCGACCCCCCGGCGACAGGAGAGTGACCATGGCAGAGCGCATCCACGTGGTGCCCGACGAGCTGCGCCAGGCGGCACGCCACCATCAGGAGACCGCCGACGGCCTGAGCACGGCTCCGGCGAGCCACGGCGACATCCTGGCCAGCCTGGAGTCACTCGGACCGATCTTCGGTGAGCTGCGGGAGGCCGGCCGCGACCTGCTCGAGCAGCGGCGCAGCTGCTACGAACAGCAGGCGGCCGCGCATGCCGAGCTGGCCGCCAACCTGTTGCACGCCGCCGACGTGTGGGAGCACGAGGACAGTGCGGCAGCCGCCGAGTTCCGCCGCATCACCGAGGCCGGCCCGTGACCGAGGCCGATCCGCAGTTCGACGCCGCCCATCCCAGCGGGCACATTCTGTTCCGTTCCTGTCGGGGTGGCTACCTGCACAGCGTCGCGCTGGCCGAGCCGGCGATGGACGCCGACGCCCAGACCCTTACCGAGGCGATCCTGCTGACCGCGGAGGTGTCCTATCTCAGGGCGCTCATGGAGGTGCGCGGCGAAATCCTCGCCGCGGGACACACCCCGTCATCCGATGTGCCGGGGGAGGGCGATCTCGAACTGGCCACCAAGGCGCTGCAGAACCACCGACTGCGCCCCGACAACGGCGCCTGAGCCGGCTAGCGGTCGTGGCGTCGGTCGCTGTCGGCCGCGCTGACATCCGGCGGCACAACAGGATTCGGCCCGAACAGCTCTCGGGCCCGCTGCAGCAGGGCGCGCACCTCGTCGAGTTGTTGCTGCAGCATCGAATCAGCCATGGTCGGTACGTTAACCGCGCTGCCGAAGGCGCACAATTCACCCGCCGTCGCGGGGAATCTCGGCGTTGATCAGGTCCAGCAGCGCGGTGTAGCGGCCGGCCTCGCGGTGCCGTCCCGGCTTGCCGCTGCTGATCAGCCCTACCGACAGCCGCCGCTGCGGGTCCGCCCAGATCGCGATGTTCGTCAGTCCGGTGTGGCCGTACGCGCCCGCGGCGCCGCGTCCGAACGGACCGAACCGCTCCGATCCGAGCATGTAGCCGGTGCCCCAGCGCATCGGCGCCAGCCCGGTCGCGACGTCCGGCCGCAGCCGGCGCACGGGCGCGACGGCTTGCCGCAACGTCTGCGGCCGCATGACCTGGACCCCGTCGAGTTCGCCTTCGCGGCGCAGAATCTCGGCGAACCGGGAGAGTTCGTCGGCGGTCGAGACGGTGCTCGACGACGGAACGACCCCGGTGAGGAACAGTGGGGTGTTGGAGAACGGGATGATCTGCTGCATGGTGCCGCCGACGGCGGCCTTGAACGCCGCCGCGATGGCCGGTGGCAACGGCTTTCCGGTGACATGGCTGGGCGCGACCAGCGGGACGTCCTGTTCGGCGACACCGTAATTCGTCCACCGGAACCCCAACGGGTCGAGGATCTCCTCGGCCAGGATGTCGCGGATGCTGCGGCCGGTCGCCGCCGATACGATCTCGCGCACCAACGGTCCCCACGTCAGCCCGTGGTAGATGTGCATCAACCCCGGTTTGTGGATGGGCCGAAGCTGGGCGAGCTGTTCGCGCGCATATTCGCTGTCGTTCATCCGCTTGAGATTGGGCCGCGGTCCGGTCGCGAAGGGAACGCCGGCGCTGTGGGTGATCACATGCCGGATGGTGGTGCGGTCCTTGCCGTGGCTGGTGTAGTTCGGCAGGTAGTCGCAGACCCGGTCGTCGAGGCTGAACGCGCCCCGCTCGACGAGCATGTGCACCACCGTGGTGCTGATCGCCTTGGCCGCCGAGTACACGCAAAACGGCGTACCGACAGTCACCGGCAGCAGCTCGGCGTCCGGTGCATCGTCGGGCCCGTTGCCCCAGCCGTGCCCGATCGCCCGGTTGAGTACCACCCGGCCGTCGTAGCGCAGGCAGAGCTGGATCGCCGGATGCATGCCCGCCGCGTACCAAAACCGGGCCGCCTGCCAGATCCGGTCGGCGGTGGCCGCCGAGATCGCGCTGTGGTCCTCCGCGCCGACGTCGGTGACGCTGTCGAGGTCGCCGGGGACTCGGATGCGCCCGTCCGCGGCGGGGGAGGGGCTCACTGTTGCTGCCGGTTCAGGGTGGCCGCCAGGTGGTGGGTAAGCCCGACACGGACTGCGGCCATCCGCACGGTGTAGCTCAGGCGGTCGCCCTCGACGCGGATCGAACGGCTCAGCGCTGTAACTTCTTTCGCGGATGCGGTCAAACCGACCGAGGTCGAGTCGACCTCGACGACGAGCGCGGTGCCGTCGACCGTCACCGTGCCTTCGTCGATCTCGGTGACGCCGGTCGGGTGCACGATGACGAATTCGATCCGGTTCGGCGCGGGCAGACGGATGTAGCCCGTCTCGGCGTGCAGCGGTCGTCCGTCGTCCTCGGCGCGGGTGCGCTGCGAATACGTCAGGAACGGCTTGCCGGTGTGCCCGACGGTGACTTCTTCGCGATAGCCGAAGGGCTCGATGGTCGGGTACTCGCCTCGTCCGGTGCCGGTCCAGGTGCCCAGCAGCGGTGCCAGGGTCGCGATGTCGGGATGTAGGTCGGGCACCAGGCCAGCGTACGACGCCCCTCAGAGCGGGCCGACGAGCTCGACCCAGTTGCCGTCGGGGTCGGCCACGAACATCCAGCCCATGCCCGGTGCCGGCGCGAACTCGGCGAGTTCCTGCGCGATTTCGTACCCGGCTGCTTTCACCTGCTCTGCGGCGGACGTCACGTTGGCCACCACCAGGGTGTAGTAGCGGATCCCGGCCGCGGCGGGGCCGCCGCCGGGCGTGGCCGGTGCCGAGGGCGGCTCGTCGAGGGTGACCAGTTTCAGGATGTTCTTGCCCAGGGCGTAGCGCTTCATGGTTCCGCCCGGGAAGTCCAGGTCGCCCTGATGGGTCAGGCCGAGGAACTTCTCGTAGAACTCGACCATCGGACCGAGGTTGGTGGTGACCAGACCGATCTCGACGTTGGGGGCGAGCAGTTCGATAGCCATGGGGGTTCCTCTGCGCTGAGTGGGGGTGCGGTCGGAAGAATAACTGCGGGGCGATTACAGCAAATGCCACCCCACTAGGGACTGGGCTTGGTCCCGATTGTGATCAGATCCCACACTGCCTTGGTCCACAGCGGGCGATTCGGCCGATGCTGGTCGTCCACGGTGAAGCCGGCGTTGGTGAACAGTGCGCGCATCTCGGCCGGCGAGGGATTGTGCGCGGCACTGGACAGGCTGCTCGTCAACCGGCTCAGCAGGGGTGGCTGCGGTGGGCTGATCGTGGCGACCGCGACCAGACCACCCGGACGCAGCACTCGGTGGAACTCGGCCATCGCCGCCGGCTGGTCGAAGAAGTGGAACGCCGAGGTGGAGACGACGGCGTCGAGGGCGCCGTCGTCGAAGGGCAGTTGCTCGGCCGGGCCCTTTCGCCACTGCACCCGCGGCGAGCGAATCCGGGCCTGCCGGAGCATGCCGTCGGACATGTCGACGCCGTAGACCTCGTCGGGGTGTAGTTCGGTGCGGATGCGGTCGGCGAGAATACCTGTGCCGCAGGCAATATCAGCTATCCGCCGCGCGCCGTGGCTGCGCAGCGCGGCCAGCACCTCGTCCTGGGAAGGGCGGTAGACCCACTGCTGGAGTGCGGGAAGGTCGTAGAGCGGCGCCGCTACCGTCCAGAACCGGGTCACGAGGTCGTTGAGATTGCGACCTGTTGTCGCCATGGGTATCGCCTCCGTGGTGGACGGGCTGTTGGCGCCCAGTCTAGGAAGCTCCCCGCGCGGGCTACTTCGGCTGTGGTGTCAGTTGCAGGTGGGTATGCGGCCCGCGGGCCAGTGCTGCCACCGCGGAAACGATGTTGGTCGCCGTGGTCACCAGGTTTTCCGGATCGCACACTCGCAATACCCGCGCCACCTCCGGGCCCGGAACGAGCACCCATTCCACGCCGCGGCGCGACAGCCGCACGTTCATGGTGTGTAGGGCGGAGAAACCGTCGGTGCCGAAAAACGCCAGCCGGGAAAGATCGAGTACCAATTGCCGATACCCGCTCAGCCGACTTTCGATGAAGCCGAGCAGCTCGCCGGAATTCGACGCGTCGATCTCACCGACGGCCGCAACCAACACGGTCGTCGAGCCAAGTTCCCTGGCCCGGAACAGTCCCCGTTGGACGCCGTGACCGGTGCGAGAGACAACCGTGGGCGTCGCAGTGATGGCAACAGACATGACGCCTCCTTCATATCCGCAGTGCTGGGCGGGCGCCTCCGGAGTGCCCTTGTGGGCCTTCGGATTCAAGGCCGTCGATGCGAGAGTTTTGCCCTCGCACGACGGCGTTTCCGGGCGGCTGTGAACTCAACCTGGTGGAAATCTACTCCGGATTTCGTTGCCGGGCTACAAAATGTTTCTGCGCACTATATGCGCAGGTCAACCGCAATGCACATGTCCCAGGAATGGGACACCGAGTCGCCGGTGTGGCAAATATTGACGCACTGTGCAATTGAATCCGAAGCGCTGCTTCTCGGAGGCGATTGATGACAGATTACAGAAAGTGTCTACCGACGGTGGGATCACCGGATTACGCTGCGATCAGCTCACCGTCGAGGAGGCCTGGATGTACGACCTGACGATCACTGGCGGAACCGTCGTCGACGGGACGGGTGCCACGCCCGTGCGCGCCGACATCGGCATCAAGGACGGGGTCATCGTCGAAGTCCGCCGTCGAGACGGCGACGACGCCGGGCTGCAGGGCGAGGCGGCCGAAATCCTCGACGCCACCGGGCGGATCGTCACCCCCGGCTTCGTCGACATCCACACCCACTACGACGGTCAGGTCAGCTGGGACGGTCTACTCGAGCCGTCGAGCATGCACGGCGTGACCACCGTCGTCAGCGGCAACTGCGGCGTCGGCTTCGCCCCGGTGCGACCCGGCCGGGAACAATGGCTGATCGAGCTGATGGAAGGTGTCGAGGACATCCCTGGCACCGCCCTGTCCGAGGGCATCACCTGGCAGTGGGAGAGCTTCCCCGAGTACCTCGATGCGATCGAAAAACAGTCCCTGGCAGTCGATTTCGGTACACAGATCGCCCACGGCGCGGTACGCGGCTATGCGATGGGGGAGCGCGGCGCACGAAACGAGGCCGCCACGGAGGAGGACATCGGCGCGATGGCACGCATCGTGCAGGAGGCGATCGAAGCCGGGGCACTGGGCTTTTCCACCTCGCGCACCGAAGCGCACCGGGCCATCGACGGCGAACCGGTGCCGGGCACCTATGCCGCCGAGGACGAACTGTTCGCGCTCGGCCGGGCGATGGCCGCGGGCGGTCAGGCCGTCTTCGAGGTAGCGCCGGCGGGCACCGCCGGGGAGAGCCTGGACGGACCGATGCGCGAACTGGACTGGATGGTCCGGCTGGCCGCCGAGATCGAGCGCCCGCTGTCGTTCGCGATGGTGCAGACCCAGTCGGCTCCCGACCTGTGGCGCAAGCAACTCGACATCGCCGGCCGCGCACTCGACGACGGAATCCGCGTGCATCCCCAGTTCGCCGCCCGGCCGTTTGGCATGCTGTTCGGGTTCTCCGGCTATCACGCCTTCACCCACCGGCCGAGCTTCCGCGCATTGAAGGCGCAGCTCTCACCTGCCGAACTCGGTACGCGCCTTGCTGATCCGGCCGTGCGCGCCGCCATCCTGGCCGAGGCCGACCTGCCCCCGCAGCCGGTCCCGCTGTTCGACTCGCTGTTCGCCTTCATCCAGCACAGTCCCGACAGCATCTACGCCATCGGAGACCCGCCGGACTACGAGCCCACACCGGATCGAACGGTGGGTGCCATCGCCCGGGCCCGCGGCGACGATCCGCTGGCCACGATGTACGACCTGATGCTGGAGTCGGACGGAACGGCCATGCTGATGATGCCGTTCTTCAACTACGTCGAAGGCAACCACGACGCCATCCACGAGATGATGACGCACCGGGCGGCGGTGTCGGGGCTGTCCGACGGTGGCGCGCACTGCGGGCTGATCTGTGACGCGTCCTATCCGACCTTCATGTTGACGCACTGGGCGCGCGATCGCCGCCGCGGTCCGCGCTTCCCGATCGAGTACGTGGTGCGCAAGCAGACCCTGGACACCGCGAACCTGTTCGGGCTGACCGACCGCGGGGTGTTGGCGGTCGGCAAGAAGGCCGATGTCAACGTCATCGACATGGACGCGTTGGCGCTCGGGGTGCCGCTGATGGCCTACGACCTGCCTGCCGGCGGTCGCCGGTTGATCCAGGGGTCTCGCGGTTACGACGCCACCGTGGTCAGTGGCGTCGTCACCCGCCGCCACGGCGCGGACACCGGAGCGCGCCCGGGCAAATTGCTGCGCGGGGTGCGCTGATTCCTGCGCCGGCCGCCGGCACAGTATCTTCGGGGGCAGGACCATGAGCACCCCTTACATACCCCAGCCCCCCGCGGGTACGCCGTGCTGCTACCGGCATCCCGACCGTCCGACCTACGTGCAGTGCGCCCGCTGTCACCGGTCGATCTGCCCGGAGTGCATGCGCAGCGCGGCCGTCGGCCATCAATGCGTCGACTGTGTGACCGGCGCCAGCCAGAACGTCCGCCCGGCCCGGGCGGCGTTCGGCGGCTTCCAGGCCAAGCCGGTGGTGACCTACGCGCTGATCGCGGTCAACGTGCTGATGTTCGTGCTGCAGATGACCTCGCGCGATCTGCAGCGCCAACTCGTGCTGTGGGCGCCCGGTGTCGCGGGCGGTGAGTTCTACCGCTTGGTCACCTCGGCGTTCATGCACTACGGCGCCCTGCATCTGCTGTTCAACATGTGGGCGCTGTACGTGATCGGGCCGCCGCTGGAGAGTTGGCTCGGCCGGTCGCGGTTTGGTGCGCTCTACGGGTTGAGCGCGCTCGGCGGCTCGGTGCTGGTGTATCTGCTCGCCCCGATCGGGGCCGCCACGGCCGGTGCGTCGGGTGCGGTCTTCGGGCTCTTCGGCGCCACGTTCGTCGTCGCCAAGCGGCTCAACCTCGACGTCCGCTGGGTCGTCATTCTCATCGCGATCAACCTGGTCATGACGTTCACCGTGCCGTCGATCAGCTGGCAGGGCCACATCGGCGGCTTGGTGACGGGGGCAGCGATCGCCGCGGTGTACACCCATGCCCCCAGGGAGCACCGCAACCTGGTGCAGGGCGGGGTCAGCGTGGGCGTACTGGTGGTGTTCGCCGCGTTGATCTATTGGCGCACCATGGATCTGATAGCCCAATTCGGCGCACTCATCACCGGCTAGTGCCGGGTGTGGCCGGCTAGAGCCGGGTCAGCCAGAACGGATAGCTGAAGGTGCCCCCGGGCGCTCCGTCGCATCCTGCGTCGAAACTCGACTGCAGCGTGCCGGACAGTGTCGTGGCGTCCCAGGTGTATACGTCGTGGGTGGGGATGACCGGACCGTAATAGATGTCGCCGCAGCGCAACCCGTCCGGCACGTCGACGGTCATGCTGTACTGACCGTTGGTCAGCGTCGCGATGCCATACCAGGGGTACGCCTTGGCGATGGGCGCCGGGTTGGCCGAGACGCGCACGCAGGTGGGGGAGAACTCGATCGCCGGTGGACACGGCGTCGCGGCCCACACCCAGGTGTGGAAGTCACGGCGGTCCGGGATGATCATGTTGTAGTTGTCGGGCCAGAGTTCGGCGGAGGCGGCCGGAGCCAGTCCCAGAGCCGCCGCCGTGAGTGCAACGCCTACCGCCAACGTCCGCACGCGCGGACTCCCTTCGTCTGACCATCGTGTTAGTCCGACTAGGAATCTATGCGGTGTCGCCGCTCGAATTGAGCGGAATGTGCACATTGATCAGGGTCAGCGGGCCACCAGCAGCACGTCGAGGGTGCGGGGGCCGTGTACACCCTCGACCCGGTTCAGCTCGATGTCGCTGGTGGCGCTCGGGCCGGAGACGAAGGTCAGCGGGCGCAGTGGGTCGAGTGCGGCGAACGCCTGCGGCACGGTGTCGACGATCTGGTCGGTGAACACCACACAGATGTGGTGATCGGGCACCAGGGTCAGCGCGCGTCGGCCCTGCGCCGGGCCCGCGTCGAGCACAATCGTTCCGGTCGCCGCGATGCCGAGCGCGCATCCGGTGACGACCGCGTCGAGGCGGTCGAGTTCGGTTGTCGGCGTGGGGTGTTCGGTGTGGTCGGCGACGACGTCGATGCCGGTGACCCAATCGGTGGGCAGGTCGGTGGGGACGGCGACCGTGGCGTGCGGGCCGACCAGCGTGGCGATCGTCGCGGCGATCGACGCGGCGTCGACCCGCAACACCCTGGCGCGGTACTCGGCCACCGCTTCGGCGAACCGGTCGGCGTCACCCGGCCCGGTCGCCGGGCGGTGCTCGTAGTCACGGGGGACCGTCACGGCGGTCGGCGGTGCGGCCGCCAGAGCGGCGTGGATCCGGTCCATGACGATACGACGGGATGGATTGGCGCTCATCGCGGCTCCCCTTCGTGGGTGCGCGCCCACCACTGCCGAAACGTCTCCGCAGGCGGGGCCGGGACGTCACGGCTGGTGGTCCAGCGCGAGCCGGGCCAGGGTAGCGCGGTGATACGTCGATCACGGCCGGCCAGCCACCGTCCGGCGGCCAGCATCGTCTCGGCGGCGGCGAATCGCCGCGGCGAGGCCATCGTCCATGCCGCGGTGCGCATGGCCAGATCCTGGCCGGACGGCCGATGCGCGCTGTCCACTTCGGCGGCCCGCAGATGGACCAGGATCGACGGAATGTCGATGCGGACCGGGCAGGCGTCGAAGCAGGCCCCGCACAGCGAGGACGCATACGGCAGCGATGCGTTCGGGTCACCGTGACCGTGGGTGCCGGTCAGCTGGGGACTCAGGATGGCCCCGATGGGGCCGGGATACACCGAACCGTAGGCGTGGCCGCCGGTGCGTTCGTACACCGGGCACACGTTCAGGCATGCGCTGCAGCGGATGCAGTGCAGGGCGGGGCGTCCCACCTCGTCGGCCAACACCCGGGTGCGGCCGTTGTCCAGCAGCACCAGGTGGAACTGTTGCGGTCCGTCGCCGGGATGCACGCCGGTCCACATCGAGGTGTACGGGTTCATCCGCTCGGCCGTCGACGAGCGGGGCAGCAGCTGCATGAACACTTCGAGGTCGGTGAATCGGGGCACCACCTTCTCGATGCCCATCACTGTGATCAGGGTCTGGGGCAGCGTCAGGCACATCCGGCCGTTGCCCTCGGATTCGACCACGGCCAGGGTGCCGGTCTCGGCCACGCCGAAGTTGGCGCCGCTGACCGCGACCTTGGCGGAGAGGAACTTTCGGCGAAGATAGGCGCGGGCGGCCATCGCCAGCGCCCTCGGTTCGTCGGTGAGCTCACCGGCTTCGGGCATCGTGCGGGTGAAGATCTCGCGGATCTCCGCGCGGTTGCGGTGGATGGCGGGCACCAGGATGTGGCTGGGCTTGTCGTGGCCCAGTTGCACGATCAGCTCGGCCAGGTCGGTCTCGATCGCAGCGATGCCCTCGGCCTCGAGGTGTTCGTTGAGGCCGATCTCCTGGGTGGCCATCGACTTGACCTTCACCACCTGGTCGGCACCTGCGGCACGGACCAGATCGGTGACGATCGCGTTGGCCTCGGCGGCATCCCGCGCCCAGTGCACGACGCCGCCCCGGTTGACGACGTTGGTCTCCAACTGCTCGAGCAGCTCCGGGAGTCGGCTCAGCACATCGGCTTTCAGCGCACTGCCGGCCGCGCGTAGTTGTTCCCAGTCGGGGCATTCGGCAACCGCGCTAAGGCGTTTGGCGCGGATGGTGGCGGTGGCGTGGCCGACGTTGCGACGCATCTGGGTGTTGCGCAGTTCGTGCCGCGCGGCCGACGGGAACGGCTCGTCTCCGCGCAGGTTGCCGAAACCCGGTGTGCCGAGGTCGGTGCTCATCCGGCCTCCGTGGCGGCCAGGATCTCGGCGAGATGCACGGTGCGGACCGCCGACCGCATGCGGCTCAGCCCGCCGCCGATGTGCATCAGGCAGGAGCTGTCGCCGGCGGTACACACCTCCGCACGCGAGGAGATGACGGCGGCCATCTTGTCGGCCAGCATCGCCGTCGAGGTGTCGGCGTTCTTGACCGCGAATGTGCCGCCGAAGCCGCAACATGTCTCGGCCCCGGCGAGTTCGACCAGCGTCAGCCCGCGCACGTGCCGGAGTAACTCCAGCGGCTTGTCGCCCACCCGCAGCATCCGAAGCGAGTGGCAGGTCGGGTGATAGGTGACCCGGTGCGGGTAGTAGGCCCCGACATCCCGCACGCCCAGCACGTCGATCAACAGCTCGGACAGCTCGTAGGTGCGCGCTGCCACCGCCTCGGCTCGCCGGGCCAGGGCGGTGTCACCGGCGCGGCGGGCGACCATCGGGTGCTGATGGCGCACCGAGCCCACACACGAGCCGGACGGGGCGACGATCGCATCACAGTCGGCCGCCTCGAACACCTGCACGTGGTGGCGAACCAGGTCGGTGGCCTGGCGGAGATAGCCGGTGTTGACGTGCATCTGGCCACAACAGGTCTGGCCCGAGGGGAAGACGACCTGGTGGCCCAGCCGCTCGAGCAGCTCGACAGTCGCGATCGCGGCCCGCGGGAACATCGCGTCGGCCAGGCAGGTGGCGAACAGGGCGATACGCATCAGCGGCTCCGATCGTCAGCGCGATCGGTGTGCACCGGGGCGCCGGTCGAGGCCCGGACCACGAGGCGTGGTTCGAGGACGATGTTGCGCGGCGGCTCGGCCTCCGCGGGGTCGGACGCTGCCAGCAGAAGGTCGACGGCGGTCCGGCCGATGTCGGCTGTCGGCTGCGCGACCGACGTCAACGGAACCACTGCAGAACGGGCGAAGTCGATGTCGTCGTAACCGACGAGGGCGATGTCGTCGGGGACCCGGGCACCCGTCCCCATCAACGTCAACGCCTGGAGCACGCCGATGGCGAGCAGGTCATTGGCGCAGAAGACGCCATCGGGACGCCGCTCGGGGGCGCGGGCGAGCAGGCGCTCGCCGACCTCGCGGCCGGCGAGGACACTGAGCGCCGGGGCGGTGATGATCTCGAGTTCGGCACCCGGCACCGTGTCGACGGCCGCGGCGGCGCCGCGTTGGCGGTCACGAACCTGACGCAGTTCCACCGGGCCGCCGACGAAGGCGATTCGCCGTCGGCCGATCGCGAGGAGATGCTCAACCGCCTGGCGGGCGCCGGCGACATCGTCGACCGCCACCGAACTGAACGGCGTCCCGGTTCCGTCGCGATCGACCAGCACCACGGGGGTGCCGCGATTCTGCAGCGCGGTGAGCCGGCTGAGGTCCTCGCTGATCGGCGACACCAGAACACCGAATACACGCTGTTCGTCGAAGGCGTCGACGTAGGCGCGTTCCCGGCCGGCATCGTCGTCGGACGTGGCCAGCAGAACGGTGAGATTCCGTTGGGCTGCGCGGTGTTCGGCGGCGCGAGCGACATCGGTGAAGAACGGGTTGCCGATGTCGAGCACGATCAGGCCGACGGTGCGAGAACGTCCCGCTTTCAGCTGGCGGGCCGCGTCGTTGCGGACGAATCCGAGCTTCTCGATCGCGGCCTGCACCCGGGTCACCGTCGCCGGTGACACCTTCTGCGGGGCGTTGAGCACGTTGGAGACCGTCCCCACCGATACCGAGGCCTCGATGGCGACCTCGCGCATGCTCACCACAGCTCCATCACACCAGACCGCGTCAAGCGAGGCCGTCATCGCGGCGGCCGAGCGCAACCGGCCGGGCCGGTGGTGGCCGCGGCGCTCCGTGCACGCGGCTGGTAGCGCCGCGGCGGGTAGTGGTCACCGACGATTGCGCGCAGGGCCTCCAGATCACCGCTGACAAGGCCTCGAGCGCGCGCGGTCACCATCACATTGCCCAGGGCGGTGGCCTCCACCGGGCCGGCCAACACCGGCAATCCGAGCCGGTCGGCGGTGAGCTGGCACAGCAGTGCGTTCTGCGCGCCGCCGCCGACGATGTGCACGACCGACACCGTTGTGCCGGCCAGTTGCGCCGCGGTGTGGACGGTCTCAGCGAACGCGGCGGCGAGGCTTTCCACGATCGCCCGGACCGTCGTCGCCGGGTCGACCGGTGCGGGCAGGTCCCGCCCGGCGTACCACTCGCGGACCCTGCCCGGGATGTCGCCGGGTGCCAGGAAGGCGGGATCGTTGGTGTCGAACACGTCGGCCGGTGCGGGCGCCTGCGCAGCCTGGTCGAGTAGAGCGGCCAACGTGGTCTGCACGCCCTGGCGTTCGTACTGGCGAACCGTCTCGCTGAGCAACCACAGTCCAATCACATTGTGCAGGAACCGAATTCGGCCATCCGCGCCCACCTCGTTGGTGAAATTCGCCGCCCGCGCGGCGGGTGTCACCAACGGTTGGGTCAGCTCCACGCCGACCAGGCCCCAGGTCCCACAGGAGATGTAGGCCGCGTTCTCCGAGCGCATTGGGACCGCGACGACCGCCGATGCGGTGTCGTGGGACGCCACCGAGACCACCTCGGTGCCGGCGTCCAGAACGAGCCGCGCAGCTACCTCCGGCAGGACCGGGCCGCGGGTACTGCCGGTCTCCACGATGTCGGGGAGTAATCCGGGCCGAAGACGCAACCGGTGCAACAGGTCGGTGTCCCACTGGCCGTCGATGCCCAGTAAACCGGTTGTGGAGGCGTTGGTCCGCTCGACGCCATACTGGCCGGTGAGCCAATACGTGATGAGATCCGGGATCAGCAGCAGCTTCTCCGCGGTATCCAGCAGTCCATCGGCACAATCTGCGGCGAGCTGATAGACGGTGTTGAACGGCAGGAACTGCAACCCATTTCGTCGGTAGAGCTCAGCCTCGTCCACGACCGAATGGACGCTGTCCACGCCGTGGCGCCCGCGCCCGTCGCGATAGTGCCGTGGTTGGCCCAGCAGGCGCCCGTCTCGCAGCAAACCGTAATCGACGGCCCAGGAGTCCACCCCGATGCCGGTGAGCGGACCGGCCTGTCGCGCCGCTGCCGCAACGCCCGCACACAGTTGTCCGTACAGGCCGGTCACATTCCAGTGCAAGGCCTCTCGGCTGCCGTCCCACAACGAAACCGGCTCGTTGGGGAACCGGGCGACCGTGGTCATCTCGAGCTGGCCGGGACCGACCTGGGCCAACACCACCCGCCCGCTGCTGGCGCCGAGATCGACAGCGGCGACATGCCCGGCCGTCATCGCAGGAAAGCGGCTGCGACACCGGCATCCACCGGGACATGCAGACCGGTGGTATGCGAGAAGTCCGACGTGCAGAGCGCGAAGACGGCGTTGGCGATGTGCTCCGGCAACACTTCACGTTTCAGCAGTGTGCGCTGCGCGTAGAAGGCGCCGAGGTCCTCTTCGGCCACGCCGTAGACCGCGGCACGTTGTGCGCCCCACCCGCCGGCGAAAATGCCTGAACCGCGCACCACTCCGTCCGGGTTGATGCCGTTCACCTTGATCCCGTGCTCGCCGAGTTCGGCGGCCAGCAGCCGAACCTGATGGGCCTGGTCGGCCTTGGTCGCCGAGTACGCGATGTTGTTGGGTCCGGCGAACACCGAGTTCTTCGACGAGATGTAGACGATGTCGCCACCGAGCTGCTGCGCGATGAGCGCCTTGGCCGCCGCCTTGGACACCAGGAACGAACCGCGCGCCATCACGTTGTGCTGCAGGTCCCAGTCTTCGACGGTGGTGTCCAGCAACGACTTCGACAGCGACAGACCGGCGTTGTTGACGACGATATCGATGCCGCCGAACGCCAGCACGGTGGCGTCGACGGCGGCCTGTACCGCTGCCTCGTCGGTGACGTCGGCGGCGATGCCGACGGCGACGTCGGAGTTGCCGATCTCGCCGGCTGCCGCGGCGGCTTTGTCGGCGTCCAGGTCGGCGATGACGACACACGCTCCTTCGGCGGCCAGCCGGGTGGCGATCGCCTTGCCGATTCCCGATGCCGCACCGGTGACCAGTGCGATCCGCGTCGCCAGTGGCTTCGGCTTGGGCATCCGGGCCAGCTTGGCCTCCTCCAGCGCCCAGTACTCGATGCGGAACTTCTCGGCCTCGTCGATCGGGGCGTAGCGGGAGATGGCTTCGGCGCCGCGCATGACGTTGATGGCGTTGAGGTAGAACTCGCCCGCCACCCGCGCGGTCTGTTTGTCCTTGCCGTAGCTGAACATGCCCACACCGGGGATCAGCACGATGGCCGGGTCGGCTCCGCGCATGGCGGGACTGTGCGCGGTGGCATGCCGCTCGTAGTACGCCCGGTAGTCGGCCCGGTAGGTCTGGTGCAGCTCGCCCAGCCGGGAGATGCACTCCTCGACAGACGCCCCGGCGGGCAGATCGAGCACCATCGGCTTGACCTTGGTCCGCAGGAAATGGTCGGGGCAACTGGTGCCCAGTTCGGCCAGCCGGCGGTGAGCGCTGCTGGCGAGGAACTCCAGAACACGCGGGTCGTCGTTGAAATGGCCGATCTGGGGCCGGTCGGTCGATGCCAGGCCACGGATGAACGGCGCCAGCAAGGCGGCCTTGGCGCGGCGCTCTTCGCTCGGCAGTGCGCCGAAACCGTCGAGGTCGGGACCGAAGGGTTGTGGCCTTCCGTGGGTGTCGATGTAGCGCTGCACCGTATGGATGATCTCCAGGGAATGCGCCTCGGCTTCAACCGAAGTCGCGCCCCAGGCGGTGATGCCGTGTCCACCCAGAATGGTACCGATCGCTTGCGGATTGCCGCGCTTGATCTCGGCGATATCCAGCCCGAGCTGGAATCCCGGGCGCCGCCACGGTGCCCACACCACACGGTCGCCGAAGATCTGCTTGGTCAAGGCTTCACCGTCTGCCGCGGTGGCCAGGGCGATGCCGGAGTCCGGATGGAGGTGGTCGACGTGAGCGGCATCGACCAGGCCGTGCATCGCGGTGTCGATCGACGGTGCCGCCCCGCCGCGGCCGTGCAGGCAGTAGTCGAATGCGGCCACCATTTCGTCTTCGCGGTCCACGCCGGGATATACCCCGGCGAGCGCGCGTAACCGATCCAGTCGTAAAACGGCCAGACCGCTCTCGGTCAACGTGCCGAGATCACCGCCGGATCCCTTGACCCACAACAGCTCCACCGCAGAACCGGTGACCGGGTCGACATCGGTGCCCTTGGCTGAGGTGTTGCCACCGGCATAGTTGGTGTTCGCGGGATCCGCGCCCAACCGATTGGAACGCGCGATCAGTTCGGTCACGACGGGATTGATGGCTTTGGTCATGGCTCGCTACGCTCCCCAACTGGATTGAGTGCCACCGATGCGGGCGGCGTTGATCTCTTGCTGATAGCCGGATTCGGCGAATGCCGCCATGGGATCGGCGGGCAGGTTGCGCTCGGTGCGCCACTGGCCGAGGGCCGGGCGGACGTCGGTGTAGAACGCATCCATGAAGATGTCGTTCGCGCCTAGGACATCACCGGCTTCCTGCGCGGACGCCAGCGACTCGGTGTCGACCAGCAGGGCACGCGCCGTCATCTCTTGCACGTTGAGCACAGAGCGGATCTGGCCGGGAATCTTGGCCTCGACATTGTGGCACTGGTCGAGCATCAGCGAGACCGGCGAGTCGAAGTCGAGCCCACCACCGCGCACCACCTCGAACATGATGCGGAACAACTGGAACGGGTCGGCCGCTCCGACGATCAGGTCGTCGTCGGCGTAGAACCGGGAATTGAAGTCGAACGAACCGAGCCGGCCCAGTCGCAGCAGCTGGGCGACGATGAACTCGATGTTGGTTCCCGGGGCGTGATGCCCGGTGTCCAGACAGACCATCGCCCGCTCGCCGAGGGCGTTGACCTGAGCGTATGCGGTGCCCCAGTCCGGGACATCGGTCATGTACATCGCGGGTTCGAAGAACTTGTACTCCAGCACCATTCGCTGGTCTGGCCCGATGTGTTGGTAGATCGTCGACAGGGATTCGGCGAGCCGGTCCTGGCGGCCGCGGATGTCGCCCTGGCCGGGGTAGTTCGTGCCGTCGGCCAGCCAGATCTTCAGGTCACGGGAACCGGTCTGCCCCAAGATGTCGATGCAGTACAGGTGGTGATCGATGGCCTTCTGCCGGATCGACTTGTCGGTGTGGGTCAGGCTGCCGAACTTGTAGTCGTCGTCCTGGAAGGTGTTGGAGTTGATGGTGCCCAGCCGCACCCCCAGGTCGGCCGCGTACCGGCGAAGAGCGCCGAAGTCGTCGACCTGATCCCACGGAATGTGCAGGGCTACCGAGGGGGCCAGTCCGGTGAACCGATTGACGGTCGCCGCGTCGGCGATCTTCTCTTCGACGGTGCGCGGTGTCCCTGGCGTCCCGAAGACCTTGAACCGGGTTCCGGAGTTGCCGAAGGCCCACGACGGCAGTTCGATGGCGAGTCGGTCGAGCACTGCCACATCTGTTGCGCTACCGGTCATCTCAGGCCACCACCCGTCCTGCGCCGTCGGCCATCGGCGAAGGCGCGGTGCCGTAGCGTTCTATCTCGATTTCCCGCAATGTTTTTCCGCGGGTCTCCGGCGCCCAGATGGCGCCGATCACGAGTGCGACCGTCAGCAGCGCGACCAGAAGGATGCCGACCGTGGTGAGCCCGGCGACGGCGAGCAGAGTGGGGAAGAAGTAGCTCAACAGGCCGGTCACGGTGCGCACGACGAAGAACATCACGCCCTGCGCGCTGGCACGGTAGGGCGTGGCGAACAGTTCGCTGGCCCACAGACTGTAGAAGGCTTGTGCGCCGATGCCGCTGGAGATTCCCCAGAGCACGGCGAACGTCAGCATGGTGGGTACGCCGCCGTCGGTGAACGCCACCAGGACGATCCACCCGAGGATGCCGAGGGCGGCGCCGATGACGTAGAGCAGGCGCTGCGACATCCGGTCGGCGTACCGCATGAAGCCCAGCGCGGTCGCCGCCACCGTGGCTCCCCAGACCAGGACCTGCAAGAGATCCTGGGCGACGGGGCTGTGTAGTCCGGCGGTGTCGTAGACGCGCGGCATGAAGATGCCGGCCTGGCCGGCCACGGTGTTCCAGAACAGGTAGATGCCGCCGAGGAAGAGCAGTGCGGTGATGTTGTTGCGGCGCGAGAACAATCCGCGCAGGCCGCCCAGCCCGACCGAGCCGGCCAGCTGGGGCGTTTCGTGCTGGCCCTCCTCGGCCCAGATCTGGGACTCCTGCAGTCCTTGACGGACCCACCACACGATGCCGGCCACCACGAACAGGTGCGCGAAGATCAGCCGGGAGCCGAGCAGTCCGAGCGGCGCCAGTCCCGCGGCGAGCGCGAAGCCGACCAGAGGTCCCACCGACCACGCCAACTGGGCCGTTCCGACGTGCTTGGCGCGGTTGTGGGATGGCGCCTGTTCGGCGATATACGTCCACGACGCGGGCACACCGGCCCCTACCGCCATCCCGGTGATGACGAAGGCCGCCAGCAGCATCGTGTAGTTGACGGCGAAGGCGGCCAGCAGCACGCCGGCCATATAGACCAACAGGTCGTAGGTGTAGATCGCCTTGCGTCCGAAGCGATCGCACAGCGGGCCCCCGATGATGGCGCCGACTGCCGCACCGAAGGCGTTGGCGCTCAGGGCGGCCAACAGGCCGACGGCGAAGTTGCTGATGCCGAACGCCTGCTGCCAGAAGCCGAGGCTGGTGGCGATGGCGATGATGGATCCGGCTTCGATGTAGTTCGACATCGCCACCGCGATAGTGGCTCGCCAACCGGTGGTGGAACGCGCTCCGATGTTCATGGGGTCCTCATGGTTCAGGGGTCAGGGAGTCGGCCGTTGACAACGTCGGCGGTTACTCGAGGTGGAAGTAGTGCCGCAACGGTGTGACGGGTCGGTCGGGAGTCGAGCCATCGGCACCGGTGAAGTACTCGGCCATGCACCGTTGCCAGCGGTGGTTGACCTCTAGCGCCGCCATGTCCCGCTGCGCCGATTCGAAATCGTCGGTCTCGAGGTAGCCGACGACGAGGCCGTCGTCTTCGCGAACGAACAGCGAGTAATTGCGCCAGCCGGTGCTGCGCAGCGCCTCGCGCATCTCGGGCCAGACATCTTGGTGGGCGGTCAGGTAGTCCTCGACGCGGTCGGGTCGCAATTGGAGCAGGAAGGACACGCGTTGGACGGGCATGCGGACCTCCTGGTTGAAACGTTTCAATAAGTGGTGTCGTTCACAGTAGGACGGCGATGTGCGAGGCGTCAAGATCCGGTTTCAGCGCTGTTGCGGCGCGGTCGCGGATTCTGCGCCGACTTCCGCGGCACAACATTGGTACAGGTGGCTACCATTGCCTCCACGTCGCCGGGGACCGACGCCAGGCGGACCGAGCAAGGGACTGACCTGTGAGCACAGACGTCGCAGCGCCGGTGCATTCCGCCGCCGGCAAGGCGCGGACCGGCCTGGTCATCGGTGCGCTGGGAGTGGTCTTCGGAGATATCGGCACCAGCCCGATCTACACCGTGCAGACCCTGTTCAACCCTGGCGATCCACACCCGGTGCCGATCAGCCGGGCCAACGTCTACGGCGTGGTGTCGCTGATCTTCTGGTCGGTGATGATCATCGTCACGCTCACCTACGTCACGCTCGTGATGCGCGCCGACAACGACGGCGAGGGTGGGGTGATGGCCCTCATCACGCTGGTCCGCCGGCTTGGCCGCAGGTCGAGTCCGCGTGTCATCAGCGCGTTGTCCGCACTCGGAATCCTGGGCGCTGCACTGTTTTTCGGCGACAGCATGATCACTCCGGCGATCTCGGTGCTGTCGGCGGTCGAAGGCCTGAAGGTCGTCGACCCCAGCCTGGCCGAGTTGGTGGTGCCGATCACCGCGGTCATCATCGCCGGGCTGTTCGCGGTGCAGAAGCACGGGACGGCAATGATGGGTCGGTTCTTCGGACCGGTGATGATCGTCTGGTTCCTGGTGATCGGTGCCTGCGGGGTGCGCGGCATCCTCGGGCACCCGCAGATCCTGCGGGCCCTCTCACCGACCTATGCGCTGGAGTTCATGGTCGGCCATTTCCACATCGCGTTCTTCGCGCTCGCTGCGGTCGTGCTGTCGGTCACCGGCGCCGAGGCGCTCTACGCCGATATGGGGCACTTCGGCCGACGGGCCATCACCTGGGGCTGGCTGGGTCTGGTGCTGCCCGCGCTGGTACTCAACTACTTCGGGCAGGGTGCCCTGCTGCTGGGCAAGCAGAGCGTGGTCGACGCGCCGTTCTTCCTGCTGGTGCCCAGCGGCTGGGAGCTGCCGATGATGGTGCTGGCGACCGCCGCGACAGTGATCGCCTCGCAGGCGGTGATCACCGGTGCGTACTCGGTCGCCTCCCAGGCCGCCCAGCTCGGCTACCTGCCGCGGCTGCGCGTCGCCCACACCTCTGCGTCGTCGATCGGGCAGATCTACGTTCCGTGGATCAACGGCATGCTGGTGGTCGCCGTGCTGATCCTGGTTTTCGCGTTCCGAAGCTCCGCCGCGCTGGGCTACGCCTACGGCATGGCGGTCACCGTGACGATCACTATCACCACCCTGCTGTTTCTCTACATCGCCCACACCCGCTGGCGCTGGCCGCTGTGGCTGGTGGTCATCGGTGGCGGTGCGCTGTTGTCGGTGGACCTGTTGTTCCTGGCGGCCAACCTGACCAAGCTGGTGCATGGCGCGTGGCTGCCGCTGCTGATCGGGCTGGTCACGTTCACGGTGCTGATCACCTGGCAGCGCGGCAGCGCCATCGTCACCCGCGCCCGCGACCGCGCCGAGGGCCCGCTGCCGGAGTTCATCGACACGATCACCAACTGCCAGCCACCACTGGCCCGGATCCCGGGCACCGCGGTCTTCCTCAACCGGGAGAGCGAGACGGCACCACTGTCGATGCGGGCCAACGTCAATCACAACCACGTGCTGCACGAGCGCGTCATCATCCTGTCGATCGTCATCCCGCCGGTGCCCCGGGTACCCGTCGACCAACGGATCACGGTCAGCGATCTGGGTAGCCACCACGACGGCATCTATTACGTCGCCGCCCAGTTCGGATACATGGAGCGTCCGGATGTTCTGGCGGCGCTGCGGCTGGTGGACCCCGCCGCGGTCGGTGGTCCGATCGATCTGGAAACCACCTCCTATTTCCTGTCCAAGATCGAGCTGCTCGCCGGTGACCAGCCGACGATGGCGCCTTGGCGCAAGAGGATCTTCATCGCGACCTCGTTCATGGCCGCCGACTCGGCGGGCTATTTCGGCCTGCCCCTGAATCAGACTGTGCTCATCGGATCGAGAATCGAGGTCTAGCCACAAGCCATGACCGACTCCACGACGTGCGCGATCGTCGGCGGCGGCCCCGCCGGCATGGTGCTCGGGTTGCTGCTCGCCCGGGCCGGTGTCGAGGTCACCGTGCTGGAGAAGCACGCTGATTTCCTGCGTGACTTCCGCGGTGACACAGTGCATCCCACGACGCTGGCGCTGCTCGACGAGTTGGGGCTAGGCCCGCGCTTCGCGGCTCTGCCGCAGAGCCGGGTCGATCACGCGGAGCTGCCGATGGGCGACAAGCAGGTCACCATGGTGGACTTCCGCAGGCTGCGGCAGCCGCACCCGTATGTGGCGATGGTCCCGCAATGGGATCTGCTCAACCTGCTGGCCGATGCCGGTGCGGCCGAACCGAAGTACACCCTGCTGCTGGAGCACGAGGTCACCGGCCTGTTGCGCAGCGGCAGCAGGACGACCGGGGTGCGCTATACCTCGCCTCAGGGCGAGGGCGAACTGCACGCGGACCTGACCGTCGCGTGTGACGGTCGTGGGTCGATCGTGCGGCACAGTGCGGGTCTGTCGGCGCGCGAGTTCAAGGTGCCCTTCGACGTGTGGTGGTTCCGGTTGCCGCGTGGCAGCGGCGGGCAGTACACCCTGATCCCGCGGTTCGCGCCCGGCCGAATGCTGATCATGATCCCGCGGGAGGGTTACTTCCAGATCGCCTACCTGATCCCGAAGGGCAGTGACGCACGGCTGCGCGCCCGAGGGCTGGACGCGTTGAAAGCCGAATTGCGCGAGTTGGTGCCCGAGGCCGACATGGACTGCCTCACCTCGCTGGACGATGTGAAGTTCCTCGACGTGCGGCTCAACCGGCTCAGGCGCTGGCACATCGACGGCCTGCTGTGTCTCGGTGACGCCGCGCATGCCATGTCACCCATGGGCGGGGTGGGCATCAACATCGCGGTCCAGGACGCGGTCGGCGCGGCGCGGCTGCTGGCCGGTCCGCTGCTGCGCCGCGACGTCACCGACCGTCAGCTGGCCGCCGTCCGCCGCCGCCGGCTGTGGTCACCCAGGCGCTGCAGCGGGTCATGCACCGGGCACTGGTGGCGCCGATCATGGCCGGCGGCGTGGCCGACCCGCCTGTCTTCGTCGGCGCGCTGGTCCGCCGGTTGCCGTGGCTGTCGGTGATCCCGGCCTACTTAGTGGGGGTGGGCGTGCGACCCGAGCACGCGCCAGACTTCGCGCGCAGGCCGCCGAGTGTGCGCTGAGGGCCTCGACTGTGCGGTCAGGGCGAAATGGGCGTCCAGATCCCGCCGCTGACGCACACTCGATTCCGCCGACGACCTACAGCTGGGACAGCACCTCGGTGGCGAGTAGTTCCAGCGTGGCGTCTGAGGCCCGGTCGTGGGTGAAGAGCACCACCTGACCGAAGCCCATCGCCTCCAACTCGCCCAACCGGTCGACGATCGCCGCGGGGGTGCCGATCAACCCCCCGTCATGCAGGCCGAAACCTGGCCCACCAAATCGCTTTTCGGCAATCGCACGGGTGGATTCCAGTGCGCCATCATCCGGTGCGAGGGCCAGCACGGCCTCGACCGACATCACGATGGTGGCCGGGTCGCGGCCGATGTCGTCGCACAGCGAGCGCAGGACGCCCAGTTTGTGCGCCATCTCGCCGAGCGCGTAGGTGGGGACGTTCCAGACGTCGGCGTAGCGGGCCACCAACGGCAGCGTCCACTTCTCGCCGGCGCCGCCGACCACAATCGGCGGTCGCGGGCGCTGGACCGCCGCGGGCCGCAACGGCATGTCCTCGACGGTGTAATGCTCGCCCCGAAAGTCGATGCGGCCCTGCGCGAACGCCTGGGTCAGGATCTCCAGTGCCTCGCCCAGGCGTCCCGAACGCTCGGCGACAGAACCCCATTCCAACCCGAGCCGGCGGTGCTCGTCCTCGATCGAGCCGCTGCCGACCCCCAGCTGCAGGCGGCCGCCCGATACCTGATCGAGCGTCGTCGCCATCTTCGCCAGGATGGCCGGATGGCGAAACTGGTTGCACAGCACCAGGTGTCCGACCCGCAGCCGCTCGGTGCGGCTGAGCAACGCGGTGGCCAGTGTCCACGCCTCCAGGGAGTCGACCTCCGGAAGGCCGGGACCGTACATGTGGTCGTAGAGCCACAGCGAGCCGATGCCGAGCTCCTCGCAGCGTCGGGCGCGGTGCAGCACGTCGGCGTAGGACAAGCCCATCTGCGGGACGTACACCCCGACGTCGAGGCTCACCCTCTGATGCCGACGGCGTGGCGCAGCTGGGCCAGGAACTGATCGGCGTCGTCGCTGCGGACCACGTAGTGCGACAGCGCAACCCGGATGGCGGTCGCTGCCTTGACTCCGGCGTTCGGGCCGCTGAGCAACCGCTCGAGGCGCGCTCGCATGATCGGCAGGATCCGCGCGAGCTGGGCGATCACCACCTCGGGTTCGATGTCGATCAACCGCACACCGGAGTAGGTCTGCTGGTAGGACACGATGAACTGCAGTGCGGCGTCCAGCTTGTCGGTGCCCCGCAATCCCGCGGTGGCACGGCTGATCCCGGTGTCGAACATCTCCCGCTCGTAGAACGCGAACGCGTCGAGCAGTTCGGTCTTCGACGCGAACCACCGATACAGCGTCGGTCGAGACACCCCGGCCTGCAGCGCGACCTCGGACAGGCTCAACTTCGTCTGACCGCTGCGAGCGAGCACTTCGGCGGTAGCCTTCAGGATGCGATTGCGCGACGAGGTCTCGTCCTCGTCGGCAACCGCGACGGTGCTCTGTGCCGGCGGCTGACTCACGCCTACAAGGATTACAGGTCGCGGCCCGGGTGTCACGCCGATGGCCACATTGCGATGCTCCCGATCTTTACAAATTCTGGGCCAAGTGTCACGCTGTGCTCGTGTCTGCGGAGTCCCATACATACAGCACCCACGACATCACGTCGCGGCACTTCTGGAGCCGGCCGTTCGCCGAGCGCGACGAGACGTTCGCGGCGCTGCGGGCCACCGATGGGCTCACCTGGCACGAGCCGCTGCCCTCGCTGTTCCCCATGGAGGAACCCGGTTTCTGGGCGTTGACCCGCCGCGCCGACATCGTCCATGTGAGTCTGCATCCCGAGCTGTTCAGTTCCGCTCGCGGCATCGCACTGGATCCGATGCCGGCCGACATTCAGCGCATCGCCACGTTCTTCCTGATGATGGATCCGCCGCAGCACACCGTGTATCGGCGGCTGATCAGCGCCGCGTTCACGCCGCGCAATGTGGCTCAGATCGACGAACAGGTCCGCAAGAACGCAGCCACCGTCGTCGACGACCTGGTCGGCGCCGGTGAGGTCGACTTCGTCTCCGCCTGCTCGGCACGGCTGCCGATGATGACGATCTCGGAGATGTTGGGGGTGCCCAACTCCGAGCGGGACGCGCTGGCCAAAGCGGCCGAGAAGCTGTTCAGCATGAGCGACGACGAATACAGCACGATCGAGGAACGCGCCGAGGCGACCGTCAACGAGATGTTCTTGTTGGCGGGCACCGGAATCGAGCTGGCGAAATTCCGCCGGCGCCACCCCGGTGACGACCTGATGACCAGCATCGTCAACGCCGAGGTCGACGGGCACCGGCTGACCGACGAGGAGATCGGTGCGTTCCTGATTCTGCTGGCCTCGGCCGGCAACGACACCACCAAGCAGACGACGTCGCATGCCATGCTGGCGCTAGCGACGAATCCGGCCCAGCGGCAATGGCTGATGGCGGACTTCGACGCCAGGATCGGCCCGGCCGTCGAGGAGTTCATCCGGTGGGCCACCCCGGTGCTGCAGTTCGCCAGGGTGGTCACCGAGGACACCGAACTGGCCGGTCAGCGGCTGGCGGCGGGTGACAAGGTCGGTCTGTTCTACTGCTCGGCCAACCGCGACGCCGCGTTCGACCGCCCGGGTGAATTCGACCTGCGGCGTTCACCCAATCCACACCTGGGCTTCGGCGGGGGCGGTCCACACTTCTGCCTCGGCAACCAGCTGGCCCGCACCGAGCTGCGAAACCTGTTCCGCGAACTTCTCTTCCGTGTGGATGCTGAGTTCGGCGAGCCGGACTACCTTTTGAGCACGTTCGTGCATGGGATCAAGCACCTACCGGCCTTCGTCCGGTGAGCGGGCAGCCGACCATGCGTATCGAAGTCGACCTGGCCAAGTGCACCGGACACGGCATCTGCGAGACCATCGCCGAGGACGTGTTCGAGGTCCGCGATGACGGCAGCGTGCACATCCACGACAATCGCCGGCCCGAATCCGACCGGGCGCGGCTGCAGCAGGCCGTCATCCAGTGCCCAGCCGCGGCGCTGTCGCTGATCGAGGATCCCAGTTCGTGAAGAAGTACTTCGGACACACCCTGCTCTACCTGCACGAGACCATCTCGCTGGGCGGTGAGCGCACCGACCGGTTCACCGAGCACTTCACCGGCACCTATCAGCCGATGATGGAACAGCTTGGGGCGCGGCTGTTCTCGATCTGGGAGGCGACGCCGTACAACGGGCACTGGCCGCAGGTGACGATCATCTGGGAACTTGACGCCTTCGCCGACTACGCCCGTATCGGCCGGTCGCAGGCACCCGGGGGAAGTCACCACGCCGCCGCGATGGCCTGGGCGGACTACCTGGCCGGAGTCGGAGCATCAGGAGAGGGCCGCATCATGTACGCCGGCCGCAGCAATCGGCCGCTGGCCGAGCTCACCGAGTCGAAGTTCTCTGCCGGGCTGGTGATCCAGGAGATCATGCAGACCAAGCCGGGCCGCCAGGACGACTACATCCGCGAGTTGGAGCGGCTCTACGTCCCGTGGTCGGAAAGCACCGGGAAACGCTGGCTCGGCTCGTTCATCACGACGTTCCGCTTCAACGAGGTCATCCACTACTGGGCACTGGACGGCGACTGGGACTGCTTCGAAAACCACTACCCCTCGTGGAAGGACAGCCCGCCGGCTGAGATCGTGACCTGGATGAGCGTCGCACCCGCCCTGCGCGACGGCTGGGAAGACTCCATCCTGCAGGCCCTGCCCCCGTCGCCGCTGCGATAGTGGTTGCCGTGCAGCATTTTTCCTACGATCCGTTCGATCCCGCCGTGATGGCCGATCCGCGGCCCTTCTACCGCACGCTGCGCGACGAGTATCCGCTCTACTACATCGAGGCCCTCGACACCTTCGCGCTGTCTCGGTTCGATGACGTCTGGCGGGTGCTCGAGATCAACGACGGCACCTTCGTCGCGTCGGAGGGCACACTGCCCGCTGCCGCGGTGCTGTCCCGGCACCACACCGGCCCGGTGTCCGATCCGCCGTTGCACCCGCTGCCGTTTCACGCCAACTTCGACGCGCCGCTCTACGACGAGGTGCGCCGGTGCACGGCAGCGCCGTTTCGGCCCAAGTCGGCGGCATCCATGGCCGACCGTATCCGGGAACTGGCGGGCGCGCGCCTCGATGCGCTGCTGGGGTCGGGAAGCTTCGACCTGACCCAGGATTACGGCGGCATCGTCGCGGCATCGATCGTGTGCGAATTGCTGGGCCTGCCGGTCGATCTGGCGGCCGACGTGCTGGGTACCGTCAACGCGGGCAGCCTTGCTCAGCCGGGCAGCGGCGTCGAGGTGGCCAACGCCCGGCCAGGCTATCTGGAGTACCTGATCCCGGTGGTGAAGCGCGTGCGGGCCGGCCAGGGTGCACCCGTGCCGATCGTCGAGAACCTGCTCGCCTATCGGCTGCCCGACGGCTCGGCGCTGACCGATACCGAGGTGGCCACCCAGATGCTGGGCGTGTTCATCGGGGGCACCGAGACGGTTCCCAAGATCGTCGCGCACGGATTATGGGAACTGCGCCGACACCCCGAACAGCTCGCCGCGGTGCGCGCCGATCCGACCGCCAACGTTCCGGTGGCCCGCGAGGAGATCATCCGGTACTGCGCGCCCGCGCAGTGGTTTGCGCGAACTCTGCGGCGGCCCTACACGATTCATGACACGACAATCGAGCCAGGACAGCGAATCATCACATTGCTGGCGTCGGCGAACCGCGACGAGCGGGAGTACGAGCAGCCCGAGAAGTTCATCTGGGACCGGCCCATCCAGCGGTCTCTGGCGTTCGGCCGCGGACAGCATTTCTGCCTGGGCTACCACCTGGCCCGCCTGGAGATCGCGGTGCTCGTCGAGGAGTGGCTGGCGCGCGTACCCGACTACGAGATCGTCGAAGACGCCGCGTACCGGCCGCCGTCGAGTTTCCAGTGGGGCTGGAACAACGTGCCGGTCCGGGTCTGAGCCGACACGCGGCCGTCACTTCTCGTCGGCGGTGACGGTGAAACCGGCCAGCCAGTCCTCGTGCATCTCCCCGGCAATCGTCACCCGCCACTGATAGCGCTCGGCGACTTTCAGATTCAGCGGCGGGATGGTCGCGATGAACGGAATCGTCACGGGTGTGCCCTCGGGGTGCACCGGATGGCGGCGGGCCCTGATCACGTTCTCCTCGGTGTGCGCCACCCGGTTGCCGTCGCTGTCGACGAGCTCGGCACGGATCGGGAACGACGCGCCGAGTTCGGACCACTGCACCTCGACGAACACGATCAGCACGTGCTGCGCGGTGGGAGTAGGGCTGGTGGTCCACCCCGGCCCGAGCGCGTGCACGGTGCCGCTCTTGTCGAGATAACCGCTGTGCGCCAGCAAGACGATGGCCCTCATCCTCGCCGATGGTAGTCAGTCCAGTCGCTGCTCGGCATGGCGTGCCGACGTACGCGTGGAGTGTCCGCTGAGTTGGCGGGCGGTGTCGATCAACCCGACGAGGCTCTCCGACCGCCCACACCTGCTCCCAGGCCTTGGCCACCACGGTTGTCGGCTCGAGCAGCATTCCGACGTCGCGCAGCGAGGGGTCCAGGCGCACCGCATAGTCGGCGTGGACGGTCCACCGGGAACTGCCGTAGCCGTCGAGTTCATTGATCCCGCGTTCGGTGTAGCGGCCGTTGCGGCACATGTCGAACTCGCCATGGGCGCAGGCTCCGCACGGCACCGGATCGTCGACGTCGGCGACCCGCAACGAATCCGACGACCCGGGCTCCACCGTGACTGCTCGCATGGAGCGTGGGTATCCGATGTCGGCACACCCAAGACTCGGGATTGGTGGTGAATCAGCCGAACTCGGCTGCCAGGCTCTTCTTGTCCACCTTCTCGCCGGCCACCGTCGGCAAGGGCTGCTCGCGGATGTGCCGGCGGGTCGGGATGGCGAAATGGGCGAGCACACCGCGCAAGTGGCCGGCGAGTTCCTCCTCGGTCGGCGCCCGCTGTCCTGGCCGGTGCACGACGACAGCCGCCAGCTCCTCACCGAGGTCGGGATCGGGTAGTCCGATCGCGGCCGCCTCGACCACGTCGGGGTGGCTCAGCAGTGCGGCCTCGACATGCGGGCAGGCGATGTTCTCACCGCCGCGGATCACCATGTCCTTGCTGCGCCCGTCGATGAAGAGACAGCCGTCCTCGTCGAGATGGCCCAGGTCACCGGTGTGCAACCAGCCTTCGGAATCGACCGGGTTGTGCGGACTTTCGGAGCCGACTCCGAGGTAGCCCAGCATCACGGTGGGGGAGCGGACCAGCACCTCGCCCACCCCGTCGGGTACGGCCGGCCGACGGAACCGGGATGGTGGCTCAGGTCGGCGCTGCCGGCGACGGTGAAGAATCCTGCGCACACCGGGTTCACCGGTTGTGGCGCTTGCGGATCCAGCAGGTGCGGCAGCTGGCGCGATCGGGTCAGGCCCGCGGACATCGATTCTGCGGTCAGCGCGGGGGAGAGGCCCGCATCGGCGCGCTCAGCGCGGGATCGATGCGCTGGGCGCAGGCTCGAAAGAGGTCAGACCCGCCAGCAGACGCTTGGGGTGGGCGCTAGCCGATGGGTGCGGACATCCGGGTCGGGTCCAGCCGGCCGCGCAACACCTCGGTGGCACATTCGGCCCAGCGCCGGCGCTCGTCGCCGGTGGCACCGGCCAGCGCGGCCTCCGAGCACAGGGCGCGCTGCGGCGTCGACTTGGCCCGGTCGGCCAGCCGCGCGGCCTCGTTGACCGCATCTCCGATGACGGTGTACTCGTAGCGGTGCGCCGCACCGATGTTGCCGGCGAACACCGGCCCGGCCGACACCCCGATGCCGAAGTCGACGACCGGCAGGCGACGTAGCGTGACGGCCAGGGTGCGAGCCGTGGCCAGCGCATCGGCCGCCGCCCGCGCGCTGGGCAAGGGTGCACCGAATACGGCCAGCACCGCGTCGCCCTGGAACTTGTTGATCAGCCCGCCCCGTTCGTCCACTGCGGCCACCACGATCTGGAAGAAGTGGTTGAGCACCTCGGCCACCTCGCCGGGCGCGCGAGTCTGCGCCAGCTGCGTCGAGCCGACGAGGTCGACGAACAGCACGGCGGCGTCGCGCACTTCGCCGGTCAGCGTGTCGGTGTCGCTCAACGCACGCCGGGCCACGTCGGGACCCACGTGGCGCCCGAACAAATCCCGCAGCCGGTCACGTTCGGCCAGCCCGGCCACCATGCGATTGAACCCACTTTGCAGCCGCCCGATTTCGGAGCGCTCGTAGACGTCCACCGTGGTGTCGATCTGGCCGCGCTCGACTCGGGCCATGGCGTCGACGACGTCACGCACCGGGTCGGAGATCGACAGCGCCACGATCGCCATGCCCCGCAGGCCGACCAGCACCGAGATCACCGACAGCATGATCACGGGCAGCTCCACCGAGGCGGTCTTCTGGATGATCCACCCGTTGGACCGCATGACCACCACCATGGCGATGCCGATGGTCGGCAGGGCGCTGCTCATCAGCCACATCAACAGCAGCCGCGGCAGTATCCCCGGTGCAGTGTCGCGTCCCGCCGGCGATGTCGCGGCGGCGGTGATCGGGCGCATCGGCCGCTGGATCAGCAGCAGGGCCGCACCGGTCGAGGTGGTGATGCCGAATACCGTCGTCATCACGAGCAGCCAGGCGACCACCGCGCCACCGTCGCGGTTGACCACGAACAGCACCACCGCGCTAACCGACCAGATCGCTGTCAGCAGCACCGACTGGTTGCGCAGGAACCGCTTGACGAACAACCGGTCCCGCGGGCCGGGGGGCCGGCCCGCAATGAACCAGCCCAACTTGCGGTCGACGGTCACGGCCGCGTAGCCGGCGACGACGGCGAGGCCGAGGGCCGCCAGCACGGACGCGGCGATCAGGGTGTCGGTGGCGAACAGGGTGTCGGCGTCGCTGACCAGATCATGGCGGAGCGGTATCACCAGGGCGGTCAACTCGACGGCGGCCAGGATCTGGGCCAGCACCAGTGCGGCGGCGTAGCGGACCTTCAGCCTGCTCGCCGTCATTGGGCAAACCTACTGCGAGCGGGCAGCAGAATCACGCTCTCCAAAATCAAGAGTAGAACTTCCCAGCCGCGCGCGGGCTGCGTAACATCCGCGCTGTGAAGTTCGGCATTCCCCTCGGCGGTGTCCACCCCGGCCTGTGGCGCGAGTTGACCGTGCGTGCCGAGGAGCTGGGTTTCGAATCGGTGTGGCTGCCCGAGCACCTGGTGCTGCCCGCGGCGATGTCCGGAAGCCCCCACAACGGCGACGGCCATCCGCCGATCCCGCCGCAGACCCCGATGTACGACGCGATCGCCTATCTGTCCTACCTGGCCGGCCAGACCAGCACCATCCGGCTCGGCACCTACGTCTACAACATCGGGCTGCGCCACCCGTTCGTCAGCGCGCGCGCCGCCGCCACGCTGGACATCGTCTCCGGCGGCCGCTTCGACTTCGGTGTCGGCGCCAGCTGGCTGCGCGAGGAGTGGGACGCCGCCGGCCTGGATTTCAGCACCCGCGGTGCTCGCGTCGACGAGGCGCTGGGCGTGTGCCGGGCATTGTGGACCGAACCCACCGTCGCCCATCACGGGCGGTTCTTCGACTTCGACGCGGTGGCCTTCGAACCCAAACCGGTCCAGCCCGGCGGCCCGCCCGTTCACGTCGGTGGGGACGGTGTGCCCGCGCTGCGCCGGGTGGCTCGCTTCGGCGCGGGCTGGATCCCGATGAACCACACCCTCGAGCAGCTCCCGGCCTCCCTGCAGAGGTTGTCGGCGCTGTGGGCCGAGCACGGTCGGTCCGGGCGCCCGCAGGTCACCACGTCGGCACCCGTGCACTCGCCACTGGACGTCGAGCGCGCCGCCGAGGCCGGCATCGACCGGTTGATCGTCATGCCGTGGCAGCGCACCAGGGAAGCCCTCGACGGGATAGCCCGCTTCGCCGACGAGGTGCTGGCGCCGGCCGGCCGGGCCGGATAGCCCGTGGCGATCGGACCGTCGGACATCCTGCTCACCGACCGCGTCGCGGTCGTCACCGGTGGCGGTGCCGGGATCGGGCGTGGCATAGCGGCGGGCTTGATGGCCTTCGGCGCGAAAGTCGCTCTTTGGGAGCGTGATCCGGACAGTTGTGCCGCGACGGCTAGCGAACTCGGCGCGCTCGGTGTCCGCACCGACGTTCGGGATTCCGATCAGGTGGAGGCCGCGCTTCGCCGCACCCGCGACGAACTGGGCCCGCTGGACATCCTGGTCAACAATGCCGGCGGGGTGTTCCCCTCGTCGCTGCTGGACACCACGGAAAACGGCTGGGATGCGCTGTACCGGGCCAACCTTCGCCATGTGCTGCTGTGCACCCAGCGGGTCGCCCGCCAGCTCGTCGCCGAGGGCCGCGGCGGCAGCGTGATCTCCTTGACCTCGATCGAGGGGGTGCGCGCCGCTCCCGGCTACGCGGCCTATGCGGCGGCCAAGGCCGGGGTGATCAACTACACCAGGACTGCGGCCTTCGAACTGGCGGCGCACGGGATCAGGGTCAACGCGATCGCGCCGGACATCACCGTCACCGAGGGACTGCGCAACCTCTCACCCGCCGGAATCCGCCCGGAACTGAGCCGTGCGGTCCCGTTGGGGCGGCTGGGCGATGTCGACGACATCGCCTCCACAGCAGTGTTTCTGGCCTCCGACATGGCCCGCTACATCACCGGGCAGACGCTGCACGTCGACGGGGGTACTCAGGCCGCCGGCGGGTGGTACCACGACACCGACTCTGGCACGGCGCGATTCGGGCCGGCCTGATCAGTGAGGCTGTCGTACCAACCGATCGGCGTGCAACAGGCCGGCGGCGACGGCGACGCAGATGGCGACGGCCGCGATGGTCATCGGGACCGAAACCTGGACCAGTAGCGCGCCTCCGGCGGCGCCGGCCAGCATCGTCGTGATCGAGGCGAACCGGCGCACCGGCTTGGCGCCGGGTCCGCCCGCGATCCGGCTGTCGGCGGCCAGCCCGGTCACCGTCAGCGTCAGGACGGTGGTGGTCAGGTCGGGCACCGCCAGCCGGCGCGCGGTACTGTTCTGCAGGCCGAACGCGAATGCCAACGCCGCCACCACAATCGGGCGGCCGAGGGCGGCGATGCCCGCGGTTCCCGTCGCGACCGCCACGGCACCGAGCAACGCGGCCTGGGCAAGCAACACCGAGGTGGGCCACGCGTGTGATCCGGCGAACCGGTGACCGGCGGCACCACCGGCGAGCGCGCCGAGCAGGAAGCCGCCGAGTGCGATCAGGGCCAGCGCCGCCGACAACCCGGAATGCGGGTTGGCGGCGAATCCGAGGAAGACGATGTTGCCGGTCATGTTCGCGACGAACACATGACCCAGGCCCAGGTAGGACACGGCGTCGACGACACCGGTCCCGGCGGTCAGGGCGAGCAACCCGGCGATGGCGGCGCGCGAGGTGCGTGCAGCGCTGGCGGTCACGGCAACGCGCCGCCGGTCGTGGCGGCGGCCGGCGGCGAGCTGAGACACACCACCATGTGCGCGACCTCTTCCGGTGCGATCAACCGCTGCAGAAGCGACTGCGGCCGATACTGGATCCTGAACTGCCGCTGGGCATCCTCCCACGGCAGCGGCCGGTCGACGAGTTGGTGGACGAACTCCTCGACATCCTGGGTGGATCCGGTCACCAGTGCCGTGTTACCGCTGACATCGATGTGCACAGTGTCCACAAGCGCGGTCGCGCTTCGATTTGTTCCCTCCGCGGCGAGGCCCCGCGGCACTCATTGCCGCATTCCGGCCACCCACGAGCGCACCGATCGTATGGTGGGGCCGTGATCACCGAGCGCCCACTCGAGGGCAAGGTCGCCTACGTCACCGGCGGAGCCAGGGGACAGGGCCGCGCACACTGCGTCCGGCTGGCGCGGGCCGGCGCCGACATAGTCACCATCGACGCCTGCGGGCCGGTGGGTGAGCACATCGGGTATGCACCGGCGCAACCCGAAGACCTCGCCGAGACCGTCCGCCTCGTCGAGGACCAGGGTGTCAAGGTCAGCGCAGAGCGGGTCGACGTCCGTGACCTCGCCGGCCAGCAGCAGGTGATCGCTTCTGCCGTCGAACAATTCGGGCGCCTGGACGTCGTCGTCGCCAACGCCGGGGTGATGAGTTGGGGCCGGGCCTGGGAGATCCCGGCCGAGCAATGGCAGGAGACCATCGACACCAACCTCACGGGGGTGTGGAACACCGTCAAAGCCGCGGTGCCGGCAATGATCGAGGCAGGCAACGGCGGGTCGATCGTCGTGACCAGTTCGGCCGCCGGGCTCAAGGCGGTGCCCGGTGCGGGACACTACTGCGCGAGTAAATTCGGCGTGGTCGGGTTGACGAACTCACTGGCGATCGAGTTGGGCGAGTACGGGATTCGGGTGAACTCGATCCACACCTACGGCGTGGACACCGCGCTGGGCAACGACCTGTCGATGTACGAACTGTTCCAGCAGCATCCGCAGTACATCCACAGCTTCTCACCGGGCGCGCTGCCCACTGACTCGCTGGTCCCCCCGCACCAGGTCAGCGAAGTAGTGCTGTTCCTGGCCAGCGACGCCTCCTCGCTGGTGACCGCCGCGCAGATTCCCGCCGACAAGGGCTACCTGAAGATCTAGCCCTGAGCGCCAAGGCTTTCCGCTGCCAGGGCCTTGGCCCAGCGGTAGTCGGCCTTGCCCGCCGGCGACCGCAGCACCTTCTCGGTGCGGACGAAGGCCTTGGGCAGCTTGTAGTGGGCGATGTGCGCGCGGCAGGCCTCGGTGAGTTCGTCGTCGGTGGCCGACTTGCCCTCGGCGAACTGCACGATGGCCACCACCTCGCTGCCCCAGCGTTCGGACGGCCGCCCGGCGACCACCACGTCGTACACCGCGGGATGACTGGCGACGGCGCGTTCGACCTCCTCGGCGAAGATCTTCTCCCCGCCGGAGTTGATGGTCACCGAGTCGCGGCCGAGCAGCTCTATTTGACCGTCGGGCAGCAGGCGAGCCCGGTCGCCCGGCACCGACCAGCGCACGCCGTCGATCGTGGGGAAGGTTCGCGCCGACTTCTCGGCGTCACCGAGGTATCCGAGTGGCACGTAGGCGCGCCGCGCCAGCCAGCCCTCGCCCTCCGTTAGCACGTGGCTGAGATCCGTTGCGATGACGGCGGTGTCGTGCTGCGGGGTGAACGTCGCAGCTTTCGACTCCACACCCTTGGCGGCCATCGTGGTCATCTGCATGCCGGTCTCCGAGGCGCCGACCGCGTCGAGCACCATCAAATTGGGCAGCGCGGCGAGCAGGCGCTCACGCACGGTCGGTGACAGCGGGGCACCGCCATTGGTGATCGTCACCAATCCGGACAGGTCGTATTTGCCCGTCTCGATCTCGTCGAGCAGGGGACGGGCGATCGCGTCGCCCACCACCGGGATGCTCAGTACCCGTTCGCGTTCGGCCAGCCGCATCACCGCAGGGGCGTTCATGTGGTCGACGTCGTCGGGGATCGCCACCCAGCCGCCGGTGCTGATCATGTTGAACGCCGCCCACTGCGCCGCGCCGTGCATCAGCGGCGGGATCATCAGGATCGTCCGCAGACCGGCGTTGGTGCGGGCCTGCTCGGCGAGCTCTTCGTAGGACTGCAACACCGTGTCGGAGCCGAACGGGCGTCCGCCCATCGCCGACATGAAGATGTCGTGCTGGCGCCACAGCACGCCCTTGGGCATGCCGGTGGTGCCGCCGGTGTAGAGGATGTACAGGTCGTCACCGGTGGGCGTAGGCATGCCGTCGGCCGGCTCGGCGGTGGTGACGATCGATTCGTAGTCGACCGCGCCGGGCAACAGTTCGTTGCCGCTAGCGTCGGCAACCTGGATGAGCACCCGCAGGTCGGGAAGCCGGTCCCGGATGGCCGCGACGTGCGGGGCGAACTCCGCGCCGTACACCAGCGACTTGGCGCCCGAGTCGGTGAGCAGGTACAGCAGCTCCTCGGCGACATAGCGGTAGTTGACGTTGAACGGCGCAACGCGGGCCCGGTAGCCGGCGACCATTGCCTCGAGGTATTCGTTGCCGTTGCGCAGGTACAGCCCGAGGTGGTCCTGACCGGACTGGTGCGGCTGCAGCTGGTCGCGCTCGGTGTGGCAGCCCAGCCCGTGCGCGGCCAAGTAGTGGGCGATCCCGTCGATCCGAGCATCCATCTGGGCGTAGGACAGTTCCCGGTCCCGCCAGATCAGCACCCGGTGATCGGGCAGGGTGGTGGCCACGGTCCGAAACACCGACGAGAGGTTGAAGCTGACGGCGCTGCTGCCCATGGACTCTCCTGCACTGTGCGGCCAGACTAGAACGCGTTCTAGTCTGCCACGCCGGTGTGCGGAGAGGGTCAGCCTTGGCCACGCCGAACGAACAGGGCCAGTGCAGCGCCCACCGCGGCCGCGAGCGCCCCGACCGTCATCGACAGCTGTAGGCCGGCCATGAAGGCCTCGTGGCTGCCGCCGGCGATCGCCGCGGTCAGCTGCGGTGGCGCGCCGGGAACCGATGGCGCCAGCCCCTTGGTCACCAACTCCTTTGCCGGGGCGAGTTTTTCAGCGATCGGTGCCGGCGTCCCGGCGGCGGTCAACTTGTCGGTCAGGGTCGAGCCGACCTTGCTCGCGAGCACCGAACCCAGGATCGTGGTGCCCAGTACCGCGCCGAGTTGCACCGAGGTGCTCTGCAGGCCGCCGGCCACGCCGGCGTCGTCGACCGGGGCGTTGCCGACGATGGCCTCCGAACTGGCCGTCAGCACCAGCCCGACCCCTGCACCGAGGAGGGCGAACGCCGGCCAGATCGCGCCGTAGCCGGAGTCGGCGGCAAGCCGGCTCAGCAACGCGAGCCCGCCGGTCACGCCGAGCAGGCCGGCGACCATCGACGGGCGCGGTCCGAACCGTTGGGTGAGGGCGCCCGAGAGCGGGGCCATCACCATCATCGCCGCGCTGAGTGGCAGGGTGCGCACACCCGTTTCGATCGGGCTCCAGCCCTGCAGGTTCTGCAGGTAGAGCGTCATGAAGAACAACGCGCCGAACAAGGCGAAGAAGTTGATGGTGACGACGGCGGCCCCGATCGACAGGGATCGGTCGGCGAACAGCCGAAGCGGCAGCATCGGGTCGGCGGTGTTCCGCTCGACGATGACGAAGGCTCCCATTAGCACCGCACCGCCGATCAGGAACGCGACGGTCCGCGGGTCCAGCCAGCCCCATTCCGGCGCCTTGATCAGCCCGTACACCAGCAGGAACAGGCCGCCGGACAGGGTCAGGATGCCCGCCACGTCCAGCCGGCTGGGCTGGTCGCTGCGGCTCTCGACGACGGCCACCGCGCCGATGAGCACGGCGACGGCGGCGATCGGCACGTTGATGTAGAAGACCGACTCCCAGTTGAGGCGTTCGACGAGGACACCACCGAGGACGGGCCCGGCCGCCACCGACACCCCGGTGGCGGCACCCCAGATGCCGATGGCGGTATTGAGTTTGTGGGCCGGGAAGGCATTGCGGATGATCGCCAGCGTGCTGGGCATCAGCAGCGCGCCGAAGACGCCCTGGAGTGCTCGCATGGTGATCACACCGCCGACGCTGCCGATCACGCCGATCCCCACCGAGGTGGCGGCGAACCCGACGACGCCGATCAGGAACACCAACCGCCGGCCGAACATGTCGCCGAGTTTGCCGCCGAAGATCAGCAGCGACGCCAGGCTCAGCAGGTAGGCGTCGGTGATCCACTGCAGGTCGGACAGCGAGGCATTGAGGTCGGTGGCGATCCGTGGATTGGCCAGCGCGACGACCGAGGCGTCGAGTCCCACCATGATGACGCCGACCGACACCGCCGCGAGGATCCACCAGGGGTTACCGCGCAGACCCCGCTCCGGTTGGGGGTGGCGCCGGTGCGGGCGGTCTTGGACTGTGGTGCTGAACACGGTTAGCTCCTTGGGCGGAAGTGGAGGACGTCAACCACTTGCCACACCGACGCTAACCGCAACTGGTGGTGGCCCTCCACTTCTCCCGGTAGCCTGACGTGGTGATTCCTGGCGCAGAACGGGGTGCGGAGCGACCCAGACCACTGCGGTCGGATGCCGAACGCAACCGGGAGCGGATCGTGACCGCCGCCGCCCGGCTGTTTGCTGAGCAGGGGCTGTCCGTACCCCTCGAAGAGGTTGCCCGCAGTGCCGGTGTCGGAGTGGCGACCCTCTACCGGCGCTTTCCGACCCGCACCGACCTCGCTACCGCGGCATTCGAGCGCAATATGGCGTCCTACGTCGGTGTGGTGGAGAAGGCCCTCAACAACCCACAGCCCTGGGACGGCTTCCGCGAACTGATCTTCGACCTGTGCGCCCTGCAGGCCTCCGACCCCGGGCTGCGCGCGCTGCTCACCACCGCCTTCCCGCCCAGCTCGGTAATCGAACAACAGGTGGCCGAGACCGTCGACAAGGTCGGCGAGGTAATCGCGCGCGCGCAGCGGGACGGTGCGCTGCGTCCCGACATCGGGGTCGGTGATGTGGTGGTGATGCTGCTGGCCAACGCCGGGGTGCTCGAGGCAACCCGCGAACACGCACCCGGGGCGTGGCGACGCTTCGCCGCGCTGATGGTCGACTCCGTGCGGGTCGGGCCGAGCCAGCCACTGCCGCCACCGACCCCCGCGCAAGAGCTCCGAAGCTCGATCGCCATGCTGACAGGTGACACAGTGCGGATTCCCGCCGACGACGCAGACCCAGAAACGCCAGGAGCAGCCCGTGACCAATGACCGTGCTCGCATCGACTTCCCGTCCCGTGTCGGGGTGTGGTGGGCCAGTGATACCTGGGCCATGCCCGCCGCGCAGGAGGTGGCCCGCGAGATCGAGTCGCTTGGCTACGGCTCCCTGTTCATCCCGGAGGTCGGGCTCAAGGACTGCCTGGTCGAATCGGCGGCGTTCCTCGACGCCACCGACCGGCTGGTGGTCGGCACCGGCATCGCCAACATCCACGCGCGGCTTCCGATGGTGGCCGAGGGGGCGGGCCGCACCCTGACCGCGCTGCACCCCGGCCGCTTCGTGCTGGGCCTGGGCGTGAGCCACGGCCCGTTGGTGGCCAACATGTTCGGGCTGTCCTACGACAAGCCGCTGGCCACCATGCGCGGGTATCTGGAGCGGATGGCCGGACTGCCGGACTTTATCGAGCCGGGTTCGGGGCGGCCGACCCGCCTGCTCGCCGCGCTCGGTCCGAAGATGATCGAGCTGTCCGGCACGTTGGCCGACGGCGCACACCCCTACCTGGTGCTGCCCGAGCAGACCGCGGTCACGAGACAGATTCTGGGACAAGACAAGTGGGTGGTCTCCGAGCAGGCCGTCGTCATCGGCGAGGACGACGACGAGCAACTGCGCCGGGCGCACCTGCACCTGGAGATCTATTCGGGCCTGCCGAACTACCGGAACTCCTGGCTGCGCCAGGGTTTCGACGAGTCGGATCTGGTCCGGGGCGGCTCGGACCGGCTCGCGCGGCGCATCGTCGGGCTGGGCTCGCTGGATATGGCCGCCGCCTCGGTGACCGCCCACCTCGACGCGGGGGCCGACCACGTGGTGGTCCAGGTCCTCGGTGACGGCAGCCCGACGTGGGACCCGCGTCCGTCGCTGCGCGAACTGGCCGCGGCGCTGGAGCTCGGCGGAGCCTAGCTTTACGGGTTGATGGTGTTCTCGCCGACCTGACGGCCCCACACGTACTCGGTGAGGATCGGCTGGCCCAGTTCGAAGTGGTTGTACGGGGCCAGCGAGGCGCCGTAGTCGGCCACCAGGTAGGGCGCTGGCCAGAAATCGTGGGTGATCGGCTGCCAGCAGCCGGGCGCGCCGCCCGGGCCGCCCTTGGCGTTGACCCGTGGCAGGTTGTCGGGGTACACGTACGGATTGGGCGCACCGGTCAGGCCGATGTGGAAGTCGATCGAGTAGCCGTTGCCGCCGGCGCTGTCCTTGGCATTGGACGTCGCGTAGTTGCGGATCGTGCAGAGGAATTCGGGGCTGTAGGTGTCTAGCAGCCGGCTGGTGGGCAGCAGGTCGGCCTGGCCGCGGATGAAGTAGGCGCTGCCGCGCTCGAGGACGTCGGCCCCGGTGTTGCCGAACCCGGTCGAGGCTAGCAGTGCGGCGTCGAGATCCTTCTGCTGCTCGTTGAGCGTGCGCGCAGTGGTCAGCGCGTGATCGAGGGCGGCCCAGAAGTCGGGGCTGGCCTTGATGTAGACGTCAGCGAGGTTGGACAGCTGCTGGATGTTGCTGCGGATCTGGGGCATCTGCGGATTGACGTCGTCGAGGACGGCGTTGGCGTTGACCACCGACTGGCCGAACTTGGTGCCCAGTCCGTCGAGTGCCTGCGCGGCAGCGGACAGCGTGAGGTTGAGCTTGACGGGATCGACCTTCTCCGAGATCGAGGTCAGCGTCTCGAACAACGTGTTGAACTCGGTCGTCACGTGTGACACGTCGATGACGTCGGCGCTGGAGATGCGCTTCTTGGTCGGGTCGGGCGGGCTGCGGAACGACACGTACTTGTTGCCGAACACGGTGCTGGCTTTGACCTCGGCGATGGCGTTGGCGGGGATCAGTGCGACGTACTTGGGGTTGACGTCCAGCGACAGCTTCGCCTTGGTGGTCCCGTCGCGTTCGACGGTGTCGACACCGGTGACCCGGCCGATCTGCACCCCGTTGTAGGTGACTTTCGAACCCGGATCCATCACCAGGCCGGACCGCTGCGAGATCAGGGTCAGCCGCGTCTTCGGGGTGAATTCGCCGCGAAACTGCATGTAGACCAGCACCACCAGGATAGTGAGCAGGATCGCCGTGATCGCGAACGCGGTCTTGAGTGGCGGCGAGTACTGCCAATGCCGGGACCTGGCCCGAAGCCACCCGGGGGCAGCGCCCTTTGGGTTACTCATCAGGCACACACCTGCACGGCACGGGGGGTCCCTCCACCTAGAGCAATCCCGCTATCGAACGCTGGTCGTTACTCCTGCCACTATCGCATGCAGGCCGAGGGCGTCGGGCTTTTCAGACCAATCGGTGCGCGTGAGTAGCCTGGGACTCGAATCCAGACGCGATCTGGATCACTGAGCCCACGTCGCCGGATCGGTCAGCCGGGGTTGGCGGCCTCGCGAACGCGCTCGGAGACCGGTTGGAGCCGCGAATACTTCGGTTCCCTGCCGTCGCCAGAGGACCGTCCGCGCATGTGCCGCCACACCCACGGGATCAGCAGACCGCGGGTCCACTGGGCCAGCGCATAGGTGCGCTCCCAGGACCTCGGCTGGGCCAACTCGGCGCTCGGCAGCGCCCAGTCATGGTTGCTGCCAGGAAGTTTGAGCGCTTCGGCGGCGGCCTCGGCGAAGAGGATGTGGCCCTTGGTGGAGGCGTGCATGCGGTCGTGGCTCCAGGTCGGCGCCTCGCTCATCGACGGTGCGGTGTAGAGGTCGACCAGCCCGAAGCCGTGCCGGCGGGCCGCGGTCTCGGTGACGGCGTTGACCTGCTCGATCCGCGAGCCGATCAGCCGGCCCACCGGCAGCATCGTGGCGATGTCGGGAAACAGCGTGGTCACGACGGTCGCCCCGGAATCGGCGAGCCGCCGGTAGACCTCGTCGAGGTCGCCGAGTGCGTTCCGGAACGCCCGGCCCGGCCGTGTCACGTCGTTCATCCCGATGCACACCGTGATCAGGTCGGGTTCCATGGCCAGCGCCGCGGGCAGTTGAACCTCGAGTACGTCGACGACCCGCTTACCCCGGATGGCCAGATTGGCGTACAACAGGCCGGGATACAGCGAGTCCAGACTGGCCGCTAGTCGGTCGGCGAATCCGATCACCCCGACGGTGTCGTCGCCGTCCCACAGGCCTTCGGTTTGGCTGTCGCCGATCGCGACATAGCGGGAGAAGCCGATATCCGACATGAACTCCGACTGTAATGCCGCACAGCGCAGTACGAGTGGCACGCCATGGGGAAGGCGGCGTGTACAAACGATGAAGTCGGGCCGCCAGCTCGCCCCGGGGCTACTTGGCCAGCCAGGCCCGCACCTTGGCCAGGTCGCGGGTGTAGGTCTCGTATATCTCGTCGCTGAAGTAGGAGGCGCCGCTGATGGCGCGCCTGCCCTGCCAGATCACCCGGATGCGGTAGCGGTCGCGGGTGTAAACGTCGGCGCTGCCGAGTTCGCGCCGCTGCCAGCCCCGCTCCTCGCCGGCCTGCGACAGTGCCTGGCGCTCGTCAGTCTCGGACATCAGTGGTAGCTCCTCATTGCATCGGTGTAGCGCCCGCCCCCGACACTACTGCCGATCGGTCCGGGCAGGCGCACGCTCAGCCGGGCAACCGGCGATTCAGCACGATGCCCGCCCCGACGGACAGCGCCAACGCCAACGCCCCGAGGGCGATCCAGCCTGCGCTGGCATCCCCGCGCACCACCTGGTAGCCGATCTGTTGATCCAGCGTCGAGTACACCTTGTTCAATTCGTCGAGGCTGCCGGCGCGGAACGCTTGTCCGCCACTGAGTTCGGCGATCTGGGCCAGCGACTCGTCGTCGGTGGGCACCGGGATCGGCTCGCCGTCGACCGGGACCACACCGTCCTTGGTGCCGAACGAGATCGTCGCTATCGGCACCCCCTGCTCTTTGGCCGCCCGTGCGGCGGTGAACGCCCCTCGCGGCGCATCGAGGTCGGGAGGCACCGTCTCCTTGCCATCGGATTCGAGCACGATCCGTGCCGGTGGGGGTCCGTCACCACCGCCCATCACCGCACCCGTCGTCGCGATCGCCTGCAGCGCCGTGAAGATTCCCTCGCCGGTCGCGGTCCGCGGCTCCGGGACCAGCTTGTCGATGGCCTGCTTGACCTGCTCGTGGTCGGCCGTCGGGGCGACCAGGAGTGTCGCCCCGGAGGAGAACTTGACCAAACCGAGGTTGATGCCGGAAGTGAGCATGTCGGCGAAATGCCGGCCGGCCGCCCGCGCGGCCTGGATGCGGCTCGGGGCGACGTCGGTGGCCGCCATCGACTCGGAGACGTCGATCACCAACATGACCACTGCCCGGTTGCGCGGAATCCGCACATCGTGAGTGGGGCCGGCCATCGCTGTGGTCAGGAATGCCAGTGCCGCCACTAGCAGCGCGGCCGGCAGGTGCCGCCAGCGGCGTGGCTTGCGGCCGGCCGCAACCTGTTCCAGCAACGCGGTGTTGGCAAACCGCAACACCCGCCGTGAACGGGTTCGCTGCAGGAGGACGTAGACGGCCACGGCCACTGCGACGACGGCGAGGTACAAGAACAACCATGGCGCGGTGAAACCGGACAATGACAGCGAATTCACAGGGCGTCCCGAGGGTTTCGGGAGCAACGGGCGACGGCCGCTGCCGCACTGTGGTGCATCCTGACCGCCTCTCTCAACCAACACCGGTACAAAGGACACGGTAACCGCGTTTGCGTGGAGAACGCTGCGAGCAACGACAGGAGTGGGTCTGACGTGACCACATCGACGCTTCGGCGACGCCCGGTGGGTCCGCACCGATGACGCTGCCCGGCGTCGGTGCCCTGTCAGTGGTCGGTCTTGCCCATCCCTGGGCGCTGGCGCTGATCGGTGTGCCCGTCGCGCTCCTGGTGCTCTATGGGGTGGTTCAGATCCAGCGCGTGCGCCGGTTGCGGCGCTTCAGCAGCGCGGCGGCGCTGTCCCGGGTCTCGTCCGGGCGAGCGCATCCGCTGCGGCACGTGCCGATCGCGTTGACCGCCGTCGCGCTTGCGCTGCTCGCCGTCGCGTTGGCCGGCCCCACCCATCAGGCCCGCATCCCCCGCAATCGCGCCGTCGTGATGCTCGTCATCGACGTGTCGCAATCGATGGCGGCCAAGGACGAACCGCCCACCCGGCTGCGCGCCGCGCAGGACGCCGCCAAACGGTTCGCGCAGCAGTTGACCCCCGGGGTCAACCTGGGACTGGTGTCCTTCGCGGGCAACGTGAACCTGCTGGTGTCGCCGACACCCGACCACGGCGCCACCGTGGACGCGTTGGACAAGCTCCAACTGGACAATGCCACCGCGACCGGCGAAGCCGTCCTGACCGCGCTGGAGTCGATCCAAACCGTCAGCGCGGTACTGAGCGCCGGCGACGCCACCGCGCCACCGGCGCGCATCGTGCTGCTCTCCGACGGTGGCGAGAACCGGCCGGCGAATCCGGACAATCCCCGCGGGGCCTTCACCGCGGCCCGCGCCGCCAAGGAACAGGGCGTGCCGATCTCAACCATCACCTTTGGCACCCGCGCCGGTGCGGTGACGCTCAAGGACGAGATCGTCCCCGTGCCGTCGGATGATGCCCAGATGAAGCGGATCGCCGACCTGTCCGGGGGACAGAGCTTCACCGCAACCACCGTCGACGATCTGGACCGCAGCTACGGATCGGTCCTACAACAGGTGGGCTACCAGACGATCAGTGCGCCGGCCACGGGTGGCTGGCTGCGGCTGGCGGTCATCGTGGCCACCGTGGCGGTCTTCCTGGCGCTGGCCGTCAATCGACGGCTGCCCATGTGAGGCATGCGTAGCGCGCCCCACCGGTGGGCATAGCTAGGGCTCGGCGGTTAGTCCCGGGCTAGTGCTGGCTGGTGCGAGCTTGCCGCGAGCGTTCGACCAGTTCGACTGCAGCCGAACGTAATTCGTCAGCCGATGACAGTGGGCTGCGGAAGCCGACGCGGGTGTAGGCAACCCCGCGCGGGGTGTCGACGCGCAGATCCATCCCGTAGCGGTCGACACCCGTGCACGCCGCCGCGGTGGTGTCGGGGTAGCCGCCCAGCGCTCGGGCCATCTCGACCAGCGACGAGGGGTGGTCGGCGTTGAGGTGGGCCACGGCGCCGGCAGCGTGCGGGCGCACCGGATCCGGCATTGCCGTCGCGTAGGCGGTGCCCGTCGCGGAATCCATCCGGCCGTAGCCACCCACCCAGCGAACCCGGTCCACCCGCAGCACCCACACCGTGAAGTCGGAGTAGTCGATGTAGTACTTCGCCGCGTCGACGGCGGCGAGGTGGGCGGCGCGGGCCGCGGCAAGTTCTTCTCTGCCGGGGCGCTCGGCGACGCCAGCCAGCGTGATCCGGCCGCTGGCCAGCGGGTCGGCCTCGGTGCCCGGCGCGACCACGGCAAGGCTGGCGCGCGGATCGCCGGCCAGGTTGCGGCCGTGCTCGGCCATGTTGGAGACGCACAACACCGGCGCCCCGCCGAGCAGTCCGTAGGTGACGAACGAGGCCCACGGGTCACCGTCGGCGGTCAGCGTCGCCAAGGTCGCGGTATTGGTCGAGGCGGCGATTGTGCGCGCCTCTTCGGCGGCCGACGGCCGGGTGGTGTCGCTGATTTCGGTCAGCGGGGGCGGCACCGACGGGGCATCGCCCGGGTCGCCGTGATCGCGGGACGCCACGTCCGCACCCTACCGCGGACCGCGATGCACCGAAATCCGGACTCGGCGCCCCAGCCGTGCGACGCTGGGACGATCCCGTTCACCTTCGCGACACTGTGTCGCCGTCGCGGCGACACCGACTCGCCTCCTGCGCACAAGAAGGTTCTGTCATGAGGAACGCACGTCTGTTCGCTGTCCTGGCGGCCACCGCCACCACCGTCGTGCTTGCCGCCGTGGGGTGCGCACCGCCGGAGAAGAAAAGCGGTGACGAGCAGACCAACTCGGGGGTGGCCGCTGCCCAGGCGGCGTCGGCGGCCGACTTCGGCGGGATGGACGCGCTGGTCGCGGCCGCCAAGAAGGAGGGCGAGCTCAACGTCATTGCACTGCCGCCGGACTGGGCCAACTATGCCGCCATCATCAAAGCTTTCGGCGACAAGTACGGCATCAAGGTGAACTCCGCTCAGCCCGACGCCGCCAGCCAGGACGAGATCAACGCCGCCAACCAGCAGAAGGGGCGCAGCACCGCCCCGGACGTCTTCGACCTCGGGCAGTCGGTGGCATTGGCCAACACCGCGTTGTTCGCCCCCTACCGAGTGGCGACCTTCGACAGCATCCCGGCGACGATGAAGGACCCGAAGGGCACCTGGGTCAACGACTACGGCGGTTACATGTCGATCGGATACGACTCGGCGAAGGTTCCCGACCTGCGGTCCGTCGACGACCTGCTGAAGCCGGAGTACAAGGGCAAGGTCGCACTCAACGGTGATCCCACCCAGGCCGGTGCGGCGTTCTCGGGGGTGGCCATGGTGGCCCTGTCCCACGGCGGCTCGGCCGACGACGTCGCCCCGGGTGTCGCCTTCTTCGCCAAATTGAAGCAGGCGGGCAACTTCCTGCCGCTGGATCCCACCCCGGCGACCATCGAGTCCGGCCAGACACCCGTGGTTATCGACTGGGACTACCTCAATGCTGTCGAGACCAAGAAGCTGCCGAGCTGGAAGGTCTTTGTGCCCCAGAACGCGGTGCTGGGCGGGTACTACTTCCAAGCCATCAACAAAGACGCACCGCATCCGGCGGCAGCCCGGTTGTGGCAGGAATTCCTCTACAGCGATGAAGGTCAGAACCTCTTCCTGGCCGGCGGTGCCCGTCCGGTGCGGGCCGACGCGATGGTCAAGGCCGGCACCATCGACACCGCGGCCTACGACAAGCTGCCGCCCGTCAGCGGAACCCCGGTGATCCTGACCCAGGCGCAGACCGACGCCGCCACCAAGTATCTGGCCGACAACTGGGCCAAGGCGATCGGCTGACCGCCGTGGCAGCGGGCGCGGTGGGCCGGCGTGTGCGAGAAGCCCTGCCCTTGTTGCCGTTCGCAGCGTTCGTCACGATCTTCCTGATCGTCCCGACCGTCACGGTGATCGTGGCCGCGTTCTACCTCGACGGCGTGTTCTCGCTGCAGCGCATCGGTCTGTTGTTCTCGCCTACCGCGTTGTCCGCGCTGGGCAAGAGCGTGCTGCTCTCGGCTAGTACCGCCGCGATCGGCGCGGTATTCGGTGCGGTGCTCGCCTGGCTGGTGGTCAGCAGTCCGCCCGCCTCGGCCCTGCGCCGGGTGGTGCTCTCGCTGTGCAGCGTGCTGGCCCAATTCGGTGGTGTGGCTCTGGCATTCGGTTTCTTGGCGACTATCGGCCTCAACGGTGTGCTGACGGTGTGGGTGTTCGACCGCTTCGGCTTCAACCTGGCCGGAGACGGCTGGCTCTACTCGCTGCGCGGACTGATCCTGGTGTACACCTACTTCCAGATCCCGCTGATGGTCATCGTTTTCACCCCGGCGCTGGAGGGGCTGCGCGCCGAATGGCGGGAAGCCGCGGTCAGCCTGGGGGCATCGCGCTGGGCCTACTGGCGCGAGGTGGGCTTCCCGTTGCTGACACCGGCGTTCCTCGGATCGGCGCTGCTGCTGTTCGCCAACGCTTTCGCCGCCTACGCCACCGCGGCGGCACTGGTCAGCCAGGGTAGTCCCATTGTGCCGCTGCTCATTCGGACCGCGCTCACCTCGGAGGTGGTGCTCGGCCAGTCGGGCTTCGCCTACGCGCTGGCGCTGGAGATGGTGGTCGTGGTCGGCGTGGTGATGATCGCCTACAACGTGTTGGTGCGACGGACCTCGAGGTGGTTGCAGTGACCGGCGGGCGGATCGGCCGGGCACTGCTGCTGACCCTGTTCGGGGTGTTCTTCCTGTTCCCGCTCTACGCCATGGCCGACTTCAGCACCCGCAACCTGATCAGCGGCGGCCGCACCATGGCGGCGTGGAAGAACCTGGTCGACAACGAGATGCTGTACCGGGCCATCATCGTTTCGCTGCTGCTGGCTGTCTTCACCGTGGTGCTCATGCTGGCCATCCTGGTGCCGACGATGATCTGGGTTCGGTTGCGCGCCCCGTGGGGCAGGCGTGCCGTCGAGTTCCTGTGTCTGCTGCCGCTGACCATCCCGGCGCTGGTGATCGTCGTCGGATTGCGCAACGTCTACCTGTGGGTGGTGTACCTGCTGGGCGAGTCGGCGTTGACCCTGACGTTCGTCTACGTCGTGTTGGTGCTGCCGTTCGCCTACCGCTCCATCGACGGCGCGCTGTCCTCGATCGACCTGAAAACCCTTGCCGAGGCCGCCCGCTCACTCGGGGCCGGGTGGACGACGACGATCCTGCGGGTGGTGGTACCCAACATCTGGTCGGGTGTGCTGTCGGCGGCGTTCATCTCGACGGCGGTGGTGCTGGGCGAGTACACCATCGCCTCGTTGAGCGGATACCAGAACCTTCAGGTGGTGATCGTCGCGATCGGCAAGAGCGACGGGCCTACCTCGGTGGCCGCATCGTTGGCCACGCTGGTGTTCGGCTTCGCTCTGCTGCTGATCCTGTCGCTGGCGACCCGCCGGCGCAGGCAGGCCGTGGTGATTGCGGCGACGGCGCCGGTGAGCACTGGAAAGGGACTGCCATGACCACTAGCGGAGTGGCTGTCGAGTTCACCGACGTGACAAAGGTTTACGGATCGGTGCGTGCCCTCGACGGGTTGACGTTGCGGATGGAGCCCGGTGAGATGGTGGCGCTGCTCGGGCCGTCAGGGTGTGGCAAGACCACCGCGCTGCGCATTCTTGCGGGCCTGGACGATCCGACGTCGGGCGGGGTCGCGGTGGACGGGCGTGACATCACCGCCGTCGCGCCCAACAAGCGTGACATGGGCATGGTCTTCCAGGCCTACAGCCTGTTCCCGCACCTGACCGTGCTCGACAACGTCGCGTTCGGCCTCAAGCTGCGCGGCAAGAGCAAGCCCGAGCGCACCGCGCTGGCCACCGAGATGCTGGATCTCGTCGGGCTCTCTGCGCATGCCCAGAAGTACGCCAGCCAGCTTTCCGGCGGTCAGCAACAACGGGTGGCGCTGGCGCGCGCGCTGGCGATCCGGCCCCGGGTGCTACTCCTCGACGAACCGCTGTCGGCGCTGGACGCGAAGGTGCGCGCCCAGCTTCGCGACGAAATCCGCCGCATTCAGCTCGAAGTCGGGACGACGACGTTGTTCGTCACCCACGACCAGGAGGAGGCGCTGGCGGTCGCCGACCGGGTTGGAGTGATGAATCAGGGCCGCCTGGAACAGATCTCGATGCCGGCCGATATCTACGCCCGTCCGGCGACCCCGTTCGTCGCAGAGTTCGTCGGGCTCAACAACAAGGTGGCTGCCCAGGTGACCGACGGTCGGGCACATGTGCTGGGCACCGAGCTGGCGGTCGCCGCAGGCTCGATCCCGGCCGGGTCAGGCGCCGCGCTGGTCCGTCCGGAGGCGCTGCGGATCACCGTCGATGCGACGGGAACCGCGACGGTGGCGTCGGTGTCGTTCCTGGGCCCTATCTCGCTGGTGCACTGCACCCTCGACGACGGCACCCGGGTGGTGGCGCAGACGCCCAGCGCCCAGGCCGCCGAGCTGTCCCCCGGCGCACGGGTCACAGTGCGTGTCGAGCAGGCCGCGGCGTTGGTGGTGCCCGCCGCCTAGGTCCGCGCCGAACGGCAGTGTGCCCAACTCGACCGCGCGCGGCCGAGACGCAGGTAGTTTGACGGGCATGGGTCAGGACACCGGATCGAACGCCGCGCAGGATCGCAACCGCATCGATGAGGAGCTCGCCGAGTTGCGCCGGCGTCGCGACCAGATGCGCGCCGACGCCCAGGGCGACGCGGACACCGTCGGTGACCGCGGTGACGCCGCCGATGCCCTGCAGCGCTCCGAGGACCTCGCCGGCGTCGAGGAGCAGATCAACCGGCTGACCTGGCTGTTGGCCGGTGGCAACGCCGACGTGGCCGGGCAGCTCCCCAGCGGCACCGAGGTGACGTTGCGCTTCCCCGGTGACGAGCCGATCCGCATGCGAGTGATCCACTTCCTGGAGGAGACACCGCCCGGGGCAGAGGACACCACGCTGACCTCCGACAGCCCGCTCGGCCTGGCGCTGGTCGGCCGGAAGGCCGGCGAGACCGTGACCTACTCGACGCCGCGCGGCGAGTTGCAGGTCGATCTGCTCGCCATCGACTTCCCCGGCTAGATCGGCCCGCAGGACGGCGTGTAACACTGGCCACGCGGCCGAGTCAGTGTGGAGGGTGCGATGCGCGCGATCAGGGTGACCGAGCTGGGCGGTCCGGAGTCGGTGCGACTCGTCGAGGTCGACGAGCCCGATGATGACGGCGGCATCGTCGTCGACGTGCACGCCGCCGGTGTGGCGTTCCCCGACGCCCTGCTGACGCGGGGGCTCTATCAGTACAAGCCGGAGCTGCCGTTCACGTTGGGCGCCGAGGTCGCCGGCGTGGTCCGATCGGCGCCCGCCGACGCGCCGGTGAAAGCAGGCGACCGGGTCGCGGGCCTGACGATGATCACCGGGGCGATGGCCGAGACCGTCGTGCTGACCCCCGAGCGGGTGTTCCCGCTGCCGGACAACGTCAGCTTCGAGGCGGGCGCCGGACTGCTGTTCAACGACCTGACCGTCTACTTCGCGCTGACCGTGCGCGGTCGGCTGGCCAAGGGCGAGACCGTTCTGGTGCATGGCGCGGCCGGCGGCATCGGCACCTCGACGCTGCGGCTCGCTCCCGCGCTCGGCGCGAGCCGGGTGATCGCCGTCGTCAGCTCGGCGGACAAGGCCGAGGTAGCCAAGGCGGCCGGCGCCACCGATGTCGTGCTGGCCGACGGTTTCAAGGATGCGGTCGCCGAACTCACCGGCGGGGCGGGCGTCGACATCGTCATGGACCCGGTCGGCGGCGACCGGTTCACCGACTCGCTGCGGTCACTCGCCCCGGCCGGCCGCCTGCTGGTGGTGGGGTTCACCGGTGGTGAGATCCCCACAGTGAAGGTGAATCGGTTGCTGCTCAACAACATCGACGTTGTCGGTGTCGGCTGGGGCGCGTGGACGATGACACATCCGGGGGCACTGAGCGAGCAGTGGGAGGGCCTGGCAGCGCTGCTGACCTCTGGCGCGCTGGCGCCCCCGCAGCCGGACGTGTACCCGCTCGAGCGGGCGGCCGAAGCGGTCGCGGCACTGGAGAGCCGCACCGCCAAGGGCAAGGTCGTCGTCCGCGTGCGCGACTAGGCTCTCTCCGGCCAGTCAGGGTTGGTGGAACCGGCCGACGATTCGGCTCGGCCGCTGCGGGGTAGTGGAACTTGGATGGAATTGACCAGCGCCCCGCCGATCCGACCTCGGCTGCTCCAACCCGTCGCAGGAGAGACAATGATTTCACCGGTGAGTCTTCCGTGGTCCGAGTGGTTGCCGACCCAGCGCTGGTACGCGGGCCGCAGCCGGACCCTGGCGTCGGCGCGGACCGCGCAGGTGGTGCCGCTGCGCGCGCAACTCGACCTCATGTTCGTCGACGTCTCCTACACCGACGGTTCTGCTGAGCGATATCAGGTTCTGGTCCAATGGGATTCGGCACCGATACCGCAGTACGGCACCGTCGCCACCATCGGCGTGGCCGGTGACCGCACCGCCTACGACGGGTTGTACGACCCGTCGTCCGCGCAGTTCCTGCTGTCGCTGATCGACGAGGGCGCCACTGTCGGTGGGGTGACGTTCACCCGGGAGCCCGGCGTCGAACTCCCGCTGACTGCCGCGCCCCGGGTGTCCAGCGCTGAGCAGAGCAACACCAGCGTGGTCTTCGAGAGCCGGGCGATCATGAAGCTGTTTCGCCGGCTCGCTGTCGGGGTGAATCCCGACATCGAACTCGGGCGAGTGCTGGGACGCGCACAGAACCCGCATGTGGCAAAGCTTTTGGGGTCGTTCGAGACGACAGCTGATGGGCAACCCTGTCCACTGGGCATGGTGACCGCGTTCGCGGCGAATTCCGTGGAGGGCTGGGACATGGCCACCGCGAGCACCCGCGACCTGTATGCGGAGGGTGACCCGTCGGCCTACGAATGGGGTGGCGACGAACGGGGAGGCGGTTTCGCCGGTGAGTCCTATCGACTCGGGGAGGCGGTGGCGTCGGTGCACGCCACCCTGGCGGCGGAACTGGGGACGTCGACGAACATGCTGTCGGTGGAGGTGATGCGCCAGCGGCTGGACGCCGCCGCCGCGGCGGTGCCGGAGCTGGCCGACTATCGGGCGGCCATCGAGCAGCGCTACACCAAGCTGGCCAACGAACCGGTCAGCGTCCAGCGGGTGCACGGTGATCTGCACCTGGGACAGGTGCTGCGCACACCGGAGAGCTGGCTGCTGATCGACTTCGAGGGCGAGCCGGGCCAGCCCATCGAGGAACGGCGCAAGCCGGATTCACCGCTGCGCGACGTGGCCGGGATGCTGCGGTCGTTCGAGTACGCGGCTTACCAGCAGCTGGTGGACCAGACCTCGAATCGACAGCTGGCCGCACGGGCCGAGCAGTGGATAGACCGCAACTGCGCGGCGTTCTGCGACGGCTATGCGGCGGAGTCCGGGGTCGATCCCCGTGACCACTCCGCTGTGCTGGCCGCCTATGAGTTGGACAAGGCCGTCTATGAGGCGGCCTACGAGGCCCGCTTCCGGCCCAGCTGGCTGAACATCCCGATGCGCTCCATCGCCCGCCTGGCCGGCTAGCTGCCTGTGGTCGGGCCCGTGGTTCGGGACCGGCCGACCGCGCCGGCTACTCGACCAGGCGCAGCGCCATGCGCGGGCACCGCTTCACGGCGGCCTTCGCATATTTCGCCGACGAGGGCGGTATCGCCGGCTCGCGTGAGGACTTCCGCGCCAGCGGATAACCCCAGTCGTCCCGGATCAACACATCGGGTAGCAATTCCGTGCACAGCCCACGCCCGTCGCAGCGCGTCCAGTCGATGTGCAGGCGAAGCGATTCGCTCACGATTCCGGCCACCCTCCCACCATGCGTACCGTGCCGTCCGCACCGACGAACCGGGCCGGAACATCGAGTTCCACAACCCAATCCGGGGCGCGGTGACCGCGCACCACGCACGCGGTGCTGATCGCGTTGGCGGCCAGGCAGTTGCCGGCCGCGACACTGACGCTGCGCCACACCGGTTCGGCGCAGCGGCCGGTGCGCGGGTCGAGGATGTGGTGCACCAGCTCGTTGCCGTGCCACCACCGCCGCCGCCGAGTGCTCGACGTCGCCAGGCCGGCATCAGCGCCGAGCGTCACCCGCCCGCCGGGATCGTCGGGGGTGTCTTGGACCAGGATCGGCCAGTCACCTGGCGGCGGCGGACCTGCGGTGGCGATGTCTCCACCCAGGTTGACCAACACCCCGCTGCCCGTCTCGTCGAGCACTCGTCGCGCACACCGGTCGGCGGCGACCGCCTTGGCGGTGGCACCGAGGTCGAGCACCACCCCGGCGGGCAGCCGGACACTGCGGCCGTCGAACTCGATCATCGACCAGTCCGCCGGCACCGTCAGCGACGCCGCGATCGGTAAACCTACGGCGACGTCGGCAATGTCAGCGATGTCACGGTCATAGCCCAGTGCGATCAGGGCCGAGCCGACTGTCGGGTCCACGTCACCCTCGGTGAGGCTCGCGACCGCCACGGCGGCCTCGATCAGATCGGCCAGGACTGGGCTCACGGCGGTGCGCGCGCCATCGGCGGCGGCGAGCGCACAGATCTCCGTGTCCGGCCGAAACCGGGATGCTGCCCGCTCGATGCGCTCCAACTCGGCGTCGACCACAGCCCGGGCCCGCGCCAGCACCGCGGGTGACGTGACCAGCAGGTGCATGTCCGTGCTCCATCGGCTCCACTGCGATTGGCCGGGGTTGACCAGGGACGACGGCATGGCAACCAGGCTGCACCGGCGTTCTTTGAACCCTGTAAGAAACGCTTTTGCGGGCATTAGATGCCGGTGTCGTGACACCCTCGTCACGTGTCCGTGCCCGACATCGCCCCCGCGATCCTGGTCGTCGAGGACGACCGCGCGCTCAGCGCGATGCTCGCCGAGCTGTTCACCGAGGCGGGCTATCGGGTTGACGTCGCCCACGACGGGCAACAGGGGATGCACCGCGGGCTCAGCGGTGACTACGACGCGCTCGTTGTCGACCGGGGGCTGCCCGTGATGGACGGCTCCGACCTGGTGGCGCTGTTGCGGTCACGGGGTATCAGCAGTCCCGCCCTGATCCTTACCGCGCGCGGCGCGGTCGAGGACCGGGTGGAGGGCCTCGACGCCGGAGCTCAGGACTATCTGGTCAAGCCGTTCGAGGTGCCCGAGTTGTTGGCCCGGGTGCGCGCGCTGCTGCGCCGCATCGACAGCGCGGCCACCGTGGTCAGCGCCGGGCCGCTGCGGCTGGACCGGATGACCCGGCGGGTCTCGGGCGCCACGCCCGACGGCGCCGACGTCGAGCTGTCCGAACGCGAGGCCGCGCTGCTGGGGACGCTGATGGGCGCACCCAAGCGGGTATTCAGCCGCGCCCAGTTGCTGGATTCGGTGTTCGACGGCGCCGAGTCCGGTGGTGCGGTAGACCTCTACGTCCACTACCTGCGGCGCAAACTCGGTAAGCAGGTGATCCGCACCGTGCACGGGACCGGCTACCGATTCGGACTGGTATGACACCGCCCAGCGACCTCGTCCTGCTCAAGCGGGCCGGCCGAGTCGCCGCCATCCAGGCCTCCACGGCTCTGGCGGTGGTGCTGCTGGTGGTCGGTGGCGTGGTTTTCACCGTCTACGTCCGCGCGCAGAACCGTCAGATCGACGCCGAACTCCACACGCTGGCCATGACCGCCGACGATGCCAACGATCCGCCCCCGGACATGGAGTTGGCGCTGCGTGAGAACGACGGGAAGACCTCCACCAGCGACGGCGGAGAACTCGGCGTCCCCCTGCTGTCCGGTCCACTCGGCTACTCCGACATCCATTCCGCGGGTAGGCATTTCCGCGCCGTCACCGTCGACAGGCCGGAAGGCCGGGTGGTGGCCATGACCGATCTGGCGCCCTACCGTGCTGGTCGAAACCGGTTGCTGATGGCGCTGGCGTTCGCCGAACTGGCCGGCATGCTCGCCTCGATCGCAGTGGTCGTGCTGTTCACCCGCCGATCGGCCCGCCCGCTGGCCCAGGCGCTGGCGCTGCAGCGGCGGTTCGTCGCCGATGCCTCCCACGAATTGCGCGCGCCGCTGACCGTACTGCACACCAGGGCACAGATGTTGGCCCGTCGTGCGGGTACGGCCGACACCGCGACCGTGCAGGAGGACGCCCACGCGTTGGTGGCAGAGACCAGGACCTTGACTGACATCGTCGACGATCTCCTGGCTTCGGCAACCATGACTGCGGGCAGGCGCCCGTCGGATCGGGTCGACCTGGCGGAGGTGGCCCAGTCCGTGCACGACAGCATGGCCGGGTACGCGGATTCACTGGGCGTGACCTTGCATCTCGAGTGCGAGCCCGGTAGGGATGCGTTCTACGTGGTGGGTTCTCAGGCCGCGCTGCGCAGGGCGCTGACGGCGCTGGTGGATAACGCACTCGGGCACGAACATGACGGCGGCACAGTCCTTTTGAAGGTCTGGCGCGACGCGAAGACGGTCAGTGTGGCGGTCGCCGACGACGGTGTGGGTATCGACCCGGGTGTCATGGCGACACTGTTCACCCGGTTCTCCCACGGCGCCGAACACACCACGCGGCGGGGCCGCGAGTCCTACGGGATCGGCCTGGCGCTGGTGCGCGAGATAGCCCACGCGCACGGTGGCGACGTCGCGGTGGCGTCGACCCCGGGGGCCGGTGCCACCTTCACGATGCGTCTTCCTGCCGCGCGTCAGTCCTGAGCCACCCGTCGTGTGATGTCGTCGGCGCGGTCTACGGTTATGCCGATGTCTCTGCACGTACACCGCGCCGAGCGAACCGACATGCTCGCCGACGGTCTCGGCGCCCTGCTGGCCGTCCCGCAGCCCGACCCGTTCGCCGAGGAACTCGTGGTGGTTCCCGCCCGCGGTGTCGAACGCTGGCTCAGCCAGCGGCTGTCCCACGTGCTGGGTGGCGATGGTGAGCGATCCGGGGTGTGCGCCGGGGTGTCGTTCCGCTCGCCGGCATCGTTGATCAGCGAACTCGCCGGAACCGGACAGGACGATCCCTGGTCGGCGGACGCCATGGCCTGGCCGCTGCTCGAGGTCATCGACGCCAGCCTCGACGAGCCGTGGTGCCGGACGCTGGCGGTACATCTCGGGCACTTCGCGACCGGGGAGGAGAAAGAGCTGCGCCAGGCACGGCGCTACGCGGTGGCCCGGCGGCTCGCCGGGCTGTTCGCCTCCTATACCCGCCAGCGTCCAGCGCTGCTCGCGGGCTGGCTCGACACCCCCGAGGTCGACGTGCTCGACACCGACCTGCGTTGGCAGCCGTATCTGTGGCGTGCCCTGGTGAGCACGATCGGGCTGGACCCGCCACACCAACGGCATCTGGAAACCGTTGCGCGACTGCGGCAATCGGGAGCCGACCTACCGGCCCGGATCTCCCTGTTCGGCCACACCCGGCTGCCCAGCACCGACATCGAACTCCTCGACGCGCTCTCCGAGCACCACGAGGTGCATCTGTGGCTTCCGCACCCCAGTGCCGCACTCTGGAGCGCCCTCGCGCCGCTGCGCGGCCCGATCCACCGCCGGCAGGACACCAGCCATCGGCTGGCCGCTCATCCGCTGCTGGCCACCCTCGGGCGCGACGTGCGCGAACTGCAACGCAGCCTGCCCGCCACGGTGGCCACCGACGACTATCTCGGCGGCCGAGCACCGTCGGACACCCTGCTGGGCTGGCTGCAGTCCGACATCGCGGCGAACCTGCTGCGCCCGCAGGACCGTTCACACCAGGCCACCGACCGTTCGGTTCAGGTACACAGCTGCCACGGCCCAGCCAGGCAGGTCGACGTCCTGCGTGAGGTCCTGCTCGGCCTGCTGGCCGACGACGACACCCTCGAGCCGCGCGACATCCTGGTGATGTGCCCCGACATCGAAACGTATGCGCCGCTGATCGCCGCCGACTTCGGCCTCGGTGACGTCGTTCCCGGTGCCCATCCCGCCCACCAATTGCGGGTGCGGCTCGCCGACCGGGCGCTGGTCCAGACCAACGCGCTGCTGGCGGTGGCGGCCAAACTGCTGGTTCTGGCCGGCAGCCGGGTCACCGCCACCGAGGTCCTCGACTTCGCCCACCTGCCACCGGTACGCGCCCGCTTCGCGTTCACCGACGACGATCTGGAGACCATCACCCGCTGGGTGCAGCAGTCCAACATCCGGTGGGGTTTCGATCAGCAGCACCGCGCCCCGTTCGGCATCCCGTTCATCCAGAACACGTGGCGATTCGGCATCGACCGGGTGCTGGCCGGCGTCGCGATGTCCGACGACTCCGCGGATTGGCTCGACGTCACGCTGCCGCTCGACGACGTGGGCAGCAACAGTGTGGAGCTGGCGGGACGCCTCGGCGAGTACGTCGAGCGTCTGCGGTGCGTCGTCGAATCACTCAGCGGCGTAAGGTCATTGGCGCAGTGGCTGGACGCACTGCGGGACGCCGTCACGATGCTCACGGTGACCTCTGGTGACGATGCCTGGCAGACCAGCCAACTGCACCGGGAATTCGGCGACGTGCAGGCCGCCGCCGGTACCCGCGCCGACACCGCGCTACGGCTGCCCGACATCGCCGCGCTGCTGTCACGGCACCTGGCCGGCCGGCCGACCAGGGCCAACTTCCGCACCGGCACACTCACGGTGTGCACGATGGTGCCGATGCGCTCGGTGCCGCATCGGGTGGTGTGCCTGGTCGGCCTGGACGACACCGTGTTCCCCCGCATCGGCGTGGTCGACGGTGACGACGCGTTGGCCCGCGACCCGATGACCGGCGAGCGCGACATCCGGTCCGAAGACCGCCAGCTGCTGCTCGACGCGATCTGCGCGGCCACCGACAAACTCGTCATCACCTACACCGGGGCCAACGAGTACTCCGGGCACCACCGCCCGCCCGCCGTTCCGCTCGCCGAGCTTCTCGATACCCTCGACCGCACCACCGACGCACCGGTGCGCGACCACATCCTCGTCCGACACCCCCTGCAGCCCTTCGATATTCGTAATCTCGTCCCCGGCGCGCTCGGTGTCGCTGGCCAGCCCTTCACCTTCGACGCCGGCGTCCTGGCCGCCGCATCGGCCACCGGCGCACCGCGCCACGGGCAACCCGATCTGCTGGCCCGGCCCCTGCCGCCGCCCCCCTTGATCGATGTGACGCTGAGCGATCTGCTGAAGTTCTTCGCCAATCCGGTGAAAGGCTTCTTCACAGCCCTCGACCTGACCCTGCCGTGGGAGGTCGACGGCGTCGAGGACGCGATGCCGGTGGAGATCGACAGCCTCCAAGAGTGGACCGTCGGCCAGCGGCTCCTCACCGACATGCTGGCCGGTGTGGATCCCGACCGGGCAAGTCAGGCGGAATGGCGTCGCGGCACGCTCCCGCCGGGGCGGCTGGGCTGGCGCAAGGCCGGCGAGATCCGCCAGCAGGCAACCGAATTGGCTCGTGCGGCCTCGGTGTACCGGTCGGGCACGCCGCGCGCCTACGATATCGACGTCGAGCTGGCCGACGGGCGGCGGCTCACCGGAACCGTGTCAGGGGTGTTCGGGTCTCGGCTGGTCGAGGTGACCTACTCCAAGCTGGACGCCCCGCATCTGCTGCGGGCCTGGATCCCGATGGTCGCCCTGGCCGCCGCACACCCCGGCCAGTGGACGGGGGTGTGCATCGGCCGGCAGCGCAGGCGTACAGGGGTGGCCGAACGTGCGCTGGGCCCACCGTTGACAGATCCGGTCGCGGTCCTGCGCGAGCTCGTGGCGATCTACGATGCCGGCCGACGAGAGCCGATTCCGTTGCCGATCAAGACCTCCCACGCCTGGGCGGTCGCCCGGCACAGTCGGCAGGACCCGCGTGGCGAGGCGTGGTCGAAGTGGCGCTACGAGCGCGACGACCGCGCCATCGAGCGCGTCTGGGGCCGCGAGCCGGGCCTGGAGGCGTTGCTGACTCCACTTCGGCCCGGTGAGGAAGCCGAGGGCGAGTCGACCCGCCTCGGTGCGTACGCGATGCGGCTGTGGTCGCCGGTGCTGGCGGCCGAGGACGGCGCCTGATGGACGAATTCGATCTGCTCGGACCGCTTCCCACCGACGGCTCGACCACGGTGCTGGAAGCCAGCGCCGGGACCGGGAAGACCTTCACCCTGGCCGGGCTGGTGACCCGCTACGTTGCCGAAGGACGGGCCAGCCTGGATCAGATGCTGCTGATCACCTTCAGCAGGGCGGCCACCCAGGAGCTGCGTGAGCGGGTGCGCACTGCCCTGCAGGACGCACTGCGGGCATTCGACGAACCGGCCCTGGCCGAATCCAATCGGGTGCTCGCCGCGCTGACCCGTGGGGACGCCGCTGAACGCGACGAACGCCGGCACCGGCTGCGCGACGCCCTGGCGGGCTTCGACGCGGCGACCATCGCCACCACCCATCAGTTCTGCAACCTGGTGCTGAAATCGCTTGGCGTTGCTGGGGATACCGACAGCGGGGTCACGCTGGCCGAAAGCCTCGACGACCTGGTTAGCGAGATTGTCGACGACCTGTATCTGCGCCAGTTCGGGCAGGAGCGCGAGCCCCCCCCGATCACCCGCGCCGAGGCGCTCAAACTCGCCAGGGAAGTCGTCGCCAACCCGGGCACCCAACTTCGTCCGCTCGACGCGCCCGCCGGCTCGCAGCCCGCGGTCCGGGTCGGGTTTGCCAATGACGTGCTCTGCGAACTCGAACGGCGCAAGCGCCGGCGCGGCATCCTCAGCTACGACGACCTGCTCAGCCGGCTTGCCGACGCGCTGCGGGGCCCGGACCCGGCGGCCGAATCCCCGGCCGCGGCCCGCATGCACCGCCGATGGTCAGTAGTGATGGTCGACGAGTTCCAGGACACCGACCCGGTGCAGTGGCAGGTCATCGAGCGGGCCTTCAGCGGGCAGTCGACCCTGATCCTGATCGGCGACCCCAAGCAGGCGATCTACGCGTTCCGCGGCGGCGACATCGTCACCTACCTGCATGCTGCCCGCACCGCCGGGCGCCGGCATACGCTCGCCGTCAACTGGCGCAGTGACGCCGCCCTGGTCGAGCGTCTGCAGAATGTGCTGCGCGGCGCCGAACTCGGCCACCCGGACATCAAGGTGCTCGACGTCGAGGCCCGACACCCCGGTCACCGCCTTGCCGGCGCACCGCACAACGATCCGTTCCGGCTGCGGGTCGTTTCCCGTGAAACATTCGGCCAGCGCGGCACTCGTACCATCAAGATGGACCAGTTGCGCTCGCACATTGCCGCCGATCTGGCCGCCGACATCGCCGCGCTGTTGAGCAGCGGCGCCACCTTCGCCGGTGAGCCGCTGCAGGCCCACCAGATCGCCGTCATCACCGAAAGCCATGCCGATGCGCGCGCCTGCTTCGACGCACTGACGCGGGCCGGCGTCCCCGCGGTCTACACCGGGGACACCGACGTGCTCAGATCGCAGGCCGCCGACGACTGGCTGAGCCTGCTGGAGGCATTCGACCAGCTGCACCGCCCCGGGCTGGTGCGTGCCGCGGCGACCACGGTGTTCTTTGGCAAGACGGCCGAAGATCTCGCCGCCGGTGGCGACGAGCTGACCGACGAGGTTGCGGAGACGTTGCGGCAGTGGGCCGATCACGCGCGGGAGGCGGGCGTCGCGGCCGTGTTCGAAGCCGCCCAACTGGCCGGGATGGGCAAGCGGGTGCTGTCCTGGGCCGGCGGTGAGCGCACCATGACCGACCTCGCGCACGTCACCCAGCTGCTGCACGATGTGGCCCACCGGGAACGTCTGAGCCTGACCGCGCTTCGGGACTGGCTGCGCACCCAGCGCGACGAACGCAGCGGCGCACCGGAGCGCAACCGGCGACTGGACAGCGACGCCGCGGCAGTCCAGATCATGACGGTGTGGGTCAGTAAGGGCCTGCAGTTCCCGATCGTCTACCTTCCCTTCACGTTCAATCGCTATGTCCGAAGTGAGGATCTGGTCCGCTTTCACGACCAGGACCGGCGCTGCCTGCACGTCGGCGGTGAGCAGAGCCTCGAACTGGCCACCGCGCAGGCCCTCGGCAGGCGGGAGGCCGCCGGTGAGGAGACCCGGCTGACCTACGTCGCGATGACCCGCGCCCAGTCCCAGGTGGTGGCGTGGTGGGCGCCGTCCTGGGACGAACCCAACGGCGGCCTGTCTCGACTGTTGCGTGGCCGGCGCCCGGGTGAGACGACAGTCCCGGACCGGTGTGATCCCGAACGCGTCGACGACCCCGAGGCGATGGCGCTGCTTCGGGCGTGGGAGACGGTTGGCGGTCCGGTCTTGGAGGAGTCGGTGATCGCCGCGCCGGTTCCCGTCACGGCACCAGCGGTGCGGAAAGACTTGGGTGTCAGGCACTTTCACCGCGGGATTGACACAACGTGGCGGCGCACCTCCTACTCGGGCCTGATCCGCGCCGCCGATTCGGTCGGCGTCAGCAGTGAACCCGAAGTGGCCGGGCTCGACGACGAGGCCGCGGACATCGCGGTCACCACGCCCGCAGCCGGTTCCGACGTACCGTCCCCGCTGGGCGAGCTGCCGACCGGCGCCACGTTCGGCTCGTTGGTGCACGCGGTGCTGGAGACGGCCGACCCGGCGGCGCCCGACCTGGCTGCCGAACTGCGCACCCAGATCGAGCGGCATGCGGTGTGGTGGCCCGTCGACGTCGCGGCCACCGATCTGGCGGAAGCTCTGGTTCCGATGCACGACACGCCGTTGGGGCCCCTGGCCGGCGGGCTGACGCTGCGGCAGATCGGGTTGCGGGATCGGTTGCGTGAGATGGACTTCGAATTCCCGCTCGATGGCGGCGATTCGCGCCGGACAGCGCCGCAGACCCGACTGGCCGACGTGGGCCGCCTCCTCGGCGAGCACCTGCCCGCCACCGATCCGCTGGCCTCCTACGCCGACCGGCTGACCGACGGCGCGCTCGGTGGGCAGTCGCTGCGGGGATATCTGTCCGGCTCCCTCGACGTGGTGCTGCGGGTGCCCGACGGGGCCGGGCACCGCTACCTGGTGGCCGACTACAAGACCAACTGGCTGGGCGAGCAGGGCCGCGCCCTCGGCGCCGCCGACTACGACCACGCCAGGATGGCCGAGGCCATGCTGCATTCGGACTATCCGCTGCAAGCGCTGCTGTACAGCGTTGTCCTGCATCGGTTCCTGCGCTGGCGGGTGCCCGGCTACGACCCGGTCCGGCACCTGGGTGGGGTGCTGTACCTGTTCGTGCGCGGCATGTGCGGCCCGCAGACGCCGGTCACTGACGGCCACCCGGCCGGGGTGTTCAGCTGGCGGCCGCCGACCGCCCTGGTGGCCTCGGTCTCGGATCTGCTCGATGGACAGGTGGCGCCATGACCGCCGACACGAGCGGCACCGCCCGCACAGACATCACCGACGTCACGGCCATCACCGATGTGGCCGACTGGCGGCGCAGTGCCGGTGCTACCGGGGTGCTGCGCGCCTTCAACGACGCCGGCGTCATCGAGACCGCCGATGTGCTTGTCGCCCAGCGGCTCACCGCCCTGGGCAAGGAGCCCGACGAACGGGTCGCGCTGGCCGTCGCATTCGTGGTTCGCGCGGTGCGCGGCGGATCGGTGTGTGTGGAGCTGCCTGCGGTGCAGGCCCACATCGACCTGCCGGAGCTGCCGTGGCCCGCGGCGGGGGAGTGGCTGGCCGCGGTCGCGGCCAGTCCGTTGCTGGCCTCGCCGACGGTGCTACATCTGGACGCCGGGCTGCTGTATTTCGACCGGTACTGGCGGGAGGAACGCCAGGTCGCCGCGGATGTGCTGGCCCTTGCCGCGCTTCGACCGGACCGCCGGATGCCCGACATCACCCGGCTTTTCCCGTCCGGTTACGAAGAACAGCGCCGAGTCGCCGAGGTGGCGCTCTCACAGGGGCTCACGGTGCTGACCGGTGGCCCTGGCACCGGCAAGACCACCACCATCGCTCGCCTGCTGGCGCTACTGGCCGAACACGCTGACCTCGAGGGCAGGCCGCCGCTGCGGATAGCGCTGGCCGCGCCCACCGGTAAGGCCGCGGCGCGGCTGCAGGAGGCGGTCCAATTCGAGGTCGACGGGCTCGCACCCGCTGACCGGGGTCGGCTTGCCGGGTTGCGCGCAACCACCCTGCACCGGCTGCTCGGCCCGCGGCCCGACACGTCGTCGCGGTTTCGTCACCACCGGGAGAACCGGCTGCCGCACGACGTGATCGTGGTCGACGAGACGTCCATGGTGTCGCTGACCATGATGGCCCGGGTGGTCGAGGCGGTGCGCCCGGATGCGCGGCTGCTGCTCGTCGGCGATCCCGACCAGCTTGCCTCGGTGGAAGCCGGTGCCGTTCTGGCAGACCTGGTCGACGGGCTCAGTGCCCGCGCCAACGCCCCGGTGGCCAAGCTGGTCACCTCCCACCGGTTCGGGGCATCGATCGGCGAACTGGCACTGGCCATTCGCAAGGGTGACGCCGACCGGGCCCTCGACGTGCTCTGCGCCGGTGGCGAGCACATCGAATGGGTCGACACAGAGGACCCGAGTGGGATTCTGCGCCGAGTGCTGGTGCCGCACGCCCTGCGGCTGCGGGAGGCGGCGGTGCTCGGCGACGGGCCCGCCGCGCTGGCCACCCTGGCCGAACACCGGCTGCTGTGCGCGCACCGGCACGGAACACACGGCGTGGCCTATTGGAACCATCAGGTCGAACGCTGGCTGTCGGAGGAGACCGATGTGCCGCAGTGGGCGTCGTGGTACGCCGGTCGGCCGGTGCTGGTGACCGCCAACGACTACGGGCTGCGGCTCTACAACGGCGACACCGGGGTGGCGGTGCTACGCGACGGGGTGCTGCGCGCGGTCATGGCGGGCACCGGCGGCCCTACCGAGTTCGCGATCAGCCGGCTGGCCGACGTCGAGACCATGCACGCCATGACCATTCACAAGAGCCAGGGCAGCCAGGCCACCGAGGTCACCGTGCTGCTACCGCCGGATGATTCGCGGCTGCTTACCCGTGAGCTGCTCTATACCGCCGTCACCCGGGCCCAGCGCAGGGTGCGGGTGGTGGGGACGGCTGCGCAGCTGCGCGCCGCGGTCGGCCGCCGGGCGGTGCGGGCCAGCGGCCTGAGCCGCCGGCTGCGCGAGGACTGAGGCTCGGGTGGCCCAGCTAGCGCACCAGCCGGGGCAACAACACCGACGCCGCGGCGACGCCCGCCACCGCGGCCAGCACCAGGACACCCAGGTCGAGCCAGGGATGCACCGACGGAATGCCCACCAACAGCAACCGCAGCGAGTCCACCTCGTAGCTCAGCGGATTGACCCGCGACAGCCAGCGCAGCCAATCGGGCATCACGGCAACCGGATACAGCGCGTTGGAGGCGAAGAACAACGGCATCGTGATGGCCTGCCCGATGCCCATCAACCGGTCGCGGTTGCGGACCAGCCCGGCCAGCGTCATCGACAGGCAGGCGAAGAACGCCGACCCGAGCATCACCACACCCATCGCGGCCAGGATCCGAAACGGGTTGTGTGTCATGTGGATGCCCATGAAGTAGGCCAGCACCAGCACGCCGACCACCTGGGCGATCGAGCGCACCCCGGCGGCAAACGCCTTGCCGGTCACCAGGGCCGACGCGGGCGCCGGTGTCACCATCAGCTTGGCCAGAATGCCGGCGTCGCGATCCCAGACGATCTGGATGCCGTAGAAGATCGAGATGAACAACGCCGACTGCGCGATGATCCCGGGCGCCAGGAAGGCGAGGTAGGGCACCGAGCCGGTGTCGATCACGTGCAATCGATTGAACGTCGTGCCGAAGATCAACAGCCACAGGGCCGGCTGCACCATGCGGGTGACCAGCTCGGTGCGGTCGTGGCGTAGCTTCTGCAGCTCGACCCAGGCAAAGGTCTGTATCCGGGAGGCCAGGCTCAGCAGGCGTCGCCAGCCGTGTGGCGCCCGCAGCAACCCGGGTACGGCGGTGGACTCAACCGGCATCGCGCGCCGCCTTCCGGCCGGCCCGCACGGCGCCGAGGCCGGTATGGTCGGCGGCCTCCGCCAGCCCGGATCCCGCATAGTGGCGGAACACGTCCTCCAGGCTCGCGCCGGGTCCGACCTGAGTCTTGAGGTCGGCTGGGGTGCCGACCGCCTGCAGCCGGCCGTGATGCATCAGCGCGACGCGGTCACACAGCACGTCGGCCTCCTCCATGTAGTGGGTGGTGAGCAGCACGGTCATACCGAAGGCGCGTTGCATGCTCTGCACCTGCGACCAGACCCCATCGCGGGCAATGGGATCCAGCCCGACCGTCGGCTCGTCGAGGATCAGCAACGAGGGCTTGTTGACCAGCGCCTGGGCCAGCTCGAGGCGGCGAACCATGCCGCCGGAGTAGGTGCCGGCGAGCCGGTCGGCGACCTCGAGCAGCTGCATCGACTCCAGCGCCTCCGCCACCCGCTGCCGGCGTTGGGCGCGGGGCACGTCGTAGAGCCGGGCGAACCATTCCACGTTCTGCCGGCCGGTCAATGCCGGCTCGATCGAAAGTTGTTGCGGCACATAGCCGAGGTTGTACCGGATGTCCATGGTGTCGCGGCTAGCGTCGAGCCCGAAGATCCGCACCTGCCCCTGCTGGATCGGCGCCAGCGTGGTCAGCAGCCGCACGACGGTGGTCTTGCCGGCTCCGTTCGGGCCCAGCAAGCCGAGGGTTTCACCGATCTGCACCTGCAGTGTCAGCTCGTCGACGGCGGTGAAGTCGCCGTAGCGATGGGTCAGATTGCGGCAGTCGATGGCGGGGGCGGTCATGGGCGGTTCTCCTGCAGCGTGGTGGTGATCCGGGCGAGGACGCGCAGCCCGGCGGTGAGCGCCTCGACGTCGTCGGCCTCGAGGCGGTCGAGTGCGTCGGCCAGCGCTGCGCGGCGGGCGGCGCGGGAGGCGTCGGCCAGCCGCTGGGCGGGCGCGGTGAGTGCGAGCCGGCCCACCCGGCGGTCGTCCGGGTCCGGGGTGCGCACCAGCAGCCCCTCGGCGGATAACCGCGAGACCAGGGTGGATGCTGTGTTGGCGGCCAGGCCGAGTTCGGCTGCGGCGGCGCTGACCGAGATGCCGGGTTGGCGGCCCACGAGGCGCAGCAGTTCGGCCTGCGACTCGGTCAGCCCGGAGCTCCCGAAAGCCCGTCCACCGGCCCGCCGCACGGTGCGACGAAACCGGCCGACGGTGCTGAACAGCTCGCTGATCAGATCGGTGCGGGTATCCACCACCCCAGATTAGCTCTGTTGCAGAGCTAATGCTTGTCGATCTGGTGCAAGCGCACGTCACCCAGCACGCCACCGTTGGTGACCGCCGTCATGTAGGTGCAGAACGGCTGACGCCGGCGGTCGGTCGGCGAGCCCGGATTGAGCAGGCGCAGACCAGTGCGTGCGGTGGTGTCCCACGGGATGTGGCTGTGTCCGAAAACCAGCACGTCGGTGTGGGGATAGAGCTGCGCCATCCGGGCCTCGCGGCCTGATGCGGCGCCGGTCTCGTGCACGACGGTGAACCTCAGCCCGTCCAGTGTGACGTCGGCGCACTCGGGCAGCCGCGCCCGCAACTGCGGGCCGTCGTTGTTGCCCCAACACGCGATCACCCGCTCGGCTCGATCGGTCAGCTGGTCGAGTAGCTCGGGTTCCACCCAGTCGCCGGCGTGGATGACGACGTCGCAAGACTCGACCGCACGCCACACCTGCTCGGGAAGATCGCGTGCCCGCTTCGGTACATGGGTGTCGGCGAGCAGCAGCAGACGCATTGCCCGATCCTCTCACCGACCACCTTGCTGGCTCCTGGCCTCGGCGCCGGTCTGGCCGGCTCGTGAGGACGCCACGTGCTCGTCGGAGCCGAGGTCCTCGCTGTTCTCATCCGTGGGGTGGGTCATGGCGCGGGACTACCCCGCCGCCGCCACCGGCAACCGTGCCCCCCGAGGTCTATCGGCGCCTACGCTGGGAAGAGAGGTGAGTGAGATGACGAACGACGTCGAGAAGCGCTGGCACGACCCGGCGATGTTCCGGGCCGCGGTGACCTATGTGGTCGCCGTGGTCGCGGTGGCCGGGGTGGCCTTCGCGGCGGCCGTGTTCTGGCATTCGCTGATCGCCGGAATCCTGGTCCCGGTGATCCTGTTCGCCGGGGGTGTGGGTGCGCTCGTGCAGGCCTACCGGGTCTGGCGGGTCGAAGGTGTGTGGCCGATCTGGCAGGGCGCCGGCTGGTTCCTGCTGATGCTGATGCTGGTCTGCCTGGGAGTACCGGTCGCGGTGGCTTGACGCACCGCCCGCCATACTCGTCGGGTGAGTGCTCAATCTGGCCTGCCGCTGGCCGGCGTGCGCATTGTCGAGATCTCTAGCTTCGTCGCCGTGCCCTTGGCCGGGATGACGTTGGCCGAGTTGGGCGCCGAGGTGATCCGGGTGGATCCCGTCGGCGGTGCGGCCGACTACCGCCGCTGGCCGCTGACCGATGCGGGCGACAGCATCTACTGGGCCGGGCTGAACAAGGGCAAACGATCGGTGGCCGCCGATATGCGTACCGCCGACGGTCAGCGGCTGGTGGGCCGGCTGATCGTCGACGCCGGTGTGCTCATCACCAACGTCGCTGGGCGGCAATGGCACTGCTATGAGACGTTGAGCGCCGAACGGCCCGACATGATCCATCTGGAGGTGGTCGGCCGCGGCGACGGAGCCACCGGAGTCGACTACACGGTCAATGCGGCCACCGGGTTCCCATTGCTCACCGGCCCGCCGTCGCACAGCGGCCCGGTCAACCACGTGCTGCCCGCGTGGGACGTCAGCTGCGGACTGTATGCCGCACTGGCGATCCTGGTGGCGTTGCGCCGGCGCGATGCCACCGGCCTGGGCAGCAGCATCCGCCTGCCGCTCGACGATGTCGCGCTGGCGACGGCGGGCAATCTCGGCTTCCTCACCGAACCCATGATCACCGGTTCCCAGCGGCCCCGGCTGGGCAACGCGATCTACGGCCAGTACGGCCAAAACTTCACCAGCAGCGACGGCGCCTCGTTCATGGTGGTGGCCCTGACCAACCGGCACTTCAGGGACCTCGCCGAACTCACCGGAACCTCGAAAGCCGTTGCCGCGGTGGCCGAAGCGCTGGGTGTCGACTTCTCCGACGAAGGCCAGCGCTATGCTCACCGGGAGTTGCTGACCGGCCTGTTCGCGCCGTGGTTCGCCGGTCGCACTGCCGACGAGGTGGGCACCGCGCTGGCCGCGACCTCGGTGCTGTGGGATCGCTACCTGGACTTCACCGAAGTCGCCGAACATCCCCGGGTGACGGCCAATCCGATGTTCAGCCCGCTCGAGCAGCCCCGGATCGGACGGTATCTGGCACCGGGGCTGCCGATGTCGGTCGACGGCGCTCACACCCGCGCCCGCCCGGCACCGGCGCTCGGCGACGACACCGCCGCGGTGCTCGCCGAACTTGGGTTGAGTGCCGACGAGATTCGCGTCCTGCTCGAATCGGGCACCGCCGCAACGGGAACCGATCCGGCATGAGCGAACTGTCCCGGCTGCTGAGCGTGCGCCCCGATCCGTCCGGCGCGCTCGTCGGCGAGGCGAGCGGACCGCCGGACAAGCGCGCCTACGGTGGTCACCTCGCCGCGCAGGCCATGGCCGCGGCCTGTCACACCGTGGCCGCCGACAAGGCGCCGACCAACCTGCACGTGCAGTTCCTGCGTGGCGGGGACGCCGGTGCGCCGGTGCAGTATGACGTCGACCCCGTCTACGACGGACGCACCACGGCCTCCCGACGGGTACTGGCCCGCCAGGACGGCAGGCTGCTGATCACCGCGACCGTCTCGTTCGCCGCGGCGGCCGACGGCCCGGAACACACCCGGCACGCCGACGCGGCAGGCGATCCCGAGCAGCTCCCGGCCAACGGCCCGGTCGGTCCGGCTCCGTCGTTGCCGCTCGACGAGCTCGATATCCGCACCGACGATGACTGCAGCGCAGGCGAATTCGTTCGGCGGCTATGGTGGCGGGTCACCGCCCCGCTGGACGAGGATCCGCGGGTGCACGCCTGCGCGGCGATCTATGTCACCGATATCTACGGCATCGACCCGGTGTTGCGGGTGCACGGCCACTCGATGACCGATCGCAGCCACCGCACCGCCACCACCGACTCGTCGATCTGGTTTCACCGCCCGATCCGCGCCGATCAGTGGAACCTGCTGGAATCGCGCTCACCGGCGGCAGCCCGCGGCCGGGGCCTGGTCACCCTGGACCTCTACGACTGCGATCGCCTGCTGACCGCGACGCTGGTCCAGGAGGGCCTGACCGTCGTGCGGGACTAGGTGCGTCGGTAGGCGCGACGTGCCGAGCGTCACGCCCGGGACGGACGCCGCGAGCGGCGGGTAGCCCGCTCCTGCGCCAGTGACCGGGTCTCCTCGGAGAGCGGCGCGGCGAGCATCGCGGTGACGGTGTCGACGAGGTGAGAGATGAACAACCGGTCGTCGGCGTGTGGCGCGGTGGCCGCGCGGCGGCCCAACTCGACCGCGGCGTACACCAGTGCCCCCAGCCGCGGATGCAACGTGACGGCCACCGGATCAAGCATCGGCTCGAGCAGTCGGCGCCAGCGCTGCAGGCTACCGGAGTGCCCGGTGAAATCGAAGGTGGGCACCGGGCGATTCAGCAGGTCGGAGTGGATGCGCAGGAACGCCGGGCCGCCGTCGGCATCGGCGAGCTTGGCCGCCAGCGGCCGGACCAGCGCCGAGGCCATCGACCGCATCGAGGGCGCCGCCTCGGCCTCGACGGCGTCCAGCAACGCATCGCGGCGGGCGTCGACCATCGGCAGGTGCTTGTCGGCGATCGCAGCCAGCACCCCGGCGCGGTCGGAGAAGTGGTACTGCACCGCCATCACGTTGCGCGCCCCGGCCTCCCGGGCGATCTCGCGCAGGCTGACCGCGTCCACCCCGCGCTCGGCGAACAACCGCTCGGCGGTGGCCACCAGGTTGGCCGAGGTGCCGGCCGCCATCAGAGTTCGGCGACCTCGTGTTCGAGAAGCTCGGCCAGCTTGGCCTGGGCGGCCGCGCGCCGGGTCGGAATGTGCTGGGACGGGAAGAGGGTGTCGACGGGCTCGTATTCCTTGAGCGTGCGCCGCGCCACGGTCAGCTTGTGCACTTCGGTCGGGCCGTCGGCGATGGCCAGCGACTGCGCCGCGACCATCATCTTCACGAAGGGCATTTCGTCGGAAACCCCGAGGGCCCCGTGCAGATGCATGGCCCGCTGCACGACGTCGTGCAAGACCTGCGGCATTGCCACCTTGACCGCGGCGATGTCCCGGCGCACCAGCTGATAATCGTGGTACTTGTCGATCTTCCAGGCGGTGCGTAACACCAGCAGGCGGAACTGCTCGATCTGGATCCAGCTGTCGGCGATCTTCTCCTGCGTCATCTGGTAGTCGGCCAACGGCCCACGGCGGGTCTGTCGGGATACCGCCCGCTCGCACATCATGTCGAAAGCCTTGCGCGCCAGCGCGATCGTGCGCATCGCGTGGTGTACCCGGCCGCCTCCGAGGCGGGTCTGGGCAATGGCGAACGCCTGGCCCTCGCCGCCGAGCACGTGGTCGGCGGGCACCCGCACGTCGTGGTAACGGATGTAGCCGTGCCCGGCGCGGTCGTCGGATTCCCCGCCGACCCCGACGTTGCGGATGATGTCGATGCCCGGCGTTTCGGCCGGCACGATGAACAGCGACATCTTCTGATGGGTGCGGGCTTCGGGATTGGTGACCGCCATGACGATGAAGAATGCGGCGTTTCGGGCATTGGAGGAGAACCACTTCTCGCCGTTGATCACCCACGAATCCCCGTCGCGTTCGGCGCGGGTGGTGAACAGGCCTGGATCCGACCCGCCCTGCGGCTCGGTCATCGAATAGCACGAGGAGATCTCGCCGTCGAGCAGCGGTTGCAGGTACCGGCGCTTCTGTTCGGCGGTGCCGAACATCGCCAGGATCTCGGCATTGCCGGAGTCGGGTGCCTGCGATCCGAATACCGATGGCGCCCAACGGGACCGGCCAACGATCTCGTTGAGCAGTGCCAGCTTGACCTGACCGTAGCCCTGACCGCCGAGCTCGGGGCCCAGATGTGCCGCCCACAGGCCCTGCTCCCTGACCTGCTGCTGGAGCGGGCGCAGGACGCGCAGCACGTCGGGGTTGGTCTTTTCATACGGATCGAGTGGTGCGAAGTCCAGCGGCTCGAGCTGCTCGCGCATGAACTCTTCGACCCAGTCCAGCTTCTTCTGGTAGTCGGGGTCGGTCTCGAACTCCCACATGGCCACTCCCTCTGGGGCCTCGGGCCCGGCAGTATTAAGGCGGCACGATCATAACTTCGTGCAGCTGCATTAATCAACGCCGGCTTTAGCGCCCGCGATTTTGCCGGGTCGCACCGGTACGTCAGGGCGGATCGGGCATGCTTCGACCGTGCTGCTGCTCAGCCGGGTCACCGGATACCAAGTACTCGGCCCCGACGGGCGGGTGATCGGCCGGCTCGCGGATCTGACCGCGGGACTGGGCGACGCCGCCCCGCATCTGGTCGAGCGACTGCTGGTCCGCCCGCGGCGCGGCCGCGCACTGCTGTTCGGGTGGGACCAAGTCGGCGACTTCCGGCCCGGGCAGGTGGTGCTGCGCGCCGACCCAACCGACCCAGCCGAGCCGACAGACCCGGCTCAGGCGCTCGGCGAGCGCGAGATCCTGCTGGTGCGCGACGTGCTGGACACCCAGGTCGTCGACGTCGTCGGCCAGCGCCTGGCCCGCGTCGCCGACGTCGTGCTGGCCCGAACCCCTGCCGGTCGCCTCGAACTGGCCGGCGTCGAGGTCGGCTTCGGCGGCGTGCTGCGGCGACTGAAGCTCGCCGCACTGGCCGGCCCCACCGGCCAGGACGTGATCGCCTGGGCGGATCTGCACCTGACCTCCGAACGCGGTCACGCCGTCCAACTGGCCAGCCCGCGCGCAGCCGTGCACCACCTCGACGCCCGCGGGCTCGCCGGGCTGGTCAGCCGGCTCGACACCGAATCGGCGACCGAGGTCCTGGCCACCAGCGTGCCCGAGGTCGCTGCCGACGCCGTTCGGGCAGCTCATCCCGACGTCGGTGAGCGCGTGCTGCGCGCGATGTCCGGTGCGGACGCCGAGCGCATCGTCGCCGCCATGCCCGCCGAGCACGCCGGCCGGTGGCGGCACCGGCTGGCACATCCGTCCGCGTCGAGCCGGCACTTCCTGCGTTCGCGGGTCTGGCCGCGCCGCCGCCACGCCGGCGCGCCCACCGCATGACCTCGCCCGGTCGCAGCGCGACGAGGGTCGGCGCCCTGCTGGCTGTCGTCGGCCCCGGGTTGCTGGCGGGTCTGTCCGACGACGACCCCGCGGGCATCACCACCTACTCGGTGCTCGGCGCCGACCACGGCTATCAGTTGCTGTGGGTGCTGCTGTTGTCCACCGTCGCCCTGATCGTCTTCCACAGCCTGGCCGCCCGAATGGGTGTGGTGACCGGTCAGGGCCTGATCGGATTGGTGCGGCAGCGCTACGGCGTCGGCGTGGGCGGCGCCGTGCTGGCCGCGCTCGTGGTCGCCAACATCGGCACCACGTGCGCCGAATTCGCTGGCATCGCAGCAGGATTCGAGCTGTTTGGCATCAGTCGCTATGTCAGCGTGCCGGCTGCCGCGGTGGCGGTGTCCCTACTGGTGCTGCGGGGCAGTTTCCACCGCGTCGAGCGTCTGCTCCTGCTGTTGTCGACGGTGTTCCTCGCCTACGTCATCTCGGGCTTCCTGGCCGGCCCGGACTGGGGGGCGGCGCTGCGCGGCACCGTGGTGCCGACCATGCCGATGACCGGGCAGGCAATCGCGATCGTGACCGCCACCCTGGGCACCACACTGGCGCCGTGGGGCCTGTCGTTCATGCAGTCCTACGCCGTCGACAAGAAGCTGCGCACCGAGGACCTGGTGCTCGAACGGGTGGACGTCATCACCGGAGCTGTCCTGACCGGGGTCATCGGGTTCTTCGTCGTCGTGGCCTGCGCCGCGACGCTGCACCGCGACGGGCACACCATCACCGACGCCGCCGACGCGGCGGTCGCGCTGGAACCCCTGGCCGGACCGGCTGCCGCCAAGCTCTTCGGTGTCGGCCTGATCGGGGCCGCCTTCCTGGCCGCGTCGATCCTGCCGCTGTCCACCGCGTACTCGGTGTGCGAATACGCCGGTGTCGAGGCCGCGGTCGACGACCCCTACCGTGAGGCGCGCACCTTCTACCTGACCTACGGCATTGTCACCGGCGTCGGCGCGGTGATCGTCCTGATCCCGCACGCACCGCTGGTGACCATTCTGATCGGCACCCAGGTGCTCAACGCGGTGCTGCTGGTGCCGCTGCTGCTGGCGATGATCGGCCTGGGCCGCGACCGCGACCTGATGGGCCGGTTCAGGATTGGTGCCAAAGCGCTGATCGGCTACGGCGTGACCATCGCCGTGGTGGTGGTGTGCGTGCTCACGCTGGGCATCACCACCGCGCTGGGCTGAGTGGAGAGAGGACACCGGGTGACGACGAGCGTTCGCCTCGACGTGCGGGAGGGCGGTGTCGCCGTGATCACCCTGGACGGACCGGACCGACTCAACGCGTTCTGCGCCGACACCGCCGACCGGCTCGGCCAGGCCTACCGGCGCTGCGACGCCGACGACGCGATCCGTGCCGTCGTCGTCACCGGAGCGGGGCGGGCGTTCTGCGCCGGTGCCGACATGTCCGCCGACGCGGCGGCATTCGCCACCCCAGGCTCCGACTTCAGCGCATCCCCGATCCAGCCGCCGGCCTGGCGGGTGCGCAAGCTGGTCATCGCCGCGATCAACGGCCACGCAATCGGTATCGGGTTGACCCTGGCGCTGCAGTGTGACCTGCGGTTGGTCGCGCAGGACGCCAAGCTTGCCGTCCCGCAGGTGCGCCGCGGCATGGTCGGCGACTGTGCGGTGCACTACACCCTCAAACGCTGCGCGGGCCTGGCTGTCGCCGCCGACGTCCTGTTGACCGGGCGCACCTTCACCGGCGCGGAGGCCGCCGCGATGGGCCTGGCCAATCGGGCGCTGCCGACTGCCGAGGTGCTGCCCGCCGCCCTCGACCTGGCCCGCGAGGTCGCCGTGTACGCCAACCCCGCGTCGGTGGCCTACAGCAAGCGGCTGCTGTGGGCCGGTGCGGGGAGTGAGACCGACGCCGACGCCGTGGCCGCCGCCGAGACTACGGTGCACCTGAACCTCATGGGCGGCCCGGACGCGGTCGAGGGGCCGGCCGCCTGGCGGGACAACCGGCCGCCGGTGTGGCGCGCCACCGCAAGCCAGACGGGAGACCCCGCATGACCGGAACCCCGACCACCGCCGAGATCCTCGACGGCGTCGACCTTACCGGCCACACGGCGGTCATCACCGGGGCCTCCTCGGGACTGGGCCTGCAAACCGCGCGGGCACTGCAGTCCGCCGGCGCGCGGATCGTGGCCGCCGTGCGTGACGTCGACAAGACCCGTGCGGCCATCGAGTGCGACACCGTCGCGCTCGACCTCGCCGACCTGCGCTCGGCGCGCGCCGCGGCCGCCGAGCTCGTCGAACGCCTGGAACGCGTCGACATCCTGATCAACAACGCCGGCGTGATGGCGCCGCCGCTGTCACGCACCGCGCAGGGCTACGAACTGCAACTCGGCACCAATCACCTCGGCCACTTCGCGTTCACCACCGGCCTCGTCGAAACGTTCGGCGCGGGCACCCGCATCGTCAACCTCAGCAGCCGCGGACACCTCTACAGCGGCATCCGCTGGGACGACCCGAATTATGACAACTCGAACGACGGTGGGGAGTCGGCCTACGACAAGTGGCAGGCCTACGGCCAGAGCAAGACCGCCAACGTGCTGTTCACCGTCGAGGCGCAACGGCGCTGGGGACCGCGCGGCGTGCAGTCGTTCGCGGTGCATCCCGGTGTGGTGGTCACCGAACTGGCCCGGCACATGACCCGCGACGACTTCAGCGGGCGGCTGGCCAACCTCGACGTGACCGACGTCGAGCACGGTGCGGCGACCACGGTGTGGGCGGCCGTCAGCCCCGAGCTCGACGGGCGCGGCGGACGCTATCTCGAGGACTGCCGCATCGCCGATCCGTTCGCCGAGGGCGTCGAGGGTGGCTATGCGGCCTGGGCCGTCGACTCCGAACAGGCCCGCCGGCTGTGGGACTGGTCGCAGCAACAGGTTGACCTTAATTTGAATGACTAATCTGCAGTGGTGTCCATCGACGTCCGTCCCGCCCGCAGGTCGGACATCCCCGCTCTGGCGCGGGTTCTCGGGAGGGCTTTCCACGACGATCCGGTGATGGCGTGGGTGCAGCCCGACGCCGAGCGCCGCACGGCCGCACTGCCCGGTCTGTTCGGTGCGTTGGCCCGCCACCACTACCTGGCCGCTCGCGGTCTGGAAGTGGCGCTGTCCGACGACGGAGTCGGCGCCGCAGCGTTGTGGGATCCGCCCGGCCGCCGACAGCAGTCCTCCCGAGAGCAGCTCGCCATGCTGCCCGCTGTCATCCGCGCGTTCCGCGGTCGGCTTGCCGCCGGTCGCGTACTGACCGAGCTGATGAAGGAAAACCATCCCGAGGAACCGCACTGGTACCTGGGCGTCATCGGCAGCGACCCGACCGTGCGTGGAAGCGGACTGGGCCACGCGCTGATGCGCTCTCGGCTCGACCGATGCGACACCGAGTACGCCCCGGCCTACCTCGAGTCGAGCAACCCCGACAACGTGCCCTATTACGAACGGTTCGGATTCGTGGTCACCGGCGAGATCGCGCTGCCCGACGGCGGGCCGTCGCTGTGGCCGATGTGGCGTTCGCCGCGCTGAGCGCTCCGCTCGTGCAACCCGCGAGTCGCAGGTGTACGCGTTGCGAGCACCAAAAACCAACTTGTATTCAAATTTGCGAAAACTGCGTACCGCCAATTCCCGATGGCAATAATCGCCCCAAGCTTGTTTGGCACCAGGCTTGGACCATGGCGGGTCCCCCGGAGGGGAGGGGATCGGCCATGGTCCTTCCTGGGTCGCTGCCCCGGCCCGCCTACTGCGAGACCTGCAGCACCACCATCGACCGCGACTCGACCCGTAGCGGCGTCGCGGCCTTGATCACGGCCGTTTCGTCGACCTCGCCCGGTCCGGCCGCGGTGTCGATGACCGGCTGCCACGCCTTGCCGAACTCCTGAGGCGGCAGGGTGAACTCGATGGCTTCGTGATGGGCGTTGAAGCACAGCACGAACGAGTCGTCGGTGACCCGCTGACCGCGCGTATCGAGGTCGGGGATGCCCTGCCCGTTGAGATAGACGGCCACCGACTTGCCGAAGCCGGAATCCCAGTCCTCGTCGTTCATCTCCGAACCGTCGGGACGGAACCAGGAGATGTCCGGTAGGCCCTCGCTGCCGCGGCGGCGCACCGGAAGGCCGTTGAAGAACCGGCGGCGACGGAACACCGGATGACTGGCGCGCAGCCCGGAGACCTTGGCGGTGAACTCCAGCATCTCGGTGTTGGGGGCGCCCCAGTCGATCCAGGTGATCTCGTTGTCCTGGCAATAGCCGTTGTTGTTGCCGCCCTGGGTGCGACCGAGTTCGTCACCGTGGCAGATCATCGGCACACCCTGGGACAGGATCGTGGTGGCAATCAGATTGCGTTGCTGGCGTGCGCGCAACGCGTTGATCTCGGGGTCGTCGGTGGGGCCCTCGACTCCGCAGTTCCACGAACTGTTGTAGCTCTCGCCGTCGTTGTTGTCCTCGCCGTTGGCTTCGTTGTGTTTCTCGTTGTAGGACACCAGGTCTCGCAACGTGAACCCGTCGTGCGCGGTGACGAAGTTGATGGAGGCGACCGGGCGGCGCGCGGTGTGCTCGTAGAGGTCGGCCGACCCGGTAAGCCGGGAGGCGAACTCGCCGAGGCTGGCGTCCTCGCCACGCCAGAAGTCGCGGACGGTGTCGCGGAACTTGCCGTTCCATTCCGTCCACTGCGGCGGAAAGTTGCCCACCTGGTAGCCGCCTGGGCCGACGTCCCACGGCTCGGCGATTAGCTTGACCTGGCTTACCGTCGGATCCTGTTGCACGAGTTCGAAGAACGCGCTCAGCCGGTCGACGTCGTAGAACTCACGGGCCAGGGTGGCGGCCAGGTCGAACCGGAAGCCGTCGACGTGCATCTCGGTGACCCAGTACCGCAACGAATCCATGATGAGCTGCAACGAGTGCGGGTGACCGACGTTGAGGCTGTTGCCGGTGCCGGTGTAGTCCATGTAGTACTGCTTGTCGTCGTCGACCAACCGGTAGTACGCGGCGTTGTCGATCCCGCGGAAGGACAGCGTCGGGCCCATGTGGTTGCCCTCGGCGGTGTGGTTGTAGACGACGTCGAGAATCACCTCGATGCCGGCCTCGTGCAGCGCGCGCACCATCGCCTTGAACTCCTGCACCTGGCCGCCCGGTGAGCTGCTGGCCGAGTATTTGCTGTCGGGGGCGAAGAAGCCGATGGTGTTGTAGCCCCAATAGTTGGACAGTCCCTTGTCGATCAGGGTCGAGTCGTTGGCGAAATGGTGAACCGGCATCAGCTCGATGGCGGTGGCGCCGATCTGCTTGAGGTGCTCGATGATCGCGGGATGCGAGATGGCTGAATAGGTCCCGCGGACGGCGTCCGGGATGTCGGGGTGAGTCTGCGTCAAGCCCTTGACATGTGCCTCATAGATGATGCTGTCGGCGTACTCGCGCTGCGGCGGGCGGTCCATGCCCCAGTCGAAGTACGGGTTGATGACGACGGACTTGGGCATGTGGGCCGCCGAGTCGTCGTCGTTGCGGCTGTCGGGGTCGCCGAAGTTGTAGCCGAAGAGGGACTGGTCCCAGTCGAACTGGCCGTCGATGGCCTTGGCGTACGGGTCCAGCAGCAGCTTGTTGGGATTGCACCGGTGGCCCTGCGCCGGGTCGTGCGGGCCGTACACGCGATATCCGTACCGTTGGCCGGGTCCGACCCCGGGCAGGTAGCAGTGCCAGACGAAGCCGTCGACCTCGGGCAGCACGACGCGGGTCTCGGTGCCGTCTTCGGTGAACAGACAGAGCTCGACGCGGTCGGCGACCTCGGAGAACAGCGCAAAGTTGGTGCCGAATCCGTCGTAGGAGGCGCCGAGCGGATAGGCCTTGCCTGGCCATACCTCGGTGGCGGCTGCGTCGGTCACGTGGTCTCCCTCGGTCGCGGATTGGCTGCACGGAGTACCCCATAAGGGTGCCTCACCAATCACCCGTGACGACGATGTGACGGGGGTGACAATTGGGTTTACGGCGCGGCTTCGTGGCCCGGCCGGCCGGGGGTGCGCCGGCGCTGTTTCATCTCGGCTTCGAACAGGATGCGCCGCATGCCACCGGCCCGCAGCCCGGTGAGGGTGACCACCGCGATCGGAGGTGCGGTGTCGCTGCCCCAGCGCTGTCGCCGTTCGGCGACCTGGTCGCCGGTGAGCCGCACTGGGCCGTCGCCTTCGGTGCGAACGGTGCCCGCACCCACCAGCACGCCGTCGGCGAAGCCGCGCAGGGCGAGCAGCAGGTTCTGGTCGGGCGGGTCGCGGTAGAGGTCGACTAATTCCTCCGGTGCGGGCGCCCTTTGCAGCTGCTGCACCGGTCGTGTCATGGGCAGTCCTTACCCGAAGCCGCCGCCGGTGAAACTCCGGCTCAGGTCAGAGCGGCGACCGGCGAATCATCGAGGTGATCGCACAGGTCCTGCGAATCGTCGAAAACAGCTGCGGCCCCGGCACCCTCGAGTTCGCCGCGGGAAACACCACCGGACAGCACCCCGATGCAGGGCACACCGGCACGCGCGGCTGCTTCGACGTCTCAGACGGTGTCGCCGACGAAGACGGCTTGCTGCGCGCTCACGCCGGCCTTGTCCAGGGCGACCAGGACGATGTCGGGCCGGGGCTTGGCCTGCTCGATTTCTTCGGAGGAGGTGATCGCCGTGACAACGCCGTCGACGCTTCTGCGTATCGTCGTCGGCACCGTTGGAAAGCTCGTCGACCAGGGTGCTGTCGATGTCGAACAGCACGGCAGGCCGCCGACTTTCGGTCTCGTTCGTCATGCCCGACTGTGTTGGAAGTGTGGACGGTGTGACGGCGTCCAACCCCGCAAGCTACCGGAAAATAGTTGCCGTACTGGTTATTTCGTGTTGACTATGCCGACGGGCTGTGGGAGTTTGCGCCGAGTGGTGTGGTGATGTGTGCCCCCCTTCGAGCGACGGTGGGTGGGGACGGCGCGTTGTCGCTCGACGGCGGGCAACTTTTCTATCGGTCGGACGGGTGCGACCCTCAGGACTCGGGCTCGGTCCCGCCGTCGGCGCCGGTATCCGGCGCACCCGCCTCGCCCTCGGGAGCCGGCTGCCAGTCGTCGACTCCGACGGTGATCATCCGCAGCTGCTTGACCGCGGTGCGCCGGATCTCCTCCAGTGCGGCCGCATCGTGCGCGTCCTCGATCGCCTCCGCGATGATGATCATCGAGTTCACGAACAGGCTCGCCAGGATGTTGAGGTCCTCTGTGCTCCAGGCGTTCAGGCCGGGGAATCGCGCCAGGTCGGTGGCCAGCTCGGAGGTGATCAGCCGGATCTCGGTGCGGATCGCGTACCGCAACACCGTTACCCCGCTGGAGCGCTCCCGGCCGATGAACCGCCAGTGCTCGCGCTGCTCGCTGACACCGGCGATCAGGATCTCCACCGTGGACTCGATGACCCGGGTCGGGTCGAGCTTGCCCGCGCGGGCGGTTCGCAGCATGTCCCGCAACGAACGGAACGACTCGTCGATGAGCACCAGCCCGAGTGCGTCCATCGACTCGAAGTGCCGATAGAACGCCGCGGGAACGATGCCCGCCTCGCGGGTCACCTCACGCAGGCTCAGGCCGCTGAAACTGCGTTCGTCGAGCAACTTGAGCGCCGCGGCGATGATCGCCCTGCGGGTAGCTTCTTTGCGCTCTTCCCGCGATGGCGCCTCTCGTGAGCGCGACTTACCAGATCGCTCACGTCGTGAGCTCGGCGTACGACTGTTCACTGTTGTGAACCCTACCACAGACTGGTCGGATTCCTTGACGACGTGCACTTTCACAGCCAAGAGTGTACATATGTTCACTGAAATACTGACCAAGAGGGTGCTCCATTCACCGCTGGTCGATCTGCTCACCGGGCCACATGGTGTGGACCGCTACACCGAGCTGGTGGACCCCACCTGGACCACTGATGCGCGCGCCAAGGTGGTCGCCGTGCAGCGTCGCACGCCGCGCAGTGTCACCTTGCTGCTCGAGCCCAACGCCGCCGTTGTCGGCCACCGGGCCGGCCAGCACGTCAACCTGACCGTCGAGATCGACGGTCGCCGGCACACCCGGTGCTATTCACCGGCCAACGCCGAGGGCTCCCCGCTGATCGAGTTGACCATCGGGCGCCACGACGGCGGCCTGGTCTCCGAGCACCTCTACCGCAACGCCCGCCCCGGCATGGTGGTGGGACTGTCCGAGCCGGCCGGTGAGTTCGTGCTTCCCGAACAGCCGCCCCGGCGCATCCTGTTCGTTTCTGGTGGCAGCGGCATCACCCCGGTGATGTCGATGCTGCGGACGCTGACCGCCCGCGGTTATGACGGCGAGGCGGTCTTCGTCCACTACGCACGCAGCGCCGACGAAGCCTGCTATCGCGGCGAGCTCGCCGCCATGCCGGTGCGCGTGCTGCACGGATTCACCCGAGGCCCCGGCGGCCAGCTCACTGGCCACTTCGACGCCGGTCACCGCCAAACCGCGATGGCCGAGCCGGACGCCGTCTTCGTGTGCGGACCGCCCGCACTGGTCGACGCCGTCCGCGAACACTACGGCGACGTCAACTCCGAGAGCTTCGTCCCCACCCTGTTCGTTGTTCCCGACAGCCCGTCGGCTGGGCGGATCACGTTCCGGGACAGCGGAATCAACGCCACCGATGACGGACGCCCGCTGCTCGAGCAGGCTGAGGAAGCGGGGCTCACCCCGAAAAGCGGCTGCCGAATGGGCATCTGCCACACCTGCACGCTGCGCAAACACCGCGGCGCCGTGCGCAACCTGACCACCGGAGCGGTCTCGACCGCCGACGAGGAGGACGTGCAGATCTGCGTGTCAGTCCCCGTCGGCGACGTCGAGATCGCGCTGTGAACCAGAAAGGGCAAGCCATGACCTCTCAGCATGTGACCCTCACCAAAGACCAGGCCGACGCGTTCGGCCGCGAACTCGACGCGATCCGCGACCGGGTGATCGCCGAACTCGGCCAGACCGACGTGGACTACATCCGCCGTGTCATCAAAGCGCAACGCGCCATGGAGGTCTCGGGCCGGGCGCTGCTCATGGCCGGGATCCTCCCGCCGGCCTGGCTGGCCGGCACCGCGCTGCTGGCCGTCTCCAAGATCCTGGACAATATGGAGATCGGCCACAACGTCATGCACGGGCAGTACGAGTGGACCGGCGACCCGGCGCTGTGCGGCCGCACCTTCGAGTGGGACACCGCCTGCCCCGCCGACCAGTGGCGGCATTCGCACAACTTCTCGCACCACACCTACACCAACATCGTCGGGATGGACCGCGACATCGGCTACGGGATCCTGCGGATGAGCCCCGATCAGCGGTGGCGGCCGTACTACCTGGGCAACCCGGTGTACGCCTTCCTGCTCATGGTGCTGTTCCAGTACGGCGTTGCCCTGCACGAGCTGGAGACCGACCGCATCCGCGCGGGAGAGATCTCCCTGGCCGACAAGCGCGACGTGCTAGGCGGGATCTGGCGCAAGACGCGTCGGCAGGTCGCCAAGGACTACCTCGCCTTCCCGTTGCTGGCCGGCCCGTTCGCGCCGTTCGTCTTCACCGGCAACATGACGGCCAACCTGATCCGCAACGTGTGGTCCTACGCCATCATCTTCTGCGGGCACTTCCCGGACGGCACACAGGAGTTCAGCATCGAGGAAACCCGCGACGAATCCCGCGGCCAGTGGTACTTCCGCCAGGTGCTCGGCTCGGCGAACCTCACCGGCGGCAAGCTGTTCCACATCCTGTCGGGGAACCTGTCCCACCAGATCGAACACCACCTGTTCCCCGACCTGCCCGCGCGTCGCTACGCCGAGATCGCCCCCCAGGTGCGAGAGGTGTGCGAGCGCTACGGTGTGCCCTACAACGCCGGCCCGCTGCCCAAGCAGTTCGCCAGCGTGGTGCGCAAGATCGTCAAGCTGGCGCTACCCACCCGAACCCGCCAGGACACAACGGAACTCGCCCACGCGGCATGATCACTTGGGCCGGGACAGGTCGTAGACGTCGGTGTTGCCGACCTGGGTCACCGGGAATGTGGCGGTGACCCAGTCGGTGATGTCGGTGTGGTTGCCGCCGAACGGCCAGCCGCCGGGCTCACCGCGCCAGTCTGTTTCGACGACGTAGTAGCCCACCTCTCCGGCGGCCACGTCGGCCTTGAACTGATCCAGCGTGGGTACCGGGTCACGGCCGGTGAATCCGCCGATCGCCATGACCGCTGTCCCGCTGGATAATTCGAGCGACGCCGCCGTCGACGATCCGACCGTCGCCGCCGACCACGTGGTGTGGGTGGTCCGCAACAGCCCGGCCAGTGCGGGGTTGGCGGCTTCCGCACCGAATGCCTTGGCGCCCAGCGCGCTGTCGGGACGCGCCGGGCCGACGGTCGGGCCACCGCCGCGGTGTGCGGTCCCGATGGTGGCCACCGCGTACGCCGTCGGGCCGGCCAGCACCGCAGTCGCACCCAACACCGCTACCAGCGCGGCAACCCGGTGCCGCCATGGCGCCCAGAGCGCCGCCGCGGCCAGCGCGGTGGCGGCCAGGACCGTCCAGCGCAACGCGGGTAGCCAGCCGCCGTTGCGACCCAGCACCCACCAACTCCAGCAGCCGGTGACCAGTACCAGCGCCGTCAGGCCGGCGCGGCCGAACCTGGTCTGCCTACGTGTCCACATCTCGTGCGCGCCGATCGCGACCGTCGCGGCCACCGCCGGTGCCAGTGACAGGCAGTAGTACGGGTGCACCATGCCTTTCATGTAGCTGAGCACCACGCCGTCGATCAGCAGCCACCCACCGAACAGCACCGCCCCGGCGCGGACCCGATCGGTGCGCGGTGCCCGGCCTCTGGAGACGACGACGAGCACCAGAGCCAACAGCGCCGTGGGAACCAGCCAGCCGATCTCGAAGCCGAACTCGCCGGCGAACAGCCGCGACAGCCCTTCCTGCTGACCGCCGAACCCGCCTAGATGCGCGGGGCGGAGCTGCTCACCGACCGAGGTACCCAGTGGGTCGTGCGAGCCGAAACTCATGTGATTGCGGCCGAGCACCCGCGCGAAACCGTTGTAGCCCAGAACCAGGTTCATGAAGTTGTTGTCGGTGGACCCGGCGATGTAGGGCCGTGAGGAGGCCGGCCACAGCAGCGTCAACACCACGAACCAGCCGGCCGCGACCAGGAACGCACCGAACGCGCCAAGCAGGTGCAGCACCCGGCGCCGCAGTGTCGTGGGGGCAGCCACCAGGTAGGCCAGCGCGATCGCGGGGCCGATCATCAGGCCCTCCAGCATCTTGGCCAGGAACGCGAAGCCGAGGGCCACCCCGGCCCATGCGAGCCACCTCCCGCCGGCCCGCTCGACCGCGCGCACGGTGCAGTACGCCGCCGCGGTCATCAGCAGCACCATCGCGGCGTCGGGGTTGTTGAACCGGAACATCAGCGCGGCCACCGGGGTGACCGCCATCGCCGCGCCCGCGAGCAGGCCTGCTCGTGGGTCACACAGGCGTGCCACCGCGGCGTAGAGCAGCCAGACGGTGGCCACCGCCATCAGTGCCTCGGGCACGAGCATGCTGGCACTGCTGAAGCCGAACAACTGACCGGACAGGCTCATGATCCACTGCGACACCGGGGGCTTGTCGACGGTGATGAAGTTCGCCGAATCCAGGGAGCCGAACAACAGCGCCTCCCAGTTCTTCGAGCCGGCCTGCGCGGCTCCGGCATAGAACTGGTTGCCCATTCCGTTGACGGTGATGTTCCACAGGTACATGACGGCCGTGCCGGTGAGCAGGACGATCAACTCGATCCGGTCCCGGCGTGACGGGTGCGCCGGCGTTGGGCCCGCGTCGGCCGACTCCGGCGGCGCCGGGTCCAGATACGTCGTTGTCACAGCAGCCATTGATCCATCTCCGGCCGACCGTTGACTGAAAGGACGGTGTGTGGCCGCTGTGAGCGGCTCGGTGCTACTTGGTGCCGAACAGGCGATCGCCCGCATCGCCGAGACCGGGCACGATGTAACCGTGGTCATCGAGCGCCCGGTCCACCGCGGCGGTGTAGACGGGCACGTCGGGGTGGGCGTGGTGCAGCGCGGAGATGCCCTCGGGGCAGGTAAGCAAGCAGACGAACTTGATCGAGCGCGGGCCGAACTCCTTGAGCCTGTCGACCGCGGCCACGGCGGAGTTCCCGGTGGCCAGCATGGGGTCGACCACCACCACCTCGCGCTCATTCAGGTCGCCGGGCATCTTGAAGTAATACTCCACAGCCACCATGGTTTTCGGGTCGCGGTACAGGCCGATGTGCCCGATCCGGGCTCCCGGTACGACGGTGAGCATCCCGTCGAGGACGCCGGTGCCGGCACGCAGGATCGAGACGAACACCAACTTCTTGCCGTCGATCACGGAGCCGGTGGTGGTCTCCAGCGGGGTCTGCACCGTGATCTCGTGCGTCGGGGTGTCGCGCAACACCTCATAGGCCATCAGGGTGGAGATCTCGTTAGCCAGGCGGCGAAAGGTGTTGGTGGAAGTCTCTTGCCGGCGCATCAGTGTGAGTTTGTGCTGCACCAGCGGGTGGTCGACCAGATGAACGTTCTGCATGCCTGCTCCCTAGAACACCGTGCCGTCGCTGACCACCGTCAGCGGCGGTGAACCGTCCCGCAATCGCCCCGCTAACGTGCGTCCGGCGGCCCAGCTGCCGCCTTCGAGCACACATGCCAGCGGCATCCGCTCGGCGTCCACGCCTAGTGCCGAGCGCACAAGCGGGGCGAGTTCGTCGAGCAGCGTCACGGTCAGTGCGCGCCACTCCACCACCAAGTCAGCCGCGGGAAGCCACTTTTCGCGAGATGCGTCGGCATCGCGCAGGCGCAGGACGCCGGAGTCGAGGAACAGCCCGCCGTTGCGGTATTCGGGCAGTCCGGTTAGGTCGTCGAGGCCGGTGACCGTGACCCCGGACCACCCGAACGGCTCCAGCAAGGAGTAGGTGAGCCATTGCGACAATTTGTGAAACGGCATCCAGCCGTTGGTCAGGCCCTGGCCCGCTACTGCGTCGTGGTGCCAACAGTCACCGAGCGAATGGTCGCCGATCATGCTGCCGCTGGGCCAGATTGCGCCCAGCGAGGTCAGGATCAGGGCGAGGATGTCATGGGCGGAGACGGTGCCCGGCGACGGCCCGCACAGGACGTCGAAGAGACGACCGGGCCTGCCGTCCGCGCCGAAAACCGTCGGCGTGCCGGCCAGTACCCGGCCCAGTCGGTGCAAGAGCGCCACCCGGCCCTCGATGCCCACCAGCGGATTGGCGGCGTCGGCCTGAAACGCCTCGGCGAGTCGGGCGGGGGTCAGCGCGGTCAAACCGGCCGCATCGACCCGCAACGGGTCGGCGGGATCGGCGGAGAACAGCCCGGCGGTGAAGGCGTGAAAGCTGGCCACCCCCAGGCCTTCCGACCGGGCGAAGCGTATCCCGGTGGCCGGCTCGAGGTAGGACCAGGCCGCTCCGGCGCCGGCGTCGAGCAACACGCTGACCACCGTCAGGTCGACCATCGCGCGAGCCCGCTCGGCGGCGTCGAGCGGTTCGACCAGCCGGTCGAGGTCCGTCTTGCGGGCTACACCGCCGGCCTCGAAGTGGCGCCAGCGGCTGTGGAACGGGATCCGTAGGTCGGGGTAGTTGGCCCGGGTGACGGCGGCGACCTCGGTCGCGGCGGCGGTCATCGCCGCGTCGTCGACGACGAACCAGCGCGACTCGCCAGCGCGGGCCCGTGCGGTCAGCTGCCCGGCGCGCCCGCGAATCGCCGCGGTGGTGCGCAGCGCAGCCGCCGCCCCGGCGGGGGTGTCGAGGTCGACCTCGGTGGCCGAACTCACCCGTGCAGTCCCCGGCCCTTGGGCTTTTTCAGCTCCTCGGCGTCGGGCACCGGGCCGGGGGTGAAGTAGCCGGCGGCCATCTTGGCGTCGATCTCCACGCGGGCGTCGGCCGGGATCAGCTCGTCGGGGATGTTGACCCGTTCGCCGACCTCGATCCCGGAACCGACGATCGCGTCGTACTTCATGTTGCTCATCGACACCAGGCGGTGGATCTTGCGGATCCCGAGCCAGTGCAAAACGTCGGGCATCAATTCCTGGAAGCGCATGTCCTGGACGCCGGCAACGCATTCGGTGCGGGCGAAGTACGCCTCGGCGGTGTCCCCACCTTCCTGGCGCTTGCGGGCGTTGTAGACCAGGAACTTGGTCACCTCGCCGAGCGCGCGGCCCTCCTTGCGGGAGTAGGAGACCAGGCCCACCCCGCCGCGCTGCGCGCCGAGGATGCACTCCTCGATCGCATGCGTCAGATACGGCCGGCACGTACAGATGTCGGAACCGAACACGTCCGAGCCGTTGCACTCGTCGTGGACGCGGGCGGTCAGTTCCACGGACGGATCGGCCAGATCCCGTGCGTCACCGAAGATGTAGAGGGTCTGCCCGCCGATCGGAGGGAGGAACACCTCCAGGTCCGAGCGGGTGACCAGCTCCGGATACATGCCGCCGGTCTCCTCGAACATCACCCGGCGCAGATGTGCTTCGCTGCAGCCGAATCGCTGCGCGACCCCCGGCAGGTACCAGACCGGCTCGATCGCGGCCTTGGTGACCAGCGCGGCGCCGCCGGGCAGCAGCACCCGCCCGTCTGGCCGCAGCCGGCCCTTGTCGATGGCGTCGGCGATCTCGGGCAGGATCACGTGCGCCTGGGTGACCGCGATGGTCGGCCGGATGTCGTGGCCGGCAGCCAGGTGGTCGGCGAAGACCTCGGCCACCATGGCGCCCCATGGGTCGAGACTGACGATCGCCTCCGGCTGTCCCCACTGCGGGTACGGACCGATGGTGTGGGTGGGGGCGGTGTTGGTCAGGTCCGCGCGGTGCTCGCGGGACAGCGCCCCGGCGGCGACCGCCAGCGCCCGGTACACGCTGTACGAGCCGCTGTGGGTGCCGACGACGTTGCGGTGGCTGCGGGTGGTGGTGGTCCCGATCAGCGGCCCGCGTTCGGCGGCGCTCGGCGCACCCCAGCGGATCGGCGGGGCGTCGTCGGCGCCGTGGTGCGAGGTCAGCCGGATATGGCCGGCCGACCCCTGGGGCGCGGCGGGCGTGGGCGCGTCGGCGGACATGTTCGCTCCTCGGGGCAGGAGATCACCGTCGGCCGGCTGGACGTCGGCCACCGGAAAGGCGCCAGCTTAGTCACCACGCGCGGTGCGCGCTGTCCGGCGGACACGACCGCTCAGGGCTTGACCAGAATCCTGATCGGGTTGCCCTCGGCGTGCTCGAGCATTCGGATGCCCTCGGCGATGTCCTCGAGCGCGATGATCTGGCTGATCGAGCGGGACAGGTCCAGGCGCCCGAGGGAGACCAACGTGGCGAGGGTTTCGATGTCGACGTTCTGATAACCCAGGTGCCCCAGCACCTGCCGATGGGTGAGGCCGAACATCGAGGTCGGGCCTACGGTGGGGGATTCGGCGCTCATGCCGACCCCGACCAGGCGGCCCCCCACCGTCAGGTTGTCGAGCGCCTGCTCGAAGGTGACCTTGAGCCCGACCGCGTCGAAGGCCACGTCGAGCTTGCGCCCGCCGGTGACCGCGGCGATCTTGTCCTTCAGCTCCGGGTCGCGGGAGTCGAAGGCATGGTCGGCGCCGAGTTCGAGGGCGCGGTCGCGCACCACCGGGTTGATGTCGACGGCGATCACCGGAACAGCGCCGACCAGCCGGGCCAGCTGCACGATGTGGGTGCCGACACCGCCGACGCCCCACACCCCGACCGATTCGCCGACGCCGACCTTGCCGGTGCGCACCACTGCGCCGTAGGGCGTGGAGACCGCGTCGGCCAGAATTGCGGCCTGCTCCAGCGGGACGTTGTCGGGAATGCGGGTCAGGCCGGCGGCTTGGGCGACGGTGTATTCGGCCCAGGCGCCGTCGTAGGCGAACGCCATCAGCCGGATCGCCAGGCAATTGGCCAGATCACCGCGCCGGCAGTTGGCGCACTTCTCGCAGGGGCGCCCCGCGGCGACGACCACCCGGTCACCCTCGGACCAGCCCGTCACGCCGGGTCCGAGCTTGGCGATCGTGCCCGAGGCTTCGTGACCTTGTGTCACCACCGGCCGCTGCGCGGGGAACGTGCCATTGATCAGGCTGAGATCCGAATGGCAGATACCGCAGAAAGCCACCTTGACCAGGACCTCGCCGGGTCCCGGCTCTGGGACCGGAACATCCTCCAGTGCAACGGTTTTGGTGTCAGCGTAGAACCGCTCGGCGCGCATCGTCGCGACCATGTCATCCTCCTCGACGTCAGCGACCAACTTACGCCCGACCCGACCCGGTGTGGTTAGAGTGGCGCCATGTCGCCCAGGATCGCCAAAGCCGACGCTGTGGGTCTCAGTGAACTGTTGGACTTCGTGCGACCGCGGCACCGGATGGTGCTGACCACCTTCCGCGCCGACGGCTCGCTGCAGAGCTCGCCGGTCACCGGCGGTGTCGACGAGGCGGGCCGGCTGGTGATCGCCAGCTACCCGCGCCGGGCCAAGTCGGTCAACATCCGGCGCACCGGGCGGGCCAGCGTGGTGGTGCTCTCCGACGACTTCGACGGCCCCTACGTGCAGATCGACGGTCCGGCGGAGGTGATCGACCTGCCGGATTCCGTTGAGCCGCTGGTCGAGTACTTCCGTGCGGTGGCCGGCGAGCACCCGGACTGGGTGGAGTACCGCGAGGCGATGGTCCGCCAGGGCAAGAGCCTGATTCGGGTCACTCCGGCGACGTGGGGTCCGGTGGCAACGGGTGGCTTCCCACCGTCCTGATCGAGCCCCCGCACCGGGCCGGTGACCGTGGCCCGCCACTGCGACAGGAGCGGCTCGGACAGCTCCTCGCCGAGGACGACCTCCACCGGTCCCCGCTCGCCGGTGAGGACGACGCGGCCGTCGAGGTGGCAGCCGACCAGCGCGGTCGGATCGGCGCGGATCGGGGGGCCCGCAGCAGTTCGGGTTCGGCAAGACCCCGATCGTCAGGTGGATCGACGTGGTGTCCTGCGCCTGTGCGGCGTGGACCCAGTCGCGGGGCAGATAGAGCGCGTCGCCGGGATCGAGCACGATGTCGAGAACCGGTTCGTCGGCCGCCCGTTCGGCAACGGCGGCCCGGTGCGGTGCCCACGGTTGGGACGGCAGCGGATATGCGTGGACTGGCGACGACCCGCTGGGTGTGGACACCTTCGCTCCGCCGGCTTCCACTGTCGGCTGCCCCGCAGGCCTACGAGAGCTTTCAAAAGAAGACCGACGGAATGGTCAAAGTTGTTCTGAAACCCTGATATCCGGTGTGGAGCCCAGTAGGGCCAGGGAGACCGCGAGCGCCGGCTCGACGATGTCGGTGACGGGGACGCCGTCCTCGACGGTCTGAGCGGTCAGCTCGCGTAGCCCGCCGACCAGGATGACCGCGGCGGCCTGGGAGAGCGGGGCGATGCCGGCGGCGCGAAAGTTCTCGTTGGCGGTCAGCTCGACGATCATCGTGGCGAGCCGGCTGAACCCGCGGCGCAGCGTGGGCCGAGCCTCCTCGCCAAGGGCGGGTAGCTCACGGATCCAGCTCAGCGTGATGGCCGGGTGCTGCTCGATGTTGTCGACATAGGCCACGACGGCCTGCCGGACCTGGTCCTGCCAGGGCGCTGCCGGGTCGACGGCGGCGTTGATGGCGGTGACCAGTTCGTCGTTGTTCGCCATCAGCAGTTCGGCGAAGCAGTCCTCCTTGGTGGCGAACTGGTCGTAGAACGTGCGCTTGGAGGTCTTGGCGTGTCGCACGATATCGGCGACCGTGCTGTCGCGGTATCCCCGCTCAGAGATGGAGGCGGCCAGTCCTTCGAGCAGCCGGCGCCGGAAGCCGCCGTCCGGGGAGACGGGCATGCTGCCGGCCTTCGCGGCGTCGGCAATCGGCGTGGTCACGCAGCCTTCTCCTGTCCGGATCGACCCTTGTCAGCTCCTGGTACTAGGAGGTACCGTACCCCCATAGCCGTGGTACAGCGCAGTACCGCAACTCTCCGGGAGGACTCCACGATGAGCGAAGCGCCGACCGTCGACCTGCCGTCGGCTACCCAAGCCATGGTGCCCCCTGTCCCGGGCCTACCGAACGGGTTGATCAGGGCCGCGTTCATGGTGTCGCGGCGCGGGACCACCGACTGGCTGACCCGGCGCTACGGCCGCTGCTTCCGGCTGCGGATACCGGTGTTCGGTGAGAGCGTCTTCGTCTCCGACCCGGCCCTGACCAAGCAGATCTTCACCACCAGCCCCGAAGTCCTCTACAACATTCAGCCGAACCTGAGCCGGCTACTCGGGCCGGGCTCGGTGTTCGCGCTCGACGGTGCCGAGCACCGGGTGCGGCGCAAGCTGCTCACCCCGCCGTTTCACGGCAAGAGCATCAAGGCCTACGAGCAGATCGTGGAGGAGGAGACGCTGCGCGAGATCGCCTGGTGGCCCGAGGGGCGGGAGTTCGCCACCCTCGAGCCGATGATGCGGATCACGCTCAACATCATCTTGCGGGCGATCTTCGGTGCCGACGGCGCGGAACTGCAGCGGTTGCGCGAGCTGATCCCGCGCTGGGTGACCCTCGGTTCGCGGCTGGCGGTCTTACCCTCACCGAGACGCGACTTTCCTTGGAGTCCTTGGGGAAAGCTCACCGAGTACCGCCGCGAGTACGAAGGCCTGGTGGACATCCTGATCCGACGGGCCCGCCAAGACCCACATTTCGCGGACCGCACCGACGTACTGTCGCTGTTCCTGCGCAGCACCTACGACGACGGCTCGCCCATGACCCGTGGCGAAGTCGGCGACGAGCTGCTGACCTTGCTGGCCGCCGGTCACGAGACCACCGCGTCGACGCTGGGCTGGGCATTCGAGCGCATTTCGCGTCATCCCGATGTCTTGCGTCGCCTGGCCGCCGAGGCGGACACCGACGACAACACCTACCGGCAGGCCACCATCTTCGAGATCCAGCGCAACCGGACGGTGATCGACTTCGCCGGCCGTCACGTCGAGGCCCCGATGTACGAGCTCGGGCAGTGGCGTATCCCGCAAGGGTATTCGCTCATGGTGAGTCTGAACCAGCTGCACGAGAACCCGGAGATGTTCCCCGATCCCGAACGGTTCGACCCCCAGCGCTTCCTCGACGCCAAGCCCAATACCTTCGCCTGGGTGCCCTTTGGCGGTGGCACCCGCCGCTGCATCGGCGCGGCGTTCGCAAACATGGAGATGGACGTCGTGCTGCGGACGGTGTTGCGGCACTTCGCGATTCAGACCACCGCCGCGCCGGGCGAGAAGTGGCACTCGCGGGGGGTGGCCTTCACCCCGAAGAAGGGTGGCCGCGTGGTGGTGCACCGCCGGCGCTGACGCTCGGCGCCCTGATCTCAGGCGATCATCGGGTCGATCGCGGAGCGGGGTACCAGCACGTGCAGCGCTCCGGCTGAGGCGGGCAGCACCGTGCCCTGGTCGAAGAAGAAGATCACCCCGTCGTTGACGACCGCGAAATTCTGGTAGTTGGCCGGGTTGTACAGCGCGCCCGGCACGAACGGCAACGGAGGCGGAGGCGGCGGTGTGGTGGTCGTCGTGGTTGTCGGTGTGGTTGTCACCGGCTGGTCGGGTTGGGTAGGCGGTGCGGCCGGCGGTGGTGGCGGCGCGAGCTGCTGCTGCAGTTCGGCTTGAACGATGGGTGCGACGGTCGTCAGCGGATCGTCCACCCGCCACAGCGGGGTGTTCTGCTTGTCGTCAGGTGCGGCGGTATAGGTGATCGCCTTGCGGTAGCTCTGGTCCCAGTTGAAGGCCTTGTAGGTCGTCTGAGGGCTGCCGTTGCCGACGCTCTGGGTCACCGTGAAGACCACGGCCTCGGTGCCGCGCGGGGGAATCGACGAGTTGTACTCCGTCGGCTTGATGCTCAGCACGGACGGCGTGTTGCCGGGCGCGGATTTGGCGGTGTTGATGAACGCATCGCGCGTCTGAGAGATGTAGTCGGCGACGGACTTCTGGTCGGCATAGTCCAGCGGGATGCTGATGTCGACGCTGTACGCGGGGTCGGACAGCGCGATCACGCACGTACTGCCGGTGTTGCCGCCCTTGAGGTCGGCGCAGTAATCCTTCGGGGCAGCCGCCGCCAGCCCGGACGACACGGACAGTGCAGCGACCGCGGCGACCACTGCCGCGCTGAAAGAACGCACGAAAATACCTCCAAGCACACGCGGCACGGGGCCGCGACCAACGATCGGGTGTGCCACGCCAGCACAGCGCCCCCGACGGCATCGGCGCTGTACAGCGTAGTCGAGGGACCGAGCTCGCGGATCTGGCGGCTCGGTCAGGCCGGCCCGACCGGACAGCTCATCCAGTAGCGCGGCACGAACGCGATATCACCCGTGATACCGCATTCGTGCGTTGCTAGGCATGAGCGCCGGGTGTCGAGATCAGCGGACGGCAGCTTCGGTGGTGAGTGCAGTTTCGGGGTAGCGCCGCTCAGCCGTGCGGTGCCTCGGAAATCTTGGTGTCTTCTTTGCCAACGGTCTGGCAGTACACCGAGACTGAGGCCTTGGTGGCAGTGATCTCCATATTCGCGGGATCTTGCCCGCTCTTGTCCTTGAGCATCTTGCTGACTTCGTCGTTCTGCTTCTTGTCGTCCTGGCTGAGGAAGTCTTTGCATTTGGTATCGCCGCCGGTGTTGACCACCTCCGATGCTGAGCAACCGCTCACAACGGCGACGGCCGCTGATGCTACAAGAGCAAAGTGCACGATTCGCTTCACGGGGAACCTCTCTCGGTTGGGAACGGCACGCAGATGATTCACAGAAATAGGAGATTCGAAACGTGGGCGAGTTTTGCCTGCGTACCGAGGGTGCCTGAGAAAGTGAGAGCGCCAAACATCCGGCGGAGAGCCGTGCGTCACTTCACCATTCGGGCCACGAGGCGCCGGGAGGTGCCCCGGGATGTCGTGCTCATCCCGGAGAGTGGACAGGAGTAAGGCGGCATACCAACGCTTCTCGCCGTCCGGGCCACAGCGCGTGATCGCGCTCAGCAAATTAGTGGGCACCGAACCGTGGGGGTGCAGGACCGCCCCACGCCCGCCACGGTTGGATGACGCTACTTACTCGACGACGGCCCGCTTCGGCAGCTTCCAGCCCGCCCGCGGGAAGTGGCAGGTGTAGCCGTTCGGGTAGTGCAGAAGGTAGTCCTGATGCTCGGGCTCGGCCTCCCAGAAATCGGATGCGGGCGTCACCTCGGTGATTACCTTGCCCGGCCACAGGCCGGAGGCGTCGACGTCGGCGATGGTGTCCAGTGCGACCTGCTTCTGCTCGTCGTCGAGATAGAAGATTGCCGAGCGGTAGCTGGTCCCGACGTCGTTGCCCTGCCGGTTCTTCGTGCTCGGGTCGTGGATCTGGAAGAAGAACTCCAGCAGCGCCCGGTAGTCGGTCTGCGCCGGGTCGTAGACGATCTCCACCGCCTCGGCGTGGCCGGGATGGTTGCGGTAGGTCGGATGGTCGTTCTGGCCGCCGGTGTAGCCGACCCGGGTCGAGACCACGCCGGGCTGCTTGCGGATCAGGTCCTGCATGCCCCAGAAGCAGCCGCCGGCCAAAATCGCGGTCTTTGTGGTGCTCACACGTCCTCCTTGGAAGTCTCGAACAGAGTCTTGTACTCGCCGTACCCCTGCGCCTCGAGGTCGTCACGGTGGATGAACTTCAGCGAAGCTGAGTTGATGCAATAGCGCAACCCGCCCTGTGCCCGCGGCCCGTCCTTGAAGACGTGCCCCAGATGGCTGTCGCCGTGCGCCGAGCGCACCTCGGTGCGCGGCAGGAACATGCTGAAGTCCCGCTTGGTCACCACGTTGGTGGTGTCGATCGGCTTGGTGAAGCTGGGCCAGCCGGTGCCGCTGTCGAACTTGTCGACCGAGGCGAACAGCGGCTCACCGGAGACCACGTCGACGTAGATACCCGGCTCGTGGTTGTCCCAGTACTCGCCGGTGAAGGGCCGCTCGGTTCCGTTGTCCTGCGTCACCCGGTACTGCTCGGGAGACAACGCGGAGACGGCGGCGGGGTTCTTGCGATAGTCGTGCGCCATACCGTGGTCAACCCTGGAAGGGCGTTCGGATAATCCCGCGTCACGGTTCCGTCAGAAACCCTCCTGCCTGCGGCCGAACCCCTCGACAAAGCAGGATAGAACGTGTTCTAGTTTTATGCTGTGGCGCCCTTCTCCCGCGAGGAACTGTCCGAGGCATTCGCAACCTTCGAGGAGACGGTCGCCGAGGCGGCCCGCACTCGGGACTGGGACGCCTGGGTGAGCCACTACACCCCCGATGTCGACTACATCGAGCACGCGATGGGCACCATGAAGGGCCGCGACGAGGTCCGCGAGTGGATCAACCGGACCATGAACGCCTTCCCCGGCAGCCACATGAGCGAGTTCCCCTCGCTGTGGAAAGTGTTCGACGAAGACACCGGCCGTGTCATCTGCGAACTGGACAACCCGATGCGCGACCCCGGTGACGGCACCCTGATCAGCGCCACCAATATCTCGATCGTCACCTACGCCGGCGACGGACTCTGGTCACGCCAGGAGGACATCTACAACCCGATGAAGTTCCTGCAGGCCGGAATGGCGTGGTGCAAGAAGGCCGAACGACTCGGGACGCTCGACGACGAGGCGGCCGCCTGGATGCGCGCCTACGGGAGAACCAAATGAGCCCCAAACTCGTCATCGGGGCCAACGGCTTCCTCGGTTCGCACGTCACCCGGCAACTGGTCGCCGACGGGCACCAGGTGCGGGTGATGGTGCGCGAGAACGCCAACGCCATCGCCATCGACGACCTGCACGTGCAGCGCTTCGTCGGCGATATCTGGGACAACGACACGCTGCGGGCGGCGATGGCCGGCGTCGACGACGTCTACTACTGCGTGGTCGACGCCCGCGGCTGGCTGCGCGATCCGGCACCGCTGTTCCGCACCAACGTCGAGGGCACTCGCAATGTCCTCGAGATCGCCAAAGATGCTGGGCTGCAGCGGTTCATCTTCACCAGCAGCTACGTCACCGTGGGCCGCAAACGTGGCCGGATCACCAGCGAGGCCGACGTCATCGCCGACCGCGGCCTGACGCCCTATGTGCGCTCCCGGGTCCAGGCCGAGGAACTCGTGCTGCGCTATGCCCGCGAGCACAACCTGCCCGCTGTCGCGATGTGCGTGTCGACCACCTACGGCAGCGGCGACTGGGGTCGCACCCCGCACGGGGCGATCATCGCCGGAGCCGCGTTCGGCAAGCTGCCGTTTGTGATGGGCGGCATCGACCTGGAAGCCGTCGGGGTCGACGACGCCGCCCGTGCCATGATCCTGGCCGCCGAGCACGGCCGCGTCGGCGAGCGCTACCTGATCTCGGAGAAGATGATCAGCAATGCCGAGGTGGCCCGCATCGCCGCCGAGGAGGCCGGGGTACCGCCGCCGGCCAAGACCATCCCACTATCGATGGCCTACCTGCTGGCCGCGGCGGGCACCCTCAAGGCCCGCCTGCGCCACACCGACGAACGGCTGTCACTGGAGTCGCTGCGGCTGATGCGCGCCGAAGGACCACTCGACCACGGCAAGGCGGTGCGCGAACTGGGGTGGCAGCCGCGCCCTGTCGAGGAGGCCATTCGCGAGGCCGCCCGGTTCTGGGTCGGACTGCGCGCGGCCAAACGTCAAGCCAAGGCAGCCCAACCGGACTGAACCGCCCATCACTGCACAGTCCACCCGCAGATGCGCGGGCAACTCGTCGTGCAGTAGTGCTCCCGGCTGCGTTCTCAGGCGCGACTGGGAAGATCTTTGGATGGCCACCATCAACGGCGCCGTGTCGCACTGGTTCACCCAACTCCCGCAGCCCCGTGCCGCCCTGCCGGGCGACCGCGATGCCGACGTCTGCATCGTCGGCGCCGGTTATACCGGCCTGTGGACCGCCTACTACCTGAAGAAGGCGGACCCGTCGCTTCGGATCACCGTGCTCGAAGCCCGCTTCGCCGGCTTCGGCGCCTCCGGTCGCAACGGCGGCTGGCTCGGTGGGCTGGCGCCGGGCCACCGCGGACTGCTGGCCAAGCAGTACGGCCGCGCCAGCGTGATCGCCTGGCAGCAGACCCTCAACCAGGCCGTCGACGAGGTCATCGAGGTCGCCGCCCGGGAGAACATCGACGCCGACATCCTCAAGGGCGGCAATCTCGAGGTCGCGCGCAACGCCGCACAGGCCCGCCGACTGCGCGCCGAGGCCGACGAGGACCGCGAATGGGGAACCGACGGCATTGAGATGCTCACCGGTCCGGAGGCCGCCGAGCGCATCCGGGTCGACAGCCTGGTGGCCGGCTTCTTCAACCCCCACTGCGCCCGCATCCAGCCGGCGAAACTGGCGCGCGGCCTTGCCGACGTCGTCGAACGCCTCGGCGTCACCATCTACGAGCAGACGCCGGTGACCACGATCAGCCCCGGCCGCGCGCAGACCCCGTTCGGGGTGGTCCGCGCGCCGATCGTGCTGCGCGCCACCGAAGGGTTCACCGCGCGGATGGCCGGTCTGCGCCGGCGGTGGCTGCCGATGAACAGCGCCATGATCGCCACCGAACCGATGCCGGCCGACGTCTGGGCGCGCATCGGCTGGGAAGGCCGCGAAACCCTGGGCGACCAGGCGCACGGGTTCTTCTACGCGCAGCGCACCGCCGACGACCGCATTGCGATCGGCGGTCGGGCTGTCCCCTACCGCTACGCCTCGCGCATCGACAACGACGGTGCGGTCGGTCAGGGCACCATCGACTATCTGACCGGTGTGCTCAACACCGTCCTGCCGCAGACCCGCGGCGTGCCGATCGCCCACGGCTGGTGCGGGGTACTGGGGGTACCGCGGGACTGGTCGGCCGGGGTCAGCCTGGACCCGGCGACCGGCCTCGGCGAGGCGGGCGGTTACGTCGGGCACGGGGTGACCGCGACCAACCTGGCCGGTCGGACGCTGACCGACCTGGTACTCAAGCGTTCTACCCCGTTGACGACGCTGCCCTGGGTGGGCCACCGCTCCGCGACGTGGGAACCCGAGCCGCTGCGCTGGATCGGGGTGCGCGGCATGTACACCGCCTACAAGGTGGCCGACCGACACGAGGAGGGTGGCCGCTCGACGACGTCACCCATCGCGGTCATCGCGGACAAGATCGCGCGCCGGCCCTAGCTCGCGTTTTCGCGCCCGGCGGTGGGCGATCGGGGGAATCATGGGTGGGAGCCGGTGTTGCACCGACTAGGCCCATAGACCAGGCCCACCGAGCAGGCCACCGCGAGGAGAACCGGACATGAGTACCCGAGAGATCAAGCAACCCACCGCCGAGCATCCGATCACCATCACACCTACGGCGGGCCGGGTCCGGGTGCGCGTCGAGGGCGAACTCGTAGCCGACACTCGCGCCGCACTGGCCTTGCAGGAGTCGAACTATCCCGTTGTGCAATACATTCCGATCGGCGACGTCGATCCAAAGGTGTTGAGCCGCAGCCTCACCCAGACCTACTGCCCGTTCAAGGGTGACGCCGGCTATTACGACGTCACCGTCGGTCACCTGACCGTCGAGGACGCGGTCTGGACCTACGAGCAGCCCTACCCGGCCGTCGCGGCGATCGCCGGGCACGTGGCGTTCTACCCGAACAAGGCCGACGTCAGCGTCGAACCGGACTGACCGGGTGCCCGCCGACTATTCCGAACGCAGACTGGCCTTTCCGGGACCTGCCAGCCCCGGCCTGACGCTGGGGCCGCATCGCCGCGGGCCGGGTGACCCGTGCTACCAGCTCGACTCCGACCGGGCGATCTGGCGCACCAGCCTGCAAGCCAGCGGGCCGGTCACCGCACGGATCCACCGCACCGCCCCGGACACCGTGACGTGCCGGGCCTGGGGCGAGGGTGCCGCGGAATTCCTGGAGACACTGCCCGCGCTGCTCGGCGCCGACGACGACCCGGGTGAGTTTCGTCCGGTCCATCCCACGATCCGGGCCGCCGCCCGCCGGGTGCCGCACCTGCGGCTGGGCCGTACCGGGCGAGTGCTCGAGGCGCTGATCCCCGCCATCATCGAGCAGCGGGTCACCGGCGTCGACGCGTTCCGCGCCTGGCGCCTGCTGGTGACGAAGTTCGGCACCCCGGCGCCCGGTCCGGCTCCGGCCCGGATGCGGGTTCCGCCGGCAGCGGAGGTTTGGCGGGCCATCCCGTCGTGGGAATTCCACCGCGCCAACGTCGACCCCGGTCGCGCCCGCACGATCGTCGGCTGCGCCCAGCGGGCGGCGTCGCTGGAGCGCCTCGTCCAGCGATCCGCGGCACAGGCCCGCCAGGCGCTCACCTCGCTGCCCGGTGTCGGGGTGTGGACGGCCGCCGAGACCGCGCAACGGGCCTTCGGTGATGCCGATGCGCTATCGGTGGGTGACTATCACCTCTGCAAGATGATCGGCTGGACCCTGGTCGGCAAACCCGTCGACGATGCGGCCATGCTCGAGATGCTGGAGCCGGAGCGTCCGCACCGCCATCGCGCGGTGTTGCTGCTCTACGCCAGCGGGCTGGCTGCCGAACCGCGCCGCGGTGCGCGACTGCCGATGCAGCGCATCAGCAATTTGTGATGGCGCTCCCGTCCGCGGTTACCTCGTCGGCAGTGCGGGTATGCGGCCGTCGACAAGCAACAAGAGCGCGAAGGGAGCAATTCATGGGTTCCAAGGGTGCCAAGTTCACCGTGCCGGGCATGACCGAAGCCAAGAGCCGCAAGGTGGTCGACCTGCTGCAGAAGCAGCTCAGTACCTACAACGACCTGCACCTGACGCTCAAGCATGTGCACTGGAACGTCGTCGGCCCCAACTTCATCGGCGTGCACGAGATGATCGACCCACAGGTCGAACTGGTGCGCGGGTATGCCGACGAGGTCGCCGAGCGCATCGCGACGCTGGGTGCCTCCCCGCAGGGCACGCCCGGCGCCATCCTCAAGGACCGCACCTGGGACGACTACTCGATCGGCCGCGACACCGTCCAGGCGCACCTGGCCGCACTCGATCTGGTCTACGACGGTGTCGTCGAGGATCTACGCAAGGCCATCGGTGACACCGAGGAGTTGGACCCGGTCACTCAGGACATGCTTATCGGCCACGCCGCCGAGCTGGAGAAGTTCCAGTGGTTCGTGCGGGCGCACCTGGAGAGTGCGGGCGGCACGCTGGTGCACGACGGCAGCTCGACCGAGAAGAAGGCCGCAGGCGCCGCGCGCTGAATCGCGTTTAGCCGCCGCTCAGCGCTTCAGCGCTTCAGCGCGTCGTCGCGGACCGGCCGGTCGGCCAGTTCTTCACCGCGACCGAACAACAACGGGTAGACGACGCCGGCGATGGCGGCCCCGACCAGCGGCGCCAGCCAGAACACCCACAGCTGCGCCGGGGCGCCGTCGGCGTTGAAGAACGCGACACCGGTCGAACGCGCAGGGTTGACCGAAGTGTTGGAGATCGGGATCGAGATCAGGTGGATCAGGGTGAGCATCAGCCCGATCGCCAGTCCAGCGAAGCCCTTCGGTGCCCGATTGTCGGTGGCGCCGAGGATGACGAGCAGGAACAGGAACGTCAGCAACACCTCGGCGATCACCACCGCGGCCAGCGAGTAGCCGAACGGGGAGTGCTCGCCGTATCCGTTAGCGGCCATGTGGCCGGTGGCGGTGAACTCCGGCTTGCCGCTGGCGATCAGGTAGATCACGCCGCCGGCGGCGAGCCCGCCGATCACTTGGACGATCCAGTAAGCCGGAAGCGCCTTCCACTCAACGCGTTTGGCCAGAGCCGCACCCAGGGTGACCGCCGGATTGAAGTGGCCGCCGGAGATTGTGCCGAAGGCGTAGACACCGGTGAGGACCGTGAGGCCGAAGGCCAGGGAGACACCAAGGAAGCCGATGCCGACGGATTTGTCTCCGGCCGGGTCGGCTGCGAAAACTGCTGCGCCGCAGCCACCGAGCACCAACCAGAACGTGCCGACGAACTCGGCGGCCAGCCGGTGGCCCATGCTCGGAGCGGACATGGTGGAACTCCTTCGCCGTTGGATCGAGCCCGTTGGGCAGAAGGATCGCACCCCGAGATGGCGAAAGCAGGACTTTTTGCTGAATCGTGGCGAGATGGTGATCTGGACATCCATCGGCACTGACTCGCGTGGCGAGTCGTGGGCAGCCTGGTGCGGTTGTGTCTAGTCGTCGTCTCGCACCGGGGTGATCTCCGGTGCCGAAACCGTGACCCGCTCGGCCGCTGCGGTCTCGCGGTTCAGTCGCTGTGACTGGTAGATCGACACCGGCGTGCGGATGATGAGCAGATAGGCGATACCGACGGCGACCATTGCGCCGGGGATCACCGAGAACGATCCGGTCATCTCGGCAACCATCAGCATGACGGCCAGGGGAGCGTGCGCCACGCTGCCGAAGCACGCCATCATCCCGGCGACGACGAAGATACCCGGGCCCGACGGCACGCCCGGCGCACCAGCCAGCTCGGCCAGCCGCCACACCGCCGCCCCGCCGAAGGCGCCGATCACGATGCCGGGGCCGAAGATGCCGCCGGAGCCGCCACTTCCAATGGACAGTGAGGTCGCGACGATCTTGGCTAACGGCAACACCAGCACGATCCACAGCGGGATCGTCATCAGGCCTTCTCTGGTCGTGGCGATCTGCACCCAGCCGTAACCGCTGGACAGAATCTGGGGCAGCGCCAGCGCCAGCAGCCCGACCAGCAGCCCGCCGAGAGCGGGCTTGACGATCTTGCCGCCGGGCAGCCGGCGGGTCAGGGCGACCGTCCCGTAGAAGCACCTGGCATAGAGGTAACCGATCGCCGCGGAGACGACGCCGATCACCGCGAACCACCCCAGCTGTGCGGGATCGAACAGATAGCCGGGGTCGACGAAGCCGAACATCGGCTCGAACCCCAGGATCGAGCCGTACACGGCGTACGCCGTTCCCGAGGTCACGAAGCCGGGAATCAGCGCCTTGTAGTCGAAGTCCTCGCGATAGACGATCGAGGCGGCCAAGACCGCCCCGCCCAGCGGCGCACCGAAGATCGCGCCGATTCCGGAGCCGATGCCGAGCGACACCGCGATACGGCCGTCGGCGTCGGACAGGTCGAATACGCGCGTCAGCAAGGAGCCGAAGCCAGCCGAGATCTGCGCAGTGGGCCCCTCCCGCCCTGCCGACCCGCCCGAGCCGATCGTGAGTGCGCTGGACACCAGCTTTACCAGGACGACTCGTGCCCGGATCGACCGCGGATCGGTGTGGACTGCCTCGATGGCGTTGTCGGTGCCGTGCCCCTCTGCCTCCGGCGCCAGCTTGTTCACCAGAATCGCCGAGGCCAGCGCACCGGCGAACACGATCAGTGGGATGGCCCACGGCCGGACGAAACCGGCCGAGCCGGTGCCGCCGCCGTCGGCGTACGCCTGCGGCGGGTGATAGCCACCGAGGTAGCCGAGCAGGAACTGGCCGGTGTAGTCGAGCGCTAGATAGAACACGACGGCGCCCAGACCGGCGATAATGCCGATCGCGATGCCGAGGATCAGCCACTTGCGCAGGTATCCGGAATCGCGCAGGAACGCCCCGAGCCGTCCCCCTGTATTACTGCCACTGGTCGGGTTCGCCTCGGCCATCACCGGATGCTAGCAGCGCGCGGTGCCCCCGGGCAGGTTGGCTATGCCCGCGGGTTCGGCCGACGGGGACCAAAGACCTTTCTTGCGGCTGGCGAAGCCGGTCCTGCCGCCGTCCCTTGCATATACCCCCATAGGTATCTATCGTGAGATATAGGAACATACCCCCATAGGTATAAGGCGCAACGGACGGACTGAGGAAATGGTCACCCTGGCAATCGTTCTGGCGGTGTTCGTCGGCATCTCGCTGGGTTTGCTCGGCGGCGGTGGATCCATCCTCACCGTGCCGCTGCTGGCCTATGTCGCCGGAATGGACGCCAAACACGCCATTGCCACCTCACTGTTGGTGGTGGGCGCCACCAGCGCCGTGGGCGCCGTCTCGCATGCGCGTGCCGGCCGGGTGCAGTGGCGCACCGCGCTGTTGTTCGGCGCCACCTCGATGGTGGGTGCCTACGCGGGCGGTCAGCTGGCCGCGTTCATTCCCGGCAATGTTCTGCTGGTGGCGTTCGCGGTGATCATGGTGGCGACCGCCATCGCCATGCTTCGCGGACGCAGAGCGGTCGACCCCGGCCCGGCGGGCCGGGTGCCGGTGGCCAAGCTCGTCGCCATCGGACTGGCGCTGGGCCTGGTGACCGGCACGGTCGGTGCGGGCGGCGGTTTCCTGGTGGTCCCGGCGCTGGTGCTGCTCGCCGGGGTGACCATGCCGGTCGCGGTCGGCACGTCCCTGGTGGTGATCGCGATGAACTCGTTCGCCGGGCTTGGCGGCTACCTCTCGGTGCTGAGCATCGACTGGACTGTCGCAGGCATGGTCACCGGCGCCGCGGTGCTCGGTGCGCTGGTCGGCGCCCGGTTCGCCGCCCGGGTCGATCCGGATCTGCTACGTAAGGTATTCGGCTGGTTCGTCCTGGTCATGGCCTCGGTGATCGTCGGCGAGGAGGTCCATCCCGTCGCCGGCTACGTCATGGCCGCAGTGACGGCCATCGCCGCCGCAATGACATTCGCGTGCAACCACATTCCGTCCTGCCCGCTGCGCCGCCTAACCGCCCATCCCGTGTCGGCCGGTGCCGCATGAACACCGGCGCGGCAACCACCACCCACCCCAGCCCCCGAGCCACAGAAAAGAAGGGAAATCCCGAGATGAAGTTCAACCAGTACTACCTCGACTGCCTGTCACACGCGTCCTACCTGATCGGCGACGAGACCACCGGTCGTGCGGTCGTCGTCGACCCGCAGCGCGACGTGTCGGAGTACATCGCCGACGCCCAGGAACTAGGCATGCACATCGATCTCGTCATCGAGACCCACTTCCACGCCGACTTCCTGTCCGGCCATCTGGAACTGGCCAAGGCCACTGGCGCCAAAATCGTGTACTCCTCGGTGGCCGCGCCGGAGTACGACTTCATGCCGGTCGCCGACGGCGAGCGCTACTCGCTGGGCGAGGTGGTGCTCGAGTTCCGCCACACCCCCGGCCACACCCCGGAATCGCTGAGCATCGTCGTCTACGAACACGCCACCGACACCGTCCCCTACGGGGTGCTGACCGGTGACACATTGTTCATCGGGGACGTCGGCCGCCCGGACCTGCTGGCCTCGATCGGCTTCACCCGCGAGGAACTCGCCGACAAGCTCTACGACTCGCTGCACGACAAACTGATGCCGCTGCCCGACGGCACGCGGATCTATCCCGCCCACGGCGCCGGCTCGGCCTGCGGGAAGAACCTGTCGACCGATCTGTGGTCGACGATGGGTGAGCAGCGCCGCACCAACTACGCGTTGCGGGCCCCCGACAAGGCCACGTTCATGGAGCTGGTCACCGAGGGCCAACCGCCGGCACCGGGGTATTTCGTCTACGACGCGATCCTCAACCGCAAAGACCGGCAGTTGCTCGACGAGTCCGAACCGCCGGTGGCCATGACGTATGCGCAGGTTCGGGAAGCGATGACCGCCGGCGCCGTGCTGGTCGACGGGCGCACACCGGAGGAGTTCGCCCAGGGCCATCTGCGGGGCGCGATCAACATCGGATTGGACGGCCGCTACGCCGAGTTCGCGGGATCGGTCATCAAGCCGGACGTCGACATCGTGCTGATGACCGAGCCAGGGATGGAACTCGAGGGCAAGAACCGTTTGGCGCGAATCGGTTTCGACCGCGTGATCGGTCACCTCGCAGATCCGTACCAGGTCATGTTCACTCATCGCGGCGACGTCGAGGTCGCCTCCCGGCTGACCACGAGTGCGCTGGGCGAGCGGCTGGCCGACATTCCCGAGTTGCAGATCGTCGATGTCCGCAACCCGGGTGAGGTGGCCGCCGGGACGATCCCGGGTGCGGTCAACATCCCGGTGGGCCAGCTGCCCGATCGGGTCGGGGAGCTGAACCCGCACCTGCCGACCGTCGTCTACTGCGCCGGCGGCTACCGGTCCTCGGTGGCGGCCAGCCTGTTGCGGTGCAACGGCTTCACCGATGTCAGTGATGTCCTGGGTGGCTACAACGCCTGGGCCGACGCGGTTCAGAACGCCTGAGTCGAAGAGGAATGATGATGCGTATCAAGGCAAAACACCAGATCCTGATAGTCGGGGGAGGCACGGCGGGCATTACGGTCGCCGCGCGGCTGCTTCGCAAGGGTTACCACGACGTCGCCGTCATCGAGCCGTCGGATCAGCACTACTACCAGCCGCTGTGGACCCTGGTGGGTGGTGGCCAGGCCGATGCCGCGGCCACCGCCCGGCCCGAGGCTTCTGTCATGCCGCGGGGTGCCACCTGGATCCGCACCGCCGTGTCCGCCGTCGATCCGGACGCCAACACGGTGACGTGTGCCGACGGCGCGACCTACGAGTACGACGCGCTGGTGGTATGTCCGGGAATCCAACTGGACTGGAACCGGACCGACGGGCTCGAAGAGGCCATCGGCCGCAACGGGGTGTCGTCGAACTACCGCTTCGACCTGGCGCCGCGCATGTGGGATTTCATCCGCGAGACGCGGTCGGGCTCTGCGGTGTTCATGATGCCCTCGGGACCCATCAAATGCGGTGGCGCCCCGCAGAAGATCGCCTACCTGGCCAGTGACTACTGGCGTAAACAGGGTGTGCTGAACAACATCGACGTGCACCTGGTGCTGCCGACGCCGCGCGCGTTCGGCATCCCGGCGATCGCCGACAGCCTCGACACAGTGATCGCGGACTACGGAATCCACCTGCACACGATGTCGGAAGTCACCGCGGTCGACGGCGACGCGAAGAAGGTCTCGTTGACGGCACTCGGCGAGGGCGGCACCGACGGCACGCTGGCGTTCGACGTGCTGCACGCCGTACCGCGCCAGTCCGCGCCGGACTGGATCAAGACCAGCCCGCTGTCTACCGGCGACGAGAACGGCTACGTCGACCTCGACAAGTTCACCATGCAGCATGTGCGCTATCCCAACGTCTTCGGCCTCGGTGATGCCGGGTCGACGCCGAACTCCAAGACTGGCGCTGCGATCCGCAAGCAGGCTCCGGTGGTGGTGGCCAACATCGGCGCCTACCTCGAGGGCAGGCCGCTGACGGCCCGCTACGACGGGTACTCGTCGTGCCCAATCGTGACCTCGTCACATGACATGCTGCTGGCCGAGTTCGACTACGACTTCGAGTTGCAGCCGTCGTTTCCGATGCTCAACCCGACCACGCCGCACCGGGCGTACTGGTACATCAAGAAGTACGGCCTGCCGTTGCTGTACTGGAAGCTGATGCTCAAGGGCCTGGTCTAGCGGCGTCTGGCGAACCTAGGCGTCGAGGTCCTTGGCGACCAGTTCGGCGATGCTCTTGCACACCGCCTCATCCTCGGATGCGACGGTGACCTGGGTCCCGTTGCCAGCGCCGAGGGTCATGATCATCAGCGCCGAACCGGCATCGACCGGCTCACCACCCTCCACCGCGAGCGTCACCGGAACAGCCGCGTTGACAACGGCTTCGGAGATGATCGCGGCGGGCCGGGCGTGCAGTCCGATCGCCGAGCCGACGATGACGGTCTTGGTGTGCATGGGGTTCCTTCTGGTTTGTGCCGAACTCGACGTTATGAAGATGTTTACTCGAACAATGCCCGCCAAACGTCGGTTTGGCGACGGCGTTGCTTAGGCGGCCTTGGCGCCGATGAACTGTTTGGCACCGATCACCGCGAACGCGCCCACCGCGGTGCCCGCGGCCAGCGCCACCAGGAACCAGACCAGGTTGCCGATCGCGAAGAACACGAAGATCCCGCCGTGCGGTGCCTTCAGTGTGACATCGAACGCCATGATCAGCGCACCGGTGACCGCACCGCCGGCCATCATCGACGGGATGACCCGCAGCGGGTCGGCGGCGGCGAACGGAATGGCACCCTCGGAGATGAACGAGGCGCCGAGCAACCATGCGGCCCTGCCGTTCTCCCGCTCCGGCTCACTGAACAGCCCAGGCCGGATAGTGGTGGCCAGCGCCATCGCCAGCGGCGGCACCATGCCGGCGGCCATTACCGCGGCCATGATCCGCAGCGAGGCCGGGTCGGCGACATTGAGCCCGGCGGTAGCGAAGGCGTACGCCGCCTTGTTGACCGGGCCGCCGAGGTCGAAGCACATCATCAGGCCGAGGATCACGCCGAGCAGGATCACCGACGCGCCGGACAGGCCGTTTAGCCAGTTCGTCAGGCCGGAGGTGATCGCGGCCAGCGGCCGGCCGAGCAGGAAGAACATCAGCAGGCCGACGATCAGCGAGGCGCACAGCGGGATGATGACCACGGGCATCAGGCCCCGGAACCACTGCGGCACCTTCCAGCGGCTGATCCACAGTGCGGCGAATCCGGCGATCAGACCGCCGACGATACCGCCGATGAAACCGCCGCCGACGAACACCGCCACCGCACCCGCGGTGAAACCCGGTGCGATACCGGGCCGGTCGGCGATCGCAAAGGAGATGTAGCCGGCCAGTGCCGGCACCAGGAAGCCGAACGCCAGACCGCCGAGGGTGAACAACACCGCACCCAGGTACTGGGTGAATCCGCCGCTGGGCAGGTTGGTCAGCGAGTTCGTGGTCGCGATGATGTGCGCCAGCGAATCGGTGGCCCCGGCCGGCTTGTTGGCGATGTCGTAGCCCGCGAACAGGAAGCCCAGCGCGATCAACAGACCACCGGCCGCGACGAACGGGATCATGTAGCTGACACCGGTCAGCAGGATCTGCCGGATCCGGGTTCCCCAGCCCACATTGCCGGAGGGTCCACCGGCCTGCACCGTGGCGGCGGTGCCCTCGACGCGTGCTGCGTTCGGATTGCCGGCTGCGGCAACAGCTTCGGCGATCATCTTGTCGGGTTCGTTGATCGCGCGCTTGACCCCGGAAGCGATTACCGGCTTGCCGGCGAAGCGCGGCCGGTCTTTGACCCCGACATCGGTGGCGAAGATGACGGCGCCGGCGGCGGCGATCGTGTCGGGACTGACCGGCGTGCTGCCCGAGGATCCCTGCGTCTCTACGACCAGGTCAACCCCGGCGCGCTCGGCGGCCAGTTTCAGGGCGTCGGCGGCCATGTAGGTGTGGGCGATTCCGGTGGGGCAGGCGGTGATCGCGACGAGTGAGGGCCGTGCGGTCTCGGTGCTGGCGGCCGGAGCGGCGGGGGCGGTGGCCGTGGCGGGTGCTGCCGCGGGCGCGGGGTTGACCACCCCGTCGACGAGCGACACCACCTCCTCGGCGGATCCGGCCGCCCGCAAGGACGCGACGAAGTCCGGCCGGACCAGGGCGCGGGCCAGGCTGGACAGCAGCTTCATGTGCTCGGAGCCGGCACCGTCGGGGGCAGCGATCAGAAAGACCAGATCCGCGGGGCCGTCCGGCGCGCCGAAGTCGACTTTCGGTGCCAGGCGGGCGAATCCGATCGACGGGCTGGACACCGCCGCCGACCGGCAGTGCGGGATCGCGATCCCCCCGGGCAGGCCGGTGGCCGACTGGGCCTCGCGGGCCATGGCTGCCTCCTGCAGGGCGGCACGGTCGCTGACCCGGCCGCTGGCGGCGAGCCGCTCGGCGAGCCGGCCGATCACCGACTGCTTGTCGGTCCCGGCGTCGACGTCGAGGAGCACCAGATCGGTGCTGATGATGGACACGATGGAATTGGTCATGAGACTGCCTCTTTGGTGGTGTCGGTGCCGGGTGTGACGGGGTATGGCGAGATCGACGTGACCGCCACGTCGTCGAGGTTGATCTGGGCCGGCGACGGCAGCGCCGAACCCGGCAGTGCCGCGGCGGCACTGCCATAGGCGACGGCCATCTGAAGCCGTTGCGGTGCGTGCGCACCACCGACGTCGGCGCGCACGTAACCCGCGAGGGAGGAGTCACCGGCGCCGACGGTGCTCCTGGGCTTGATCGGCGGCGGGGTGGCCAGCCAGCTGCCGGTGGCGTCGACCAGCACCGCGCCGGCGGCGCCGAGAGTGGCCAGCACGGTCTTGGCCCCGCGGTCGATCAGTTGCCGGGCGGCATGGACCACGGGATCCGGATCACCCTGTGCCAGAGCGGCTTCCAGCTGTTCAGCGTCGACACCGGTGAGCCCGGCGAGCTCTTCGGCGTTCGGCTTGATCAGGTCGGGTGCGGCCCGGCCGAAGCCGGCCGCCAGGGCGGCCAAGGGCGCATCGGAGGTGTCGACGGCCACCTTGCAGTCATAGGGCGCCAATTGGGCCACCACCTCCGAATACCAGTCGGCCGCTACGCCCGGTGGCAGGGAGCCCGAGAGCACCACCCAGCGCGCCGATGCGGCACGCTCGAGGATCGCCTCGGTCAGTGCGCGCAGCGCCGGTGCGTCGAGCGCGGCGCCGGGCTCGTTGAGCTTGGTCGTGGTGCCGTCGGCTTCGGTGATCGCCAAGTTGGTGCGCACCATACCGTCGATCGGAACCGCGTGGAACGCAACGCCGTAGGACTCCAGCGCGGCGACGAGGGGATCGTGCGCCGCGGCGGGCAGCACGGCGACGGTCTCCAGACCGGCCAGGGTCAGAGCGCGTGCGACGTTGACGCCCTTGCCGCCGGGTTCGCTCGACACCGACTGCACCCGCTGTACGCTGCCGCGGACCAACTGGCCCGGCAGTGTGACCGTGCGGTCGATGCTCGGGTTGACGGTGACGGTGACGATCATGGTTGCGCTCCTGCCAGGACGACTTCGACGCCGGCCTCGGTGAGTTCGTGTCGGTCGGTCGGGCTGATCTCGCAGTCGGTCACCAGTGCGTCGACGCGCTCGATCGGCGCGAAGCTGACGAACTCCTCGCGGCCCACCTTGGATGAATCGGCGAGGACGACGACGTAGTTGGCGCAGCGCACCATCGCGCGTTTGACGGCGGCCTCGTCGCTGTCAGGGGTGGACAGGCCGTGGCGCACGCTGATCCCGTTGGTGCCGATGAACGCGATGTCCACCCGCATGGTGTCGAGGCTGCGCAGCACCGGCTCGCCGACGGCGGCCTGGGTCAGCCCGCGCACCCGGCCGCCGAGCAACTGCAGGGTCACCGACGGCATCGGGGCCAGCCGGGCGGCGATCGGCACCGAGTTGGTGACCACCACCAGCTCGCGATCGGCGGGCAGCATCGAGGCCACCCGGGCGGTGGTGGTGCCCGCGTCGAAGAGCACGCTCGCGCCGGCCAGCGGCAGGAACTCGGTGGCGGCCCGGGCGATCGACTCCTTGTGCTCGGCGCGGGTGATCTCGCGTTCGTCGACGTCGGGCTCGACGACGTGCAGCGCCCGCACCGGCACCGCACCGCCGTGCACCCGGCGCACCACGCCTGCCCGGTCCAGGACGGCGAGATCGCGCCGGACCGTCTCGGTCGTGACGTCGTAGGCCACGGCGAGTTCGGCCACCGAGGCGCGCCCCTGCGCCAGCACCTGAGCGGCGATGGCCTGCTGGCGTTCTTCCGGGTACACGATTCTCCGTTTGTGTTGGATGACGACCGAATGGGATGTTGGTATGTGTTGTTTTACTCCCGTTCGTGTTGACTTGTCAACGAATTGTTGTAACGTGGTTCACATGACCGCCTCTTCTACACCTACCTCACTCGGTGCCGGACCGGTCCTCACCGGGGTGCCGGTGGTTCCGGGCGTCCGCTACGCGCCGGTCATCCGGCCGGGGTCGCTGCCCGCCGTCGACGACCTCGATCCCGGTGGCCAGCTCGCCGAGGGGGAGCGCGATGCGGAAGCGGCCCGATTCACCGCCGCCGCGGCCACCGTCGCCGAGCGGCTGCGGGAGCGTGCCGCCCGCGCGACCGGAGCCGCGTCGGAGGTGCTGGCGGCCACCGCGATGCTCGCACAGGACCGGGCCTGGCTCGGCGCCGCCGAGAAGCGGGTCAAGGAAGGTGCTCCCGCGGTACGGGCCACGGCCGAGGCGGCCGCCCAATTCGTCGACTTGTTCACCCAGCTCGGCGGCCTGATGGCGGAGCGGGTCACCGACCTGCGAGACATCCGCGACCGGGTGATGGCCGAACTGAGCGGCCTGCCGGAGCCCGGGGTGCCGGTGCCGGCGCAGCCGTCGATCCTGTGCGCCGAGGACCTGGCGCCGGCCGACACCGCGGGGCTGGACCCTGCGCTGATCGTCGGGCTGGCCACCACGCTGGGCGGCCCGACCAGCCACACCGCGATCATCGCGCGCCAGCTCGGCATCCCGTGTGTCGTCGCCGTGCCTGGGCTCGACGACGTCACCGCCGGTACCGAGGTCTTGATCGACGGGACCCACGGCACCGTGAGCGTCTCACCCGATCCGGCCGAGGCCGACGCCGCAGTGCGGGCAGCCGACGCCGCGACGGCCGCGATGGCCGGTTGGACCGGGCCCGGGGCGACCTCCGACGGTCATCCGGTGTCGATCCTGGCCAACGTTCAGGACGGTTCGGCCGCCCGCGCGGCACGCGAAACCCCGGCCGAGGGCATCGGGTTGTTCCGCACCGAGCTGTGCTTCCTCAACCGCGACACCGAGCCGACCGTCGACGAGCAGGCCGCCATCTACGCGGAGGTGCTCGACGCGTTCGCCGGCCGCAAGGTGGTCATCCGGACCCTGGACGCCGGCTCCGACAAGCCGCTGAAGTTCGTCGGGCACCCCGACGAGGCCAATCCCGCACTCGGGGTACGCGGTATCCGCATCGAAGCGCTGCATCCCGACGTCCTGGAGCGCCAGCTCGATGCCATCGCCGCCGCGGCGACCAGCACCGGCAATGCGCCGTGGGTGATGGCGCCGATGATCGCCACGCCGGACGAGGCGCGGCGGTTCGCCGAGCGGGCCCGCAGCCGGGGGCTGGTGCCAGGGGTGATGATCGAGATCCCCGCGGCCGCTCTGCTGGCCGATCGCATCCTCGAGCACGTCGAGTTCCTGTCGATCGGGACCAACGACCTGGCCCAGTACACGATGGCCGCCGACCGGATGTCGGCGCAGCTGGCCACCCTGACCGATCCCTGGCAACCAGGCGTCCTGGCCTTGGTCGCCCAGACCGCGCGGGCCGGCGCCGGGGTGGGCAAGCCGGTTGGGGTCTGTGGCGAAGCGGCGGCCGACCCGCTGCTGGCCTGCGTGCTGACCGGTCTCGGGGTCACCTCGCTGTCCGCGGCCGCCGCGGCGGTCAACGGGGTGGGCGCGAAGCTGGCGTCGGTCAGCCTGCAGCAGTGCCGGGAAGCCGCCGACGCGGTGCTGACCACGGCCAGCGCGGCCGAGGCGCGGGCCGCGGCAATGGCTGTGCTCGGCTGACGGAATGAATCGGACCGCGGTCCGGTTGTAGCGGGCATGCCAGCAGTCAGCGCAGATGCGTTGTCCCTGCCGCGGGTGAGCGCAGCGACCCCGGCCGACAGCGAGCGGCCGGTCCGCTCCGTCACCACCGGGCCGCGCGGATACGAAGGGGAGGGCTTCCCCGTCGTGCGCGCGTTCGCCGGCGTCAGCGCCGCCGACCTCGATCCCTTCGTCCACATGGACCAGATGGGCGAGGTCGACTACGCACCGGGTGAACCCAAAGGCACCGACTGGCACCCGCATCGCGGGTTCGAGACGGTCACCTACATCATCGACGGCCGCTTCGCCCACCAGGATTCACACGGCGGCGGTGGGTTGATCGCCGACGGCGCGACCCAGTGGATGACCGCCGGCGCCGGCATCCTGCACATCGAGACACCGCCGGCCGAACTGGTGGACAGCGGCGGGCTGTTCCACGGCATCCAGCTGTGGGTGAACCTGCCTCGCCGGGACAAGTTCGCGCAACCGCGCTACCAGTCGATCGAGGGCGCCGCGGTGCGGCTGTTGTCCTCGACGGACGGTGGGGCACTCGTGCGCCTGATCGCGGGCGAGGTCGACGGCTGGGCCGGACCCGGCGCGACGCACACCCCGATCACGTTGGCGCACAGCACTATCGAGCCCGGAGCCCAGCTGAATTTGGGCTGGCCGCGCGAGTTCAACGCGCTGGTCTACGTGCTCTCCGGCCGCGGCACCGTCGGACCGATCGGGCACCCTATCGAGCAAGGTCAGCTGGCGGTGTTGGGACCCGGTGACCGCATCACGGTGACCGCCGGCTCCACCCAGGACTCCAACCGAGGCGCCCTGGAGGTTCTGCTGTTGGGCGGCAAGCCGATTCGCGAGCCAGTGTTCCACTACGGACCCTTCGTGATGAACTCCAAGTCGGAGGTCATCGAGGCGCTGGAGGACTTCAAGGCCGGGCGGTTCGGCACCATCCCGCCCGGCGCGTTGATGCCGCACCGGAGCGGTCGCGGGTAATCCGGCTCAGGCGTGCGCGGGTGTCGCGGCCGGCACCGGCGGGTAGGTCAACTCCAACTCGCCGAGGCTGGCGGCCGTGGTCACCAGCGCCAGCGCCGCCGACACCGCCAGTTCACCGCCGCCGGCCTCGGCGCGCAGCGCGGGCACCAGATCATCGCTGATCGGGCCCGCGGTGGCGGTGGCGTCGGTGCCGTCGAGGCGGGCGCAGATGGCCGCCGCGTGCGCCTCCAGCACCTCCCGCGCCCGCGGGTACACCCCTAGCGGTGGCGGCACGGTGTCGGCGATCAGGTCGGCGGCGGCCCGCAGGCGCACCGCACGGTTGGCGGCCCTGACGACCGGAGCCCGCGAATCAGTCGGGCCACCGCTCTCCGAAAGATATTGTCGAACAGCATCGTCCAGTGTTCGCGACGCGCTCAGCGCGTCGTGACTCAAGGCGTTGACCTGGTTCTCGGCAGCCTCGAAGGCGCCGCGGGTGATGCGCAGGACCGCGGCCCGCAGATAACGCGCACCGACGGCGCAGGCCGCGTCGATCGCCCGTTGCACCGACGCCTTCACCCCGCGCGGCCACAGCAGCAGCGACACGATGACCCCGACCGAGGCGCCGACCACGACGTCCTCGATCCGGATCAGGCCGACCTGCCAGCCACTGGGCACGATCAGGTTGAACACGATCAGCACCATCATGGTGAACGCGGCCTGACTGGCGGTGAAGGAACCGATCTCGGGCACATAGGCCGAACCGAACGCCACCGCAGGCAGCAACGCCCACAGCACCACGGGATCGACGCCGAGTACCTCGATCACGATTGCGCCGAGGATGAACCCGATGACCGTGCCGCTGACGGCGCGCACCACTGTCGTCCCGGTTGTCAGTGCACTGCTGCGCAGCACCGACAACGCGCCGAGGACCACCCAGAACCCGTGCTGCACCGGGAACACGACGGTGACCAACACCGCCAGTGCCAGGCCCAGGCCGGTACGCAGGCTGTTGCGGGCCGTGACCGACCTGGTCGCTACATGGCCGCTGGTCAATGCCGTGACGGCGGCAGTCTCGGAGTACACCCGGTCGGCCACCCCGGTCTCGGGCAGCTGGCGGCCCAGCACCCGAGCCAGGACAGGCCGGGCGTCGGCCGCCGCGGCGGCGGCGATCAGGCGGCCGGTGACGCCGACGGCCGCTCCGACGGTGCGCCTGCTCAGCAGCGTGCGGCCCAACTCCACGGCCGCGGCGTCGTCGTTCTCGGCGAGCAGGTCGACGATGTCTTGCCGGTAGCTGCCCACCGCGACGCTGCGCAGCACCAGCAGGGCGCCGGCCAGCTGGGCCCGTTCGGTCTCCCGCGCTCCCGGCTGGGTGATCCGCAGCACCCGGGCGCAGTCCCGCAGCACCCGCACCACCGGTTCGCCCATCGGCCCGAGCAGTTCGCCCGTGCCGCCGGTGACCCGATCGCACAGCCATTGCAGGTCGTCGACCACCCGTACCAGGGCGCGGCTGCCCGCGGTCAGTGCCACCGGACGGTAGGCGGCGCCGAGGAAGTTGGACCGCAGCGCGTCCATCGCAGTGGTGACGTCGCCGGCCGAAGCGTTGCCTTCGATGCGCTCGGCCAGCACCGCACAGACCGCGGCGGCGTGGCGGCGCAGTTCACCGTGGTGGCGCGGCGGGAACAGGAACAGTGCGGCCGGCACACAGATCGCCAGGGCGATCAGCCAGCCGGCGAGGCGCTCGCCGAGCGGGCCCACCGGCGTGCACACCGGCAGCACGAAGGTCAGCAGGGTTGCCCGCTGACCGGCCGCGATGGTCTCGCTGAGCACGCCGGAGAAGCTGATGGCCACCCCGAGGAAGAACATCAGCGGCACCGCCAGCCACGGGTAGGGCGCGGCCAGTGTGCCCAGGCTGATCAGGACCGCGCCGTTGAAGCCCAGGCCGCAGTAGGCCAACGCTCTGGCGTTCATGTTGCCGGGGAAGTCCACCACGATCAGCAGCGCGATCGATCCGAAGATGGTGAACAGCGGGGTCTGCGAACCCCCGCCGACAGCGAAACTGACCGCCGCGGCGAGCGGGATGATGAGGGCGGCCCGCACTGCCCGCCGGGCGCCGTCGTTCTCGGGATCGCGTTCATGGATGCGATCGACGGCCCGGCGCCAGAGAGCGGCCGGGTTCAGCATGAAGCCGCCCCCGGCGTCTCTCATCGGGGCACGCTGGCGAAACTGCCGGAGTCCAGCGCGTCGAGCATGTGGCGGGCGATCCAGCCGAACATCCCCGGCTCGCGGGGCAGGGTGGCCTGCTCGTAGCCGACGAAGACGTAGACCGCCCAGGTTGCGTAGACCTCGGCCTGGCGCTCATCGCGGACGATTTCGAGAGCGGACTCGTAGAGGATGCTGAACCGCTGTCGGTCGACCTCGGTCTGCACCGCCAGCACATGCGGGTCCACCGAACTCCACGACCGGATGGCGGACTCGGCGCCGTGCGGCAGCGACAGTCCGACGTCGATGATCTTCTCGATGCGGCGCCGCGGGTCGGATTCCTCGAGGACCGCACCGATGACGCGCACCGTGCGGTCCTGCACCCAGTAGGCCACCAGGTCGCGGGTGTAGACCGGCCAGCCGGCGAAGTAGTGGTAGAACGACCCCGTCGTGACGCCGAGGCGGTTACACACCTCGGCAAGCTTCAGTCCGCCGTACCCGAGGTCCGCGAGCACCTCCAGGCCGGTCTCGAAGTAGGCCTCCCTGGTGGCGACGGTGGGCATTCCATGACGATAGAGCCAGCGCCGCCAAGGAATGGTCGTGACGGGGTGATCGTGACCAAGTCGAGCCGCTGCCCTGTCACCGGTCGGTGTGGATGGGGCAAGCTGGTAGGCAAGCGATCGATCCGAGGAGTGGGAATGACCGTCCAGACCACGAATGACCGCGCTAGCGAAAGCGTCGGCGCGAGCGTGCTGTCCGACGTCCGCCGGGTGTTCAACAGCGGCCGGACCAAGTCGCTGGCCTGGCGTTCCGAGCAGTTGCACGCCATCGAGCGGATGTGCGACGAGCGGGAGCCCGAGATCGCCGAGGCGTTGGCCAGCGATCTGGGCCGGTCGTCGTTCGAGGCGTGGCTCGGCGACATCGGCTCGACCAAGGCCGAGGCCGCGTTCGCACGCAAGCACCTCAAGAAGTGGGTCAAGCCGCAGCGGCAGGGGCTTCCGCTGGCCCAGCTCCCAGGTCGGGCCTGGGTGCAGTTCGACCCGGTGGGCGTGGTGCTGGTGATCGGGCCGTGGAACTACCCGTTCTATCTGTGCATGGCGCCGCTGGTCGCCGCGATCGCCGCGGGTGACGCGGTGGTGATCAAACCGTCCGAGCTCGCGCCGGCCACCTCGGCGATCATTGCGCGGCTGGTTCCGCAGTACCTGGACTCCGAGGCCATCCGGGTGGTCGAGGGTGACGCGTCGACGACCCAGGATCTGATGGCGCAGGGTTTCGACCACGCGTTGTTCACCGGCGGCACCGAGATCGGGCGCAAGATCATGGCCGCCGCCGCGCCGACGCTGACCCCGGTAACCCTCGAGCTGGGTGGCAAGAGCCCGGTGGTGGTGCTGCCGGATGCCGATCTGGACGTGGCGGCCCGGCGGATCGCCTGGATCAAGCTGCTGAACTCCGGTCAGACCTGCATCGCTCCGGATTACGTCCTCGCCGACCGCGCGATCGCTGCGCAGCTCACGCAGAAGATCGTCGACACCATCGCGCAGTTCCGCTCAGGCGAACAGGACCCGTCGGTGCGCATCGTCAACGAGCGACAGTTCGACCGGCTCGTGTCGCTGATCAGTGCCACCAGTGGCAAGGTCGTCACCGGTGGGGGGTCGGATCGCTCGGCGCTGCGCATGGAGCCGACGGTGATCGTCGATCCGGCCGGCGACGATTCGGTGATGTCCGAGGAGATCTTTGGCCCGATCCTGCCGATCGTCACCGTCGATTCGCCGGATGAGGCGGTGGCCTTCGTCAACGCGCGGCCCAAGCCGTTGGCGCTGTACGTGTTCACCGAGTCGCAGCGGGTGGCAAGGGATTTGGTCGACCGGATGCCGTCCGGCGGCGCGGTCATCAACCACGTGGCCGTGCACTGCCTGGTTCCGCAGCTGCCCTTCGGCGGCGTCGGCGCCAGCGGCATGGGTGCCTATCACGGGCGGTGGGGTTTCGAGGCGCTTAGCCACCGTCGCGCGGTACTGGCTAAGCCGACCAAGCTGGATTTGCGGCTGATGTATCCGCCGTACACCGACCGGGCGATCAAGCTGATCCGGCGGGCGTTCTAGGTCCTCATCAATACTTAACGACTTTCGTCAGCAAACTTCCGACGATCAACCCCGACTAGCGCTGACGGGGAGTACTCGCACCGGGATTCCCGTTGAGCGAATCCTTGTTCCGGGCGGTGGCGGCCGGATTGGGGCCGTATTTCGCTTCGAAATACGTAAGCGCCGTTCGCTATGGCGGAGTCGTTTCCACGAAATGCGTTGCACCGCAGAATATTTCGTAAGCGGAATCGAATGTGAGTCCAATTCGAAATTGGAAGTGGCACGCAAATGGCGCCTCGCGTCAAGTTGTGTAGCCGGTTGTGGCACAATTCGAATGTGCCGCACACAGCCAGTCGGGGTCCGGGTCGACCCCCTGCAGCTAAGGCGGCGGAAACTCGCGAGCGCATCCTGCGCGCCGCCCGTGAGGTGTTCAGCGAACTGGGGTACGACGCTGCCACCTTTCAGGCAATCGCCATCCGCGCCGATCTGACCAGACCTGCCATCAACCATTACTTCGCGAGTAAGCGGTTGTTGTACCAAGAGGTGGTCGACCAGACGAACGCACTGGTCATCGAGTCCGCCGTCCATCAGTCTCAGCGCGAGAACACGCTGGCCGGGCGCATCCGGGCCTTCATCCAGTCGGCCGTCCAGGCCCATGGCCAGGACCGCTCGGTCGCGGCCTTCCTGGTGACCTCCGTGCTGGAATCCGAGCGCCATCCTGAGCTCGCCGACACCGGCCACGATTCGCGGCAGTTCACCCGCGGCTACTTGAAGTCGGCGCTACGCGACGCCATCGACACCGGTGAGGTGCGTTCCGACATCGACATCGAGGCGTCTGCCGACATGTTGATGGCCGTCCTGTGGGGGCTGGGCTTCTACGCCGGGTTCGTCGGGGATCAGGAGCGGCTGGTCGCGATCACCGAACAGTTCTTGCAGTTGCTTGGTGGCAATGCCTGGCAGCCACGCGCCGAGCGGTGATCTGGGCCACAGCCGCATAGCTTGGCTAAGTTAATCGGTAGCATCGCGGGTGACCCCGGCTGAACTGGGTCGGATGCGCCACCCACGGTCCACGGTGGCCCGCAGGTCCGGTTCGGAGCCGACGAAGCGACACCGAACGGAAACCCCGCTGCCATGAGTTCTCTGCGCACCGACGACGACACCTGGGATATCGCCACCAGCGTGGGCTCGACCGCCGTGATGGTGGCCGCCGCCCGCGCGGGGGAGACCGACAGCCCCGACCCGCTGATCCGGGACCCCTACGCCCGCATCCTCGTCCAGGGCGCGGGCACTGGGATGTGGGAGAACATCCTCGACGACTCCATGGCCGACCGGCTCGCCGCCGCCGACCCCGAGGCCGCCGCCATCTTCGCCCACATGCGCAACTATCAGGCCGTCCGCACACATTTCTTCGACGCCTTCTTCGCCGACGCCGTCGCGGCCGGTGTCCGCCAGATCGTCATCCTGGCCTCGGGCCTGGACTCCCGCGCCTACCGCCTGGACTGGCCCGCCGGCACCCACGTCTACGAGATCGACCAGCCCAAGGTCCTCGAGTACAAGTCCACCACCCTGAGCGCCCACGGCGCCCAGCCCCACGCGGAGCTGCATGAGGTGCCCGTCGACCTGCGTCAGGACTGGCCCGCCGCCTTGATCGAACACGGCTTCGACCCGTCGCGACCGACCGCCTGGCTCGCCGAGGGGCTGCTGATGTACCTGCCTGCCGACGCCCAGGACCGGCTGTTCGACCGAATCACCGAGCTCAGCGCCCCGGGCAGCCGGGTCTCCGCCGAGGCGGTCGGCCACCACGACGAGCAGCGCCGCGAACAGATGCGGGAACGCTTCGAGAAGTTCGCCGACCAGCTCGGCATCGGGCGCAGTATCGACATCCAGAACCTGACCTACAACGACCCGGACCGCGCGGACCTGACCGACTGGCTCAACGCCCACGGTTGGCGCGCCTCCGGACTACCGTCGACCGAAGAAATGCGGCGGCTGGGTCGCTGGATCGAGACGCCGATGGGTGATGAGCCGGACGCCTTCGCCACCTTCGTCGTCGGGGAGCGCGTCTAGTCCGAATCGCCGGATGACGAACCCCCGCACCCGCGACCCGGGTTTCCCACGCCGCGGCGGCCCACGTATACAGAGAGTGCGTCTCGTCAGTCGGAGAAAGGAAACTCATGCCCGGAGTTGCGGATCGAGTCATCGTCGTCACCGGTGCCGGCGGTGGTCTGGGCCGGGAATACGCCCTGACCCTGGCCCGTGAAGGCGCCAGCGTCGTGGTCAACGACCTCGGTGGTGCGCGCGACGGTACCGGCGCCGGCCATTCGATGGCCGACCAGGTCGTCGCCGAGATCAAGGAGGCCGGTGGGCGGGCGGTCGCCAACTACGACTCGGTCGCCGAGTCCGAGGGTGCGGCCAACATCATCAAGACCGCTCTCGAGGAGTTCGGCAAGATCGACGGCGTGGTGAGCAACGCGGGCATCCTGCGTGACGGCACCTTCCACAAGATGACCTACGAGAACTGGGACTCGGTGCTCAAGGTGCACCTCTACGGCGGCTACAACGTGATCCGCGCCGCGTGGCCGCACTTCCGCGAGCAGAGCTTCGGGCGCGTCGTGGTCGCCACCTCCACCAGCGGCCTGTTCGGCAACTTCGGCCAGGCCAACTATGGCGCCGCCAAGCTCGGCCTGGTGGGCATGATCAACACGCTGGCCCAGGAAGGCGCGAAGTACAACATCAAGGCCAATGCGGTGGCCCCGATCGCCGCGACCCGCATGACCGAGGACATCCTGCCTCCCGAGGTGTTCAAGAAGCTCACTCCCGAGTACGTCGCCCCGGTGGTGACCTACCTGTGCACCGAAGAGGTGCCGGACTCGGCGTCGGTGTTCATCGTCGGCGGCGGCAAGGTGCAGCGCACGGCGCTGTTTCAGAACGAGGGCATCACCTTCGACGAGGTGCCGACGGTCGACGACATCGCCGCGAACTGGGCACAGATCGACGACCTGTCCGAGGCCAAGCTGGCCACCTTCACGCTCGGCTGAGCGCACGACTGTGAACTGAGGGCGCCGGGTGTGCGTGGAGGGCGGGATTCGACCAAGAATTCCGCCCTCATCGCACAGTGGAAGCCATGGATGCACACTCGGCGGCCACATCGCGCTGAGCGCCCCGACATCGGTAGCGTCGATCGGGTGAGCACTGGCGGCGTCCTCCTGGTGGCGCTGGCCATCGCTGTTGGGCTCGTCGGCATCATCGTGCCGCTGCTGCCCGGAACGCTGCTGATCTACGCGGCGATCGCGGTCTGGTCGGTGGTCGAACGCACGCCGGTGTCCTGGGTGGTGCTCGGTGTGGTGACCTTGGTGCTCGGGGCCAGTGTGCTGGTCAAGTATCTGTGGCCGGCGCGCCGGATGCGAGCCGCCGAGGTGGGGCGCGCGACGATGGCCGCCGGCGCGGTGCTGGGGCTGATCGGCTTTTTCGTAGTGCCCGTAGTCGGCCTGGTTCTGGGTTTCGTGCTGGGCGTCTATCTCGCTGAACTGGCCGCGCGGCGCGATCAGCGCCGGGCCGCGGTGGCGACCGTGCACGCGGTAAAGGCGGCCGCGCTGTCGGTCGGGGTCGAGTTGGCCGGCGGGCTCGCCGCGACCGCGGTATGGGTGGTCGGCCTGCTGCTAACCCAGTAGGTGGGTGCGCACCTGCGCGACGTCGTCGGCGGTGACGCCGGCGACGCGCAGGAACCCGTCCAGGTCGCCGTAGTTCTCGTCGATGGTGCGGCGTGCGGTCGCCAGGTAGTCCTCACGCACCCCGAGCACGCCGTGGGTCAGCCGCGCCTCGGCGAAGGTCATGACCTCCGGTGTCTCACCGGTTCGGGTGCGGATGGTGTCCAGGATGTGCGAGCGCAGCTGCGGCACCGCGTCGTTACTGCGCAGGAAATCGGTGAGGATCGCGTCTTGTGGAACCCCGATGGACTCCAGGACCACCGCCACGGTGAAACCGGTCCGGTCCTTACCCGCGAAGCAGTGCGTAATGACCGGACGGCCGGAGGCCAGCAGCGAAAACACTTGCCGCACAGCACGTTGTGCGCCGCTGAGGATCGGGAACTTCTGGTACTCCTCGGTCATGAACCGCGCCGCGGCGACTTCGACGTCCTCGTCGTCGGGCTTCTCGGTCATCATCTTCTGCCAGCTGGTCTCGTGCGGTGCCTCGGCTGTCGTGTTCGACAGGTCCGGGAACGGCAGCAGGTGGATGTCCACACCGTCCGGCACTGCACCCGGCCCCCGCCGCTCGACCTCCTGCGGCGAGCGCAGGTCGGCGACGTCGGTGATCCCGAGCCGGCGGAACACCTCGCGGCCCGCCTCGTCGAGGTTGCTGAGCTCACTGGACCGGAAGAACCGGCCCGGTCGAACGCCGGCGGTGTCGGCGATGTCTCGGAAGTTCCAGGCGCCGGACAGCTGGGCGTCGCTCACGCGCTGGTCACCGCCGCGGCCAGCGGGCCCTTTTCCTGCCCGATCTCGGCGCGGGCGATGCTGCGCAGGTGGACCTCGTCGGGTCCGTCGAAGATCCGCATGGCCCGCTGCCAGCCGTACATCCGGGCCAGTGGGAAGTCGTCGCTGACGCCCGCACCGCCGTGCACCTGGATGGCGCGGTCGATCACGTTGCAGGCCATTTGCGGTGCCACTGCCTTGATCTGGGCGACCAAATTGCGGGCCTCTTTGTTGCCGTGCTGGTCGATGGTCCACGCCGCCTTCTGGCATAGCAGGCGCGCCTGGTCGATCTCGTTGCGCGACAACGCAATAGCGTGCTGGACCATGCCCTGCTCAGCGAGCGGCTTGCCGAACGCGATGCGGGTGCGGGCGCGTTCGGTCATCAGTGCCAGCGCACGCTCGGCAACCCCGATGGCGCGCATGCAGTGGTGGATGCGGCCCGGGCCCAGCCGGGCCTGGGCGATCGCGAAGCCCGCGCCCTCTTCGGCCAGCAGGTTCGAGGCCGGCACCCGGACGTTGTCGTAGATCACCTCGGCATGGCCGTGCTGGTCCTGCCAACCGAACACCGGCGTCGAGCGGACCAAGGTGACCCCCGGTGTGTCCATGGGCACCAGGATCATCGACTGCTGCTGGTGCGTCGCCGCGTCGGGATTGGTGCGGCCCATGACGATCAGCAGCTTGCAGCGCGGGTCGTTGGCGCCGGAGGTCCACCACTTGCGACCGTTGATGATGTAGTCGTCACCGTCGCGGGTGATGGCGGTCTGGATATTGCGCGCGTCGCTGGAGGCCACCGCGGGCTCGGTCATCGAGAAGGCGCTGCGGATCTCGCCGGCCAGCAGCGGTTCGAGCCACTGCTTGCGCTGCGCCTCGGTGGCGAACAGGTGCAACGTCTCCATGTTGCCGGTGTCGGGTGCCGCGCAGTTCAGCGCTTCCGGTGCGATCTCGGTGCTCCACCCGGTCAGCTCCGCCAGTGGGGCGTACTCCAGGTTGCTCAGCCCGGACTCGGGCGGCAGGAAGAGGTTCCACAGGCCCTGCCCACGGGCGAGGACCTTGAGCTCCTCGACCACCGGGGGGACGGTGAAGTCGTTCGGCCCGGCAGCTGCTCGGTATTCGTCGTAGGACTTTTCGGCCGGGATGACGTGCTCGACCATGAACTCGGTGAGGCGTTTGTGGTAGTCAGCCGCCTTAGCGGACATGGCGAAATCCATGACCGTCACGATATGACACCCGTCCGACCCACAACGAGGCCCTCCCTTATGACCGAAGGGAGGGCCTCGTAGGCATGTGGAGAAACTGGGTTATCGATCAATAGGTCTCCTCCCTCCCGCCGCGGGCGGGTGGCGCGAACGCTGTCTTCTCGGGATCGGGGCCGGTTACTCAGGCCCGGTTACTCGGGTGCGATTTGTCAGGCCCCGTTGTGCTGGTGCTCGACGCCTTGGCTCTGGGCGTGTTCCATGCCGATCTGCGCGGTGTCGCTGGCGCCGTAGTCCGCGAGGTTCTGGGACTGTTGCGGACCGGTCAGGAATGCACCGGTGAAGATGCCGCACGCCGCGACGGGGGCGGCGAGGAACGTGGCGAGGCGGATGCGGTTGCGGGTGCTGCGATTCATCAGGGGCTCTCCGATTCGGTTCAGATGGTGAGCGGGATCAACGACGCCGACGACGTGCCGGTGCCGGGGGCTGCCAGGGCGATGCCCATGGTGTCGGCCGCGGCGGGGGTGTCCAGGATGAGGCTGCCGGCGAGCACGCCGACCGCGATCGTGGAGCCAGACAGTGCGGTGGTGAAGCGACGAGCGAAGGTGGTGTTCATGATCGTCTCCCTGGCGTCGGGGCCGATGGTTCTCGGCGATGAATCGACTATCGCCCGCTCACCGCGCCGCGTCTGTCCGCTGATGGGACCCTTGCAGGGATGATGTGTTTGTCCCCCGATCAGTGGACCCCTATGGGAAGCTCCTGCCATGTCCGATAACCCGAGGGTGCGCGTCGTCGTCGGCGACGATCATCCGTTGTTCCGCGACGGCTTGGTGCGGGCGCTGAGCGGAAGTGGCCAGATCGAGGTGGTCGCCGAGGCCGAGGACGGGTCGTCGGCACTGGCCATGATCAAGGAGCACAGCCCCGACGTGGCGCTGCTGGATTACCGGATGCCCGGAATGGACGGCGCCGAGGTGGCCGCCGCTGTTCGTCGCGACGAACTGTCGACCAGGGTGCTGCTGGTCTCCGCCCACGACGACGCCGAGATCGTCTACCACGCCCTGCAACAGGGTGCGGCTGGCTACCTGCCCAAAGACTCGACCCGTGCCGAGATCGTCACGGCGGTACTTGACTGCGCCAAGGGCCGCGACGTGCTTGCACCCCGTCTGGCATCGGGCCTGGCCGTGGAGATCCGGCGTCGCGCGGTGCCCGCCGGCCCGAGCCTGAGTTCGCGGGAACGCGAGGTGCTCAACATGATTGCGCTCGGCCGCAGCATTCCCTCGATAGCTGAGGCGTTGTTCCTGGCGCCCTCGACGGTCAAGACCCACGTCCAGCGGCTCTACGAGAAGCTCGGCGTCGGTGACCGGGCTGCGGCCGTCGCCGAAGCCATGCGGCGGGGGCTGCTTGAGTAAGTCGGTCTCCCCGCTTCACCGGGCGGTCGATTTCCTGGGCACCGAGCCGGTCCGGGTCTCGGCGGTTCTGCGGCTGCCGCTGATCGTGCTGATCGCCCTGCTGGTCTGGATCGAGGGTGTCGACCACTGGCTGCCGGCCGTCTACTGGTCGGTGCTGATCCTCTACACCGCGGCGGCGGTGGTGTGGCTGGTGGTCGTCCTGCGCCAGCCCACCCGGCGCTGGTACGGCTGGGCGTCGACGTCCATCGACGTGGTGGCCGTGCTGGCCATGTGCGTGGCCTCCGGTGGGGCGACCACCTGGCTGCTGCCCATCTTCTTCCTGATCCCAATCAGCGTCGCGTTCGTCGACCGGCCCGAGATCACCGCCCTGCTCGGAGCCAGCACGGCCATCGGCTATCTGGGCGCCTGGATCTTCTACTCCAAACGCGACGACACGATGGGCCTGCCCAACATCGTCTACGTCCAGGTGGGCTGCCTGGTCTGGCTGGCGCTGGCCACCACGGCGCTGTGCCTGGTGCTCGCGCGCCGCTCCGCGCGGGTTCAGGCACTGCTCGACGTGCGACGCCGGCTGGTCTCGGAGTCGATGCAGGCCGACGAACGCAACAACCGCAGACTGTCCGAACAGTTGCACGACGGGCCGCTGCAGAACCTGCTCGCCGCGCGCTTGGACCTCGAGGACCTGCGCGAGGCGCCCACGGCCGCGGGCTTCGAACGGGTCGATGCGGCCGTGCAGGACGCCATCAATCTGCTGCGCAGCGCGGTCACCACCCTGCATCCGCAGGTGCTGGCCCAGGTGGGTCTCGGTCCCGCGCTGCACGAGCTGGTCCGCCAGTACGAGAAGCGGTGGGACGTCACCATCGACTGCGACGTCGCCGACGTCGGCAAGCCCGACTCGCAGGCGCTGCTCTACCGGGCGGCACGCGAATTTCTGGCCAACGCGCACAAGCACTCTCGTGCCACCCGGCTGCGGGTCGAGCTGGATCGGGTGGCCGACGCGCTGGTGTTGCGAGTGGTCGACAACGGCGTCGGGTTCGACCCGACGGTGCTCGACGGCAAGGTTGCCGAGGGGCATATCGGGCTGTCGTCGCTAGTGGTGGGCGTGGAGGCGATGGGCGGTTCGGTCGACCTCGACCAGACGCCCGGCGGGGGCACCACCGCGGTCGTGACGGTGCCCGCCGCCGCCCGCGACTGAGTCCGGGCGGCAGCTCCCCCGATCGGGGGAACTGTATCGATGAGGTCGTTTTGGCTTGGGGAGTTACCGCCGAATGTGGTTAGGGTGTCACGAGCAGGGGGTCTTCCCCCGGAAATCCACGCTAGGGAAGCAGACGCAGGGGTCATGACTGAGACGAACACGGCGCCGACGAACAAGGCACCGACGGTGGGGGTCGTCGCCGAGTCGGGCGCTGACGAACGCCGGGTGGCACTGGTACCCAAGGCGGTGACCGCACTGGTCAACAGTGGGGTGTCGGTGGTGGTGGAATCCGGCGCGGGCGAGCGGGCGTTGCTGCCCGACGAGCTGTACACCGCGGCCGGGGCGACGATCGGCGACGCATGGGCGGCCGATGTGGTCGTCAAGGTCGCACCCCCGACGGCGCAGGAGGTGTCGCGGCTGCGGTCCGGGCAGACCCTGATCGGCTTCCTGGCCCCGCGCAACACCGACAACCAGATCGGTGCGCTCAAGGCGCAAGGCGTGCAGGCATTTGCGGTCGAGGCGATCCCGCGGATCTCCCGGGCGCAGGTGATGGATGCGCTGTCCTCGCAGGCCAACGTCGCCGGCTACAAGGCCGTCGTACTGGCCGCCGGCGAGTCCACCCGGTTCTTCCCGATGCTCACCACCGCCGCGGGCACCGTGAAGCCGGCAAGCCTGCTGGTGCTCGGGGTTGGGGTGGCCGGCCTGCAGGCACTGGCCACCGCCAAGCGCCTCGGTGCGCGCACCACCGGTTACGACGTGCGTCCCGAGGTGGCCGACCAGGTGCGCTCGGTGGGTGCGCAGTGGCTGGATCTGGGTATCGACGCCGCCGGTGAGGGCGGTTACGCCCGAGAGCTGACCGAGGCCGAGCGCGCCCAACAGCAGAAGGCGCTCGAGACCGCGATCGGGAACTTCGACGTCGTCATCACCACCGCCCTGGTGCCCGGACGCCCGGCACCTCGGCTGGTGACCGCCGCCGCCGTGGAGGGCATGAAGCCGGGCAGTGTGGTGGTCGACCTGGCCGGTGAGACCGGCGGCAACTGTGAACTGACCGAACCCGGCCGGACCGTGGTCAAGCACGGGGTGACGATCGCGTCGCCGCTGAACTTGCCGGCCACCATGCCCGAGCACGCCAGCGAGCTGTACTCCAAGAACCTGACGTCCCTGCTGGAGCTGCTGATCAACGACGGCGCACTGGCTCCGGACTTCTCCGACGAGGTCGTGGCGGCCTCCTGCGTGACCCGCGAAGCCGCGCCAGCGGCGAAGCCATCGAGCGAAGAGGCCGAGTAAATGTACGAGCAACTGCTGGGCAATCTCGCGATCCTGGTGTTGGCCGGGTTCGTCGGGTTCGCCGTCATCTCGAAAGTACCCAACACACTTCACACTCCGCTGATGTCGGGCACGAACGCCATCCACGGGATCGTGGTGCTCGGTGCGCTGCTGGTGCTGGGCAACTTGCCCGCCGACGCGAACTGGGGGGTGCGGATCATCGCGTTCGTCGCCCTGGTGTTCGGCACGCTCAACGTCATCGGCGGCTTCCTGGTAACCGACCGCATGCTCGGAATGTTCAAGGGCAAGAAGAAGACCGACCAGAAGGCCGGAGTGCAGAAGTGAACTATCTGGTCAACGTTCTCTACATCGTCGCGTTCGCTCTGTTCATCCTCGGTCTGTCCGGCCTGACCGGGCCCAAGACCGCGGTACGCGGCAACTGGATTGCGGCCGCCGGCATGGGGATCGCCGTCGTCGCCACCCTGATCAAGGTCCGTGACACCGCGGCGATCAACTGGATCCTGATCGCGGCTGGCCTGGTGATCGGCGTGGTGCTCGGTGTGCCGCCGGCCAAGAAGACCAAGATGACGGCGATGCCGCAGCTGGTGGCGCTGTTCAACGGTGTCGGCGGCGGCACCGTCGCTCTGATCGCATGGTCGGAATTCATTGAAACCGACGGTTTTTCGGTCTTCAAGCCGGATCAGTCGCCCACCGTGGCGCTGGTGGTGGGATCGCTGTTCGCTGCGATCATCGGCTCGGTGTCGTTCTGGGGTTCGCTGGTGGCGTTTTTGAAGCTGCAGGAGTCGATCCCGAAGAACATCGAGAAGTCGCTGGTGCGCTCGGCCAAGTTCTTCCAGGCGGCCAACATCGTGCTGCTGATCGGCGCGGTCGCCGCGGCGGTCTACATCGGCGTCAACGCCGGCCACGGCAGCCCGGAGTGGCTGATCGTGCTGGTGTTGCTTCTGGCCGGCGTGATGGGCCTGTTCGTGGTCTTCCCGATCGGCGGCGCGGACATGCCGGTGGTCATCTCGCTGCTGAACGCGCTGACGGGATTGTCGGCTGCCGCAGCCGGTTTGGCGCTCAACAACACCGCGATGATCGTCGCGGGCATGATCGTCGGTGCGTCGGGCTCCATCCTGACCAACCTGATGGCGGTGGCGATGAACCGGTCCATTCCGGCGATCGTGTTCGGTTCGTTCGGGGGCGGGGACACCGGTGCCGGACCGGCCGGCGGCGACCAGGGCACCGTCAAGGCGACTTCGGCTGCCGACGCGGCGATCCAAATGGCCTATGCCAACCAGGTGATCGTCGTGCCCGGTTACGGTCTGGCTGTCGCGCAGGCCCAGCACACCGTCAAGGAGATGGCCGAGATCCTGGAGAGCAAGGGCGTGGAGGTCAAATACGCCATCCATCCGGTCGCCGGCCGCATGCCCGGGCACATGAACGTGCTGCTGGCCGAGGCAGACGTCGCCTATGACGCGATGAAGGAGATGGATGACATCAACGGCGAATTCGCCCGTACCGACGTCACTTTGGTGATCGGTGCCAACGATGTCACCAACCCCGCGGCCCGCAACGATCCCAGCTCGCCGATTCACGGGATGCCGATCCTCAACGTGGATCAGTCCCGTTCGGTGATCGTGCTCAAGCGCTCGATGTCCTCGGGCTATGCCGGTATCGAGAATCCGCTGTTCTTCGCCGAGCAGACCTCGATGCTGTTCGGCGACGCCAAGAAGTCCGTCGGCGAGGTCATCGAGGAACTCAAGAACCTGTAACGGTCGAAATGGCTGGGCGGCAGTCGGTTACACCCGTCGTGGCGAGCCGAGCAGCAGGGTTTCCAACGCCGCCCGCCGGTCTTCGGCAATGGGGACCGGACCGTCGTCGCCGAGTAGCACCAGCACCGTGTCGCACACACCGACGCACCGGTCGTCGATGAACAGACCCGTCGACGCGACGAACGAGGTGCGGCCGATGCGGCCCACCCCAGCGCCGGTGTGGATCGTTGCCGGCCAGTGCGCTTCGGCCAGGAAGTGCACCGCGTTCTGCGAGGTGACCAGGCGCAGCCGCCGGGTTGCCACGTCGTAGATGTCGGGGAACACGCTCTGGTTCATCGTCGCCCGCGCGTTCTCGTGCAGCGATTCCAGCGCCAGGTTGTTCAGGTGGCCGTTGGCGTCCATGTCGCCGTAGCGGGCCTGGGCGACGTCGACGACGGGATAGCAGTCCAGCCGCAGTCGTGCTTCGTGCGGGCGGCCCGTGGTGGTTGTCCATTCGGTCACAAGGCGGGAAGCCTATCGGCCGCGTGTCGCCAGCTGACCATCACCGCCGCCGCGACCATCACCGCCGCCGCACCGAGCACCGGCTCGGGCAGCAGTGCGCTGCACACCATCGCCGCGGCCAGCGCGACGGTGCCGACGGTTTGGACCCCGTCGCGGCGACCCGCGTCGAGCACCAGCCACGTCGTGAGCAGGAAGATCGCGAGCGGAATCGTCAGCGTCAGGCCGGCTGCGGCGTGCGGCAGGTGGCTTTCGCCGAGGTGCTGGGCGACGGTCACCTCCACCCCGGCCGAGAACGCCGCGGCCGAGGCGAAGATGAAGTAGTGCAGATAACCCCAGAAGAAGGACTGCCGCAGCGTGGCCGTCTGGTGGTGCTGCGGACGGTCGAAGTAGATCCACCACATCGAGGTGACAATCGCCAGCGCACCGGCGGCTACCCCGATCAGGCCAACCCGATCATCGGCGGAGGACACCCCGCCGATGATCGAATTAGCCGCTGCCAGAATCGATTCGCCCAGGACGATGAGGGTGAACAGGCCGTATCGCTCGGCGATGTGGTGATGATGGACGGCGGTGCGCCGGTACCGCTCGGCGATCGGCGAGACTGCCAGATCGGCCAGCGCCAACAGCGGGTACAGCCACACCGAACCGTGCAGGAGCCACCACGACACCCACAGCACCTGCACGATGACGATGCCGACCGCATACCGCACGCAGGTGCCGCGGTATTCCCGATCGGTGACCGCCGCCCGGATCCACTGGGCGGCCGTGGCGACCCGCATGATCACGTAGCCTGCGACGATCGCGCCGAAGTCGCCCTCGAGCATGGCCCGCTGCGCCCCCGCGGCGATGACCAGGGCGCCGGCCATCTGGGCGAAGACCGTCAGCCGGTAGAGCCAGTCATCGGTGTCGTAGGCGCTGGCGAACCAGGCGAAGTCTTTCCACGCGTTGACGATCGCGAAGAACACCATCGCGTACGCCACCAGGCCCTCGGCGAAGTGCCGTTCCTCCCAGAGGTGGTGCAGCGCACCGGAAGCCTGGGACACGGCGACCACGAACACGAGGTCGAACAGCAGCTCCAGGGAGCTCGCCGCGCGGTGCGGTTCGTCGGGGTCGCGGGCGATCATCGCCCGCAGGCCGGCCGGCAAAGCTATCGAAGGCCCCGCTTAGACGGGCGGGTAGGCCGGCGGTGGATAAACACCACGCAGTGCCCACGGCAGCCAGCTGAAGAAGTACTCGACCTCGTCGCTCGCGTCATAATCCGGATTCGGATCCATGCTCACACCTCCCAGTGCCACCGGAATGTTCCGGAGTGTAGTCCGCGGACTCACGTCGCGACACCGGTCACTAAACTACCCAACCAGTTGATAGAGGCGAACGCCGCCACCGCAGGAGTAGGACAGCGAGGACACCATGCCACCCGAGAACGGGATGACCCGGCGCGAAGAGTTGTTGGCCGTCGCTACGAAGCTGTTCGCGGCCCGCGGTTATCACGGCACCCGGATGGACGACGTCGCCGACGTCGTCGGACTGAACAAGGCAACGGTCTACCACTACTACGCCAGCAAGTCGCTGATCCTGTTCGACATTTACCAGCGCGCCGCCGACAACACCCTGCAGGCCGTGCACGACGACCCGTCGTGGACCGCCCGCGAAGCGCTCTACCAGTACACGGTGCGCCTGCTGGCCAACATCGCCGAGAACCCCGAGGGGGCGGCCGTGTACTTCCAGGAGCAGCCCTACATTTCGGAGTGGTTCACCGACGAGCAGGTCGCCGAGGTCCGGGCGAAGGAGACCCAGGTCTACGAGCACGTGACCGGCCTGATCGAACGCGGTATCGCCAGCGGTGAGTTCTTCGAGTGCGACTCGCATGTGGTGGCGCTGGGCTATATCGGCATGACCTTGGGCGCCTACCGGTGGCTGCGTCCGGACGGGCGGCGCAGCGCCCAGGAGATCGCCGCCGAGTTCAGCACCGCTCTGCTGCGTGGGCTGATCCGCGACGACGCGGTCCGGGTGCAGTCGCCGCTGGGCTCGGCCGCCCCGGCGGCCGGGACTGCGCCGGCCTGACGGGGTTCGGACTCAGCCGGCGGCCCTGGATATGATCGGCCGATGCCGCTGGTCAGCAAGACTCTCGAGGTCAACGCCCATGCCACGTCGATCCTGGACATCGTCGCCGATTTCGAGGCGTATCCGCAATGGAACGACGAGGTCAAGGCCGTCTACATCCTCGCGCGCTACGACGACGGCCGGCCCAGCCAGCTGCGGCTGGACATGGTGATCCAGGGCCACGAGAGCACGTTCATCCAGGCCGTCTACTACCCAGGGCCCACCCAAATTCAGACCGTGCTGCAGCAGGGCGAGGTGTTCACCAAGCAGGACCAGCTGTTCTCGGTGGTGGAGATGGGCCCCTCGAGTCTGCTGACCGTGGACCTCGACGTCGAGACCTCGTTGCCGGTGCCGGCCATGATGGTCAAGAAACTGGTCAACGACGTGCTCGAGCACCTGGCCAACAACCTCAAGACGCGCGCCGAGCAGCTGTCGGCCAACTCCTGACCGGGCTAGCGCCACATCCCGCTGCGTTCCAACTGCTCCATGAGCCGGTCCGCCCCGTCGGCGAACTCCCCGGCGGTCAGCTCGGCCAGTGTCGCCGCGTCCCCGGCCCGCAGTGCCTGGATGACCCGCTCGTGGGTCTGCACCGCGGCTTCGCCCCACGCCGGGTCGGTGACGTAGATGTGCGGCGGCATGTAGCGGGCCGCGTGCAGCAGGAACCAGGCCAGCTTGATCCGGCCGCCACCGCGGTTGAGCAACCGGTGAAAGGCGAACTCCGCCGTTCCGATCGCCGCGGGTTCTCCGCGGGCCACCGCCTGGGCCAGCGCGTCGTTCGCGCGCTCTAGTTCGTCGATCTGCTCGCTGGTCAGCCGCTCGGCGGCACTGCTGACCAGCTCCTTGGCGATGGTCGCCTGCAGCCAGTAGATGTCGGCGATGTCCTGGCGGCTCAGCGGCTGCACGACGTAGCCGCGCCGTGGTTCCAGCGTCACCATGCCCTCACCGCGCAGGGTCAGTAGCGCCTCACGCACCGGGGTGATGCTGACCCCGAGCTGGGCGGCTGTCTCGTCGAGCCGGATGAAGGTGCCGGGCCGCAGCACGCCGGTCATGATGGCCTCCCGGAGGTGACCGGCGACCTCGTCGGACAGCTGCGGGTGCCGCCGCCCCCGGCGGTTGCCGGCTCGTGCGGAAGCCGGTGCGTTCACGTGACCTCCAGGACTTGTGTGGTCGGCGGCCAGGCAATACTGTGACCCAAGCAACAACACATTTGATCAAATATAACGATTATGCCGTTCTTCAGTATCGGGTTCACGCAACGTTCACGCCACCAGCGGGACGGGTCAGAAGACAACACGAGTAGCAGAAGGACCATGTGACCGGGCAGCTGACCGCGACAACAGAGCAGCCGTATCTGTCGCGCCGCCAGAACTGGACGAACCAGCTGGCGCGGCACGCGCTGATGCAGCCGAACGCGACCGCACTGCGGTTCATGGGCCGCACCATCACCTGGGCCGAGTACGACCATCGGGTCACCCGGCTGGCCGACGCGCTGAGCCGCCGGGGGGTGCGGTTCGGCGATCGTGTGATGATCCTGATGCTCAACCGGCCCGAGTTCGTCGAGGCCACCCTGGCCGCCAACCAGCTGGGCGCGATCGCCGTCCCGGTGAACTTCCGTCTGACACCGGCCGAGCTGGCCTTCCTCGTCCAGGACTGCGGGGCGGGCATGATCGTCACCGAGTCCGTCCTCGCCGACGTCGCCAAGGCAGTGCGTGACATCGTGCCCGCGCTGTCCACCGTCGTGGTCGCCGGCGCGGCGACCGAGGACGGCGTGCTGGGTTACGAGGACCTCATCGCCGAAGAGGGCCAGCCGCACGACCCGGTGGACATCCCCAACGACAGCCCCGCCCTGATCATGTACACCTCGGGAACCACCGGCCGGCCCAAGGGCGCGGTGCTGACCCACACCAACCTCTCCGGCCAGGCGATGACCGCGATCTACACCACCGGTCCCGACATCAACCACGACGTCGGCTTCATCGGTGTGCCGCTGTTCCACATCGCCGGGATCGGCAACACGCTCGGTGGCTTGATGCTGGGCATCCCGACCGTCATCCACCCACTCGGCGGGTTCGATCCGGGCCAGCTCCTCGACGTGCTCGAGGCCGAACGGGTGACCGGCATCTTCCTGGTGCCCGCACAATGGCAGGCGGTGTGCGCCGCACAGCAGGCCAAGCCGCGCGACATCCGGTTACGGTCGTTGTCGTGGGGGGCCGCACCCGCCTCCGACACTCTGCTGCGGGAGATGTCGGAGACGTTCCCGGACACCAAGATCCTCGCGGCCTTCGGTCAGACCGAGATGTCGCCGGTGACCTGCATGCTGCTGGGGGAGGACGCGATTCGCAAGCGAGGCTCGGTGGGCAAGGTGATACCGACCGTGGCCGCTCGCGTCGTCGACGAGGACATGAATGACGTGCCGGTGGGTGAAGTCGGTGAGATCGTCTATCGTGCACCGACTCTCATGGCCGGCTACTGGAACAACCCGGAGGCGACGGCGGAGGCGTTCGCCGGCGGATGGTTCCACTCCGGTGATCTGGTCCGGATGGACGCCGACGGGTACGTCTGGGTGGTCGACCGCAAGAAGGACATGATCATCTCCGGCGGCGAGAACATCTACTGCGCCGAGGTCGAGAACGTCCTGGCCGCTCACCCCGCCATCGTCGAGGTGGCCGTCATCGGCCGCTCCCATCCGAAGTGGGGTGAGGTACCGGTCGCGGTGGCCGCCGTCTCCGAACCGGAGTTGCGGCTGGCCGATCTCGCGGAATTCCTCGACGAACGACTGGCCCACTACAAGCACCCCAAGGGTCTGGAGGTCGTGGACGCGTTGCCCCGCAACCCCGCTGGCAAAGTGCTCAAGACGGAGTTGCGGATTCGGTTCGGCGGCATTGCCGAAACCGACATGACGGGCGAAATTGCTTCGGATGCAGCCGATCCCGGATTGCGGACCGAACGTTGACCGGCATGAAAATTATCGGATATGACGATGGGGGGTTAATAGTGCAGATGCGGTGCACTGCCTGTCGACCATCGGGTACATTCCTGTGGTCCGTCTTACTACTGGTTGGTAGGAAGACGACACTCACTCACTGCGGGTCGGGCCAAGGAGGGGATGTGCCACACGGACTGCCATCCCGCCACGACCCACGTGCTCTGGTCGCAGGGATGCCCAGATGACCGCGGCTACCGGAGTGTCCGGCTACTTCCAGGACAAGATGCGCGCGCCGCTGACGGCTGTCGGTGGCTTCTTCCGCATGTGCGTGCTCACCGCCAAGGCCACCACCAAGTGGCCGTTCGAGTTCCGCGAGTTCGTCCTGCAGAGCTGGTTTCTGTTCCGGGTGACGTTCTTGCCGACCGTCGCTGTGGCCGTCCCCAACACGATCCTCATCATCTTCACCATCAACATCCTGCTGGTGGAGTTCGGCGCGGCGGATGCCTCGGGCGCGGGCGCGGCCCTGGCCGCCGTGACACAGCTCGGTCCAATCGTGACCGTGCTGGTGGTCGCCGGCGCCGGGTCGACGGCCATCTGCGCGGACCTGGGCGCCCGCACCATCCGCGAGGAGATCGACGCGCTCGAGGTGCTCGGCATCGACCCCATCCACCGGCTGGTCCTGCCGCGCGTCGTCGCCTCAACCTTCGTCGCCGTGCTGCTCAACGGCGCAGTCATCACCATCGGCCTGGTCGGCGGCTTCATCTTCGGCGTCTACGGCCAGAACGTCTCGGCCGGTGCCTATGTGTCCACCCTCACCCTGATCACCGGCCTGCCCGAGGTGGTCATCTCAATCGTCAAGGCCCTCACCTTCGGGCTGATCGCCGGCCTGGTCGGTTGCTACCGCGGCCTGACCGTGTCCGGCGGCGCCAAGGGCCTGGGCACCGCGGTGAACGAGACCCTCGTGCTCTCGGTCGTCGCCCTGTTCGCGGTGAACGTGGTGCTGACGACCATCGGTGTCAAGTTCGGAACAGGGCGGTGAGATGAGCACGTCAACAGTGCTGCGCGGACGCTACCCCCGTGCCTACTCCACCGCCACCAAGTGGGCGGCGGGACCCGGGCGGTTGGTCGACCGCGTCGGTGACGTGGCGTGGTTCACCGTGACCGCCGTCGGCCAGATCCCGCACGCCCTGCGCCATTACCGGCGCGCGACGCTGCGCCTGATCGCCGAGATCGGCATGGGCACCGGCGCGATGGCTGTCATCGGCGGAACCATCGCGATCGTCGGCTTCGTGACGCTGTCGGGCGGTTCGCTCATCGCCATCCAGGGCTACGCCTCGCTGGGCAACATCGGCGTGGAGGCCTTCACCGGATTCGTCGCCGCACTGGTCAACGTGCGCGTCGTCGCACCGCTGGTGTCGGGGCATTCGCTGGCCGCGACGGTCGGCGCCGGCGCGACGGCGGAGTTGGGCGCCATGCGGATCAGCGAGGAGATCGATGCGCTGGAGGTGATGGGCATCAAGTCCATCAGTTACCTCGTGTCGACCCGCATCCTGGCCGGCATGGTGGTGATCATTCCGCTCTACGCCATGGCGCTGCTGCTGTCGTTCCTGGCCGCGCAGCTGACCACGACCGTGTTCTACGGACAGTCGACGGGCACCTACGACCACTACTTCCGGACATTCCTGCGGGCCGATGACGTGTTCTGGTCGTTCGTCGTCGCGATCATCATCGCGATGTTCGTCATGATCAACCACTGCTATTTCGGGTACAACGCCAGCGGCGGCCCGGTTGGCGTGGGCGAGGCGGTCGGCATCTCGATGCGTGCCTCGCTGGTCGCGGTCGCGACCGTGGTTCTGTTGGCCTCGTTGGCGCTGTACGGCACCAACCCGAACTTCAACCTCACGGTTTAGCGCATGGCGTATCCACTCAACTCGTCTCGCCGACCCCCGATCAAGCTGGCGGGGGTGGCTTTCCTCGTCCTCGCGCTGGCCGTGGGAATGCTTGTCTACCTGCAGTTCCGGGGCTCGTTGACACCCAAGACCAAGCTGACCATGGTCTCCGACCGGGCCGGCCTGGTGATGGATCCCGGCTCGAAGGTCACCTACAACGGAGTGGAGATCGGCCGGGTCAGCAATGTGTCCTCCATCGACCGCGACGGCAAGACGATGGCCGAGCTGACGCTGGAGGTCCGGCCCGATTCCGTTCACCTGATCCCGGCCAACGTCGATGCGCAGATCAAGGCCAGCACGGTGTTCGGCAACAAGTACGTGGCCTTCACCAGTCCCAAGGATCCGGCCAAGGCCCGCGTCTCCAGCGCGGACGTCATCACCGCCTCCGGGGTCACCACTGAGTTCAACACGCTGTTCGAGACGCTGACCTCCATCTCGGAGAAGGTCGACCCGGTCAAGCTGAACCTGACCCTGTCGGCGGCCGCCGAGGCGCTCAACGGGCTGGGCACCAAGTTCGGGCAATCCATCGTCAACGGCAACGCCGTGCTCGACGACCTCAACCCGCAGCTGCCGCAGCTCCGCAGCAATGTGCGCCAGCTGTCCGACCTGGCCGACATCTACATCAAGAACAGCCCCAACTTCTGGGCGTTCCTCGACAACGCCGTCACCACCGCCCGCACCCTAAACGAGCAGCAGAAGGATCTGGACGCCGCGCTGCTGGCCTCCACCGGATTCGGCAACACCGGCGCCGATGTCTTCGAGCGCGGCGGACCCTACTTCGTGCGGGGCCAGGCTGACATGGTGCCGACCAACCGCCTGCTGGACACCTACAGCCCCCAGTTCTACTGCCAGATCAAGGGTGAGGCAGAGGCGCTGCCGCAGGCGCTAGATTCCTTTGGCGGGAACGGGTATTCGCTGAACACCATGACCGAGCTTCTCGGCGCGGCCAATCCCTACGTCTATCCGGACAACCTACCGCGCGTCAACGGCCGCGGTGGTCCGGGCGGGGCGCCCGGCTGCTGGCAGAAGGTCGACCGCAATTTCTGGCCCGCGCCGTACCTGGTGGTCGACGACGGTGCCTCGCTCGCGCCGTACAACCACTTCGAGCTGGGCCAGCCCATCCTCACCGAGTACGTCTGGGGACGCCAAGTCGGGGAGAACACGATCAACCCATGAAAATCACCGGCACAGCAGTCAAACTCGCAGCGTTCTCGTTCGTGCTGCTGCTCTTCACCGCGGTTATCGTGGTCGTCTTCGGGCAGTTCCGGTTCGACCGGACCACCGCCTACACCGCCGAGTTCAGCAATGCCAGTGGGTTGCGCGACGGCCAGTTCGTCCGTGCCGGCGGTGTGGAGGTCGGCAAGGTCTCCGATATCAAGCTGGTCGACGACGGACGGCGGGTCCTGGTTACCCTCAACGTCGATCGCACCCTGCCGCTGTACCAGTCGACGACCGCTCAGATCCGCTACCAGGACCTGATCGGCAACCGTTACGTCAACCTCGAGCGGGGTACCGGTGAGGGCGCGGACCGGGTGCTGCCCGCGGGCGGTTTCATCCCGATTGCACGCACCCAGCCCGCACTCGATCTCGACGCCCTGATCGGCGGGTTCAAGCCGTTGTTCAAGTCCCTGGATCCCGAGAAGGTCAACACCATCGCCTCCTCGCTGATCACCGTCTTCCAAGGGCAGGGCGGCACGATCAACGACATCCTCGACCAGACGGCACAACTGACCTCCGCGCTGGCCGATCGCGATCAGGCCATCGGTGAGGTGATCACGAACCTGAACACGGTGCTGGACACCACCGTCAAGCACGAGAAGCAGTTCGACGAGACCGTCAACAACGTCGAGGTGCTCATCACCGGGTTGCGTAACAGGGCCGACCCGCTGGCATCCGCCACCGCCGACATCAGCAGTGCCGCAGGCACGCTCGGCGACCTACTGGCTGACGACCGTCCGCAACTGAAGGACACCATCGCCAAGCTGGAGACTGTCCAGCAACCGCTGGTCGATGGGCAGGCCCGGCTCGACGACCTGCTCACCAAACTGCCGCAGGCGGTCAAGATGATCGGTCGCGCCGGCGGTATCTACGGCGATTTCTTCAACTTCTATCTCTGCGACATCAACCTGAAGCTCAACGGACTTCAGCCGGGTGGTCCGGTCCGTACCGTCAAGATCACCCAGCAGCCCACGGGTAGGTGCACCCCGCAATGAGGACACTAGAAAGCTCCAACCGGATCAAGAACGGCCTGGCCGGCATCCTGATCATCGTTCTGGTGATCCTCGTGGGGCAGAGCTTCTCGGGAATCCCGCAGCTGTTCGCGCAGCCGACGTACTACGGCCAGTTCACCGACAGCGCGGGGCTCAATGACGGTGACAAGGTGCGCATCGCGGGTATGGACGTCGGCACCGTGAAGTCGCTGAAGATCGACGGCGACCACGTGCTGATCGGATTCGGCTTGGGCGCAAGGCAGATCGGCACTGAAAGCAGGCTCGCGATCCGCACCGAGACCATCCTTGGCAAGCGTGTGCTTGAGATCGAGCCTCGCGGTAGCAAGAACCTTCAGGCCGGTGGTGTGCTGCCGGTCGGCCAGACCACCACGCCGTATCAGATCTACGACGCCGTGTTCGACGTCACCAAGGCCGCCGCGGGCTGGGACATCGACACCGTCAAACGGTCGCTGAACGTGTTGTCGGAGACCATCGACCAGACCTACCCGCACCTGAGCGCCGCGCTCGACGGGGTGGCGCGGTTCTCCGACACCATCGGTAAGCGCGACGAGCAGTTCAAGCAGCTGCTGGCCAGCGCCAACAAGGTCGCCGCCGTGCTGGGCAACCGCAGCGAGCAGATCAACCGCCTGGCGGTCAACGCCCAGACGCTGCTGGCCGCCGTCAACGAGCGGCGCTCCGAGGTCGACTACCTGCTGAGCAACATCTCGCAGGTGTCCCAGCAGTTCACCGGGTTCGTCAACGACAACCCCAACCTGAATCATGTTCTGCAGCAGCTGAACACGATTAGCGACGTGCTGGTGAAGCACAAGACGGACCTGTCCGACGTTCTGGTCACCGCCTCGAAGTTCATGGGTGCGCTGGCCGAGGCGCTCGGGTCGGGCCCGTACTTCAAGGTGCTGGTGGTCAACCTGGTGCCCTACCAGATCCTGCAGCCCTGGGTGGATGCCGCCTTCAAGAAGCGTGGCATCGACCCCGAGGAGTTCTGGCGTAATGCAGGCCTGCCGGCGTTCCGTTTCCCCGATCCCAACGGGCAGCGGCAGCCCAATGGCGCTCCACCGCCGGCCCCGATGCCGCTGGAGGGCACCCCGGACCATCCGGGCCCCGCGGTCGGCCCCGGCTCGCCGTGCTCCTACACCCCACCGGCCGACGGCATCCCGACTCCGGGCAACCCGTTGCCGTGTGCCGGGCTCACCCAGGGCCCGTTCGGCGGGCCGGAGTACCCGGCACCCGATGTGCCGATCTCCGCACCCAACCCCGCCGCGGTCGGCGGGCCGGGTGTCCCCAGCGCCGCCTATCCCGGCGAGCTGTCCCCGAACGTCCAGGGTGTGCCGGCCCCGCCGTTGGCGCCCGGCCCGCCGGGAGCCCGCACGGTGCCGGTCGCCCCGACCCCGGGCCCGGCCACCGACATCCCCGGCTACGCACCGCCGCCGAACGCTCTCGTCGGTCCGATCCCGCCGCCGGGACCGGGACCCCAGGTCCCGCCCGTCGGTGACCTCGCACCCGTCGATCAGGGAGGGGGAGCCTAACCGATGTCGACTGTCTTCAACATTCGAAACCTGGGTCTGCCGAAGATGTCTCGGATGTCCGTCATCGTCGGGACACTGGTGATCATCCTCGGGTTGGTCGCCGCGCTCGTCGGCTATCAGCTGTACAAGAAGCTGACCACCAACACCGTGGTCGCGTACTTCCCCGAGACGCTGGCGCTCTATCCGGGTGACCGGGTGCAGATCATGGGTGTGCGGGTCGGCAATATCGACAAGATCGAGCCCGCCGGCGACAAGATGAAGGTCACCTTCCACTACGCCAACAAGTACAAGGTGCCCGCCGACGCGACGGCGACGATCCTCAACCCCAGCCTGGTCGCCTCCCGGGTGATCCAGCTGGCGCCGGCCTACACCGGCGGCCCGGTGCTGGCCGACAACGCAGTCATCCCCATCGAGCGCACCCAGGTGCCGGTGGAGTGGGACGACCTGCGCAACCAGATCGCCGACCTCGTCACCAAACTCGGCCCGACACCCGAGCAACCCAAGGGCCCCTTCGGTGACGTCCTGGAGTCGTTCGCCAATGGGCTGGAGGGTAAGGGCCAGCAGATCAACACCACGTTCCGGGCGTTGTCCGACGCGGTGACCGCCCTCAACGAGGGGCGCGGCGACTTCTTCGCGGTGCTCAAGAGTCTGGCGCTGTTCGTCAACGCGCTCCACAAGAGCGATACCCAACTCGTCGCGCTCAACAACGACCTGGCCACGTTCACGAACTCGTTCTCCAACTCCGACCAGGAAGTGGCCAAGGCGGTCAGGGACATCGACTCGCTGTTGACCACTGCTCGAAAGTTCGTCAACGACAACGGCTCGGTGCTGAGCAAGGACATCAACAACCTGTCCGAAGTCACGACCCAGATTCTGCAACCGGACTCCCGCAACGGGTTGGAGACGGTGCTGCACGTCTACCCGAACCTCGCGGCGAACCTGCAGAACATCTATCACCCGACGCACGGCGCGCTGGTCGCGATCCCGACGGTCGCCAGCTGGGCCAATCCGATGCAGTTCATCTGCAGCGCGATCCAGTCGGGAAGCCGGCTGGGATACCAGGATTCGGCCGAGATGTGCGCGCAGTATCTGGCGCCGATCATGGACGCGACCAAGTTCAACTTCCCGCCGTTCGGGGTGAACCAGTTCTCCACCGCCGAGACGCTGCCGAAGTACATCGCATACTCCGAGCCGAGGCTGCAGCCGCCGTCGGGTTATAAGGACACCACCGTGCCCGGCATCTGGTCGCGCGACACCCTCTTCTCGCACGGCAACCACGAGCCCGGCTGGATCGTCGCACCCGGCATGCAGGGCGTTGACGTTCAGGCGTTCACCGCGAACATGCTCACCCCGGATTCCTTGGCGGCATTGATGGGTGGTCCCGACCCGACGTCGATTCCGCCGGCCGGTCCGCCCGGTGGCGCCCCGCCGAACTCCTACAGCGAGTACAACCCGCTGCCGCCGCCGTGGTATCCGGGCGCACCGCCGCCGCCGGCCCCCGGCCCGGACGTGGTGCCCGGCCCGCTGCCGGTCTCGCAGCAGATCAACGGCGGAGCACCCCCGGCGGCTCCGGCCCCCGCGGCTCCGGCCGGCCCGGCGCTGCCCGCTGAGATGGGTGGTGGACAGTGAGTGCGATGACGAGTGCCGCCCGCCGCTACGGCTGGCGGGGGTTCATCCTGGTGATGACCGCGCTGGTGCTGACGTCCTGTGGCTGGCGCGGTATCGCCAACGTGCCGATGCCTGGCGGTCCGGGCAGCGGCAGCGACAAAATGACCATCTACGTCCAGATGCCGGATACGTTGGCGCTCAACGTCAACAGCCGGGTCCGCGTTGCCGACGTCTACGTCGGCTCGGTGCGCGCAATCGAGTTGAAGAACTGGATCCCGACGCTGACGCTCGATCTGCAGCCCGGTATCAAGTTGCCCGCCAACGCGATTGCGCGGATCGGCCAGACCAGCCTGCTGGGCACCCAGCACGTCGAACTGGATACCCCGCCCAATCCGTCGTCGGAGCCGCTGCGAAACGGGGCCACCATCCCGCTGAAGAACTCGCAGTCGTTCCCCACCACCGAGCGCACGCTGGCCAGCATCGCCACCGTGCTGCGCGGCGGCGGCATTCCCAACCTGGAGATCATCCAGACCGAGGTCAGCAACATCCTGTCCGGCAACGCCGATCAGATCCGCGATTTTCTGGGCAAGCTCAACACGTTCACCGATCAGCTCAACCAGCAGCGTGACGACCTGACCCGCGCGATCGACAAGACCAACGAACTGGTCAAGATCGTCGCCGACCGCAACGCCACCCTGGACCGGGTACTGACCGAATTCCCGCCGCTGATCAAGTATTTCGCGGACGCTCGGGACCGGTTCACCGGTGCCGTCGAGGCACTCGGCCGGTTCAGCCGCGTCACCGACCAGACGCTGTCGCAGTCGCGCGCCGACTTCGACACCAACCTGGCGTTGCTGCAGCGCCCGCTCAAGCAGCTGGGCCGGGCGGCGCCATACCTGATCGACTCGCTGAAGCTGGTCATCACCGCGCCCTACCCGATCGACAACATCCCGAAGGTGATCCGCGGTGACTACATCAACACCTCGGCCACGTTCGACCTGACGTTGAGTGCGCTGGACAACGCGTTCCTGACCGGCACGGGCGTGTCGGGCATGCTGCGCGCCCTCGAGCAGGCCTGGGGCCGGGACCCGCAGACGATGATTCCGGACGTCCGGTTCACGCCGCACCCGAACATGGCCGAGGGCGGCCCGTACGTCGAGCGCGGCGAGTGAGGGTGACGACCAGATGTTGACCCGCTTCATCAAGACACAGCTCATCGTGTTCGGCGTGCTGACCGTGATCGCGCTGCTGGTGCTGGGCGTGTATTTCCTGCGCCTGCCCACGTTGGCCGGTGTCGGGCAGTACACGCTGAAGGCGGACCTGCCGTCCTCGGGCGGGCTGTACCGGACCGCCAACGTCACCTTCCGCGGCGTGACGATCGGGCGGGTGACCTCGGTCGAGCCGACCGAGACCGGCGTCCTGGCCACCATCAGCATCAGCGACAAGTACAAGATCCCGCTGGACGCCAGTGCCAACGTGCATTCGGTGTCCGCGGTCGGCGAGCAGTACCTGGATCTGGTGTCCGACGGCAATCCCGGCCAGTACTTCAGCCCCGGGCAGACGATCACCAAGTCGACGGTCCCCGAGGAGATCGGGCCTGCTCTGGACGCCGCGAACAAGGGGCTGGCGGCGTTGCCGGCCGACAAGATCCCGGTGCTGCTCAACGAGACCGCCCAGGCGGTCGGTGGACTGGGCCCGTCGCTGCAGCGGCTGGTCGATGGCACCCAGGCGATCGTGGGTGACTTCAAGACCAACATCCAGGACGTCAACGACATCATCCAGAACTCGCCGGCCGTCGTCGACAGTCAGATCAACTCCGGCGACGCCATCGCGGCATGGGCGGCGAACCTGAACACCATCACCACCCAGACCGCCGCGCAGGATCAGGCGTTGCGGGACGGACTGCGCAAGGCGGCCCCGACGGCGGACGCCGTCACCGCGGTGTTCAGCGACGTCCGCGAGGCGCTGCCGCAGACGCTGGCGAACCTCGAGATCATCCTGGACATGCTCAAGCGCTACAACAAGGGCGTCGAGCAGTCGCTGGTGCTCCTTCCCCAGGGCGCGTCGGTGGCGCAGGCGGTGTCGGCGCCGTATCCGCACCAGGCCGCACTGGACTTCGCGTTGACCATCAACCAGCCGCCGCCGTGCCTGACCGGCTTTCTGCCGGCCAGCCAATGGCGGGCGCCGGCCGACACCCGGACGATGCCGGTGGAGAACGGGCTCTACTGCAAGATCCCGAAGGACACCCCGGCCAACGTGGTCCGCGGCGCGCGTAACTTCCCCTGCGTCGACGTTCCGGGCAAGCGGGCGGCGACGCCGATGGAGTGCCGCAGCACCGAGCCGTACACACCGCTGGGCAGCAACCCCTGGTACGGCGACCCGAACCAGGTGCTCAACTGCCCGGCACCTGGAGCCCGATGCGATCAGCCGGTGAACCCCGGTACCGTGATACCGGCGCCGTCGATCAATAACGGCATGAACCCGTTGCCGGCTGACCTGCTCCCAGGACCCACGCCGCCGACGAGTGACGATCTCAGCCCGCCGGGCAGCGGGACGGTGCAGTGCAACGGACAGCAACCCAATCCGTGCAGCTACACTCCGGCAGCAAGTAACACGGCCGTCTACACCCCGTCCAGCGGCGAGGTGACCGGCCCTGACGGGGTCAAATACAACGTCAGCAACTCGAGCAGTACAGGAGACGACGGATGGAAGGAGATGCTGGCTCCGGCCGGCTGACTCCCAACCCGCCCAGCACCGACGACGACGGCGAACCCAGTGCGCTCGAGTCGACGGTGACCTCGGATCCCGCCGACGACGCACCCGGTCAGGGATCGCGGTTGAGCGGTCGTCGATTGGCCGGTGTCTGCGCGGCACTGGTGATCGCCAGCCTGCTGGTTGCGGGCGGCGGCTTCCTGGCGCTGCGGTCGCACCAGCGAAGCCTCGCCGAGCAGCGCGCCGAGACCGCCGCATTGGCGGCGGCCAAGGACTGTGTCGCGGCCACCCAGGCGCCCAACGCCGACGCCATGGCGGCCAGCCAGCAGAAGATCATCGAGTGTGCGACCGGTGATTTCGGTGCTCAGGCCACGCTGTACAGCGGGCTGCTGGTCGACGCCTACCAGGCCGCGAAGGTCCAGGTGCAGGTCTCCAACATGCGCGCGGCGGTCGAACGCCACAATGACGACGGTTCGATGGACGTCCTAGTGGCGCTGCGGGTCAAGGTCTCCAACACCCAGGCCGACGGCCAGGAACAAGGTTACCGGCTGCGGGTCCGGATGATGCCGGACGGCGGCACCTACAAGATCGCCCGGCTCGACCAGGTGAGCAAGTGACGGTGGCGGTCTCCGAGGCAGATGCCGCCGGCGCCGAGGTGGCCGAGACGACAGCCGAGACGCCGGCCGAGACGACAGCCGAGACAATAATGCTGGGCCAGACAGCCGGCGCCGCTCCGGCCGCATGGCCGGCACGAGCCGGCGCGTTCGCCCTCGACGTGCTGCTGGGCACCGCTGTTGTCATCGTCTGCCTGCTGCTGGCCTGGTCAGCGGACGTCCGCACCTGGGTGTGGTGGCTGGCCGTCACGCTGGCCGGGGTGGTCTTCCTGGCGATGGCCGTCAACCGGCTGTTGTTGCCGTCCCTACTCGGCTGGTCGCTGGGCAGGTCGGTGGTCGGGATCGCGGCGATCAAGCGCGACGGCGCGGTGGCGGGTCCCTGGCGGCTGTTGGTGCGCGACCTGGCGCATCTGCTGGACACCGCGGCGGTGTTCGTGGGCTGGCTGTGGCCGCTGGTGGATTCTCGTGGCAGGACGTTCGCCGACCTGCTGACCGGCACCGAGGTGGTGCGGGTGGCGGGGGAGCGGCCCAACACTCGGCGGCTGGCCGGCGCGGTCGTCGCGGTGACGGCCCTGATCGGGATCGCGGCGACCGGGGTGGGCTATGTCGCGGTGTATCGCCCCGCGCTCGCGGTCGAGCAAGCCCAGCAGCAGCTCGCCGTACAGGGCCCCAAGATCGTCGCGCAGCTGCTCAGTTACGACGTGGCCACCATCGACGACGACTTCGCCCGAGCCCGCGGCCTGGCCACCAACAGCTACCGCCCGAAGCTGGTGGCCCAACAGGACGCCGTGCGTAAGGCCGGTCCGGTGGACAACGACTACTGGGTGACCAACAGCGCCGTACTGACCAACACCCGCGACCGGGGCGTCGTGTTGGTGCTCATGCAGGGGCAGCGTGGTGCGGCCCCCAAGCAGCGCCTGATCACCGCCACCGTGAAGGTCGACTTCGAGAGATCCGCCAGTGGGCAGTGGCAGGTCGCCAACCTCTCGGTGCTGGCCCGGCCCAACCCCGCGGGTCAGGCGAAATGAGTCCACGCCGCAAAGTCGAACCCGGCAGCCCTGAGCTGTTCCGGCGGCCCGATCCTCGGCCACGCCGGTGGGGCCTGCCTGTGGTCGCCGTGCTCGCGGCGGTCGCGGTGCTCGCGGCGCTCACCGTCAGCACCCTGCTGCTGATCAAACGCGAAACCCAGCGCCGGGACGCGGTCCGCGACGTCGCGGTGCTGAGCTCGGTACGCGGGTTCGTCACGCAATACACGTCGATCGACCCGTTCCACGCCAACGCCTACGCCGACTCCGTGCTGGCCCAGGGCACCGGCCAGTTCGCCAAGCTCTACAAGGAGAAGATGAACGAGGTCGTCATCCAGGTCGCCCGCGCCGAACCCACCAAGGGCACCGTGCAGGATCTGGGCATCGAACGCTGGCATCCCGACGGCAGCGCCGACGTGGTGGTCGCCGCCACGACGAAGACCACCATGCCCGACGGCAAGACCGTCGAGAGCGGTAGCCGCTGGGTGGTCACCGCGATCCAAGAAGGAGGTGCAGGAGGGCCGTGGAAAATCAGCAACCTGCTGCAGGTGATCTGACCGACGCCGCGCCGGATCTCGAGGCGCCTGGCGAGGCAGCGGAGCTCACCGAATCCGGCGAAGCCACCGATGAGCCCGGCGCCGACGCGCTCGCCGGTGACGGCACACCTGACAAGCCGAACTGGTTGGGCCGCAACAAGATTGCGCTCGCTGTGGGAATCTCGGCGGCACTGTTCGTCGCCGCCGGCGGATTCGCCGGAGCGACGGTCCAGCCGTACCTGATGGACCGGGCGATGGTCGACACCAAGCTCGACATCGCCCGCACCGCGGCAGAGGCGATCACGACGCTGTGGACCTACACCCCCGAGAACATGGACACCCTGCCCGACCGGTCGGCGAAGTACCTCTTCGGTGACTTCTCCGATCAGTACCGTAAGTACGTCGACGCGATCGCGCCGACCAACAAGCAGGCCAAGGTCACCAACAACACCCAGGTGGTCGGTGCGGCCGTCGAGTCGTTGCGCGGCTCCGAGGCGAGCGCGATCGTCTACACCAACACCACCTCGACCAGCCCGTTGAGCAAGAACATCCCGGCTATGCGCTATCTGTCCTACCGGCTGGAACTCAAGCGCGACGGGGCCGACTGGCGGGTCACCAAGATGACCACGGTGACCTCACTGGACCTCACGCCGCAGATCTGACGCCGGTTGCATAGTGCCTCGCGGGGCACGCACGCGGCGATACACTTCCGGCCTGCATCGGGGGCGGGGGTTCGCAATGGTGACGACGGTAGCGCTGGCGAGGCGAATCGCAGGGATGGTGATCGTCCTGGGTGCGGGGACCGCGATCGGCACGGCGATTGCCGCGCCGGCGTCGGCGTCACCCGAGACGTCCTCGGCGGCGTCGTCACAGCCGTCGGCCCAAGCGGAGACAAAATCGACCACGTCGCGACCCACCGCCAGACCCGCCGCCAGGTCAGCGATCAAGGTCAAGGCCTCGACGAGAACGAGGGCCGGTTCGGGCACGACCGTCGCGATCCAGCCCGCCGCAACGGCACCCACCTCGATGCGCTCGACGGGTCGATCCGCCACGGCCCGCCGCGTGTCGACCAGTCGCGCCGATCAATCCGGCAAGCGCTTCAGCTTTCTCGACAAGTTCGTGATCTTCCGGAGCATTCCGTTCAGCTTTCCGCGACGACCGGCCCTGTTCGTCAAGAAGGTCACGGGCAGTGCGATGTTCACCGAGCAGTCGGTCTATGACCTGCATTCGGTCGATCAGTACGACTGGAACAAGCTGACCGGGATCTCGTTCAACCTGCTGCGCCCGGACAGCAACGCCCTCATGGTCGGGTGGCGGTACAACGTGGCCGACAACGACTTCGAGGTCGCGCCGTACTACAACGTCAACCAAGCCCGGATCCTGCCGGACGAGTCGACGGAGGTGATCGCGGTTCCGATCGGCGAATCCTTCACGTTCACCGTCGATTACGCCGGCATCACCCTGACCTACGGTGACCAGACGGTCATCAAGCCGATTCCGGCGGACCTGCACCCGAATCAGTGGTCGGCGTTCCGGGTCCAACCGTGGTTCGGCGGAACCAGCCTGCCCCCGAACAGCCTGTCGCTCTACCTCAGGCTGAACAGCTGGTGCAGCTCGATCTGACGTCGAATGTTCGTACGCTGCAGAAAGATTCAGCTGAACGCGAGCCAACTGGGCAGGGCGCGTTCCCGGGAGTCGCACAGCACCTGCATGGTGTCGCACGAGCCCTTGGGTACCCCCGCGCCCGCCCACATGCCGCCGGTGTCTCGGCGCAGCACGATCGACGACGAGCCGCCACCGTCGAGCAGGATCGCGGTGTCGCTGCCCAACCCTCGGAAGAGATCCTGGATTTGGTCGGGCGTGTAGCTGCCGCCCTGGAAGACGTACATCTCGTCGCGGTCCCTGGCGTAGGCCAGCGCGGTGCGTGCGGCGCTGGGGCCGGGATCGTTGAGCTGTCCGGTGTCCCCGGGGGCCAGTAGCTTCAACCCGCTGACGGCCACGAAGCGGGAGCCGTTGTCCACCAGGCCCTGGATCACCGGGGTGGCGGCGTCGTAGTCGTCGGGGGTCTTGGGGGTGACGACGAAGGGCGCGCCGGCGACCGGGATGACCATGGTGGTTAGTGCCGTCCACACCTCGTCTCCACCGGAGAGCGCCTGCTTGCCGGCGTAGGCGATGGTCCCGGTGACGGCGGCGTTGGCCCGGCCCTGCCCCTGCGTGTTGTCGACGTAGGCGCCCAGCGGCGAGCTGCATCCGGTGCTCTTCCACGAGCCCGCCTGCTGTGAGCGCACGTCGAAGAAGTTTGCGTTCACCGCGATCGCCGGTTGGCCGAGCGCCTGCCATGCCTGCAGCGGGGGGAAGGTTTCGGAAGCCTGCACCAGACCTTCCCGGGTGCGCGCCCCCGGCGTTCGCTCACACCGGGATTGGTAGCCGGTATGTGTGTCGACCAACAGTTTCGGCGCTAGCCGTTTGGAGGCTGCCTTGATGATCATCAGGTGGCCGCCATTGGTCATCTCGTACCAGTTGCCGGCAGCGGCGAGCATCGGTGCCGGATATCCGCTGCCGAAGTTGTAGACCAGGTAGTTGCCCCGCGTCGTCGCGATCGCCTGGGCCAGTTGCTCGCGCCCGTCGGCGAGAGCGGCCGGTGCGCGTGTCGTGGCGACCAGTGTTAGGCCTGTGATCGCCGCCATGCACGCCGCGGCGACGCGTCGCAGGTGTGCGGCTGGGGTTGGCACAGTCGGCCTTTCGTCACGACAGGCGGAGTTCGGCAAACTTCACAATAACCTCACGGCTAACGCTGTCAACATCCGTAACAATGCCGTGACGGTTCGGTCGCAGGCTTGTCACCATCGCGTTCGGGGGCTTTGCTGGCGCGGAGTCGGCCGGTGAGTGGTGGTTATGAGCGGCCGTTCCGGGGAACTCCTGCTAGGCGCGGAGCGCTGAGCCCCGCCAGAACACGAGGAGTAGCAATGATCGGAACGATTATCGGAGCGATTGTGGTCGGCCTGATCGTCGGGGCGCTGGCGCGATTGGTGATGCCCGGCAAGCAGAACATCGGCGTCATCATGACGATCCTGCTCGGTGCGGTCGGCTCGTTCCTGGGCTCGTGGATCACCTACCAGGTCGGGTACGCCAACTCCAACGGCGGGTTTGCGGTCATCCCGTTCCTGGTGGGGATCGTGGTCGCAGTCATCCTGATCGCGATATATCTCGGCGTCACCGGTAAGAACAATCGCGTCCACCACTAACTGCTCGCACTGCTCAGCGGCCCGGCGGTGCGAGCCGGTACACCGCACCGGCGTAATCGTCGGTGATGTACACCGCGCCATCGGGGCTTGGCACTGCGGCCACCGGACGGCCCCAGCGACTGCCATCGGAACTCTGGAAGCCACCCACGAGGGTCTGCTGCGGGCCCAAAAGGCCGTTCACCCACGGAAAGAACGACACCTCCGGCGCCCGCGGCGGGGTGCGGTTCCAGGAACCGTGCATCGCGACCAGGGCGCCCGAGGTGAACGGGCTCGGCAGGGCCGCCTCGGCGAAGCTCATGCCCAGCGGAGCAGAGTGCGCCCCGAGGGTCTGCTCAACCGGAGGCAACGCCGCACAATCCAACCGGTTGCCATCGGGATTGGTCTGGGCGTCGCGGAGGAAGACCGGACCGTTCTCGACATCGGGATTGCAGAACGGCCAACCTAATTCGCGCCCGGGAGTCAGCCGGGCGATCGACTCCGGCGGATGGTCGTTGACGTAGTCGGTCACCCGTCCGTAGGACGGACCGGGGCGCGGGTCGGCGATCTGGTCGCGGTTGTTGACCGCGGTCCACAGCGATCCGTCCGGCGCGATCGCCAACCCGGTGCCGTTACGTACGCCGGTGGCGAAGGGCACCGCCGGGCCGCCGCCGGGCGGGATCCGCATGATCGTCGCGCGCGGCGGGGTGGCAGACCGGTCCTCGGCACTGATGTTCCCGGTCGATCCGATGGAGAAGTAGATCGCCGAATCCGGGCCTACCGCAACGCTCTTGAGAGCATGGGCATACGCACCGCCCAGTTCGGGGCTGCGGGCATCCGGTAGGTCGCCCGCTACCGTGCGGGCCTCGCCGACCTGGCCGTCGGCATAGGTGAAGGCGTCGATCTGGTCGCTTTCGGCGACGTAGAGCGTGGGACCATCGAAGGCCAGACCGTGCGGCTGGTCGAGTCCGTCGAGCAGAACCGAGCTGGTGGCGCTCTGTCCGGATGGGGTCAGTCGCAGCACCTGGCCGGTGGCGGGAGTCGACACCAGCAGGGCGCCGTCGCGCGTCCATGCGGCTAACCGGGCCTTGGGCACCCGCGCCCACACCGCCATCGTCCAGCCCGCCGGGATCAGGGCCTGCCGGACGGTGTCGAACGGCGCCGCGGACAGCCCGGTCGGCACCGCAACGATCGTGGGCACCAAGCCGGCCGGCGCAGACACCGACGGGGCGGGCGGGGCCGGTGGGGCCGGTTGCCCGCACGACGCCGTCAGCACCGCCACCAGCGCCACCGCCGGGGTGGCGCCGAGCTTAAGCCGCCAACCCGGCATGCATCTCCCAGACCAGGATCTCGGACGGCTCCACCGCGGTAACCCGCTGGCCGCCCGATGCGGTGAAGCGCACCGCGTCGCCCTGGTGCAGCTCGCCCGCCCCCTCCAACGTCACCGCGCCACGCGGGACGAACAGATGCAGATAGGGGGCCTCGGGCAGCAGGACCGTCTCACCCGGTTGTAAACGGGCTCCATGCAGTGCCGCGTAGCGGTTGCGGATGGCGATGGCGCTCTGGTCGCGGTGCTCGGGCATTCCAGAGGCGATGGTGACCAGGCCGCCGCGCAACAACTCGTCGTCGATCTCGAGCTGTTGATATCCGGGGTCGGCGCCGGACTCGTCGGGCACCACCCACATCTGAACGAAATGCACAGGCTCACTGTGGCTTTGGCTTCCGGTCAGTGTCCAGGAGTCGTTCTTCTCCGAATGTAAAATGCCGCGGCCGGCCGACATCCGCTGGGCCAGACCGGGATAGATGACGCCGGAGTGCCCGGCCGAGTCCTGGTGTACCAGCGAGCCCTGCAACACCCAGGTGACGATCTCCATATCGCGGTGCGGGTGGGTGTCGAACCCGGTGCCCGGTGACACGATGTCGTCGTTGTTCACCAGCAGCAGCCCGTGGTGGGTGTTGGCGGCGTCGTAATGATGCCCGAACGAGAACGAGTGCTTCGAGTCCAGCCAGTCGATCTTCGTCGCTGCGCGGTCGGCGGCACGTCTGATGTCGACGGTTGCGGCCATGTCATCACCCCTTGGGATCCTTGCCAGCCTAGGTGGCGGGCGTCGAACTCGACAACATGGATGACGTGTCATGTATTCCGCTAGGCTCGGGCCATGACGCAGCGCTGGCTGACCGGTGACCAACAGCGGATCTGGCGCAATTACCTGGCGATGGTTACCCGACTGCAGGCGGCGATGAACCGGCAGCTGCAGGCGGACTGCGGGTTGTCGCTGGCCGACTACGACGTGTTGGTGAGCCTTTCCGAGCGGGGGCCGATGCGGGTGTTCGAGCTGGCCGACGAGCTCGGCTGGGAGCAGAGCCGGCTCTCGCACCAGTTGAGCCGGATGCGGGCTCGCAACCTGGTCGACCGGCGCGGCAGTGATCAGGACCGGCGCGGTGCGACCGTGGGGATCACTCGTGCCGGTACCGAAGCGCTCACCAACGCCGCGCCCGGTCATGTCGCGCTCGTGGGGTCGGTGCTCTTCGACGGCATGACGGCGGCGCAGCTTCGGGCCTTCGACGCGCTCACCACCACAGCGCTGGAGCGGCTGGGCAGCTGAGGGCCCCGCAACGCAATCCGCCGCCACGCCACGACGGCTGTGGCGGCGGACCGCATCCGGTGTGAGCCGGTCAGCCGGTCATGAACTCGTCGTAGGCCGACTGCAGGTTGGCGGGCAGTACCGAGACGTTGCACTGGCGCTGGACGTCGCCGAGCGGCGCCAGGATGCCGCGCAGGTCGTAGTACTCGCCGGGGTTGGCGGTGAAATAACCCCGCACATTGGCCGCGGCCTCCGGCCGAGGCTGGTGGTAGGCCGCCGTCAGCACCTGATTGGCGCCGGGATGGTTGGCCAGATACTGATGCGCCGATCCGGTCACCGTGCTGACCGTGTCGGCGACCGTGGCGCTGTTGCAGTCAGGCGCCGCCATGGCGACCGGTGCGATCAGTGTCGCCACTGCCATGCCGCCCACGAGCCACCCCGTCGTCAGGGCCCAAGCCTTCTGGCCGGCCTTCTTTCCCGACGCGTTACCGCTGAAGTTCATTATCACTTCCTTCTTTCGAAACGCAGTCATCTGCACTGAGTTCCCCCTTCCTGAAAACCAAAGTACCCGTGGCGTTTTGCGGCAAACGTCGGTTCTCAGGCCGGTATTGACACGCGCGTCTGCGTTACGGTCGACCGCAGTGACATTGGCCGCACCTTGCCGGAAATGTTTTGCGCGCTCGGCTACTCGCTTGTGAACGGGTTAACCGCGCTTATCGATTCGCGAATCGCCTTAATTGATAGCGATTTCCAGTGTGACGTATCTGTGACCAACGGCAAACATGCATAGAACACGCGTAGGTCCGGGGTGGATCGGGTAGACGCACGCAGAGGTGCAAACCCCGCGCCGACACACATCCGTCAACGCATGAGGGGAAACCCATGTCCAATCCCGATACCACCACTTTGCTCGCCCAGCTGCGGGCCGTCCTCGATCTTACGAACACCGAAATCCAGATCGCCGAAGCCCGCGTCGCGCAGGCGCGCACCGAGGCCGTGCGCCGTGAACTCACCCAGAACGCCCAGAACGGTCGCGAGCGGGCCGACGCCATCGAGACTGCGATCCGCGACCTCGGTGGCTTCCCGGACGTGATCGGCCCGTTCTTCGGCCGTGCCGCGGCCGCCGTCAAAGCGCTCACCGAGCAGGCGCAGCCGTTCGACGAGGCGCTGCTCGGTGACCTCGCCCTGGAAGGCCAGTTGCTCGATCGTTCCCGCTACCTGAAGGCGCTGGCCGTGGCCACCCGCCAGTCCGAGGTCGAGAGCCTGGCCAACCGCCTGATCACCGCGCATTCGGCGACCGTTGGCTGGCTGACCACCGTCCTGGCCGAGGACGCCCTCGGTGGTCCGGCCGCGCTGCGCCGCACGCCACTGCAGATCGCGACCGGGCTGGCGATGCGGGTGGCCAACTGGCCGATGATCTCGTCGGTCCGCGGCATCGACCGAGCCCTGGATGCGCTCCGTAACACCCGGCCCGCCGTCGACGACCTGGTCAGCCGCGGCGCACACGCCGGTGAGGTGGCAGTCAAGGCCGTGGCAGCCTCCCGCGACGCCGCGCTGGAAACCGCCGAACGGGTGGCCCGGCGCGAAGGTGCCGACGGCGCCGCCGACGCTCTGCACTCGATGCGCAGCGCCACCGGTGTGCTGGCACCCGAGGAACTGCCCATCGCCGGGTACGACGAGCTCAACCTGAACGAGGCCGTCGCGGCGGTCAAGGATCTCAGCGAGCCGTCCGACCTGCGGGCGATCATCGCCTACGAAGAGGCACACAAGGCTCGGCAGCGGCTCGTCTCAGCCGCACAGACCCGGGTGGCCGTCATCGCGCAGGAGATCGTCGGCATCGACTAAGGCAGCTCGGACTGCGCCCACCCGCGAGCGGTACCCGATGATGGGGACGTGTCCGAACAACGGAACCACAAGGTTTCCATCATCGGGGTCGGCAGCGTGGGCACTGCGATCGCCTACGCCTGCCTGATCCGCGGATCGGCAGGCGCGTTGGCGCTCTATGACGTCAACGCCAAGAAGGTGCGCGCCGAGGTCCTCGACCTCAACCACGGCAGCCAGTTCGTCCCACACTGCACGGTGTCGGGCTCCGACCAACTCGACATCACCGCGGGCTCGGCCATCATCGTCGTCACCGCAGGAGCCAAACAGCATCCGGGGCAGAGCCGCCTGGAGCTGGCGGCCACCAATGTGGCCATGGCGCAACAGCTCACCCCACAGTTGCTCGAACTGTCACCGAAGGCGGTGATCGTCTTCGTCACCAACCCGGTGGATGTCGTGACCTATGCCGCCGCCCAGGCCGTCGACGCACCACCGGGTCGCGTCTTCGGATCCGGAACTGTGTTGGACAGCGGGCGTTTTCGTTATCTCGTCGCGCAACGGGCGGGGCTGGCCGTCGGCAATGTGCATGGCTTCATCGTCGGTGAACACGGCGACTCCGAGATCTCGCTGTGGTCCAGCGTTTCCGTCGGCGGAGTTCCCGCCGACCAGTTCCGCACCGACGGCGCCCAGGTGTTCGGTGAGGCGACCCGGGCGGCGATCTCGGCCGAGGTGGTCAACGCCGCCTACGAGATCATCGAGGGCAAGGGGGCGACCAACCTCGCGATCGGGCTGTCGACCGCACGCATCGTCGAGGCGATCCTGGGCGATCAGCACCGCGTCATGCCGGTCTCCACCGTCCAGCACGGGGCGTACGAAATCAGCGGCGTGGCCTTGTCCCTGCCGACCGTGGTGTCGGCAGCCGGTGCCGGCGAGGTGTTGCAGGTTCCACTGGCCGTTCACGAGTTGCTCGGCCTGCAGGCATCCGCCACCACGTTGCGCACCGCGCAGGACTCGCTCGGCCTCTGACAAGCCACACCAACGGAACTCCCGACATCGAGTCCGTGACCGCGATTCGCGGTTACGGTTGAGCCATGACAGAGGCACGCAGTCTCGCGGACATGAACCGCGCGGTGATCGAGGAGTTCCGGGCCCACGGCGGCAAGGCCGGCGGCATGTTCGAGGGAAAGCCGCTGGTGCTGGTGCACCACACCGGCGCCAAGTCGGGAGCCGAACGGATCGTCCCGCTGGTGCCGTATGTCGAAGACGGCCGGATCTTCGTCTTCGCCAGCAAGGCCGGTGCCGACACCAACCCGGACTGGTACCACAACCTCGTCGCCAATCCGGCGACGACGGTCGAGTTCGGCACCGAGACCTTTCCCGTCACCGCCCGCGTGCTATCCGGCGCCGAACGCGACGAGATCTACGCCAAACAGGCTGCGGCTGAACCACAATTCGGCGACTACCAGCGCAAGACGACACGCGTCATCCCGGTGATCGAACTGCAGCGGTCCTGACCTATAGCACGTCCGGCAGGCCGAACTTCGCGAACAGGCTGGTGTCGAGAAAGGCCACGACGTGTGAGACGCCGCCTGGGCCGATGTCGAGGACGTGCAACTGGAACGGCACGTGGCGCCCGCCGGTGCCGGGCAACCGCATGTACATCGCCGCGGCGGGCTGGCCATTCGCGGTCAACGGCAACAGCCGCATGTCGCCGGGCGCCTCGGCCGGGCAGTTCTGGTGGATGAGCGTGCCGATCGCGGGGCCACCCTGGTACCAGCCGGTGAACGGCGGCATCTCCCAGACGGCGTCGGCGGTGAACATCTCGGTCAGGCGCTCGATGTCGTAGTCCTCGAACGCCGCGATGTAGCGGGCCAGCTGCTCGCGGGCCTCGGCGGACTCCGGTGGCGAGAGCTGATCGTCCTGGCTCGGGCCCACCTCGTCGAGCTGGGCGTGGGCCCGCTGCAGCAGGCTGTTGACCGCGGCCGTGGAGGTGCCGACGGCCTCGGCCACCTCTGCTGCGCGCCATTGCAGCACGTCACGCAGCACCAGCACTGCCCGCTGGCGCGGCGAGAGGTGTTGCAGCGCGGCGACGAACGCCAGCCGGACCGACTCCCGTGAGGCCACGATTGTCGAGGGGTCAGCCGGGTCGTCATAGAACGTCGCGGGTATCGGCTCCAACCACGCCACCTCGGAGCGCTCCACGAGGTCGGCGGCGGGATCGGCGCTCGGCGCGCCCAGCCCGGTGGGCAGCGGCCGGCGTTGCCGTCCCTCCAGCGCGGTCAGGCAGGTGTTGGTGGCGATGCGGTGCAGCCAGGTGCGCACCGAGGACTTGCCCTCGAACCGGTCGAACGACTTCCACGCTCGCAGCAGCGTCTCCTGAACCAGGTCCTCGGCGTCATGCAGCGAGCCCGCCATCCGGTAGCAGTGCGCCAGTAGTTCGCGCCGGTACGGCTCGGTTTGGGCCGTGAATTGGGCCGTGAATTGGGCCGTGAATTGGGCCGTGAATCGGGCATCGGAACCGCTGCGGCGCGGGTCCCCGGCATCGTCGAGATTTTGTGCCAGGACGCCCACAGCCGCCAGCCTACGCACGACCCCCGACAGCCGGAACCGACGTGAGCGAGGGCGCCCCGTTACGCTCCCCTGATGGTCACAACACGCACCGAGCGGACGTTCGACGGGGTCGGGGGTGTTCGCATCGTCTATGACGTGTGGACACCGGACGCCGGGCCGCGCGGCGTGGTCGTCCTCTCGCACGGCCTCGGTGAACATGCCGGCCGCTACGGCTACGTCGCCGAGCGCTTCGGCCAGGCCGGGCTGATCACCTACGCCCTCGATCACCGCGGCCACGGCCGCTCCGCCGGCCGACGGGTGCAGGTGCGCAGCATCGACGAATACACCGGGGATTTCGACACCCTGGTCAAGATTGCCACCGCCGAACACCCGGAGCTGCCCCGTGTCGTGCTGGGGCACTCCATGGGTGGCGGCATCGTCTTCACCTACGGGACAGCCCATCCCGGCGACTTCGACCTGATGGTGCTCTCCGGTCCAGCCGTCGCCGCCAATGTCGGCGTGCCGCCGGTCAAGGCGTTCCTCGGCAAGGCGGTGGGTTCGGTGCTGCCGAACCTGCCCGTGCAGGAGCTGGACTCCAACGCCGTGTCCCGCGACCCCGCGGTGGTGGCCGCCTACAACGCCGACCCGCTGGTGTGGCACGGCAAGGTTCCCGCCGGCATCGCCAAGGCGCTGGTCAAGGTCGGGGAGACGATGCCACAGCGGGCTCGCCGGCTCACCGCGCCACTGCTGGTCGTGCACGGCGGCGCGGACCGCCTGGTCCTTCCCGCGGGCAGCGAACGGCTGGTTGACTGCGTCGGCTCCACCGATGTGAACCGCAAGGTCTACCCGGAGCTCTACCACGAGGTCTTCAACGAGCCGGAGCGCGATCGGGTGCTCGACGACGTGACCGCCTGGATCGAGGCCAGGCTGTGAGATCGCGCCGGAGCACCTGGATTCAGGTGCTTGCCGCGGTGGCGCTGCTCCTGCTCGCCGGCTGTTCCTCGAACAACGGTTCGCAGCACGCCTGGGTCGACGACGAGGTTTCCTTCGTCGCCGACGGGCTGACCGTGCACGGCACCTACCGGCATCAGCATGGCGGCTCGCAGGCGCCGGCGGCACTGCTGATCTCGGAGAGCGGGCGCACCGACCGCAACGGTGACAACAACGTCGCCGGGCCGATCGGCAACATGCGCCAGCTGGCCGAGTATCTCTCCGAACACGGGGTGGCCTCGCTGCGCTATGACAAGGTGGGCACCGGCCAGACCGGTCTGGGCCCGTACGCCGAGCACGCCGCCGACGTGGGCAGTGCGGTCTACACCACCGGCGCCAAGTCGGCAGTACGGTTCCTGGCCGACCAGTCCGGCACCGACAAGAACCGGATTTCGGTGTACGCCCTCGGCGAAGGCACCATCCATGCGATGACCCTGGCCGACGACACCTCCGCGGGAGCGCCCAAGATCCACACGCTGGCTCTGTTGCAGCCGCTGGCGGGCCGCTACCTCGACCTCATCACCGCTCGGGTCAACGCCGACATGGCGGCCGCCGTCGCGAGCGGTCAGAAGAATCGTCAGCAGGCCGACCAGGCGGTCGCCGAGTGGAACGCCGCCGTCGAGCAGGTCCGTACCAAGGGCACAGTGCCGCCGAAGCTGCCGGAAGGGCTCAGCGCGATCCTCAACCCCGGTAACGCCAAAGCCGTCGCCGAGGCCGATGCCATCGACCCCCTCGACCTGGCTGCCCGCATCCCGGCCGGTACGCCGGTGCTGGTCACCTGTTCGGACGCCGACGGGCAGGCCAACTGTGCGGACATGAAACCGCTGACCGCAGCGCTCGCGCACACCGCCCTGACCTTCGTCCAACTCAAGGGCGTCAACCACGTCCTGCGCGACGATCCGACCGACAACGTCGGCAACTACGCCAAACCGGGTCCGTTGTCACCGCAGCTGACCGCGGCACTGGATCAGTTCGTCACCAAGTAACGCCGTTAATGTGGGGCCTGTGGATCAATTCCATTCTGCGGAGCGCGGCCGTCGGAGCGCTCACCTAGGTTGGCGCTCATGAGCGAGGACAAGATGCTCGCGCGGATCGCCGCGCTGCTCCGCCAGGCCGAGGGCACCGACAACGCCCACGAGGCCGAGGCTTTCATGGCCGCGGCCCAGCGGCTGGCCACCGCCACGTCGATCGATCTCGCCGTAGCCCGGGCCCACTCGGCGGCGCGGACCGCCGGGCAGGTGCCGACCCAGCGGACGATCACGATCGGCGAACCCGGCAGCCGAGGCCTGCGGACCTACGTGCAGTTGTTCGCCGGCATCGCCGCGGCCAATGACGTGCAGTGCGACGTTGCCTCGAACTCGACGTTCGTCTACGCGTACGGGTTCGCCGAGGACATCGACGCCAGCCATGCTCTCTACGCCAGCCTGGTGGTGCAGATGGTGCGCTCCTGCGATGCCTACCTGGCCACCGGTGCGCACCGCCCGACGCCGACGATCACCGCGCGGCTGAACTTTCAGCTGGCCTTCGGAGCCCGCGTCGCCCAGCGCCTCGCCGAGGCGCGGGACGAGGCAAGGCGGGAAGCCACCAGCGATCGGCGCACCGCACCGGGAACCGAATTGGCTTTGCGCGACAAGGAACTCGAGCTGCGAAGCTACTACCGGCAAACGTCCAAGGCGCGCGGCACCTGGCAGGCCAGCCGGGCTTCCGCCGGCTATTCGTCGGCGGCGCGGCGAGCCGGTGACCGAGCGGGGCGCCAAGCCCGATTGGGGTCGAGTCCTGAACTGCCGGGGGCGCGCACCCGGCTGCGCGGGTGAGCGAGCGCGACAGCCAGCGCTCCCAGGTCTACGCCGCCGAGGAGTTCGTCCGAATGCTGTTCGACCGTGCCGCCCAACACAGTTCGCGCACCATCGAGTTCTTCGGCACGCAGCTGACGCTTCCCCCGGAGGGACGCTTCGCCTCGATGGAGTCGGTGCGACGCTACGTCGGCGACGTGCTCACCCTGCCCGCGGTGCGCGAGCGGTGGCCGGTCGCCGGGCCGCTCGGAGTGCGGACCAGGCGAGCCGCCACCGCCGCGCACTACGAAAACCGCGACGGCACAGCGGTCATCGCCGTCCCAGATCGGAACACCGCCGACTGGGCGATGCGGGAGCTGGTGATTCTGCACGAGATCGCTCATCACCTGACCCCGGCCGGCCCCGCCCACGGACCGAACTTCACCGCGACGTTCTGCGCGCTGGCCGAGGCGGTGATGGGGCCGGAGGCCGGTCATGTCCTGCGGGTGGTGTACGCCAAGCAGGGCGTGCGCTGAGCGCCGTCGGCACGGGTTACGGTGGGCCGGTGAACGACACGATCGGTCCGGACGACTGGCAGCCCGTCGATGCGTTGCTGGACCGGCTCCTGCTTGACGATGACCCGGTGCTAGCGGCCGCACTCGCCGACTCGGCCGCTGCGGGGCTGCCGCCGATCGAGGTGTCCCCGCAGAGCGCGCGGCTGCTCTACTTGCTGACCCGCATCGCCGCGGCGCGCCGGGTGCTCGAGATCGGCACGCTGGGTGGCTACAGCACGATCTGCCTGGCGCGCGGTGTCGGCGCCGAAGGCAGCGTCGTGACGCTGGAGTACGAACCGCGCCACGCCGAGGTGGCGCAGATGAACCTCGAGCGCGCCGGGGTTGCCGACCGGGTCGACATCGTCGTCGGTGCCGCGCTGGACAGCCTGCCCACGCTGACCGGCGACTTCGATCTGGTGTTCATCGACGCCGACAAGGAGAACAACACCGCCTACGTACAGTGGGCCGTCCAGCTCGGCCGGCCCGGCACCGTGATCATCGTGGACAACGTGGTACGCCACGGCCGCATCGTCGACCCGACGGAGGGTGACGGCCAGGGCCGCGGCGTACGCGACATGCTCGAGATGATCAGTACCCATCCACATCTGGACTGCGCCGCCATCCAGACAGTCGGGCTCAAGGGGTGGGACGGTTTCGCGATCGCTTTGGTGAAGTAGCTTCGGTGAAGTAGGCCGTTGGCACGGAACCGACGCCGAGAGGACTCTGACGCGATGCGCCGTGAAGTGAGTACGGTCGCCGACCTCCGGGCGATCGTCGGTGAACCCGATCCCTACGTCGCGAACAAGGTCAAGGACCGGCTCTCGCCGGTGCAGCGCGACTGGCTGGCCCATTCGCCGCTGGTGTTCGTGGCGACGACCGACGGCGACGGCCGGGTGGACGTTTCACCCAAGGGCGACCCGCCGGGCTTCGTCCACGTCATCGACGAAAGCACCATCGCGATCCCGGACCGGCCCGGCAACAGGCGCGTCGACGGCTACCTCAACGTTCTGCAGCGTCCCCAGGTTGGGACCGTCTTCCTCATCCCCGGTCGCGGTGACACGTTGCGGATCAACGGGCGGGCCCGAATCCTCGCCGACGCCGACTACTTCGACACCATGGTCGTCGCGGGCAAGCGGCCGCTGCTGGCACTCGAGATCGACATCGAGGAGGTGTTCTTCCACTGTGCCAAGGCCTTTTTGCGGTCCGACGCCTGGAAGCCGGAGACCTGGAATCCCACTGCGCTGCCCAGCGTCGCCCAGCTGGCCAAGGCGTTGCGAACGGACTGGACCGACGCGCAGCTCGAGGAGCGCTACTGCGAAGACAACGTCCGCCGCGTCCTGTACTAGCCGATGGGGCGCCAGTCGGCCCTACTTGCGGGGCAGGCCCAGGATCATCGAGGCGATGATGGTCAGCTGAATCTCGGCCGTACCGCCGCCGATCAACTCCGAGGGCATGTCGAAGTACGGACCGATCACCGCGGGGTCGGAATCGGCCAGCATGCCAAGACGTCCGGTGAGTCCGAGCGTTGCAGTGGCGGCCCGACGCAGCAGCAGCACCATCGCGTACTTGGCGATGCTCGACGCCGGCCCCGGCCCCTGGCCCTCGACCAGGCGCAGGGTCTCACGCAGCACCATCGCCTTGATCGCGGTGGTGTGGGCTTCGATCCCGCCGAGCGCCTGCAGGACGGCGTCGTGGTCGGGGCCGTCGGCGTCGGCCATCCGCCGCAGTGGCTCGCAGCGGTCGATGTTGACGTAGTTGCCGATCGCGGTGCGTTCGACGGCCATGGTCGCCACCGCCAGATCCCAGCCGTCGCCGGGCTCACCGACCAGCATCTCGTCGGGCACGAAGACGTCGGTGAGGAACACCTCGTTGAAGTCGAATTGGCCGCTGGCCTGCTTGATCGGGCTGACCTCGATGCCGGGGGAGGACATGTCGATCAGGAAGTAACTGATGCCCCGGTGCTTGCCGGCCTCGGGATCGGTGCGGGCCAGCAACGCGCCGAACTGGGCCAGGTGCGCCGAGGAGGTCCAGATCTTGTGGCCGTTGACCAGCCAGCCGCCGTCGACCTGCTGGGCACGGGTGCTCAGCGACGCCAGGTCCGAACCCGCGCCGGGCTCGCTGAACAACTGGCACCAGCGCTGCGTCCCGGCCAGGATCGGCCCGGCGAACCGCTCCCGCTGCGCGTCGGTGCCGGCGTCGAGGATCGTCGGCAGGATCCACTCGGCGATGTTCAATGACGGCCGGGTCAGCTCGGGGCGCTTGTCGAACTCCTCGCCAATGATCACCTGCTGCACCGGCGTGGCGGCCAGACCCCACGGCGGTGCCAGATGCGGTGCGACCAACCCGGCCCGCACCAGCAGGTCGCGCTGCGAACCGTAGGCCAGCCCCGGTGCCCGGCGGTCGTCGGTGAGGGTCTCGTTGCGCAGGGCGGCTGCCGCGTCTAGCGTCGCGGCGACCGACACCCGGAAGTCCTTCTCGACGTCACCGAGATTGATTGCGGTGGAACGGTTCAGCGTCCGGGCCAGCTGGCCGGCTTCACGTCCCCAGCGCGTCGTGGGCCCGAGGGAGGCGGCCAGCGTGGTGGCCCGCCGCCAGTACAGGTGGACGTCGTGTTCCCAGGTGTAGCCGATCGCGCCGAACATCAGCAGCGCGTCGAGCATCAGGTCAGGTCCGGTGCACACGGCCATCAGGGCCGCCGACGCGGCTGCCAGCCGGTGCTGGTCGATGTCCTCGTCGATGGCGCGCACCGCATCCCAGGCCGCCGCGGCGGCCAGCTCCGCGTTCACCAGCAGCACCGCGGCCTTGTGTTGCAGCGCCTGAAACGCGCCGACTGGCTTGCCGAACTGTTCACGGCTGCGGATGTGCTCCACCGCCATCTCGACGCCGCGGTGCACCGTGCCCGCGGCCGCGCATGCCGCCAGCGACGCCACGACGCAGCGGGCGCGCGTGGTGTCGATACCCGACACCACGGCGTCGGCCGGAACCGCGTGGCCGTCGAGGGTCAGTACGCCGACATCGGTGCTCAGGTCGGTGCCGCGCTGCGCTTCGACGGTGATCCCACCGTCAGCGGTCGCGACGTCCAGGGCGAACCACAGCTGTGCCTCACCACTGTGTGCGGCGAGCAGAACGCGTTGGGCACCAAGCAGTCCCAGCGTTGTCGAGGTCGATCCGCTCAGCCGCCACCGGTCGCCGTCGCGGACGGCCCGCACGGAGGAGTCCTCCGGAAGTACGACGACGGCGGTGGTGCCCCCGGCGAGGTCGGTGAGAAGCGGTGCTCCCGAGTCGTCGGCCAAGGTGGCCACGGCGCTGGCCGTCGCGGTGCTCAGCAGCGGTCCCGGCAGTAGCGCGGCCGCCGCCGCTTCGACGACGCACGCCATGTCGGCGAGCGTGCCGCCCTGCCCGCCGGTCTCCTCGCTGAGGTGGACGGCGTGGAAACCGTGAGCGGTGAATTCCTCCCACCACGTGGGCAGTTCGCCGGCGGCGATGGAGTCGAACGCCGCCCGGGTCTTGTCGATCGGCGAGTGCCGGGCCGCGAACTGGGCGACGGCCTGGGCCAGGTGCTCTTGTTCGGTGCTGATCGCCAGTGCCATGAGGTGTCAGTTCTCCAAACCGAGGATTCGAGCAAGAGCAGCGATACGTGCCGTCGCCGAACCATGGTGAAACACTGTTCTACTTAGTGTCAAGCCGCTACCAGCGACAATTGTCGTCGGTAGCGGCTCATGGCGTACGATCACAGAAGTCCGTTCTCTACCTTGCCTCAGCTGGCGGGTCCGAACCGGAGGTCGAACCGTCAACACCTCAGCCACCGATCTGGTGTCGCACGGCGGCCGGGTCATCCCGCTGTCGGACATGACCAGCGGCCAACTTGCACGCCGGGCCAGGATCATCGAGGACGTCATCGCGCTGATCGCCGAGGTCGGTGCGGACGCGGTGCAGATGCGCGACGTGGCGCATCGTTCCGAGGTGGCGCTGGCGACGCTGTACCGGTACTTCTCCTCCAAGGAGAACCTGCTCGCCGCGGCGCTGGAGGACTGGCAGAAGCGGCTGACCCGCCGGGTACTGGCAGGTGGCGGCCGCACTGGCGGGGACCCGCTGCCGGCCGTCCTGGACTACCTGCGGAGAGCCCAGCGTGCGTTCAACCGCAACCCGGAGATGACCGCGTTGATGCTGCAGATGATGACCTCCAACGACCCCGAGGTGAAGTCGACGATCGACCAGATGCAGCGCACCAACGTCGAGCTGCTCGACCGCCTGCTCGACGGTGTCGCACCAGACATGGTCCCCAACATCACCTTCGGACTCAACGCCGCACTCAGTGCCGCGCTGGCCGGACTGCTCGCCGGGCGGCTCACGTTGGACGAGTCGGTAGACCACGTCGAGTGGGTGGCCAGTGTTCTGCTGGCGAAGGCCGATCAGACCGATCAGGCCGGCCGGTCGTGAGCCTGTCCGCCCGGCTGTGGTCGGACAATGCCGACTTGGCTGCCGAGGTGTTGGCACACCCGTTCGTCCGCGGCATCGCCGACGGCACACTGCCCCGCCACCAGTTCGCCACCTACATCGCCCAGGACGCCTACTTCCTGGAGGCCTTCGCCCGCGCCTACGCGCTGGCCCTGGCACGCAGCACCGACACCGCGACACTGCTGGCGCTGGCCGACCTGATCACCGGCGTCCGTGAGGAACTGGCCCTGCACGCCTCCTACGCGCAGTCGTGGGGCATCGACATGGCCGAGGTGACACCGCTGCCGGCGACGTCGGCCTACACCGAGTTCCTCCTGGCGACAGCGGCCACCGGTGACCTCGGCGTCATCGTCGCGGCGATGACGCCGTGCATGCGGCTGTATGCGTGGCTGGGCCGGTCACTGGACGCCGACCGGGCAGGTTCCTACCGCGCGTGGGTACAGACCTATGCAGCAACGGAATTCGAGCAGATCGCCAGGGTTCTGGAAGAGCTGCTCGACGGCCACGCGCACGACACCCCGGCGGTGCGCACCGCCTACCGCCGTGCGATGCACCTGGAACTGGCGTTCTTCGCCGCGGCCGACGCCGCGGACTGACGGCTCAGAAGTCGGCCGGGCCCGGCCGGGTGATGGATCGCGGCGCCAGGTCCAGACCGCGGACATGCTCGGCGATCTCATGCAACGGCGCCACCCAGACGTCCGCGCGGTGGTCGACCTGGTCGCGGCGCGGTGGCGCTCTGCCCGGTGTGCTCCACCTCGATCAGGACGGGATGCGCGGGCAGGTTGTCGAGGTTCCCGACGAGGATCCCACCGTGCTGGTGGCCTACGAATTCTGATGCGCGCCAACAGATCTGGTGTTGCTTCAGCACGTGGCGACGGCCGCAGCCGTGCTGTTGGTGCAGCAGGACATCCGCCGTGAGCACCGCCGTGACGCTACCCTGCTGTCGGTCCTGCGTGACGCCGACGAGGCCCAGCTGGTGGTGGACCGGGTGCTCGGTGCGTTGCTCGCCTATGACATCGCCCACGGCTCCGATCTGGCCGACACGCTGGATACCTTTCTGCGGCTGGATAAGTCGTGGCAGGCCACCGCCACCGAAGTGGGCGTGCACCGCCAGACCGTGGCCTACCGGCTGCGCCGGATCGAAGAGATCACCGGCCGCAATCTGTCGACCACCGCGCACACGGCAGAGTTGTGGCTGGCGCTGCGGGCGCGCGACCTGGTGACCGCGCCGGGCGCCTGAGCGGATCTAGCACTACCGCAACCGGGGGAGCACCTCGTCGCCCAGGCGGTTGACCCAGCCCACCGGGTTCGGGTTGCCGGGTAACGGTCCGGTGGTGATCGGGTCGAAGCCGAGTTCGCCGTAGCGGTCCATTCCTCGCAGGTAGGCGTCGATGTCGCCGAACGGATCGTCCAAAATGGTTGCTGCCAGCCGTATCTCGTTCATGTCCCGGCCCACCGTGTCGCAATGCCTGCGCAGTACATCGAGTTTGTGCGGCAACTCCTCGAGCGCAGCGGTGCTGTGCCACACGTCGGCGTACTGGGCGACCAGGCGCAGCGTCTTCTTCTCGCCCGAGCCGCCGAGCAGGATCGGCGGTCGCCGGATCGGTTGTGGCTGACAGATCGTCTCGGCGAGCCGGTAGTGCGTGCCCACGAAGGGGCCGTCGTTCTCGCTCCACATCTGCAGGCAGATCTGCAACGTCTCCTCGAGCATCTCGAAGCGATCGCCCAGCGGCGGGTAGGGGATGCCGAGGGCGTGGTGTTCGCGGTCGTACCAGGCGGCGCCGAGCCCGAGCATTGTTCGGCCCCCCGCCAGGACATCCAGTGTCGTCATGGCTTTGGCGAGCACACCGGGATAGCGGTAGGTGACACCGGTGACGAGCATGCTCAGCGTGATCCGCTCGGTCGCTGCGGCCAGGTAGCCAAGCGAGGTGTACCCCTCCAGGAACGGGTCGGTGGCGGCGCCGACGCCTTCCATCTGGAACAGGTGGTCGGCGAGGCTGAACACCTCCACCCCGGCATCGTCGGCGGCCTTGGCGGTGGCGGCGAGCGTGGGGCCGAGCCGCTCGGCCGGGCCGGGTAAGAAGTCGATGTAGTGCACACCCACATGCATTGTCATGTTCTGCCTTTCGTCACTCTTCGAGCCGGCCGAGCAACTCCAGAGCCTCGGTGATCGTCTGGCGTTCACGCTCGGTGTAACGGTCTTGCATGGCCTGCACCAGCCATTCCTCGCGAACCTTGCGGTCGCTTTCGGCGCGACGCCGGCCGACGGGGGTCAACGTGATGACCTGGCGACGTCCGTCGTGCGGGTCGGGCACCCGCACGATCAACCCGTGCCGGTCGAGGCCGGCCACGGTTGCGGCCATCGACTGCGGACGAACCCGCTCCGCTCCGGCCAGTTCGCTGGTCGACGCGGGACCGTCCTTGACGAGGCGTAGCAGCACCGCGGTCTGCGGCGGGGTGAGGTCGTCGGCGGTGGCCACCGCACGCAGTCGGCGGCGCAACCTGCTGAACACCACCCGTAGATCCCTCGCCGCCCGGATCGCCGACTCGTCAACCTCACCCATATATGCAGGCTAAACTGTTCAGTCTGAACTGTCTAGTTTGGGAATGCTGCTGCAGTTGGTCGACTGCGTGCCATCGCCCCGGCGTAACGCCACGCGCCGTCCCAAGCGATCTGACAAGCGTGCAGGGAAAGAACATGGTGACGGCCCGCATCGGCGCAGCGGTACTGAGCGCCGCCATCGCGATGGCGGTTATGGCGACCGGAACTGCGACGGCAGCGAGCGGCTGCGCCGACTACCACTGGCTGGGTGCGGCCGGATCCGGCCAGCGCGACGGCGCCGGCCTGACCGCCAACGGCGGTATGGGTTCGGTGGTCTACCAGTCCTACCAACAATTGAAGTCCCAGCTCCAAGCCGACGGCCTCACCATCGACGCCGAGGCCGTGCAGTACCCCGCGGCGCCGGTGCCGCTGGAAGGCGGGCTAGGCGGCTGGCTGAGCTTCCTGGGCAGCGTCGGCGACGGCACCGACGCGACCGCCGAGCAGTACAAGGCGTTCACCGAGCGTTGCCCCGACACCAAGGTGATCCTCGCGGGCTACTCGCAGGGTGCCATGGTCGTGCATCGCAACCTCTACGACCTCGCCGACGATCCTCACCTGGCCGCCGCGCTGCTGATCGCGGACGGCGACCGGCTGCCAGTCGACACCACGATCAAGTTGGGCTCGACGGCGGTGACGCCGAGCCGGGGCGAGGGTGTCGCCCAGGACCATTCGTTCCTGGCCTCGACCAACACCTCGCCGCTGCCGCCGACGGTCGGCGCCCGCACGATCAGTGTCTGCGATGTGGGCGATCCGGTCTGCGACTACGACCCGGACGCCGGAACGGTGACGGACACGGCGATCGCGATACACACCGCCTATACGCCCGCATCGGGCGGCCTGCACGGCTGGGGTGCCCCGCTCTACAACCTGGTGTTGGCAGCTGCCCCGGCGTCGGTGGTCGGACCCCCCGTCGAGCCCACCGCAGGCGGTATCGCCTGAACCAGCCCCGGCGGCGTCCCGCTGGGCCCGCGCTGTCGCCGAGTTCACCCTCCTTCGTCAGCGAGCCAGCCGGCGGCCAGATCAAGGGGCCGACCCGTCGCGGCCCGCGTGCTGGCTTACGCTGGAGGCGCTTCAGACACAGGAGGCAACAGTGAGCGAGCACGAAGTCAAGATGATCATCCTGTCGACCGACGACTTGGATGAATCGATCCGGTTCTACGGCGACACCCTGGGTATGGCAGTGAAGTTCCGCGACGGAACACACTTCGCCGCCCTCGACGGCGGTGCGGTCACCCTGGCGCTGGCCACCGAGATCGACCACCCGATCCCAGGGCAGGTCGTGGTCGGCATCAAGACCGCCGACGTCGACGCTGCCGCGAAGGCCGTCGAGGCCAGCGGTGGCGGGATCGTCAAGGGCCCCTACGACGACGCGCACGAGCGACGCGCCGTGGTCTATGACAACAAGGGCAACGGGCTGGTCTTCTACAGCCCGCTCGCGCGGAAGTAGTCCTTCCGCGGTCGTTTTGGTCCACCGTCGTGGACACGACCCCAGGCATCAGTGCGGGCAGGTCGAGCTTGGCGAGGTGGCCGGTGGGATCGCTGCGCGGCACTAAGCCAAAACCGAACGCCCGCAATCGATCTCGCTGATTTGACTGCTGGCGCCAACCTGCTGGTCGGCGAGCGGATGCGCGGCGATGGGGCAGCTGTGAGCTGGCCGATGTTTACGGTTCGGCGAACTGGATAGCTATATCGGCGCGCCCGCATGGGCACCGCCCAAGCGCGCCGACCCGGTGTGGGCCGCCGGCAACCCGCAGGTGTGGGACGAGGGCTGGAACCACCGGGGCGTGTGGATGAACGGGGTCTTCGTCCCGACGTACTGATGTGAGCGTCGTCGGGTGTTGACTCGGTCCTAAGGTCAGACGGTGACCATCACCTACGACGAGTCGCTGCGCGGCAGGATCCGTGACCACCTCGCCGCCCACGACCGCCGCACCGTGACCGACCCGGACAAGCGGCACGCCGCCGTCGCGGTCGTCGTCGTCGATTCCGAGACCGGGGAAGATCGCGTCGATCCAGCGCCGGTGGACGACTGGATCGCCGGGCGGCCGATGGAACAGGGCCTGGACGGACGCATGGTCGGGGTGTCCGGCGGTGCCGCATTCCTGCTGTGCCGCAGGGCATCCCGGCTCAGCTCACACGCCGCGCAGTGGGCGCTTCCCGGTGGCCGACTGGATCCGGGTGAGACCGCGGTGCAGGCGGCGTTGCGGGAACTCGACGAGGAGGTGGGCGTCGCGCTGCCCCAGGCGTCGGTGTTGGGCCTGCTGGACGACTACCCGACCCGCTCGGGCTACATCATCACCCCGGTGGTGATCTGGGGCGGCGGACGTCTGGACCCCCGTCCGGCGCCGGACGAGGTCGTCGCCGTCTACCGGGTCGGCCTGCATCAACTGCAGCGCCCCGACTCGCCACGCTTCATCACGATCGCGGAGAGTCCGCGGCCCGTCGTACAGATCCCTCTGGGTAACGACCTCATCCACGCACCGACCGGCGCGGTGCTTCTGCAACTGCGCTGGCTGTGTCTGGAGGGCCGGCACGACCCGGTCGACGAGTACGAACAGCCGCTGTTCGCCTGGAAATAGCGTGCGACGACAACAGCGCCGCGGCCGAGATGGCCGCGGCGCTGTCTGCGTCGTTCGTCGGTGAAGTGACTCAGGCGGGCGGGTAGACGCCCATGCCCTTGGCCTTCTCGGTCTGCCAGAAGATGTCGGAGATCTTGTCGATGGTCTCCAGCAGCTTCTCAGCCACCGCGGCGTCGGTGGACTTCTTGACGTCACCGGCGCCGTGCACGCCGTCCCAGAACAGCTGGTGCAGGTTCGGGAACTGCTCGAAATGCTCCTTGGTGAAGAAGTCGGCCCACAGCACCATCAGATGGTGCTTGACCTCTTCGGCGCGCTGCTCCTTGATCAGGATGGCGCGGGTGCGGAAGTGGTCGTCGTCGGAGTCGTTGTACTTCTGGATCGTCTTGAGGCAGGACAGCGCCTCGATCTTGGCCTGGGCGGGGTCGTAGACACCGCAATACAGATCGCAGTGCGCGTGGGCGGGGGTGGCATTGGCAAACGCGGAGTCGAAAAGTCTATGCAGCATGGCCTTAACTTACCCTTTGACCGTGCGCGAGAACCATGGGCTTGGCCACTGGCCGCTGCGCCGGTTCGTGGTGGTCGAGGACTCGATGCGACCGACCCTGCACCCCGGCGATGGCCTGCTGTCGTGGCGCGGCGGCGCACCGCGCCCCGGACAGCTGCGGGTATTTCCCGATCCGACGCTGCCGGCCCGCTGGCTGGTGAAACGCGTGGGCGAGGTGCACGGGCGCGGGCTGGGTGCGACCTTCGAGGCCCGATCGGACAATCCGGGCGCACGGGGGGTGGTGGATTCACGGCACTTCGGGCCGGTGCCCGCCGCGGGCTCCTACCGCGTGGTGTGGACGGTGCGGGCCCCACGGGCCCGCTGACCCCTCCCACCTGCGGGGTGTTTCGCCGCCGCGCACAAGAGGTACCCGTCTCGCGGATCAGGCCGGCCAACGCTTCCGGCCCAACGAAAGGGATAACACCATGAGCTTCTCCGACAAGGTCAGCAACAAGGTCGACGAGATCGCCGGCAAGGCCAAAGAGGGCGTCGGCAAGGCCACCGGTGACAAGAGCACCGAGAATGAGGGCAAGGTCGATCAGGCCAAGGCCAACCTGAAGGACGCCGGCGAGAAGATCAAAGACGCCTTCAAGAACTAACCCTCGCTATGGAGCAAGGCAACCATCCTCCGCCGACACCGGCATCGATAGAAGCCACATCGCCGACGAGACTTGAGCGGCGGCTACTGCGGATGCGTCGCCAGATAGTCCCCGACCGGGATCGGGGCGTCGGCGGCGTATCCGATCGGTAGCAGAACGTCACCGGCGACGGTGACGCAGTAGACGTCCCACCGGTAATAGCCCGCGAAGGCCGCCGGGTCGGCACCCAGGATCGCGGCATACTGCTTCACCGCAGCCACGTATGCGTCGGCATGGTTGTAGCGGTAGACGGCGTGATCGGGATCGGTGAGAAAGCCATTGGCGGCCAGGTACCGGCCGGCGGCGAGAATGCTGTCGCGGGGAGAGCGGATGTCACCGCCCTCTCCGTAGGCGGCGAATGTGTCGGGCAGGAACTGCATCGGGCCCACCGCGCCGGCTGTGCTGACGCCGGTGATGCTGCCCAGTCGTGTCTCGATGAGGTTGATGGCCGCCAGATACGACCAGTCGACTCCGGTAGCCGCCTGGGCCTGTCGGTAATAGCCCAAAAGCTCGTCGGCGGGTGCCGGCGGCTCGATGTGCCACGCAGGCAGCGTGTCTCGCACTTGTGCCAACGCGGCGAGCTGGCGGCGTGCGTCGACGTTGCGGTCGTAGGCGTCGGTCAGTGGCTCGGGGATGCGCGGGCGGATGATCGCATCCCACTCGGGATGGTGAGCGACAGTGCGGTACGCGGCCTGCTGGCGCCGGGCGGCAGCGATCAGCGCGTCCTCGAGCGTGGCCGGATCGCGTAGCGCCTCCTCGTCGGCGACCAGGTCGTCGGCGATCTGCGCCGGGTCTGCAGCCAGCCGCGGTTGCGCCCCGGCCCGTGCGGCCGTCGAGTCCAGTGCCGCCGCCGGGACCGACGATCGCGGCGCGGTGTGTCTTGGTGCGGCCGCAGGTGGATCCTGCGGCGCACATCCGCTCACCGCGAGCAGCACCACGACCGCGGACGGGAGCCAATGTGGAATGCGCACCGCACGAGTCTGGCCTACCGGCACGATCGTCGGGCACCGAACGCCGGGGTTTGCCTCCAGGCGGGCCGCGCGGGGATGATCGAGCGATCATGCAGACGATCCCGACCGGTGTGGTTGCCGGACTTCTGGCCGTGGCCGCCACCACCGCGGTGGTCGCTGCGGCTGCGGCGACGGCCACGATGCCGCGAATCATGTTGGCGGACAACACTGTAAGCGTCGACCCGACGGCCGTGGACCTCGGTGACGGTTCGCTGCCCAGCGGCCAGGCGCTGTCCCCGTTCGATGTCGCCGATCCGGCGGTGGGACGGCTCGATCCGCGCCTGCTCGATGCGATTCAGCAGGCCGCGACCGCGGCCGCCGCCGACGGCGTCACCGTGAGCATCAATTCCGGTTGGCGTTCCCCGGAATTCCAGCAGCGTCTGCTCGACGATGCCATCGCGACTTACGGCAGCCTGGCGGCCGCCCGGCAATACGTACAGACCCCCGAGGCGTCCAAGCACGTCATCGGTGAGGCCGTGGACGTCGGCGGTGTCGCGGCAGACCAGTGGCTGATCACCAACGGTGCGCGTTTCGGGCTGTGCCGTATCTATGCCAACGAGCTGTGGCATTTCGAGTTGGCCACCGACGCCGACGGCAACTGTCCGGCTCTGCTGCCGAACGCCGCGGGCTGAATCCGTCCCGCCCTCAATCGACTCCGGCTAGGTTGGTCCCGGGTTGATCGGCGCCCGCACCGGGCCGCTGCCGGGGGCCAGCCATGGCCAGCCGTGGACAGCCGTGGACAGCAAGGAGAACCCATGAGGAGCCTGGACGACATCCGCAGCGCGCTGCAGGCGTGTTACGCCGGGGTCCAGGCATTGTGCGCAGACCTGAGCGCCGCCGAGTGGGCCGCGCAGTCGCTGTGCCCGGACTGGTGTGTGCGCGACGTCATCCAGCACGTCGTCAGCATCGAAGCCGTGCTGGCCGGCTGGTCGCCGCCGGACGCGGCCACGCCGCCGGCGTTCGAGCAGGCCGCCGAGTTCCTGGCGGGCACCGACGACCCCGCCGTGCTCGCCGAGAAGGTCCGCGCCGTTCTTGACCGCCGTCGGGCCGACCTGAGCGCCCTGACCCCCGCCGACCTCGAGCGGCCGTCGTGGATGCCCGTCGGCCCCGGCACGTACGGCCGCTTCATGGAGATCCGGGTCTTCGACTTCTGGGTCCACGAGCGCGACATCACCATCCCACTCGGGCGCCCGACCGACGACACCGGCGTGGCGGCCGAGATCGCCCTGGCCCAGGTGGAGGGCTCTATCGGCTACATCGTCGGCAAGAAGATCGGGCTGTCCGAGGGCAGCAGCATCGCGTTTCGGCTCACCGGCCCGCTCGTGCGCGAGATCGACGTCGCCGTCGACGGCCGCGCCAAGCGGGTCGAGCACCTCGACCACCCGGACGTCACCCTGATCACCGATTCCACGACGTTCGTGATGCTGGCCTCCGGGCGAATCGACCCGCAGGCGCAGATCGACTCCGGAGCCGTGCGCTGGACGGGTGCCGACGAACTCGGCGATCGTGCCGCCCGCAACCTGAGGTTCACGATGTGACCGGGCGGCCGGCGTCCGTCGACTTCCACTTCGACGTGATGTGCCCGTACGCCTACCAGACCTCGCGCTGGATTCGCGAGGTGCGCGACCGCACCGGCCTGGTGGTGAACTGGCGCTTCTTCAGCCTCGAAGAGATCAACCGCCAGGAAGGCAAGAAGCACCCGTGGGAGCGGGAGTGGTCCTATGGCTGGTCGATGATGCGCATCGGGGCGCTGCTGCGTCGCCGGTCGATGGCCGACGTCGACGCCTGGTACGAACGGGCGGCGCGGGCACTGCACGTCGAGGGCCACAAGCCCCACGAACCGGCGGTGGCGCGGCACCTGCTCGACGAGCTGGGCTTCGATCCCACCCTCGTCGACCAGGCCATCGCCGACCCGACGACCAGCGACGAGGTGCTGGCCGACCACCGCCGCGTCGTCGAGGCCGACGGCTACGGGGTGCCCACCTTGTTCTTCCCCGACGGGCAGTGCCTGTTCGGGCCGGTGCTCATCGACCCGCCGACCGGTGACGCCGCGGTCCGGCTGTGGGATGCCGTCGCCGCGTGGACGGAGTTCCCGCATCTCTACGAGCTCCAGCGGCCCAAGACCGCCGCGGATGGCGAGCTGATCACCAAGACCTTCGGCCCGTACCTCGAAGCCCGCGACTGGGTGTCGATCAACCGGGGCGAGGTCATCACCTTCGACTAGGCGCCGGCCCCGGCGCGGATTCCCAGCACCGGCTGGCGGCTCTCCTGGTCGCAGAAGTCCCCGGCCCACGGCCAGCGGCCCCGGCCGTCCGCCCAGACCAGCTGGCGGGCGCGAACATCGCTGCCGTACAACGCGACCGCCATCGCCATGTGTGCGTCGGGGTGGTCGATCTCGACCACCTCCAGCATCGGCCCGCCGCACATGGTGAACTGCCGCCCGGGTGTCAGCTCGGCCCCGCGCAGCACATGCTCGGCCGCTCGGTTCAGCACCCGGGCCGCGCGCTGCGGTGACACGTTGGTCATCAGTAGCTCGGGCACCTCGTAGTCGCTCAACCCGACCGTGTACGCGTACGGCATCCGCGGGTCTTCGATGTACTGCACCGCCCAGCCCCGCCGCAGGATCTTGGCCCGCACCTCGTCGAGATAGTCGCCAACGGTGCTGCCCAGGTGATCGCACATCCAGCACATTGCGGGGCGCCCCTTTCATCGATCCCAGTCGCTGCCTGGCTCACCCACACCATGCACCCGGGGGCCGACAAAAATCCGCATGCATGTTCGGCGTCCTCAGCCGGTGGGTGTGGCCCCCAGCACCCGCTGCAGGTCCCCCTTCATCGCCTGCAGCTGCGAACCCCAGTAACCCCAGCTGTGGGTGCCGCTGGCTGGGAAGTTGAAGACCGCGTTGCGGCCGCCCGCGGCCAGGTAATTGCGCTGGAACTCCTTGTTGGTGTTCAGCGTGATGTTCTCCAGATACCCGGCGGTGAACAGACCGCCGAAGCTCGGGTCGTCGCTGTTGTCCAGATCCGACGGGGCACCGGTGCCGCAGTAGATCCAGACCGCCGTACCGTTGGCCACCAACCGGGGGATGTTGACCATCGGGTCGTTGCGCTGCCAGGCCGGGTCTCCGGACGGCCCCCACATGGCGCGGGCGCTGTAGCCGCCGGCGTCCTTCATGGCCAGTCCGATCAGTGTCGGCCACAATCCCAGCGAGGGATTGAGGAAGCCGGAAAGCGAACTGGCGAAGATGAATTGCTGGGGATGCCAGATGGCCAGCGTCAGAGCCGCGCTTCCCGACATCGACAGGCCGACCACCGCGTTGCCGGTAGCGGAGATGCCCCGGTTGGTGGCCAGCCAGGCGGGTAGCTCCTGGGTCAGGAAGGTCTCCCACTTGTAGGTCAGGGTGCCGTTGGTGCCGGCGGCGGGCTGGTACCAGTCGCTGTAGAAGCTGGACTGGCCGCCGACCGGCATCACCAGTGACAGCCCGGACTGGTAGTACCACTCGAACGCGGCGGTGTTGATGTCCCACCCGTTGGCGTCGTCCTGGGCGCGCAGACCGTCCAACAGGTACACCGCGTGCGGCCCACCACCCTGGAACTGGATCCGGATGGCCCGGCCCATCGCCGGGGATGGTACGTCGAGTTGCTCGACAGGAAGGCCTTCACGTGAGTAGGCGGCGGCGGTGGGCATCGGGCCGTCGACGACGCCCAGCGCCAGCGTCACCATTGCGGCCAGGGCGCTCACGACGCTGACGGCCCAGCGGGCCGGCCGATGCTGCGCGGATGTCGACACCACGGCACGTTAGCAGCGTGGCGGGGGTATCGCCGTGGCGCCATGCCCGCTGTAATGCCTTTGTTATCAGTGGTTCTCGCCTGGAGATTGCAGCCAAACGCCGGCGCGCAGGACGTCGGTCACGGCCAGGTCGGAGTCCATGCCGACGAGGTCCGCGCGGGCGCCGTCGACTAGAACCGGTGACCGAAGGCCTAGGGCGCGAGCCGGATTCAACGAGGACTGACGCACCGCGAGCAGCAGTGCCTCGTCGGGTGGCAGGCCGCAGCAGGCCACCGCAAAGCGGAACACCCGGTCCATGGTCGCGGTGCTTCCGGCAATGGTGGAGGTACCGGCGAGGCGGGCGACGCCGTCGGTGACATCGACGGCCATCGGCCCGATCTGGTAAGCCCCGTCAGGTGCCCCGGCGGCAGCCATCGCATCGGTGATCAGCGAGAGCCGGTCCGGCCCCACCGACCGAGCCGCATGGCGGTAGAGGGCGGCGTCGACGTGCACGCCGTCGGCGATCATCTCCACGATCACTCGGGGGTCTTCGAGCAGCGCGATCACCGGACCCGGCTCGCGATGGTGGATGGGTCGCATCGCGTTGAACAGGTGCGTGCCCACCCTCGCCCCCGCGGCGATCGCTGCCCGGGTCTGTTCGTAGGTCGCCTCCGTGTGGCCCACCGCGGCCACCACGCCGGCGTCGACGATCCGCTCGATGGCGGCCAGCCCACCGGACCGCTCCGGTGCTAGCGTCACCATCCGGACCGCGCCCTCCCCGGCGTCGAGCACCCGGTCGAGTTCAGCGGCCTCGGGGTCGCGCAACAACACCGGATCATGGGCGCCGCAGCGGTGGCCGGACAACCACGGCCCTTCGAGGTGGATACCGTCGATCAGCCCGTCCCGGACCTGGCCGGCGAGTTCGGTGACCTGTCGCAGCAGATCCGCCGGCCCGGCGGAGACCAACGAGGCCACCAGTGTGGTGGTCCCGTGGCGCCGATGCAGATCCACCGCCGCGGCGGTGGCGGCCCGGGTCCCCGTGGAGAAATCCGCGCCGCCGCCGCCGTGCACGTGGGTGTCGACGAAGCCGGGCACCACCGTCACCAGGTCGCGGTCGGCCGGCCGCGGCGGCGCGCCCGATCCGAGCCGGCGCACCGTCGACCCCGAGACCTCGATCCACCCCGGCCGCAACAACTCTCGGCCGGTGAGAAGGGTCTGCGCGCTGAGTAGCACTCAGATTCCCTGCCACCCGGGTTTGGACCGGTAGGTCTCCCGGTAGTAGTCGGCCAGTTGCAGCCGCCGGGCCGCGGCGTCGTCGAGCAGCACCGTCACGTGCGGGTGGTGTTGCAGGATCGTCGCGGGCCACATCGCGCTCACCGATCCCTCGACGAGGTGATGGACCGCTTCGGCCTTGTTGCGGCCGGTGGCCACCAGGATCACGTGCCGCGCGGCCATGATGGTGCCCAGGCCCTGGGTGAGGCAGTGGGTGGGTACCCGGTCGACGTCGCCGTCGAAGAAGCGGGCGTTGTCCACCCGGGTCTGACGGGTCAGGGTCTTGATCCGGGTCCGCGAGGCCAGCGACGAGCCCGGTTCGTTGAAGCCGATGTGGCCGTCGGTGCCGATGCCGAGGATCTGCAGATCGACTCCGCCCGCCGCGCTGATGGCCGCTTCGTAGGCCGCGCACGACGCGGGAATGTCCGCGGCCAGACCGTCGGGGCCAGCCACCGCCCCGGGGGTGAAGTCGACTCGGGAGACGAACACAGTGTCGATCACGGTGCGGTAGCGCTCGGGGTGATCGGCGGGCAGGCCGACGTACTCGTCGAGGGTGAAGCCACGGGCCGCACGGAACGAGATCCGGCCGGCCTCGTAGCGGGCGGCGAGTTCGTCGTAGATGGCCAGTGGCGACGATCCGGTGGCCAGGCCCAGCACGGCTGCGGGCTTTCGCGTCAGCAACGCCTCAATGGCGTCGGCCGCCACCGTGCCGATCTGTGCGGCGTCCTCGAGGATGACGACTTCCATGAACCCGGTCGATTCCTACCTGTTGGCGGTGAAAAGTTCTGATCCCGAGGTGATTTCATCTCCGGCAGCGACGGCGTCGCCGACTGCGACATTACCCGGCTCCCGCTCGTCCATGACCACGACGGGGACAATGGGGTTCAGCCCGGCGGCGACAACCGAGGCGACGTCGTAGGAGATCACCGGCTGGCCTGCGGTCACGGAATCGCCCTCGGCTACCAGGGCGGTGAAACCGCGGCCCTGCAGTGTCACCGTGTCGAGCCCGAGATGAACCAGGATGCCGATGTTCTCACTCGTCATGACGATGTAGGCGTGCGGCATCAGCTTCAGGATCTTCCCGCTGACCGGCGCCACCGCGTCGATCACGTCGTGCGGCGGGTCGATGGCCGCACCGTAGCCCACCATCCCCTGGGAGAACACGGGATCCGGCACATCACCGAGGGCGACGGCGTGGCCGCCGACCGGTGCGAGGACACGCGTAGTGCTCACGTCGACTCCTTCTGTTCGTGCTCACGACAATAGAGACTGGCCGCGGCCGAGCGTGGCGGAAACCGGTCCGGGCGTGCGAAGGTTTGACTAGGCTTGCGCCGCGCTGGGATGAAGGAAGGTCGGCCTGATATGAGCGAATCCACCAAAGACTCACCGGCACAGCAAAAGTCGAGACTGAACATCCCCGGCTTCGCGCAGCTGCAGCGACTCGGCAAGAGCTTGATGCTGCCGATCGCCGTCCTGCCGGCGGCGGGCATCCTGCTGCGGCTGGGCCAGGACGATCTGCTGGGCCGGATCAAGGCCCCGGTCATCGGACCGTTTTTCCAGGCGATGAGCGCGGCCGGCGGCGCGCTGTTCACCAATCTGGCGTTGCTGTTCGCCGTCGGCGTTGCAATCGGTTTCGCCCGCAAGGCCGACGGGTCCACCGCGCTGTCGGCCGTCGTGGGGTACCTGGTCATGCAGGCCGTGTTCAAGACGATGTCGCCGTTCGTACTCGCCGGCCAACTCGACAAGTCCGGTGAGCAGGCCCAGATCAACTACAGCGTGTTCGGCGGCATCGTGGTTGGCCTGTTGACCGCCTGGCTGTTCGACCGCTACCACACCATCACGCTGCCGCCGTATCTCGGATTCTTCGGCGGCAGGCGCTTCGTCCCGATTGTCGTCTCGCTCGCGAGCCTCGTGGTGGCCTTCGCGATGAGCTACTTCTATCCGATCTTCGACGCCGGGTTGACCGGGCTGGGCCACTTCATCGGTGGGGCTGGTGCGGTGGGCGCGTTCGTATACGGATTCGCCAACCGGATGCTGATACCGCTGGGGCTGCACCACATCCTGAACTCCTACGTCTGGTTCATCTACGGTAGCTATCCGGCGGCCGACGGTCACGTCGTCACCGGCGAACTCAGCCGCTTCGCCGCGGGCGATCCCAGCGCGGGCCTGCTCACCTCCGGCTTCTACCCGATCCTGATGTTCGGTCTGCCCGGCGCGGCGCTGGCGATGATCCACGTGGCCAATGCCAAACAGCGCAAGGTCGCCTTCGGCATCCTGTCCGCGGCGGCGCTGACGGCGTTTCTGACCGGCGTCACCGAACCGCTGGAGTTCGCCTTCATGTTCGTGGCGTTCCCGCTCTACGTCGTGCACGCGGTGCTCACCGGGCTGTCTCTGGCGATCGCCTATCTGCTCGACATCCATCTGGGCTTCTCGTTCTCGGCGGGCCTGATCGATCTGCTGCTCTACGGCACCGCGCCGGCGGCCAAGAACATCCCGCTGCTCATCGTCATGGGGCTGGTCTTCTTCGCCGTCTACTACCTGCTGTTCCGGTTCGCGATCACGAAGTGGAATATGCGCACCCCCGGACGAGAACCGCAGGGCGAGTTCGAGGCCGAGGAACAGGCCAATCTCGGCGATGCCGGCGAATCGGCTACCGCCGTGGACGCCGGCGTGGTTCCCGCTGAACAGGTTCGCGCCGACAGCAGGGCCGAGCAGCTCATCGCCGCCTTCGGCGGCCGGGACAACCTGCGCAACGTGGACGCCTGCATCACTCGGCTGCGCATGGAGGTCGCCGACACCGAAAAGGTCGACCGGGACCGGCTGCGGAGCCTGGGCGCCGCGGGGGTCATCGAGGTGGGCAACAGCGTGCAGGCCGTGTTCGGCACCCAGGCTGAGGTGCTGAAGAACGAGATCAACGACGCCCGGTGAGGCGCTGCCGGTCCCGCGGGTGCGCCGAAGGGCGGGAGTCTCGCACCGAGGCCGGCGGGATGACGCTGAGGAAACGCATAGGCTTCGAACCTTTATGGATCCGTGTTCTTGATGTGACCTAAGTAGCCCATTGTTACCGAAGTGACATTTGAGGCTCTTGCGTTCGAGCCTAATCGGCAAGAATAGGGATCACATGACCGTTCGCGCGTTCCACACCGAGTTGTTGGCGCTGACCGCGGGGGTGGTCGCCGCGGCCACTGCCTGGCCTGCGACAGTGCACGCCGACCCGGTCGACCCGGCCTTTTCCAACGTTCTCTCCGCGGTCGGCATCGGCAACGGCGGCCCGATCACCACCCTGATCGAACAGATCGGCCAGCAGATCTGCCCCCTGCTGGTCAAGCCGGGCAGCAACCTCGTCTCCGGTGCCACCGAGGCAAGCGGCCACGGCGGACTGACGTCGGCGGTCACCGGCTTCGTGGCCGAACAGGCGATCAAATCCCAATGCCCCGCGGTGATGTCCCAACTCGCCAACGGCAACTTCGGTCCGCTGATGCAGATGCTGAACACCGCCAATCAGGCGTCGGGCACGCTCAACACGCTGGGCGGCACCGCCGTGCCCTCGGTATCGCTGCCGCAGACGGGACTGCTGAGCCCCTGATCGGGGCAGCCCCGGCCGTCCTCGCTGTGAACGAAGGTGGCCCCGGTGTCGACAAACGTGGTTAGCTGGCTCGGGGACTCTCGAGGTGGAAAGCGTGGAAAGCGCGTGATGGTGAAACGACGACGAATCTTCAGTGTGGCCTGCGCGATGGTCCTGGCCGCGGGGGGATCGCTGACCTCCCTGGCCCTGGCGGCACCGGCAAATGCAGACTGCCCGAATGGAACCGTGCCCACCCGCTTTCCCGGGGTGTGCGTCGCCGGTCAATCGGGTGGCCAGATTCCCCAGGCGGTTGGGCCGTCGGACATCACGACGAACTTTCAGCCCAACCAGATACCGACCATGAACGGCGTTCCCTGCAACCTGAATCACTCGGCCACCTGCTGGGGAATGGCGCAGAACGGCGGCTGACCCGCGGCCGTCTCCAACTCGGCCAGGGCCGGCGCCAGTGTGGCGGCGAATTCGTCTGTGTCCGAGGCAATTTCGCGGTTCGTAGCCACCCCGAAATCCGGTGACCCCCGGTAGCTCGGGTGCGGGCGTCCGCCCACCGGAATGCCGCGGTGCCACCGGCAGGCCGACTGTGCTGTTACCACGATCACAGTGCGGCAGGCGGTGGGCTTACGGCCGTTTTCAGCAATCGCACAGCATTGCGAACCACGGCCGACGATTGCTCCGCTGTTAGGCTGCCAACGTCGCCGGCGACGGATCGCGGCGCAGGGGGGCCGGCCCGTCTGACGGTGTGGCGTCGCGAAGTAAGCAAGAGTCGGAAATGAGTGTCGTGCGAACCGGAGAGATCAAAGCGCTGACCGGGCTTCGCATCGTGGCCGCCCTGTGGGTGGTGTTCTTCCATTTTCGACCGCTGCTGTGGCAGGCATCTCCGCGCCTCGAAGAGGATCTCGCGCCGCTGTTCAACGCCGGAGCCCAGGGTGTGGACCTGTTCTTCATCCTCAGTGGCTTCGTGCTCACCTGGAATTACCTCGAGCGGATGGGGCCGTCCTGGTCGGGCCGGGCCACGCTGCACTTCCTGTGGTTGCGGCTGTCGCGGGTATGGCCGGTCTATCTGGTGACGATGCACATCGCGGCCGCGTGGATCATCGTCACCCTGCACGTCGGGACGGTCCCCTCGCCGGACGTCGAAAAGCTCACCGCCATCAGCTATGTGCGCCAGCTGTTCATGGTCCAGCTGTGGTTCGAACCGTTCTTCGACGGCACCAGCTGGGACGGACCGGCCTGGTCGATCAGCGCCGAATGGCTGGCGTATCTGTTGTTCGGTGCCGTGGTGATGGTGATCTTCCGGATGGCGCGGGTCACCCGAGCCCGCACCCTGCTGGTGCTGGCCTTCCTGGCTTCGCTGCCGCCGACGGTCCTGCTGCTGGCCAGTGGCCACTTCTACACTCCGTGGAGCTGGCTGCCTCGGATCGTCGCCCAGTTCGTCGCCGGTGCGCTGGCGTGCGCGGCGGTACGGCGGCTGCAACTCGGCGACCGCAGCCGGCGTATCGCCGGATTTGCCGCGATCCTGCTGACCGCGGCGATCGTCGGCATCCTCTATTACTACGACGCCCACCCGGTCGCGGGCATGATCGATCCAGGCGGGCTGGTGGACGTCTTGTTCATGCCGCTCATCGTGACCCTGGCCATCGGGATCGGCAGTCTGCCGGCCCTGCTGTCCACCCGGCTGCTTGTCTACGGCGGCCAGATCTCGTTCAGCCTGTACATGGTTCATGAGATCGTGCACACGTCGTGGAACTGGGCGGTGCAGGAGTATCAGATCGACCTGCCCAAGTCCGTGCAGAAGGTGGTGGTCATGGGCCTCATCGCGGCGGCGTTGGCCGGCGCCGCACTGCTCTACCACGCCGTCGAGGAACCGGCCCGTCGCTGGATGCGCAGGATGGTCGACTATCGGGACGTCAAGTCCGGCCCGGGCACTACCGGCGAGGACGCGGGCACCCGGCTGACTTCCATCGAGCAGGCGCGCGATTCCCGGCCGCCGCACACATCGGCCCGCGCCGGCTGATCCGCAGGCGGCCAGCTCCGGTGTGCGCCAACGTCTTTAGCCCGCCACGACGGCGGGTTGCCGGGCGCCTCGCAGGCTCGGCACGTAGGCTGTCCACGTCGGGCGCTATTCAGTGAGGTGCGATTGACTCCGAAGCTTGGACTTTCCCGGCTTGCTGCGAGCGGCCTGACGGGCCTGGTGGTGTTGGGCGCCATCCTCGGCCAGACCCGGCCACCCGCCGGCTACGAACTCACCACCCGCGGGTCGACGCTCACCCGCATCGCGGTGATCGGTGACTCCTACACGACCGGCACCGACGAAGGCGGCCAGGGCCCCCAGGGCTGGACATCCCAGGCCTGGCAGTTGCTGGCCAACCAGGGCGTCAAGGTCGACGCCGACGTGGCCGCCGAGGGCGGCGCCGGCTATGGAATCCGCGGCAACCGCGGCAACGTGTTCGAAGACCTCACCGTGCGGGCCGTCAATCGCGACGACGTGTTGGTGGTCTTCTTCGGGTCCCGCAACGACCAGCCGGTCGACCTACAGAAGTACCCGGTGCTGGTCGGGGAGACCTTTCAGATCGCTCGCCGGGTGGCCCCGCAAGCGAAATTCCTGGTGATCGGTCCGCCGTGGCCGACCGCCGACCCGCCGCCGGTGGTGCTGACCCTGCGCGACGACCTGCGGGCGCAGGCCAGGGCGGTCAACGCGGTCTTCATCGACCCGATCGCCGAGGGCTGGTTCGTCGGCCGACCGGACCTGATCGGCCAGGACGGTGTGCACCCCACCGACGCCGGCCACCGCTACCTGGCCGAGAAGATCGCGCCGCTGATCCGCAGTCAGCTCAGCATCCCGATCTGATCCGGGTCAAGGACCGATCCAGAGCTGGTTGTTGCCGAGGTTGTTCGCGTCGTCACGCGAGAGCACTCTGAGGATTTTATCGCCGCGCCACCGGCAGCCGTTGTCGCGCCCACCGCTATGCCGGTCGGCCGGCGCGCTACCCGCCGAAACGGCCAACCGGGGTGGCTGGTCACAGTATGGGTTCGGCGACAGCATCCACCCCCGTGCGTCGACTTGTCGTGGTAGACCCATTAGCTGATGCTGAGTGGCATGTGGAGACGGCGTCGTGGCATGTGGAGACGGCGTCCCGAGGCGCTGCGGTGGACGCCGCTCGTGGCGATCCTGATGGTGCTCACCGTGGTCTTCGCGGCCGACCGCGCGACGCCGCCGGTCGCCTACGGTTTGATCACCGGCCCGTTTGCGCGGTTGCTCGCCCAGGCCGTCGATCTCGGTCCGGCTCGCACACACCGGGTGCAACTGACCGCCGAGCTGCGCGACGCCGCCGAGCCGGTGGCCCTCAACCAGTGGGCGCGCAGCCGTGGCCTGTCCGTTCGCTGGCGCGAGGGTGACCCGTGGGCGGTCGTCGAAGGCGCGCCGCGTGCGGTGGCGCGCGCGCTGGACGTCCCCGTGCACGACTACCGCCGCCGGGGCGCCGGCGAGGTGTTCTACGCCTCACCGCAGCAGCCCGCGGTTCCGCAACAGCTCGACGCCGAGGTGTCCGGCCTGGGCCGCATCCTGGGCTACACGCCGTATCACGAAGGCACTCCGCCGACCCCGCCGCTGGATGTGCCCGACGGCGGACTGATGCCGATCGAACTGCTCACCGCCTACAACGTCGATTCGCTGACGTCGGCGGGATATACCGGAAAGGGTCAAACCGTCGCCGTTTTCGCCTTCGACGGAGTGGACCAGCGTGACCTCGACCGGTTCTCGGACTGGTTCACCCTGCCGAAGGTGAACCTCGAGGTGATGGGCGGCATGCCTCCGGAGCGCCGCGGCGAGGCGTCGATGGACGTCCAGTTCATCCACGCAATCGCGCCGTCGGCCCGCATCGTCCTGGTCAACGCCCGGGTGACCGCGGAGGGCGACGCCGCCTACGTGAAGCTCGGGAAGCTGATGGAGGAGGTGGACAGCCGCTATCCCGGAGCGGTGTGGAGCTTTTCCATCGGTTGGGGCTGCGATCGGCTGCTGAGCAGAGCCGATCTGGCGCCGGTCCGCTCGGCGCTGGCTCGCGCGCATCGCAATGGGACGACGGCGTTCGACGCCAGCGGGGACCTGGCCGGCCTGGAGTGCAAGGGCGGCCACGACTGGTCGGACCCGCCGAGCCCGGACGACGTCGGCGTCGACGCCGTCGCCTCGCTACCGGAGATGACCAGTGTCGGCGGGACGACGCTGTCGACCGACGCCGAGGGCCGCTGGCTGGCCGAACAGGGTTGGTACGACGTGCCGTTGACGCAGGGCAGTGGCGGCGGCGCGTCGACGCTGTTCGCCCGGCCGTCTTGGCAGACCGCCGGCGAACGCTCCGGCCCGCACGACAAACGGCTGGTGCCCGACATCGCGGCCGTCGCCGACCCCTTCACCGGGGTGAAGTTCGTGTTCGACGGCCAGGTCCTGGTCGGCGGCGGCACCTCCCAAGCCGCGCCGCTGTGGGCCGGTCTGGCGGCGGTGATGAACCAGTTCCTCACCGCGCGCGGGCTGTCGCAGCTGGGTGACCTCAATCCGCTGCTCTACGAGATCGCGAACAGCTCGGCCTTGCCGGCGTTCCGCGACATCAGCCTCGGCGCCAACGCCGTCACCCCGGTCGTGCCCGGCTACGACATGATCACCGGACTGGGTTCGCCCAACGTCGAGAATCTGCTCAAGGCGCTGCTGGTATTGAAGTCGGTGAGCCGATGACCGATGTCGCCGACGGCCGCGAGGAGGTCGACTCCTACGCGGGCTATGCGGTGCCCGCCGGGAGCTACCGGGCGCCGAAGCAGCGCGGGCCCGCCTACTTCGTCATCCTCGGGATCTGGCTCGTGGTGCTCGTCGTGGTCATGATGGCGCTGAGCGTCGTCGCCACCCAGATCCGTTCGTCGCCGGTCAAGTACCGCTGTCCGCCCGACTGCGGCCGGCCGCCGACCGGGCTGCCGGTGGCCACCAACCCGCGATTCACCGCGCCCGACGGGTCGTACTCGGTCTCCTACCCGGCGCCCGGCACCGCCTACGACGTCAAGATTGACGACACCGGCGTCACCGCCGAACTCAACATCGGCGACGGCGGCACGTTGCGGTTGTTCAGCGAGCCGGCGCGGGGCCGCGACGCCGAGACCGTGGCCCAGGATCTGCTCGGCGAGATGTATCCCGATGCGGTGAAGTCCTACGAGCTGCCCAACGCGATCCTCGGCTACCAGCCCGGGTACGGCGTGGTCGCCGACGACTGGCCCAAGGGCACCGCGACCGACAACGAACGACTGCGGCTACTCGTCGTGGTCGCGGTGAAGAACGACCTGGCGCTGATTGCCGGCGCGGTCGGGCCGTTCCACCAATTCGGGCCGGACGACGGGCCGGGGCCGCCCTCGCCGGCGAACCTGTTTCTGGCCAAGGACATGGGCAAGTACGTCAACAGCTTCATGTGGCGTGGCGACCCGCCGCGGTGAGCGATCCGCGCCCTCAGTCCTGCACGGCCTTGGCCACCGCGACGCAGGTCGTCAACCAGGTCGGGTCGCTTTGCTCCCGCAACGCCCACATCGCGTTGAGCACCATCCGCACCACTACCCACGCTCTGGCCCGGTCCTCGTCGAATCCGGCGGCGTCGACCAGGGTGTAGAACCGGCGCCGCACCCCCTCGCGAACGTCGCCGCTGAGCTCGGCGAAGCGGTTCCACAGCATCGGCGCGATTTCGTAGTGCGGGTCGCCGTTGACCGGTTTGGGAGCGATCACCAACCACGGCCGGCGGTCGGCGGCCAGGACGTTGCGGTAGTGCAGGTCACCGTGGATGACAGCCTGTGGCGCGGCGCCGGCACTCAGGTCGGCGGCGGCGCTGATCGCCTGCTCGACCAGCCGGTGCGGGATCGGCGCGCGCCGCGGCAGCGCGGCCAGCTCGCTCGCCCAGCGTTCGACGTAGGAGGACAGGGTGCGCAGCTGAGGCATGGCCGGGACGTGGATGCGCCGGTACAGGTCGGCGACCACCTCGCACGCGGCGACGTCATCGAGTGTGGTGAGGTCCTCGGCGCGTAACCGCTCCAGCAGGACAGCCCGGCGGTGCGGATCGGCGCTGAGCAACCGGACCGCGCCGTCTCCGCCCCAGCGCCGAAGCGCCAGATGCTCGTGTTCGGATTCGTCATCGGGAAAGCTCAGCTTCAGCATCGCCGCCGTGCCGGTGGCTGTTCGGACCGGCAATACCAGCGAGCAATGACCGTGGGTGGCGGTCCCGTCGGGCCGAAGTTCCCACTGCGCCAACAGCTCACCGGAGAGCCGGGGCAACGAGTCCACCCAGTCGGTCCAGTCCGTGCCGCGCTGCGCCATCGCGCGGACAGCGTCGGGCAGCGCCGTCACCGGTCGGGGTCGTCGGGGGAATCGGGATGTTGGGGAGGCGGTGGGGCCTTCTTGAGCCAGTCCTTGAGCCGGAACAGCTGGCTGGCGACGATCCCCAGGCCCACCAGCAGCAGGCCCACGACGACGACGATGGTCACCAGTGGGGTCATGGTGTTGCCAGCCTACGGCCTATCCTGGCGCGAGTGTCCGAAGCGTCCACCGACGGTGTCCGCGAGGTGCGCCGGTTACGCGCCCGCCTCGACGGCGTGACGATGCGCGACGCCGCCCGGCTGGAGCGACGGCTCCGGTCGCTGCGCGGCGATGTCCCGGCCGAGAAGCTCCAACAGATTGCCGACCAGATCGCCAAGGCGGAGGCGCTGGTCGCCGCCCGCACCGCGGCGGTACCCGCCATCAGCTACCCGGATCTACCGGTCAGCGAGCACCGCGCCGAATTGGCCGCCGCCATCAGCGAACACCAGGTGGTCGTGGTCGCCGGTGAGACCGGCTCGGGCAAGACGACCCAGCTGCCCAAGATCTGTCTCGAACTGGGTCGCGGCATCCGCGGCACCATCGGCCACACCCAGCCGAGGCGCCTGGCTGCCCGCACGGTCGCGCAGCGTATCGCCGACGAGCTCAACACCCCGCTCGGTGAGGCGGTCGGTTACACCGTGCGGTTCACCGACCAGGCCAGTGATCGCACTCTGGTCAAGTTGATGACCGACGGCATCCTGCTTGCCGAGATCCAGCGCGACCGGCGCCTGCTGCGCTACGACACCCTGATCCTCGACGAGGCACACGAACGCAGCCTCAACATCGACTTCCTGCTGGGCTACCTTCGCGAACTGCTACCGCGGCGGCCCGACCTGAAGGTCATCGTGACGTCGGCAACGATCGAACCGCAGCGCTTCGCCGACCACTTCTTCGGGGCGCCGATCGTCGAGGTCTCCGGGCGCACCTACCCTGTCGAGATCCGCTACCGGCCATTGGAAGTTCCTCTCGCCGCAGACGATTCCGACGATCCCGACGATCCGGACCACGAGATCGTGCGCACCGAGATCCGCGATCAGACCGAGGCCATCGTCGACGCCGTCCGTGAGCTGGCCGCCGAGCCGCCGGGTGACGTGCTGGTGTTCCTGTCCGGTGAACGCGAGATCCGGGACACCACCGACGCGCTGCGGCGCGTTGTCGACTCCCACACCGAGGTGTTACCGCTGTACGCCCGGTTGCCGACCGCCGAGCAGCAGAAGGTCTTCGGTCCCTCGCGCAGTGCCCGGCGGATCGTGTTGGCCACCAACGTCGCCGAGACCTCGCTTACCGTGCCGGGTGTCCGCTACGTCATCGACCCTGGGACCGCGCGGATCTCGCGCTACAGCCGGCGCACCAAGGTGCAGCGGCTGCCGATCGAACCGATTTCGCAGGCTTCCGCCGCGCAGCGGGCCGGCCGATCTGGCCGCACCGCACCGGGGGTGTGCATCCGGCTGTACTCCGACCAGGACTTCGCGGCGCGGCCCCGCTACACCGACCCGGAGATCCTGCGCACCAACCTGGCCGCGGTGATCCTGCAGATGGCCGCCCTGCAACTCGGCGACATCGAGAGTTTCCCGTTCTTGGATCCGCCGGATCGGCGCAGCATCCGCGACGGTGTGCAGCTGCTGCAGGAACTCGGCGCCTTCGACACCGCGGGCGCCATCACCGACCTCGGGCGCCGGCTGGCGCAACTGCCCGTCGACCCCCGGCTGGGCCGGATGATCCTGCAAGCCGACGTCGAAGGCTGCGTGCGTGAGGTCCTGGTGCTCGCCGCCGCGCTGTCGATCCCGGACCCGCGTGAGCGGCCCACCGACCGGGAGGAGGCTGCCCGGCAGAAGCATGCCCGCTTCGCTGACGAGCATTCCGACTTCGAGTCCTACCTGAACCTGTGGCGTTATCTGGGTGAGCAGCGGAAGACGCTGTCGAGCAGCGCGTTTCGTCGGATGTGTCGCGAGGAGTTCCTGCACTACCTGAGGATCCGGGAGTGGCAGGACCTTACCGGGCAGCTCCGCAGCATCGCCCGCGACATCGGGATCCGCGAATCCGGCGACGACGAGCCCGCGGAGCCGGCCCGGGTGCATGCCGCCCTCGTCGCCGGGCTGCTGTCGCATATCGGCCTGCGGGAGGGGGATTCGCGCGAGTACACCGGCGCGCGCAACACCCGGTTCGTGCTCGCCCCGGGCTCGGTGCTCACCAAGCGGCCGCCCCGGTGGCTGGTGGTCGCCGATCTGGTGGAGACCAGCCGGTTGTACGGGCGGACCGCCGCGCGCATCGAACCCGAGATGGTGGAGCGGGTGGCTGCGCACCTGGTGCAGCGCACCTACAGCGAACCGCACTGGGATGCCAGACGCGCATCGGTGACAGCCTTCGAGCGGGTCACGCTCTACGGGCTGCCGCTGGTGCCTCGCCGTCGAGTGGGTTACGCGACGGTGGACCCGGTGGTGTCGCGGGAGTTGTTCATCCGGCACGCCTTGGTCCAGGGCGAGTGGGAGACCCGCCACCACTTCTTCGCCGACAATGCCCGGCTGCGTGCGGAATTGGCCGAACTCGAGGAACGGGCGCGCCGGCGCGACCTGCTCGTCGGCGATGACGAGATCTTTGCGTTCTACGACGCGCGGATTCCGCCGGATGTGGTGTCGGGCAGGCACTTCGACGGGTGGTGGCGAAAGCAGCGCCACAGCACTCCGGATCTGTTGACGTTCACCCGCGACGATCTGCTGCGGGTGGACGACGACAGCGCCGAGCGCCCCGACAACTGGCGGGCAGGTGATTTATCCCTGCCGCTGACCTACCGGTTCGAGCCCGGCGCCGTCGACGACGGAGTCACGGTGCATGTGCCGGTCGAAGTGCTGGCCCGCCTAGGCGGCGAGGAGTTCGGCTGGCAGGTACCGGCGTTGCGTGAGGAGCTGATCACCGCGCTGATCCGTTCCCTGCCGAAAGACCTGCGGCGCAACTTCGTTCCCGCGCCCGACACCGCGCGTGCCGTGCTGGCGACCATTGAGCCTGGGGTCGAGCCACTGCTGGAGGCATTGCAGCGTGAGTTGCACCGGCGTACCGGCGTGCTGGTGCCGATCACTGCCTTCGATCTGGAGAAGTTGCCGGCTCATTTGCGGGTGACATTCGCTGTCGAGGGCCCCGACGGCGCGGAGGTGGCCCGCGGCAAGGACCTGGAGGCGCTTCAGCACAAACTCGCCGGTTCGGCGCGGCGCGCGGTCGCCGAGGCGGTGGCCAGTGACCTCGAACGGTCCGGGCTGCGGGGCTGGCCCGAGGATCTTCAGACCCTGCCGCGCAGCGTCGAACGCACGGTGGGGGGGCACCTGGTGCGCGGTTACCCCGCACTGGTCGACGCCGGCACCTGCGTCGACGTGCGGGTTTTCGCCACCGAGGCCGAGCGTGACGCGGCGATGGCCGCGGGCACCCGCCGGCTGTTGCGCCTGGCGGTGCCGTCGCCGGTGAAGGCGGTGGAGAAGGCCCTGGATCTGCGTACCCGGCTGGTGTTGGGCGCCAACCCGGACGGGTCGTTGACCGACCTGCTTGACGACTGCGCCGACGCGGCGGTGGATGCGCTGGTGGCGGCCCCGGTGTGGACCGCCACGGAGTTCAGTGCCCTGCGCACTCGGGTGGCGACGGCCCTGCCGTCGGGCACCCGCACCATCGTCGCGCGGGTGCAGTCGGTATTCGGCGCGCTACAGCAGGCGCAGCTCGCGCTGCCGGACAAGCCGTCGCCGGCACAGGCCGAGGCGGTCGCCGACATCCGCGGCCAGCTCGGCGCGCTGGTGGGACCGCGGTTCGTCGCCGGTGCCGGTGCCGCCCGGCTGCCGGACCTGACCCGCTACCTAACCGCGATCGCGCGGCGCCTCGAGCGGCTTCCGCACGGCCTGCAGGCCGACCGTGACCGAATGGCGCGAGTGCACGCCGTGCAGGCCGCCTATGCCGAGCTGCTGGCCGCGCTCTCGCCGGCGCGTGCAGCGGCCGCCGACGTCCGCGACATCGGCTGGATGATCGAGGAGTTGCGGGTCAGCCTGTGGGCCCAGCAGCTCGGCACCCCCAGGCCGGTCAGCGAACAGCGCATCTACCGCGCTATCGACGCCATCCTGGCCTGACGCTGGGCGATCGGTGTCCGGGCGGTCATCTGGGCCGCGTCGTCCATGGCGGGGCGGTATCGGGGATCAAGGGCCGTCCGGTCGCGGGTCGTTAAAACGCCGATGGGACTTCTATTTTCGTCCGTTGTCGTCTGCTACCGTCCGCGACTGAAACGCCCGGCCAGATAGTCACTGCGGCAGGCGTTGCGCGCGAGCTTCCCACTGGTGGTGCGGGGGATGATCCCGGCCGCCACCATCTGCACGTCGGCGACGCGAACTTGGTGCTGACGCGATACGGCCGCCCGCACCGCTTCGATGATCGGGCCAGGCTCCGATCGGCCCGCCCCGGCTGCCCGCTCGGCGACGATCACCAGTTCCTCGCCCCGTGGACCGGGCACCGAGAACGCCGCGACGTAACCCGACCGCACCGCGGGTGAGCAACGGCTGACCGTCGTCTCGATGTCGCGCGGGTAGTGATTTCGCCCGTCGATGACGATCAGGTCCTTGATCCGTCCCGTGACATAGAGTTCGCCGTCGATGTATACGCCGAGATCGCCGGTGGCCAACCACAATCCGTTGTCGGCTACACCCTCGGCGTGACTGTTGCGGGCAAGCCGGGTCTGCAACTTGTTGCCGAACACTCGCGCAGTCTCCTCGGTCCGTTGGAAATAACCGCGACCGATGTTGGCGCCGTGCAACCAGATTTGGCCCACTGTCCGTTCGGGCACCTCATCGCCGTCGTCGTTGGTGATGACCGCCCACTGGTTGGGGATCGGTCGCCCGCAGGACACGTATGCGACCGCGCCCGCCGTATCCGCCGTTGCTAGGACAGCGTTTCCGGCACCGAGTTCCTCTCGGTCCAGATACACCGCACTGGCCGCGGCGTCGGGCGCGATGCTAGCCACCGAGAGGGTCGCTTCGGCCATCCCGTAGGACGGCTTGATCGCCGTGGCAGGGAGCCCGTACGGGGCGAAGGCGGCGGTGAACTTCTCCACCGCTGCCATCGTCACCGGCTCCGAGCCGTTGAGCAGGGTGACCACATTGCTGAGATCTAGCTCCTCGCCGTGCGGCGGCAGCCCCCGCTCGGCGGTCAGTTCGAACGCGAAATTCGGCGCTGCGGCCAAGGTACGGGCGTGGGCCGCCTCCGCTGCAAGCTGCTTGATCCACCGATAGGGCCGTCGAACGAATGCCATCGGGTCCATCAGCGTGATGTGGCCACCGGACAGTGCTGGGAACATGATCATGATCAGGCCCATGTCGTGATAAAGCGGCAGCCAGCTGACACTGCGCACACCGATGTCCAAGTCGCCCGCGATGATCATCTGCAGCACATTGGTGCACACGTTGCGGTGGGTGATCTCGACGCCGGCAGGGCTGCGTGTCGACCCCGATGTGTACTGCAGATAGGCGACGTCATCAGTGCCGACAGCCACCTCGTTGAAGGCCGCGCCGAGAGACTGGGGCACGGCGTCCACCGCGATGAGCCGAGGTCGATCGTGGGCCGGGACCTTGCGCAGGAAGGCGCGTATCGGCTCCGCGGTTGCGGCTGTTGTCAAGACCACCGCAGGCGTCGCATCGGCCAGTACGGCGGCTAGCCGTTCGGCGTGACCGGCCAAACTCGGCGCGAACAGCGGCACGGCGACATTTCCGGCATGAACGGCGGCGAAGAACGCCACCACGTAATCCAGGCCCTGAGGTGCCAGGATTGCCACCCGTTCGCCGAACGAGGCCACCCGTTGCAACTGGGCGCCCACTGCACGCACTTGCGACCATAGGGCGCTCCAGCTCAGTTCGATGATGCGGCCGTCTGGATCCTGTGAATAGTCCAGGAAGCGATATGCCGGGCGGTCGCCGAACGCTGCATGATTGCGGCCCATGAAGGCTGTCAGCGTCATGCCGTCGGGCACCAGGATCCTGCCGTCGGAGTCCACGTAGTCCTCGATGCTCGGCACGTGTGACACGTCGGCGTTGCTGTTCAGCATGTTTGCGCCGACCACAGCAGAGTTTCGAGGCGGGTGATGAGCGGCTTCGAACTGCCCACAGTTGGTCGACGTCCAGTGGCCACGAACCGAATATAACTCGTTGATGCACACAATGCATATTTGGCATAACAGGCACTATCCGCATGTCGCGCACCTAGGCGTTGCCCGCTGAAGGCGACTATTGGCAGGTCACCATGCGGCAGCGCCAGAAAGGGCTACGAGGGAGGCTTACGAGGAAGGAAGGGCGAGTCAGTTCTGGTTGCCGTGTGCGAAGAAGCTCTGTGCGAGCGCGGCCGCATGCTGCAGGTACTCCATCGGTGTGTCGTCCCCGTCGATCGGGGCGGACCTGGCCCACTTCATCATGCCGGTCCGAACGACTGCCAAAGCCAGCGCCGCAATCAAAGCCGGAACGTCATCGTGGGGCTGGACCGCGCAGCGATCTGCGACCAGGCCCGCCAGGCGAATCTGAAATTGGTCGAATTGAGTCAGGATCGCCGACGCCACTGCGCTGGTGCTATGACCAATCTCGAACTGTGCCGCCAGGTCTTGGCGGTTGGGCAGTGGGTTCTCGGACAGACTGCGGATGGTCAAGGTGATCACGTCACCGAGCAGCACCGAGTTGGGCGCCGGGCCGGCTGCGACGAACTCCGCCGCGAGATCGTGCGACACCCTCAGCGGTGCATAGGCGATCGCGAATTCCTTGCTGGGAAAATAATTGAAGAACGTCCGAGGTGAGACACCCGCCTCGGTGCTGATCTCTTCGACGGTGACCTTGTCATAGCCTCGCTCTTGCACCAATCGCAGCGCTACTCTGTGGATGTCCAGCGTCGTCTCGCGACGCCGGCGCTCCCGCAGATTCTCCGAACTCGGCATGATTGACATGGTTACACATTCCGAACACGCTGCGGTGCGTCAGTCTCTGTCTGCCGGTCAGCGAACAGCGCATCTACCGCGCGATCGACCCGGTGCCGCCGTGCGGTCCGGCAACGCAAGAGGGGCACCCGAACCGGGTGCCCCTCTTGCGGACTGCGTTGAGAGTCAACGTCATCCATGCACCGAGGTGTCGACGTGCGGAACTGTCGCGGCCGGGCCGAGGTTGTTGACCCAGTCGTTATGACCCAGGTCGGCCTGCGCGGGTGCGGCAAGGCCTAGGACCGCGGCGGTCAGCGCGCCGGCGATGGCTGTGGTGATCGTGTACTTCGTCATGTCTGTTCCCTCTTCCTCAGCGGCCGGAGCGGATTTCCGTGCCGCTGATGGTTCTAACGTCACGGTGGCCCCGGTTTAGTTCCGGTGGCAGCAGATGATCGGGGGTTGGCAGGAATTGATGCGTAGTGGCCGAATCCGTGCCCCCAGAGTGTGTTCCGGCGCACAGCCCGCACCGAGTTCGGCCCCGACCTAGCATGGTGGCCGGGACGGGGAGCAGGGAGAGACGCCATGCCCACACCCGACACCAGGCCCGTCAACCTCGTCCTGGCCGGCGGCGGAGTCAAGGGCATCAGCCTGGCCGGGGCTGTCGTGAAGCTGATGGAGGCCGGCTTCCGTGCATACCGGGTAGCGGGCTCATCGGCGGGGTCGATCGTCGGTGCGATCGTCGCGGCAGCCGCCACCGATGACCAGCTCACCCCCCCCCACGACCTCCGGGACCTCACCCTTGGCATCGACTACCGCAAGTTCCTCGACCCCGGCCCGCTCGAACGGGTCCCGCTGCTGGGTCCGTCCTGGGCAATCCTGCAGGGCACCGGCATCTACCGGGGTGACTATGTCCACGCGTTCGTCACCGAACAGCTGGCCCGCCTCGGGGTGCGCACGTTCGGTGATCTCCGGCTCGACGACGACGAACTGCCTGAGGAACGCCGCTATCGACTGGTGGTGACCGCCTCCGACGTCACCACCGGCCAGCTGGTCCGGTTGCCCTGGGATTACCGCAGGGTTTACGGGCTCGATCCCGACGAGCAGCTGGTCGCCGACGCGGTGCGCGCCTCGATGTCCATCCCGTTCTTCTTCCGGCCGGTCACCCTTACCAGCGCGGCCGGCAGGACCTCGACCCTCGTCGACGGCGGGCTGTTGTCGAACTATCCGATCGACTCGTTGGACCGGACCGACGGCCGCCGGCCCCGATGGGTGACGTTCGGTGTGACCCTGCTGCCCGACCTGCCGGAGAACAACGACAAGGTCATTCCGGCACTCGCGCCGCTGCGGCTGTTCGGCGGACCGAGCCTGCTCGAGGACGTCATCACCACCATCCTGGTCGGCCGCGACCAGGCCTACCTCAACGAGCCGTGGGTGAACGCCCGGACCATCCGCGTCGACGCCACCGAAGCTGGCGTGCTGGACTTCGACGTCAGTCAGCGCCAGATCGACGCGCTCTACGCCGCGGGACATGCGGCCGCCGGCGCGTTCCTGTCGACGTGGGACGAGGCTGCCTACCTCAGACGCTTCCGCCGACCGTGACTTCGGTCGCCGCGCGCTGAGCCGGTGTCCCCCGATCGGGGGACACCGGCTTCCACCCGGTAAAGGCCCGCTCAGCGGACAGATATCTCTTCGATGGTGCGAGATCGTTGTCTCACCGCCGGCAAACCGGCGAAAGCACGAACAAAGGCACGACATGACCATCTCGACGACCGCCACCAGGTCCACCATCTGGTTCAAGCGGATCGCAGCCGGCGCCATCCTGGCTGCCGGTCCCGCCCTGGTTGCACTGGGAACCGCGACGGACAGCTACGCCGACACCGCGGCGGTGAATGCCGACTCCAGTCGGATCAGTGCCGGCACCAACATGAACGCACCGACGCCGCACCCGGCATTCCCCCAGCAGCACAACCAGCCCCAGCCGGGCACTTCGATCCATCATCACCACCAGTGGAACCGCCATCGCGGCTGACGAGCCGGGCCAGGTTCTCAGGCGGGCCGTCCGTCGGAAACCCAGGCGCCGCCGTCAGCCGTCGCACTGTCGAGGACGAACTCGGCGACCCGCGACCGGTGCTGCTCGGCATTGCCCAGCAGCGCGGCGTCGGTGGCGGCACGCTTGAAGTACAGATGCGCCTGGTGCTCCCAGGTGAAACCGATGCCGCCGAGCACCTGGATGGTGTCCGCCGCGATCCTGCTGAACGCCGCCGAGGCGATCGCCTGGGCAATGCTGGCGGCCAGCGCCGGGTCATCGGAGCCGTCGGACAGTGCCCACACCGCGTGGTAGGCCGCCGAGCGGGCGTGCTCGAGGTCGACCAGCATGTCGGCCAGCTTGTGTTTGATCGCCTGGAACGAGCCGATCTGGCGGCCGAACTGCAACCGGGACTTGGCGTAGTCGACCGCCAGGTCGAGCAAATGCTGTGCGGCACCGACCTGTTCGACGGCGAGCAACGCCGAACCCACCTGCAGCGCATGGGTGATCACTCGTTCGGCGTCCTGCGGCCCGGCCACTAGCCGGGCAGGAGCGCCCGCGAACGTGATCGTGGTTTGCGGCCGGGTCAGGTCCAGGGTCACCAGGTCAGTGCGCTGGGCGCTGGAAGCGTCCACCGCGTAGAGTCCGACGCCATCGGAAGTCCTTGCCGCCACGAGGATCTCGTTGGCAGCTCCACCGTCGACCACCCGCTCGACGGTGCCTGTCACGGTGTCGCCGTTCGCGCTGACGGTGACCGCATCGGGGTCGAATGCACCGGCCACGTCGCCCGCCGCGACCGCCGCGGTCTTGGTGCCCTCCACCAATTCGGCGAGCAGTGTGTCCCGCACGGGTGAACCCTGGCAGGCCACCAGCGCCGGGATGGCCAGGTAGACGGTGCCGAACAGCGGACCGCAGGTCAGGGTGGCACCGAATTCCTCCACCGCGACGGCCTGGTCCACCAGGGAACCGCCGACGCCGCCGTCGGCCTCCGGCACCGACAGACCCAGCACGCCCAGCTCGGAGCCCAGCCGGTTCCACACCGTGGCGTCGAACGGCACGTCGGATTCCATCAGGCGTCGCACCGTCTGCTCACCGAAATTGTCGGCACAGAACTTTCTGACCGCCGCGCGCAGCTGCTGCTGCTCCTCGGTGAATCGGAACTCGCCGCTGGTTACGGGCTGCTCAGCCACGGGGAACCTCCTTCCACGGCATGCCGGCATCGGCACGCAGGTCACCGGGCAGGCCGAGCACACGCTCGCCGAGGATATTGCGCATCACCTCGGAGGTGCCGCCCTCGATGGTGTTGGCGCGGCTGCGCAGGAAGCGCTGCTGGATCGGGCCGCGCCAGTCGCCGCTGTCACCCGCCCCGTCGCGCAGCTCGTAACCGTCGTACAGGATCCCTTCGGGCCCAAGCAGATCCATGCACCACTGGTAGATGTGCTGGTTCAGCTCGGCGCCGACCAGCTTTCCGATCGAGGCCTCCGGTCCCGGCCCGCCGGCGGTGGCCGACGCCCTGGACCGCTCCGAGGTCAGGCGCTGAGCCTCCGACCGCAGCCACAGCACCGAGAGCCGGTCACGTAGCACCGGGGTCTGCAGGTCCGGTCGTGACGCCCACAGCGCCACCGCGTCCTTGATGGTCCCGCCGCCCCGCCGGCTGCCGCTGGCACCCAGGGCGCTGCGCTCGTTCATCAGCGTGGTCATCGCCACCCGCCAGCCGTCTCCGACGGCCCCGAGCCGATGGGTGTCCGGGATGCGGGCGTCGGTGATGTAGACCTCGTTGAACTCCGCCTGTCCGGTCATTTGTCGCAGCGGGCGGGTCTCCACGCCGGGCGCGTGCATGTCGAGGACGAAGTAGGTCAGACCCTTGTGCTTGGCCACGTCAGGGTTCGTGCGCGCCAGCAGCAGCCCCCAACGGGCGCGGTGGGCCAGGCTGGTCCATACCTTCTGGCCGTTGATAACCCACTCGTCACCGTCGGGGGTGGCCGACGTCGCCAGGCCGGCTAGGTCCGAACCGGCGCCGGGCTCGGAGAACAGCTGGCACCAGATGTGCTCGGTGGTCGCCAGCGGCCGCAGTAGTTCTCTCTTGAGTTCCTCACTCTGGGCGTGCTCGCGCACCGTCGGCGCCGCCATGCCGTAGCCCATCGGGTTGAGGCCCAGCGGCACCGGCCCGCCGGCGCCCTGCAGGATTCGGTCGGCGACGGCCTGCAGCCCGCGCGAGACGCCCAGTCCGCCGAGGCCTTCGGGAAAGTGCACCCAGGACAGGCCGGCGTCGTAGCAAGCGCCGAGGTACTCCTGGATCGGGACGGTTTTCGGATCGTGGTCGATCACGATCCGCTGAGCCAGGTCAGCGACCCGGTCGGCATCAGCAACGTTGCTCATGACGACACGATAGGGAACGGCGACAAGACAGTTGTTGGCAGGTGTCAAGTTCTCCCGAACGCCGGCGGCGGAGCGTCGGAGCTCGGGATCAAAGGCCTGATCAGGCGGCCGTGATGGCATCGAACTAGAACGTGTTACAGTTCGGCCGCGGTGGCAATGCGCGCACGCCGCCTGCGCCCCGTTCGGTCAGGAGGCTGAGTGACGGTCAACCGGATCAAGACCCGGTCGTTGTTGATCGTCACCGCCGCCTACCTCCTCGCCGTCGCGGCCGGCGCCGGCTGGCTGCTGTGGGGCCCGTCGGCCACCGGGCTGCTGTGGTTAGACGCCCTTACCGCCGATGTCCTGGCGACCTTGGTGGTCTTCATCTTCAGCCGCGCCTACCGCAACTCCAGCTTCTACGACGCCTACTGGAGCGTCATCCCGCCCTTGCTGTTGGTCTATTGGTGGGCGGCCGGACCGGTGGGTCTGGACTCGCTGCGCTGCTGGCTGATCGCGATCGTCGTCGGCTACTGGGCGGTGCGCTTGACCGGCAACTGGGTGTACGGCTTTCCTGGTCTGCACCACGAGGATTGGCGCTATCCGCGCCTGCGCGCCGCGGCCGGCAGGTGGGAGTTCCTCGCCGACCTGGTCGGTATCCACCTGGTTCCCACTCTGCAGGTGTTCCTCGGGATGCTGCCGGTGTATGTGGCGGTGACGGCGACCGGGCCGGGGCTGCCGTGGCTGGCCTGGGTCGCCTTCGCCGTCGGCATTGCGGCGGTGACCCTCGAATTGGTCGCCGACACCCAGATGCACCGGTTCGTGCGGACCAAACAACCCGGTGCGGTGATGGAACAGGGGGTTTGGGCCTGGTCGCGGCACCCGAACTACCTCGGTGAGATCATCTTCTGGTTCGCTTTGGCGCTGTTCGGGGTTGCTGCCTCACCGCATGACGCGTGGTGGTTGTTCGTCGGGGTCTCGGCGATGATCGCGATGTTCCTGGGCGCCAGCATCCCGATGATGGAGGAGCGCAGCCTGCAACGCCGCCCGCAGTACCAGGACGTCATCGACCGAGTTCCGATCCTGATTCCCCGTCCGCCCCGGAAGGCCAGCGTGTGAAACCCAAAGTCGTCATCGCCGGCCTCGGCGACAGCGGAGTGCTGACCGCGATCCGGCTGGCCCGGCACGCCGATGTCGTCGGCATCTCGGTGAAACCCGCGCTGGTCAGTGGTCAGGAACTGGGGCTGCGGCTGGCCAGGCCCCGGGATTGGGCGCGCGACAACTGGATCGCGTTCGACAAGTTCCGTGCGCTGGACCGCGTCCGCACCGTGCAGGCCACTCTCACCGGACTGGACCTGGAGAATCACTCGGTGTTCGCCGCCGCGGCCGACGGCACACCGCTGACCGAGACCTACGACGTGCTGGTCATCTCCACCGGCGTCAGCAACGGTTTCTGGCGTCGGCCCACACTGCAGAGCCCCGACGAGATCGCCGCCGACCTGACCGACACCCACAACCGGCTTGCGGACGCGGCATCGGTCATCGTCGTCGGCGGTGGGGCGGCCGCGGTCAGTGCGGCCGCCAACATCGCCGCCGTGTGGCCGGGTAAGCAGGTGGACCTGTACTTCCCGGGCGAGCGGGCCCTGACCGACCACCATCCGCGGACCTGGGATCGGGTGCGGTACAAGATGATCGAGCGCGGGGTGCGGCTTCATTCCGGGTATCGCGCCGAGTTGCCGGTGGGATTCAGCGGTGAGGAGATCACCGCCGGATCGGTCAGCTGGACCACCGGGCAGCCACCGGCCTCGGCCGACGCCGTGCTGTGGGCAATCGGTCGGGTGCGGCCCAACACCGACTGGCTGCCGCCAGAACTGCTCGACGACAACGGTTTCGTACGGGTGACACCAGAACTGCAGCTCTGCGGGCACCACCGGGTGTTCGCGATCGGCGACGTCGCCGCCACCGACCCACTGCGCGCCTCGGCCCGCGCCCGCGCCGACGGGCTGCTTGCCCACAACATCCGTGCGGCGCTCGCCGGCCGTCCACTCAAGACCTACCGGCCGCCCCGGCGGCGGTGGGGCTCGGTCCTGGGCATCCAACCCGACGGACTGGAGGTGTTCGCGCCCAACGGCACCGCCTACCGGTTCCCGTCGTGGTCGATCGATCGGGTGCTGATGCCGTGGATTGTCCGTCGGGGTATCTACAAGGGCGTGCGGCGCAACCAGCCGCTGACCTAGCCGCTGGCCACACAACTCTTTGCCAAGAGTTCGCCTGGGCCCCGGCACTTTTCGGGGTGTTCGCTAATAGCCTGCATGAACCGCACTTGCCCGGTACCTTTTCGGATTGGGACGAACGGAGGGGAACCGTGAATAAGTTTGCGATGGCGTTGCTGGCGGCTGCTGCCTTGGCCATAGGTCCGCTGGGATCGCTCGGCGCTGCGCCGGCGGCGCAGGCTGACTGCCGTGGTGGTTGCGGCCCGGGTGGCCCGGGTGGTCCGGTCATCGGTCCCGCCGGGCCGGTGGGCGTTGGTGGCCTCGGCCCGGTTGCGGGTCCGGTGGGCCCTGTCGGTGTGGGCGGTGTGGTCGGCCCGGTCGGGGTGAACCCGGTGGTCTACGCCATTCCCGACGGATATCCGCTGTACCCCGCGTACATCGGTGAGGTGCCCTGCTACACCCCTGACGGTCAGCCCTACTACACCCCGGGAGCGGATCCTTGTCTGTGCTTCGCCCCGACCGGTGACGTCGTTCCCTGCTGAACGTCGCTGTTCGCGGCCGTCCTCGCCCGAACTGACAGGACGGCAATCGACGGTAGGCTTTCGCCGTGGCGGTCTTCGGTCGGAACACGGCGCGCCGGCGCCTGAAGAGGGCGACGCAACAAGCCCTCTCGGCGCCGACGTTCGACGCCCCCGCCGACTGCACACCGTGGGTCATCGGCGGCCTGTGGCCCGCTGAACTGGAGACGGTCACCCCGTCGACCGCGCTCGTCGCCGAGCACCTGAAGAACGATCTGCAACGCATCGCGGATTCGGCCAATGAGCGGTTGCGCGCGTTGCGGCACTCGGGGTACCCCGAACCGGCCCGGCGGGCCGAGGAGGCCCGGATCATCAACGTCGCGCGAGCCTTCGCGGTGCTGCGGGTCGAGTCAACGGTTCGCCAATTACGCAGTGGTGCAATCGGTTTTGACGCCGGACCGCCGAGCTTGGCCGCAGCGCCCGAGGTGGCGCCGCGACGGCCGGTCATCGAGGACACTCAGGTGATCGCCATCGTCGTCGACGACGAGGACACCGGCCCCCAGATCGTGGAGCCCGTTGTCGTGGAGCCGGTGGTTCTGGAACCGGTCGAGCGGGAGCCGATGGTGGCGGAGCCGGTCGCGGTCGTGGCACCCGAGTCCGAACCCGGGCCCGAACCGGCGGTCGATGATCACCGCCTCGAGTCGCTGCTGGAATTCGTGGCCCGCCAGGAACCGGGACTGCGCTGGGCGGTCGGTGAGCGAGCCGACGGGACGCTGCTCGTGGTGACCGACCTCGCACACGGCTGGATCCCGCCCGGCGTGAGTCTGCCCGCCGACGTCGAGCTCCTGGCACCCGCGCGTCGCACCGGGCGGGTCGCCCACCTTCTGGGCGACGTCGCGCGGACCGCCGTCTACAACCCGGGCGATCCGTTCTCGATCCGATCTGTGCACGCTGCGACCTCACCGAAAGCTCGCGCGCTGCCGCCGGTCGAGGATCTCGGCTGGAAGTTGGTGGAGGCCACTCACTGGCGAGACGGTTTGCCGCGCCTGGTTCACACCCTGGCCAAGGCCGGTGCGGCCCGCACCGGCGTGGTCGACGCCGAGGTCGATGTCCTACGGGTGCACTGCGATACCGCCCGCTACCAGCTCATGGCCCAGTACCCCGACATCGACGCGGCCACTTTGAGCAACTGTCTACTGCTTGCCGCGACCGAGGCGATCGCGCTCGGCGACGAGCTTTTCGCGAATTACCACTTCGCCTGGTTCGAGACGCTGAACGCGCCCACGGGTGGACACTGGGGTGCGGTGACGTGACGCATGAGGCAGGCGGAGGTTGCTGGGACATTTTTCGGCCGCGCCGCCGCTCATCTGCGCAGAGGTGAATTGACGCAGGTAGTAGCACTCGACATACTGATCGAATGGCTGGGTCCAGCAGTGATCACGAGCTTAGCGACAAAGATCTGGTCGATGCGGTCCTGCGTGAGCTGAGCGAGGCTGCCGATCGCTGGGAGGCGCTTGTCGCGCAGGCTGAGACCATCACCTACAGCGTCGACCTGGGCGACATTCACGCGGTGGCGAACTCGGACGGCAAACTCGTCGACCTCACCCTGCACCCCGCGGTGGTGACCGACTACAACCACCGCGAGCTAACCGACCGGCTGAATCTGGCGTTCGCCGCACTGCGGGAAGAAGCCGAAATCGACAACCAGGCGCGCTACGGGGGCGACTTGAGATGAGCCGCTCCGACGCCTCTGCGCCCGCCGTCACCGAGTTGCTGGCAGGAGGACTCCGCCCGTGCCGTTGAACTTGTCCAACCGCGACCAGAATTCCGGTCACCTGTTCTACAACCGCCGACTGCGGGCAGCCATCACGCGATTCTCCGTCCGGATGAAGCACGACGACCGCAAACAACAGGCGGCCGTCGCGCTGTCCTTGGTCTTCGTGCTGATCGGCTGCGGCTGGATGGCGCTGCTGCACTTCATGAAGCCCGCCGGCCTGGTCGGACAGTCCAACATCGTCGGCAACCGGGACACTGGTGCGCTCTACGCGAAGATCAACGGCCGGCTCTACCCCGCGCTCAACCTGACCTCGGCGCGGTTGGCCACCGGCTCGGCGACCCCGCCGACCTGGGTCAACGCCGCCGAGATCGCGAAGTACCCGACCGGTCCGATGATCGGGATCCCCGGTGTGCCCGATGATCTGACGGTCGCGGCCAACCCGGTGTCGGCATGGTCGGTCTGTGATACGGCCCCGGCCCGCGGCAGTGGTCAGCCGCCGGTTGTCACCGCCATCGCCGGCCAGCTTTTCTCCGGCGGTCGCGCCCAGGCCATGCGCGACACCCAGGCCGTCCTGGCCAGCCACGGCGACGGCACCTACCTGATCTGGAACGGTCAGCGCACCCAGATCGATCCCGCCGACCGGTCGGTGACGTTCAACCTCGGCCTTGACCCCGGCAATACCCGTCCCATCCAGATCTCCAACGCCCTTTTCGATGCGATGCCGGCGACCGAACCCCTTGTCGTACCGGTGATTCCGGACGCAGGCACCCCGTCGCGGCTGTTGCCGGACTCGGTGGTCGGTCGGGTGCTGGAGACCAAGGACGCCAACGGGGACGTCAGCGGCTTCTACGTGCTGTTGTCCGACGGGGTCCAGAAGATCACCGGCTTCGTCGCCGACCTGCTGCGTACCGCCGACAGCCAGGGCACCACGACGCCGCAGCTGATCTCGCCCGACCGGCTCGTCGACATCCCGGAAGTCTCCGAGCTCAACGTCGGCTTCTATCCGACCGGCAAGCTCGACTTCATCGACACCGACGCCAATCCGGTGACCTGCGTGGGTTGGCAGAAGCAGACGACCGACCGTCAAGCCACCGTGACGTTCTTCAGCGGGCGCGGGCTTCCGACGCCGGAGAGCATGGACTCCCACATCGTGGCGCTGGTTCGCGACAGCCGCGATGCCGATTCGGTGGAGGCCAGCCAGACCCTGATGCTGCCGGGAGCGGCGAACTTCGTCGCCTCCACCAGCGCGGCGACCAGTTCGGACACCAAGGAGAGCCTGTATTGGGTGTCGCCGCAGGGTGTTCGGTACGGCGTCGAGTGGGATCAGAGCACGCTGCAAGCGCTCGGGCTGGATCCGCGCCGCGCCGTCCAGGCGCCGTGGCCGATCCTGCGCACGTTCGCCGCCGGCCCGGCAATCAATCGGGCGACGGCGCTGCTGGCCCGCGACACCATCGATCCGGCCGGTGCGGTGGCGCCGGTGGCGGCGTCCAATCAACAGAACGCGGGAGGCTAGCGGTGTCGAAAAGGGGATTCGTTCGTGGCGCGCGCAAGCCAGCCCCCAGCGTGCCGCCCGTGCGGGTGGCGGTAGCACCGCCGCTGGCCCTGCCAGAACGGGAGCCGCGCAACATCCTGCTGATGATCGCCCTACCGGCGCTGCTGGTCGGGATCATCGGCACGCTCGTGGTGATGTACACCTCCGGCGTCCGTTCGTTGCAGTCCGGCTTCTTTCCGATGATGGGGTTGGTGGGATTCGGTGCACTGATGTTCAGCGGTCGGTTCGGCCGTGGTCGCCGGATCAGTTGGGGCGAGCAGGAAAAGCAGCGCCGGATGTATCTGCGCCAGCTCGACGACGACCGCGACGAGGTGCAGCGAGCCGCCCAGGATCAGCGCCGCAGCCAGCTGTTCGTGCACGGCGACCCCCAGGAGTTGGACACCGTGATCGGTGGCCCGCGGATGTGGGAACGACGACCCACCGATGCCGACTTCCTCGACGTGCGACTCGGGATCGGTGTGCAGTCCGCCGCGGATTCCGCGGTGTCGCTGCAATGGCCCGAGGTGCCCGTGGGCGAGGAACTCGAACCGGTGACCGGGCGGGCGCTGCGCGACTTCATCCTCGAGCAGAGCAAGATCCGCGGCATCGGCAAGGTCCTCAGCCTGCGTTCGCGGCCGGGATTCAGCTTCGTCGGCGAGGAGCCCGCCGACCTGCACTCGTTCATCCGAGCGGTGCTGTGCGAGCTCGCGGTGTATCACAGCCCCAACGACGTCAAGCTCATGGTCGTCACCCGGCATCCGGAACTGTGGTCGTGGCTGGTGTGGTTGCCGCACAACCAACACGATGAGATGTTCGACGCCTGCGGCCTGCGCCGGCTGGTCTTCACCTCGCCGACCGAGCTGGAGGATGCGCTGGACTCCGAGCTGCACCGCAAGGGCCGCGGGCCGTGGGCGCCGCCGAGCGGATCAAGCCCGACGACCATGCTGTCGCCGATGGAGGCCGCCTCCAGCGGGGCTCTGGGCCCGCACTGGGTGATCGTCGACGACAATGTCGGCACGCCGGAGCAGTGGGAGGGCATCACCGGCCAGAAGGGCATGGCGGGAATCACGGTGTTGCGCTTGGCAACCCGCCCCGGCGTCGGAGTCGGCTTCAGCGACGACGAGGAGCGCTTCGACCTGCGCGAAGGCCGGCTGCGCCACCGGGCGGCGTTCTACGCCGTGGCCGATATGCTTGCCTCCAGCACCGCCGACCGCTACGCCCGGGCCCTGGCGCGCTGGTCACCGATGACCGCCGGCGAACTGTCCGAGACGGACAGTCAGGGTGCAGAGTTGTTGCGTGCGTTGGGCATCAACGATCCGCGCCAACTCGACGTCGACCGGCTGTGGGCAGAGAGCCGCGGCCGCGGCGACCCGAAGTGGGCGGTGGTGCCGGTCGGGGTGAAGCCCGGCGGCGAGCTGCAGTACGTCGTGCTACGAGCCAAGGACTTCGGCGGCTTCGGTTTCCATTCCGTCGTGATCGGCACGTCGGGTTCGGGCAAGTCGGAGTATTTCCTGTCGCTGTGCAACGGGATCGCGCTGACGCACTCGCCGGAGACCTTCATCGTGATCTTCGTCGACATGAAGTTCGAGTCGGCCGCCCAGGACCTCGAGGGTCTGCCGCACGTCGCGGGCTCGCTGTCCAACCTGGGCAAGGACGACCGGCACCTTGCCGAACGGATGCGCAAGGCGGTGGACGGCGAAATAGCCCGCCGATACCGGCTTTTCAAGGAAGCCGGCGCCCGTGACGCCAACGAGTACGAAGAGATGCGACTTGCCGGCCGCGATCTGGAACCCGTCCCGATCCTGCTGGTCATCATCGACGAATACCTCGAGCTGTTCCACCACCACCCGGAGTGGATCGACCTGGTCATCCACATCGGTCAGGAAGGACGCGGCTGTAACGTCTTCTTCACCCTCGGCGGCCAGCGACTGGACCTGTCCTCGCTCAGCAAGGCCAAGAGCAACATCGCCTTCCGGGTCGCGCTGCGGGCAGAGACTGCCGAGGACTCCCGCGATGTGATCGGCAGTGATGCCGCGCTGCACCTGCCCTCCAAGGAAGCCGGTTATGCGCTGCTGAAGGTCGGCCCGCGTGAATTGGAACAGTTCCGCTGCTTCTACGTCTCGGCGCCCTTCGTCGTGCCGAAGAAGGTGATCAGCACCGACACCACGGTGGACGTCAGCTTCACCCAGCCGCGCCCGCTGACCTGGGAGTACCAACCGCTCACCGCCGAGGATAGTGCAGCGCTAGCCACCGCCGACGCGCCCGAGGAACCCGACGAATTCCTCTACCACGCAGACGGTTTCAAGAAGAAGAAGCTGCTCGACGTGATCCGCGAGTCGTTGATCTCGCATCCCGCCCGCGCGCCGCACCAGATCTGGCTGCCGCCGCTGGAGGTCAGTGAGACCGCAGACGCGCTGGTTCAGCGCTGGCGTGGCAAGCCTTGGTGGGTGGATTACGGCCAGAACCCGGGCTTGGTGTTCCCGGTGGGCATCGAGGACTTCCCGGAAGAACACGCGCAGCGGGTGCATGTCGTCGACGCCGAGATGGACAACATCATGGTGGTCGCCACCGCGCAGCGCGGGAAATCGACGACGTTGATGACATTGATGACGTCGGCGGCGCTGATGTACCGCCCGGAACGGGTCGCGTTCTTTTGTCTGGGTGCCTCGCTGTACCCGGTCGAGGAGCTACCGCACGTCGCCGGTGTCGTCAGCCTCACCGACAGCGAAGGCGTGTCCCGCACGCTCGCCACCATCGAGGGGCTCATCCGGGCACGGGAGGCCTCGTTCAAGCGCTTCCAGATCGACATCTCCGAGTTCCGGGAACGACGCTTCGGCGCCGCGGGTGGCGGCGGCACCGACCCCGACGACAAGTTCGGCGACGTCTTCCTGGTCATCGACAACTTCGGCGACCTCTATGACAAAGACAGCGGCATGGGTGATCGGGCCATCGCGATCGCCCGCCAGGGCCTGTCGTACGGCGTGCACGTGATCACCAGCTCCAGCGGCTGGCTTGTCGGCCAGAAGCAGGCGCTGCTGAGCGTCTCGAACGCGCGCATCCAGCTGCGGCTGAGCAATCCGGACGAAACCCAGATGGGCACCGGCATGGAGCATCGTCGGGCCGCGCGAAACACCTTGGACCGGCCGGGTTTCGGGGTCACCCGGATGGGCCAGGAGATGTTGGTCGGCGTGCCCGAGATCATCGGCCCGGACGGCGAGCGGGTCGCCACCCGCCAGGTCGGCCCGATGATTGCCGCCCAGACCGGAGCCGGACGGGTCGAAACCCTGGCCCGGCTGCCCGAGCGGATCGCCCTACGCGAGATCGTGGCGGCGTATCCGGCAACGCCGGAAACCCTCGAGGGCCTAGAGATCCCGTTCGCGATGGGAGAGAGCGCGCTGCAGGCCGTGGCGCTGCCGAGTCGGCAGGTGCCGAATCTGCTGGTCGTCGGCCGTCAGGGGTGCGGCAAGACCAGCGCACTGGCCGCGTTCGGGCAAGCGATCGCCGCGCGGTTGACCCCGGAGCAGGCGCAGATCACCATCATCGACCCGAAGACGTCGCTGATCGGCAAGATCCGCGGCCCGCATGTGCGCGCCTACGCCTACACCCCTGACGACATCGACCAAGTGCTCGCTGAACTAGCCGAGATGATGCGCGACCGGCTGCCACCATCGGGTCTGAGCCAGGAGGAGCTGCTGACCCGCTCGACGTGGACCGGTCCACACCACTTCGTGCTCATTGACGATGAGCAGGAATTGCGGCCCAGCGGTGCGATCGGCAAGCCGGCGGCTACCGCGCCGTTGTGGCCCCTCATCGAGCGCAGTCGGGAGATCGGCCTACACGTGATCGCCACTCGGTTGCCGGGCAACTGGGCTGGCGTATCGGCGATGAGCCCGTTCCTGCAGAAGCTGACCGGCTCGCGGGCACCGACGTTGTTCATGGACAACGACCCGCAGACGGTGAAGGTCTTCGGTCGCACCAGCGCTCAGCAACTGCCACCGGGACGTGGGTTGCTGGTGACGACCGACGGTGTGACGGAAGGTGTACTTGTGGGAACGCCGGATTGAGCGATGCTCCGCCACTTAGCTGCGAGGTTTGCCACATAAGTCGACTTAGGTCGCCAGCACACTCTACAATATGGCAATATTGCAGGTCGGACTTGTCATCACCGGAGGGAGAGCAACATGGTTCTGAATGTCAACGCCGCATCGGTGTCGACGTCGGCAGCAACCGAGAACGGAATCAGCGCCGAGATGGCCGCTGCGACTTCGGCGGCCTCTGCGGCGCTGGTGAGTGTTATGCCGATGGGTGCCGACCTGGACTCGGCCGAGTTCGCTGCGGCGCTCAACGCCGCTGGCGCCTCCTATATCGGCACCGCGACCGAGCACCTGGCCAACCGCGGCATGTTTGCCGGCTCCCAGGATCTGGCGGCGGCCACCTACACCGCCACTGACGTCATCAATAACGGCCTGCTTGGGATTATCTGAGGCCCATCGATGCCAGATCCCGCATGGCCGTGCTCGTCGCCTGAAACCAACTACCTCCGGCTCATCGGGCCGGGGGCGGCGGGCACGGCAACGACGATGGCCAACGGGGCGGCCTGGCAGGCGTTGATGGGCAGTAACGAGGTCGCCTTCTCGCTGTCCCAGCTCAACACCGCGGTTACCGCGCTGAACTTCGAGGGCGTTGGCGGTCTGAGTTCGACGACTGCGGTAACCGGACTGAACACCGCACTGCAGCTGCTCGCCGGCTGGGTACAGGAGAAGCCCCCGATCGCGGCCAGCGCGGTGTCGGCCTACGAGACCGCGGTCTCGACGATGATCCCGGCCGAGGTGTCCATCGCCAACCGCACCGAACAGGCCTCTGATGTGGCGATCAACCCAGCTGTGCTGGGAGCACTGACTCCCGCGATCGTTGCGCTGGATACCGAGTATTTCGGTGAGCACTGGCCGCACAATGCCGGTGCCGGCGCGACCTACGGCGCAGCGCTGGCCGCCCTGGTTGCCGCACTCGCGGTGCCGCCGCCGATCGCTCCGCTGGGCGCGTCGCCGGCGGCGCCCGCGGCAGCGGCCGCCGCAGTCGCCCAGGCCGCGGGCACCACCGGCATGAATGCCGCCACCGAGGGCTCCGGCCAGGCGACGCAGATGGCCGGCCAGACTGCCGCCGCGCCCGCCACAGCGGCCGGTGAAATGGGTCAGATGAGTTCGATGATGATGCAGCCCATGCAGGCGGCGATGGGCGCCATGCAGCCCCTGATGGGCATGTTCCAAGCTCCCATGCAGGCCTTCCAGGGGCTCACCAGCCTGCCGCAGTCGATGATGGGCTCGCTCGGCGGGATGTTCAACGGCATGAAGGCCAGCGATGCGGCGATGCCTGCCGCCGACCTGGTGAAGGCTGGCGCACCGACCGGTGCGGCCATCGGCGGTGGCGGCGGTGGTGCCGGTGGCGGCGGTGGTGGTGGTGTACCCGGCGCCGGGCTGACTAGCTACACCCGTCCGACAAGCAGTTTTGCTCCGGAGAACGCCGGTCGTCCGGCCTCGCTGAAGACGGGCCTACTCAGTGTCGCAGAGGTTCGTGGCTCCGCGGCTCCGGCCATGGGTGGCAGCGCGATGCCCATGTCGCCGGCGCATGCCGGCATGCTCGGCCAGGGCAAGGGCGAGAACAGCAAAGACGACGTGACGCATGCCCGCATCGTCGTGGAACAAGGTCCCCGCCGGGACCCCCGGTTCAGCTAATGACATGGATCGAGGGGGTGGGCCTGCCAAGGTTTGCCAGAGGGTGAAGTGACAGCCCGGCTGCCGCACCCGATACTCGTCTGGACATCCCCGGCAGGGGACGGATAGTCAGCAAAACGAAAGCAAAGGGAGAATTACATGACACTCGTCGTCACTCCGGAGGTGCTGCGCAGCACGCAGCAAGCCATCGAGTCCGCGCTCGAGCACGCGACCGCCATCGCCAACGGCTACCTCAGTAGCCACGAAGGCCTCGGCTCCGCGGTCTGGGGTGGACAGGCCCAGCTGGCGTCGGTCAACACCGCCGCCCAGATCAATCACGACCTGCAGCAGACGATCACCGGCGGCACGCGCCTCGCGCACGGCCTGAGTCAGGCGGCTTCGATGATGGAACAGCACGAGGCCGACGCCGCCCACAGCCTCACCAGCTTCGCCGCCAACGCCTGATCCTCAGACCACCCCACGGAAGGACTTCACCCATGTCGGACAACATCACCTACAACCATGGCGGCGTCGCCGACTTCGCCTCCGACGTAGGCTCCCGCTCGGCGCAGCTGATGGAGATTCACGACGACATTCTGCAGCGCACCAATGCCATCGCCGACTTCTTCCAGGGCGCTGCAGCCGGCTCGTTCCACGAGGCTCAGATGCAGATGCTCCAGGGTCTTCGGGGCCTTGTCGAGACCATGAACCAGCACGGTTCGACCATCAGCAGCGTGAACGACAGCGCGCATCAGACCGACCTCATGATGGGCAACCTCTTCTAACCGGAAGCTTCGGAGCCGGTAGGGGCGCACGGTCGGTGCGCCCCTGCTGTCTGTCTTGGGGAAACTATGTTGACGACGACGGTGGACGGCCTGTGGGTTCTGCAGGTGCTGTCCGGGATTGAAGTGCTGGCACCGGAATTGGGCCTGCGCCCACATCTGCCCAGTGTGGAGACCGAACAGATGGCGCTGTCCCATCCCGTAGCCGACGAGCTGCGCGAAGCGGGTGTCATCACCCCGGCCGGTGGCGTCGACGAGGCGGTGTTGGAGTGGCTGACTGTGCTGTCCCGTCGTGACGTGGCGCTGCTGGTCTACGCCCAGACCCCGGCACACGAAGTGGAACCGGAGCGGGTGCTGCTCGCGCGGTTCGCCCAGTGGTGGGTTGCCCTGGAACGCACTGGAATCCTGGTGCGGCTGTCCGGTGTCGGCACGGCATCCTCCGAAGAATCGGCGGGCATGCTGGTCAACTCCCAGATCGTCCGGTTGTGTGGGGATATGAAGCCGGCGTCGTTGCGGCCGGTGACCCTCGACGTCCCCGAACTGCTTGGGGCAGTTCATGACCGAGCCAGTCTGCGTTCCTTCCTGATGGACCGGGGGCTTGACGCCGACCAGGTGACCATGCTGACTCTGGCCGCGGACACCGACCAGTCCGCGCAGGCATCGGTGGTGGCCATCCAGTCCGGTATCGGTGGTGGCCCCGCCCGCTCGCACATCGAGCAGGGCGCGGTGACCATCATCGACACCCCGCAGGGACGATTGGTCTCCGAACACGTAAGCCGCGGCGGACAATCCTGGATGATCATCAGTCCGGGGTCGTCCGCCAACATCTCCTCCGCCGTATTGAAGATGGTCCGCCGACTTCCAGCTGAAGACGAGTGGTTTTCGCACAGAAAGGTTGTCTAGGTGACGAATCCCTGGAATGAGCCGGGCCGTTCCGCCGACCCCCGCGATCCCATCGGCCGGGAACTGCACGGCTCGCACCGAGCGCAGCAGGACTCCGTCTCCGGGACGTTGCGGATCTCGGACATGGTGGCGCCGCGCAAGATTCCGCCCGGCTCGGGTTGGCGCAAGTTCATCTACAACATCTCGTTCAAGACCATCAACCTCGGTGAATCCCCCGCCGAGCGGCACTACCGCGAACTGCGCGAGCGTATCCGCCGGCACATCCGCAAGCAGTACGTGATCGCGTTCGTCTCCGGCAAGGGCGGCGTCGGCAAGACCACGATGACGGCGAGCATCGGCGCGGTCTTCCGCGAGTGCCGTCCGGAGAACGTCGTCGCGATCGACGCCGCGCCCGGATTCGGCACGCTCGCGGGTCGTATCGACGAGGCGCCGCCCGGCGACTACTCGGCGGTGCTCAACGACACCGACGTGCAGGGCTACGCGGACATCCGCGAACACCTGGGGCAGAACCAGATCGGGCTCGACGTCCTGGCCGGCAATCGCGTGTCCGATCAACCCCGGCCGCTGGTGCCGGCGATGTTCAGCGGTGTGCTCTCACGACTGCGACGCACCCACAACGTCATCCTGGTGGACACCGCCGACGACCTGGAACACCCGGTCATGAAGGCGGTCTTCGATGCCTGCGACACCCTGGTGTTCGTCTCGGGTCTGACGGCCGATACCTCGCTGCCGGTGACCCGCTCGATCGATCTGCTGCGGTCCCTGGGCTACCACGAGTTGGTGTCGCGCAGCCTGGTCATCCTCAACGACAGCCGCAACAACTACGACGCCGACGCCCGCGCGTACCTCACGGAGCGGTTCAGCCAGTCCGGTGCCACCGTCGAATTCATGCCCTACGACCCGCATCTGGCCAAGGGCGGCATCATTGACACCCAGCACGAACTGCAGAAGAAGACCCGGCTGCGGTTGTTCGAGATCACTGCGGCGCTGGCCGACAAGTACATTCCGGACGCTGACAGGCCGCGGTGATGGCCAAGGTCGCATTCCCGGCTCGCTGCGCGGTCGCGGTCATCTGTGGCGAACATCTTGTCTCCCAGGTCTATCCGGCTTCCGTACCTGTCGAGGTCTTCGTCGACAACGTCGTCGAACTACTCAACGAGGAACTCAAGCGGCGCGGCGCCGCCGGCCTCGACCCCGGCATCGCATACGAATTGAACCGGGCCAACGGCACCCGCCTGGACGTCACGAAGACGCTCGACGAGCTGGGCGTCGAGGATGGGTCCACCCTGGTGCTGGTGCCGGCGCAGGAGGGCGAATCCTTCGAGCCCCAGTACGAGTCGCTGTCGACCGGGCTGGCGCGGGTCGGCAAGCGACTGTTCGCCCCGGTGACTGCCGAGACCGCCGCACACACCGCGATGGGCGTGCTGGCGATGATCGTTGCGGCGATCCTGGGCCTGGGCATCCACACCCGGTTGCACACCGACTCGCTGATCCCGGCGTGTGTGACGGGAGCGGTTGGCATCCTGCTCGGCGTCGGCGCGGGTTCGATCTGGCGGTGGTGGCCTCAGCGCAAGGACCTGCTCGGTGGCTTCGCGTGGCTCGCCACCCCGCTGCTGGCAGTGGGATTCGCCGCTGCCGCGCCGGGCGAGGTGGGTGCGGCGCACCTGTTCATCGCCGGCCTGGCCATCGCTGTCCTCTCGGTCGGCGTAGTGGCGATGACGCAGCGCTACCTCACGGTGGCATCGGTGGTCGTGACCTTGTGCGCTATCGGCGGGCTGCTCGCGGTGGTTCGGATGTGGCAGCCGGTGCCCGCGCAGTGGCTGGGCATGTGCACCCTGATCGGTCTTCTGTTGCTGCTCACGCTGGCCCCGACCTTCGCGTTGTGGTCGGCGCGAATCCGACCGCCGCATTTTGGCTCCATCACCGGCCGCGACCTGTTCCGGCGCAGCGACGGGCTGCCCGTCGACACCGTCACACCGGTCGACGAGGACGCCGAGGACGAGCCCAACCCGGACACCACACCGTCGGGAGCCTTGATCTCCGCGGCGGCCAAGCGGGCCAACAGCGTGCTGACCGGCATCTGCGTGGCCGTGGCGATCGCCCTGCCGGCTGCGGTGTGGGCGACCCTGATGCCGGGCCGGGCCAAGAGCATCGCCGCTGCGGTCCTCGCCGGGCTTTTCGTCCTGATCTTCATCAGCCGTGGCCGGGCATTCGCCGACAGGCGTCAGGCGGTGGCCCTGGTCTGCGGCGCCGCCGCGGCGCTGTGCATCGGGGTGATCCGCTATGTGCTTGCCGCACCCGCAGATTCGGGTGTTGCACTGCTGTGGGGTGCGCTGGCGCTGGCGGCTTTCGCCGGCGCGGGCCTGGCCGCCGCGCTGCTGGTACCCGTCACCCGCTTCACGCCACTGGTGCGCATGCTCGCCGAATGGCTGGAGCTGGCCGCGATCGTCGCTGCCTTTCCGCTGGCAGCATGGATCGGTGGACTGTTCACCTGGGTGAGAATGCGGTGACGTGCCATGGCCGGTGATCACACCCGACGGTTCGCCGCGACGGCGATGGTGATCCTGTTGACCGCAATCGTTGCCAATGTGCCTTCAGCGCAGGCGATCCCGCCACCCTCGGTGGACCCCACCATGGTTCCTCCCGACGGGCCGCCGCGGCCCGATCAGCCCATGCGCCAGAGCAACGTCTGTGCGCGCACCATCACCGTCGCCGACCCGAATGTGGCTCTGCCGGCGCCGAATCTGGCGATGCTCAACATCGCCAAGGCCTGGCAGTACTCCACGGGTAACGGTGTGCCGGTGGCGGTGATCGACACCGGGGTCAACCCCAACCCGCGCTTGCCGGTGGTTCCCGGTGGCGATTACATCATGGGCGGCGACGGGCTGATGGACTGTGACGCCCACGGCACGATCGTCGCGTCGCTGATCGCAGCGGCACCGCATGGCGGGCCGCCACCTGCGCCGATGCCGCCGAATCCGGCCTTTCCGCCACCGGCTGGACCGCCTCCGGTCACAGCCGCGCCGCCCCCGCCTGGTTCGCCGCCACCGCCGGCCGCACCGCCTCCGCCGCCGGCCCCGGTGACGGTCACCGAGACCAAGCAGGCGCCCCCGCCCCCGCCCCCGCCCCCGCCGGCCGACCAACCGTCCAACGCGCCGGGGGATCCCGATCCCGGCGGCCCGGACGACCCCGAGGTCCCCCCGCCGCCGCCCGGTGCGCCGGACGGGGTGGCGGGAGTGGCGCCCAATGCCGTCGTCATTTCCATCCGGCAGTCGTCGCGCGCCTACGAGCCGGTGAACCCGGGCCCCGGCGACAACGAGGCCCGCCGTAAGGCCGGGACGGTCGCCACCCTGGCGAGTGCGATCGTGCATGCCGCCAACATGGGCGCGAAGGTGATCAACGTCAGCGTGACGTCGTGCGTGTCAGCGGCCGACCCCCTGGATCAGAGCGCCCTGGGGGCTGCGGTTTGGTACGCGGCGACGGTCAAGGACGCCGTCATCGTGGCCGCCGCGGGCAATGAGGGCGAAGACGGCTGCGCGCAGAATCCGTCCTTCGACCCCTTGGACACCGACGATCCGCGGGACTGGCATCAGGTCAAGACGGTGTCGTCGCCGTCCTGGTTCTCCGACTACGTGCTCTCGGTCGGTGCGGTGGACAACACCGGGGCACCGATCGACAAGAGCTTGGCCGGGCCGTGGGTCGCCGCCGCAGCACCCGGAGTGGGCGTCATGGGCCTGTCGCCGCAGACCGGCGGACCGGTCAACGCCTACCCGCCGGTGCGACCGGGGGACAAGAACATGCCGTTCTGGGGGACCAGCTTCTCGGCGGCCTACGTGTCCGGCGTCGCCGCGCTGGTGCGGGCCAAGTACCCCGATCTGACCGCCAACCAGGTGATTCATCGGATCCTGCAGACCGCCCACAATCCGCCCCGCGGCGTCGACAACCAGGTGGGTTACGGAGTAGTCGATCCGGTCGCGGCATTGACGTTCAACGTGCCGCCCGGTGACCGAGTCGCGCCAGGCTCGCTCACCCGGGTGCTGGCGCCCCCGGCACCACCCGCCGCACCCGATCACCGGGCGCGCAATGTGGCGTTGGCTTTTGCCGGGATCGTGGTCGGCGCTGTCCTGGTGGCCAGCGTCATCGCTCGCGCCAGGCGGGCCCGATGACGCGGCACGGGGTGCGGCTGGCGGTGATCGTGGCCGGCCTGGTACTCGGGCTGATCGGGTGGATCGTCGGTGGATATGTCGGTGCCGGGATCGGGCTGGTGCTGGGGCTGCTGCTGTTCGCCATCCCCTGGCGGCGCCAGCCGCTGTGGTCGTGGGCGGGCCTGTATCTGCGGCGCAACCGCCCGATCCCGCTCAGCGAACCGGTGACCGTGGCCAACGACCGCTCCGGCGGCGGGGTGCGCTACCAGGACGGTGTCGCGATCGTCGCGGTTCAGCTACTCGGAAAGGCTCACACGCCAACGGTTTTCACCGGTTCGACGTCGACCGAGTCGGCTAACACCCTCGAGGTCAGCGATCTGTTGCCGGCCCTGCACCAGAGCTTGGGGCTCACCATCGAGTCGCTGTCGGTGGTGACGGCGGGGTCGCGCCGCCGCAGCTCCGGCGACTATCCCCGGGTGTACGACACCCTGATCGGCACCCCGCCGTATGCCGGCCAGCGCGAGACCTGGCTGGTGATCAGGCTGCGTGCGCTGCAGAACGCCGACGCGCTACGGTGGCGGTCCACGGTGGGCACCGCGACTCTGGCTGCCGCCCAGCGCATCGCGGCCAGCCTGCGTTGCAAGGGAATTCGGGCGAAGGTGGCGACCGCTACCGACATGGTGGAACTCGAGCGCCGGCTGGGCAGAACCGCGCTCGAGTCGCACAATCAGCGCTGGCGCACCGCCCGAAGCGATGCCGGGTGGCTGACCACCTACGCCTACCAGCCCCGCGACATCGACACCGAGGTGCTGGCCCAGGCGTGGTCGCTGCGCGCTGACGGGATCATCCAGAACATCACCCTGTACCCCGACGACACCGCTACCGCGACCATCACGGTGCGTAGCGCCCAGCCACCCACGGCGCCACCGAGTGTGATGCTCAAAACGCTGCCCGGTGAGCAGGCCGGCGCGGTGGCCGCGAACCTGTGCGGCCCGCGACCCGAGCTGCACGGTCTGCGCCGCGGCCGGCTGCCGGCGTCGCTGATAGTGCCGATCGGCGCGTCCGGCGTGCTGCTGGGCAAGGTCAACGCCGGCGACCGGTTGCTGCTGCCGTTGGGTGACCCCGGCGAGTTCAGTCGCATCCACATCGCCGCCGAGGACGCCATCGCCAAGCGCATCGTGGTGCGCACCGCGGGTGCCGGTGACCGGATCACCGTGCACACTCGCGACCTGCACCGCTGGGACAGTGTGCGGATGCCGCACATCGCGGTCAGTGACCAGCCCCGGCCGGCGTCGGGAACCACGGTGAGCGTGGTGGACGGAACTGTGGCACCGGCACCCCGTCCGAACACTGTCATCTCGGTGAGCCGCCCGGGGGAGCTGCAGAGCGGGACCGCTGATGTCGTGATCACTCAAATCGGTCCGGCCACCGTCGAGGTGAACGCCGCGGGCCGGGTCTATATGGTGGAGGTCGAACTGTTCCGCGCGGAGAATCGTTATGTGTCAACCGAACCGACCAGCCTCAGGTCAGCGGAGCTGGAACTGGCGGACTGAGCGATGACCAGCAGCACCGACACCGCAGCAGCCCGCCGCCAGTTCGACCAGGCGATGGCCGCACTGGAATCGGACCCGGCGACGGCGGCGCGGCACTTCCGGGAAGCCACCGGCATCGACCCGTCGATGGCCGACGGCTGGCTGGGCAGGATCGCCGCCGGCGACGATGCTCTGGACAGCCTGCAGCAGCTCTACGCCTACGGCACGCGGCTGCACCGTGAGACCAACCGACTGGGGGTGCGGCTGGCCGCCCCGATCAAGGCGGGGCCCTACCTGTCGATCACGGTCACCGAGGCCTCCCATGCCGGGCTGGCCTTGGCCAGCGCCCTCGTTGACGACAAACAGTTCGAGAAAGCCGAAGCGGTACTGGATGATTCGGCACTGCTGGACACTTGGGAGAACCATCAGTGGCAGCAATACGTGCGGGCCTATCTGATGTTCGCCACCCAGCGCTGGCCCGATGTCATCGCCGAGGCGGCCCGGGTGCTGCCGCCACAGGCGATCATCATGTCCGCCGTCACGGCGGCCACCAACGCGTTGGCCGCCCACGCCGCCGCGCATCTGGGGCAGGCCCGAGTCGCCCTGGACTGGGCCGATCGGGTGGAGCTCCGCTCGGAACGCGGCACTGCGGAGGCGCGCAGGCACAGCCTGCTCGACACCGCCGTCACCGCAATCGACCCGGTCGAATTCCCCTTGATCACTGCCGATCTGGCCTACGTGCGCGGCATGGCGCATCGTCAGCTGGGCGAGGAGGACAAGGCGCAGATCTGGCTGTCCAAGGCCAGCCTGAACGGGGTGTTGATCGAACCCGCAAAGCAGGCGCTGGCCGATCAGCGACTCCAACTCGTCGTCACCGACGAAGAGACGATCAACAGCCGCACCAACAAGTGGGACGCCAGCACCGAGCAGTCCGAACAGGACCGCGCGGAGGAGGAGAACGCCGAGCGCCGAACCGAGCTGCTCGCCGAAGGCCGTGCGCTGCTGAACAAACAGGTAGGACTGGCCGACGTCAAGCGTGCCGTCGCTGAACTGGAGGACCAGATCGAGGTACGGGCGTTGCGCCTGGCGCACGGTCTGCCGGTGACGAACCAGACCAACCACATGCTTCTGGTCGGTCCGCCCGGAACCGGCAAGACGACCACGGCCGAGGCGCTGGGCAAGATCTACGCCGGCCTCGGCATCGTTCGGCACCCGGAGATCATCGAGGTCAAGCGAGCCGATTTCTGTGGTGAGCACATCGGGTCGTCGGGGCCGAAAACCAATGAGCTGATCAGCCGTTCGCTCGGCCGGATCCTGTTCATGGACGAGTTCTACTCTCTGGTGGAGCGTCACCATGACGGGCGGCCGGACATGATCGGCATGGAGGCCGTCAACCAGCTGCTGGTCGCCTTGGAGGTGCACCGCTTCGACTTCTGCTTCATCGGCGCGGGCTACGAGAAGGAAGTCGACGAATTTCTCACGGTGAACCCAGGTTTGGCCGGACGATTCAACCGCAAACTCCGGTTCGAGTCGTACAGTCCGGGCGAGCTCGTCGAGATTGCGATCCGCTACGGCAGCCCGCGTGCCACCGTCATCGATCCCGCCGCGCAGGAAGCCCTCAACGCGGCCTGTCGCAAGCTGCGGGCGTATCTGGCTCCGGACGGCAGCCACGGCATCGACGTCATGCAGAACGGTCGGTTCGCCCGCAATGTTGTCGAACGTGCTGAGCGGCTTCGTGATTCGCGGGTAGCCGCGCAAAACCGGACCAGCCGTGGCTCGGTGACCGTCGAGGATCTCGAGACCCTGCGCGCCCAGGATGTCGTCGCCGCAGTGGCGGATGCGTGCGCGGAAAAGCATGTACCGCTGGATCTGTGACCGAGCTTGTTCGATCGGTGTGAGGATCTCCCCCAGCTAACTTCTTGACGCGTCGATCGCGTTGTAAGCTCTCGACACAGCCGGGGCGCGGGTCCGGCCAGAAGCCGGGGGGATCGAGTGTTCATCAAGCACATTGGCGCGGTTGGGGTCGCGCTCGGGCTGGGGCTGGGGCTGGGGGCGGGCGTTGCCGTGGCCGAGCCGTCTGCCCATGCAGTCCACGGTGCTGAGGCGGCAACGGCAAAGCGCGGGACAGCCCACGCGACCTCGGATCTGGACAAGGGCACGGCGCATTCGGCGCCTCGCCCAGTAGCCACATCGCATCCAGTCCTGGTGAACAGGGATGACCTCATCAGGGCCGGTGAGGTGGCAGGCGCTTTGGGTGATCTGTCCGTAGATCAACTCTCGATGTTGGTGGTACTGACGCGGGTGAACGGCCTATCCGCCCAGGTGAGGGCGATGGTGGCCGCGATCGAGACGAAGAACGTGAGGTTGGCCGCATTGACCGCGCGACTGGCGAACCCTGAATTGACACAGGCCGAACGGGGCACGATCGAGACTCAGATCGCGCACCTGAATAGTCGAATCCAGGCGGATCAAACCCGACTGAACGACATATCGACCATGATCGCCAACGGCCACGAGACCCTCGCTGCCATGAAAGCGGACGCCTTACGGCAACGTCAGATCATTCGGGACGCGATCGGTTGACCGTCGGGCAACGTGAAACGTCACCGCAACCCGGCACTGGCGGCTCGTGCCAGTTCGCCTGCACTGCAATACCGCGCATCGGGATGCTTAGCCATCGCTGTGGCGACCACCTCGTCGATCGCCGGTGGTAGCCACGGCGCGTAAGGAGTGACCTGCGGCACGGCACGGTTCAGGTGGGCTTCGACGACCGCGTCCTTGGGCCCCGCGTCGAAATACGGGGGCTTGCCGGTCAGTAACCGAAACAACGAACAGCCCAGCGAGTAGACGTCCGCGCGGCCGTCAACGACCTGGCCGCGCAGTATCTCCGGCGCGGCATAGGCCGCCGAGGTCAGCACCGCCCCTTCGACGGCGAACGGGTGCACCCCGAAATCGGCCAGCAGCGCCCGGTCGTCCTCGGCCAGCAGGAAGTTGGAGGGCTTGACGTCCCCGTGCACCACACCTCGGTCGTGTGCGTAGTCGAGTGCCTCGGCGATATCGGCCACGATGTGCACCGTGCGCGCGGGAGGCATGCGCCCGGCCCGTAGTTCGTTGTCTGCATCACCACCGGTGGCGTATTCCATTGCCAGCCAGCACTTCCCATCCGGTGTCTGGCCGTGCTCGTACACGGCAACGATGTTCGGATGGACGAGGACCGGGGGTATGGGGAATCGGGCGTCGCACACCTTCAGTGCGACTAGCCGGGACGAGTCGCACGCCAGGTAGACGGTGCCGGTACCACCGGTGCCCAGCACCGATTGGATCGCGTATCCGGCGACCCTAGCGGGCTGCGGGTCCACGCGCGGGGATCGTCGCGAAGAACTGCGAAAGCACGGCCGCCACCTCGACGAACGCGGCACGGGTGGCCGGCGACATTTCGCTGGTGCTGTTGATGACACCGCCTGGGCGCAGACCCGGGTCGAAGGGCACCGCCACCACCGCCTGGCGGCGCGACCGGAACTGGTCGGCGAGTACGCCGCGAGTGTGCTTGTCGGAGTGCCCGTCGGAATCGTTGAGCACGATCACCGACCGCTGCATCAGCCCGACCTTGCCGTGCGCGGCCAGCCATTCCATGGTCTGGGCGGCGGCCGACGCCCCGTCGGGCCAGGGCGAGGACACCACGATCAACGCATCCATGTCCCGCATCGCCTCCTGGGTGACCGGGGCGTCCATGGTCGAGCCGCAATCCACGATGGAGATGGTGAAGTGGCGGTCCAGGTGCATGGTGGCCTCGCGATAGATCGCCGGATCGAGGATGCCACGACGGCTGCCGTTCTCGCCGGCGAGCACGAACAACCCGGACGAATTGCTGCCCATGCGGGTGAGCACCTCGGCGAACGACCGCAGGTTCTTGTTCTTCGCCAGCTCCCAGTACGAGCCGTCCGCACGTGGATCGATGCGACTGCCGAGGCGGCCGAACGCGGTGTCGGCGTCCACGGCCACCACCCGGTCACCGCGGCGCAGTTCGGCCAGCACACAGCCGACGCTGGCCGCGACCGTCGTCTTGCCCACGCCCCCCTTGCCCAGCACGCCGACCTTGTAGTGCCCGCGCAGCGGAGCGGCGACCATGGCCTCCATCGCCGCCTCGCGCCGCTCCTGACGCGACGGGCCGAGGTTCACCAGCCCGAACGTCGCGGCGTACACGCCACGGCGCCAGCCGCGGGTGGGCCGCGGCTTCGGGCGCGCCGGGGCGTGCACCGGCAGGGGGAGCGGCGGCGGCGCGGCCGGTGCGGGCTGGATGCGGGGCATCCGCATAGTCGGCTCGCCCGCGTCGTGGGGCGGCTGCGGCCGCCGGAAGCGGGCGCGTGGGTCGTCGTCGCGGTCGGTCATCGTCACTTTCACCTCGGAGGATGAACTCAAGTATCGCCGTGCCCGCAAACACCCTGGTCCCGATCGCCGCCCGGTCTCTAAGAATCCGGCGAGAGTTTCCCCCTCCGCCGCACGCCGGGTTCAGCCAGCTCACAGCCTCGGCGACGGACCGTGATGTGAGGTTTCCCGCAGCAGGCGGCTGCCGACGGCGCTCCGGCTAGCCACACCGCGTCGCCCACAAGGCTGCACCCTTCGTCAGTGCAACGGCATGACGACAGTCGATCACAACACCCACAGCGGCCTGCTACAACTGATTCCGCAGCTAGTCGGCCGATCGGCCGCGGCTTCGGCGAATCAGGGCCCAGCTGTGTAGTTAGCCTAGACTAAGTTGGCATGTCAGGCGTGGTTTGGCATATCGTTTTACAACTTGTTGGCACCACAGTGGAAGCCCCGTTCAGTGACGCACGGAGGTATCCCTGACGGCGTGCGGTGACGTCGATGAACCGCCGCGCGAATAAATGCTTGTGAAGGGTCAGGTGCACATGCCCAGGAGTGTCGGGCTGTACAACCCCGCATACGAACACGATTCGTGCGGCGTCGCCATGGTGGTCGACATTCACGGCCGGCGCAGCCGCGACATCGTCGATAAGGCGATCACCGCCCTGCTCAACCTCGAACACCGTGGTGCCGCCGGTGCCGAGCCGCACAGCGGTGACGGCGCGGGCATCCTGCTGCAGGTCCCCGATTCGTTCCTGCGTGCCGTGTGCAAAGACAAGGAGGGCTTCGACCTTCCTCCCCAAGGCTCCTACGCCACCGGCATCGCGTTCCTGCCGCAGTCCGCCCGCGACGCGATGAGCGCCTGCGAGGCAGTCGAGAAGATCGTCGAGGCCGAGGGTCTCGAGGTCATTGGCTGGCGCGACGTGCCCACCGACGACTCGTCGCTGGGTGCGTTGTCCCGCGACGCCATGCCGACCTTCCGCCAGGTGTTCATCGGCGGCGCCTCCGGCATGGACCTGGAGCGCAAGGCCTATGTGATCCGCAAGCGTGCCGAGCACGAGCTGGGCTCCAAGGGCCCCGGCCAGGACGGCCCAGGGCGCGAAACCGTCTATTTCCCAAGCCTTTCCGGGCAGACCTTCGTCTACAAGGGCATGCTGACCACCCCGCAGCTCAGGGCGTTCTACCTGGATCTTCAAGACGACCGCCTGGAGAGCGCGCTGGGGATCGTGCACTCCCGGTTCTCCACCAACACGTTCCCGTCGTGGCCGCTAGCTCACCCGTTCCGCCGGGTCGCCCACAACGGCGAGATCAACACCGTCACCGGCAACGAGAACTGGATGCGCGCCCGTGAGGCGCTGATCAAGACCGATGTCTTCGGCACCGACGTCGAAAAGATCTTCCCGGTCTGCACACCCGGCGCCTCGGACACCGCGCGTTTCGACGAGGTGCTCGAGTTGTTGCACCTGGGCGGGCGCAGTCTGGCGCACGCGGTGTTGATGATGATCCCAGAGGCCTGGGAGCGCAACGAGTCGATGGACCCGCAGCGGCGGGCGTTCTACCAGTACCACGGCTCGTTGATGGAGCCGTGGGACGGACCGGCCTCGGTCTGCTTCTCCGACGGCACCGTGGTGGGCGCGGTGCTCGACCGCAACGGCCTGCGTCCCTCGCGCATCTGGGTGACCGACGACGGCCTGGTGGTCATGGCTTCTGAAGCCGGCGTGCTCGACCTGGACCCCGCCAGGGTGGTCAAGCGGATGCGCCTGCAGCCCGGCCGCATGTTCCTGGTCGACACCGCACAGGGCCGCATTGTCGACGACGAGGAGATCAAGGCCGAGCTGGCCGCCGAGCACCCCTACGCCGACTGGCTCGAGGCCGGGTTGTTCCACCTCGATCTGCTGCCGCAGGGTCCCTACATCCGGATGTCGCACCACCGGGTGGTGGCCCGCCAGCAGGCCTTCGGTTTCACCTATGAGGAGCTCAACCTGCTGGTCGCGCCGATGGCGCGTACCGGCGCCGAGCCGATCGGCTCAATGGGCACCGACACCCCGATCGCCGTGCTGTCGGGCCGGCCGCGGATGCTGTTCGACTACTTCCAGCAGCTGTTCGCCCAGGTGACCAACCCGCCGCTGGACGCCATCCGCGAAGAGGTCGTCACCAGTCTGCAGGGCACGGTCGGGCCGGAGGGCGACCTGCTCAACCCGACTCAGGAGTCGTGCCATCAGATCGTGTTGCCGCAGCCGATCCTGCGGAATCACGAGCTCGCCAAGCTGATCAACCTCAACCCCGACGACGAGATCCGCGGCCGTAAACACGGCATGCGCGCGGCCGTCATCCGCTGCCTGTACCCCGTCGCCAAGGGGGGCGAGGGCCTGCGCCGCGCGCTGGACGACATTCGCGACGCCGCGTCCAAGGCCATCGCCGACGGCGCACAGCTGCTGGTGATCTCCGATCGGGAGTCCACCGCGAACCTGGCACCGATCCCGTCGCTGCTGGCGGTCTCGGCGATCCACCACCACCTGGTGCGCACCCGCACCCGCACCCAGGTCGGCCTCGTCGTCGAGGCCGGTGACGCCCGCGAGGTGCACCACATGGCGGCCTTGCTCGGCTTCGGTGCCGCGGCGGTCAACCCGTACATGGCCTTCGAGTCGATCAGCGACATGATCGACAGAGGCATTCTTGGCGGCTCCGCCACCGGGGGCGCCGCCCAGGGCATCGACCGCGAGAAGGCGCTGCAGAACTACATCAAGGCCGCCGGCAAGGGCGTGCTCAAGGTGATGTCCAAGATGGGCATCTCCACCCTGGCCTCCTACACCGGGGCCCAGCTGTTCCAGGCCATCGGCATCTCCCAGCGGGTGCTCGACGAGTACTTCACCGGGCTGAGCTGTCCGGTGGGCGGTATCGATCTCGACGACATCGCCGCCGACGTCGCCGCCCGCCACCAGCTGGCTTACCTGGATCGTCCCGACGAGCGCGCCCACCGCGAGCTCGAGGTGGGCGGGGAATACCAGTGGCGCCGCGAAGGCGAGTACCACCTGTTCAACCCCGATACGGTTTTTAAACTCCAACATTCAACTCGTACCGGGCAGTACTCGGTGTTCAAGGAGTACACCACTCTGGTCAACGACCAGAGTGAACGGATGGCGTCGCTGCGCGGCCTGTTGAAGTTCAAAGATCCTAAAAACGCTGGGCGCCAGCCTGTTCCGATCGAAGAAGTGGAATCGGCCAGCGAGATCGTCAAGCGGTTCTCCACCGGCGCGATGAGCTACGGCTCGATTTCGGCCGAGGCGCACGAGACGCTGGCGATCGCGATGAATCGTCTCGGTGCCCGGTCGAACTCGGGCGAGGGTGGCGAGGCCACCAGCCGTTTCGAGCACGACCCCAACGGCGACTGGCGCCGCAGTGCGATCAAGCAGGTCGCCTCGGGCCGGTTCGGTGTCACGTCGCACTACCTGACCAACTGCACCGATATCCAGATCAAGATGGCTCAGGGCGCCAAACCCGGTGAGGGCGGCCAACTTCCGGGTCACAAGGTCTATCCGTGGGTGGCCGAGGTGCGCCACTCGACTCCGGGTGTCGGCCTGATCTCACCGCCGCCGCACCACGACATCTACTCGATCGAGGATCTGGCGCAGCTGATCCACGACCTGAAGAACGCCAACCCGCAGGCCCGCGTCCACGTGAAGCTGGTCAGCGAGAACGGCGTTGGGACGGTGGCCGCGGGCGTGTCGAAGGCGCACGCCGACGTCGTCCTGATCTCCGGGCACGACGGCGGCACCGGCGCGACGCCGCTGACGTCGATGAAGCATGCCGGCGCCCCGTGGGAGCTCGGCTTGGCCGAAACGCAGCAGACCCTGCTGCTCAACGGGCTTCGTGACCGGATCGTGGTCCAGGTCGACGGGCAGCTCAAGACCGGGCGCGACGTCGTCGTGGCTGCGTTGCTCGGCGCCGAGGAGTTCGGCTTCGCCACCGCTCCGCTGGTGGTGTCTGGCTGCATCATGATGCGGGTCTGCCACCTCGACACCTGCCCGGTGGGCGTGGCCACCCAGAACCCGCTGCTGCGTGAACGGTTTACCGGCAAGCCGGAATTCGTCGAGAACTTCTTCATGTTCATCGCCGAAGAAGTGCGCGAGCTGATGGCACAGCTCGGTTTCCGCACGGTCAACGAGATGGTCGGCCAGGTCAACGCCCTGGACACCGCAAAGGCCGCCGAGCACTGGAAGGCCCACAAGCTGGACCTCACCCCGGTGCTGCACGAGCCGGACTCGGCGTTTATGAATCAGGACCTGTACTGCAGCTCACGCCAGGACCACGGCCTGGACAAGGCGCTGGACCAGCAGCTCATCGTGATGAGCCGCGAGGCTCTGGATTCCGGTACGCCAGTTCGTTTTTCCACGACCATCGCCAACACCAACCGGACTGTCGGCACCATGCTCGGCCACGAGTTGACCAAGGCCTACGGCGCCAACGGGCTTCCGGACGGCACCATCGACATCACCTTCGAGGGCTCCGCGGGCAATAGCTTCGGCGCCTTCGTGCCCACGGGGGTGACTCTGCGGGTCTATGGCGACGCCAACGACTACGTCGGTAAGGGTCTGTCGGGCGGGCGGATCGTGTTGCGGCCGTCGGACAAGGCACCCGAGGGCTATGTGGCCGAGGACAACATCATCGGCGGCAACGTGATCCTGTTCGGTGCCACCAGCGGCGAGGCCTTCATCCGCGGCACGGTCGGGGAGCGGTTCGCGGTGCGCAACTCCGGTGCCCATGCCGTCGTCGAAGGTGTGGGCGACCACGGCTGCGAGTACATGACCGGTGGGCGGGTGGTGATCCTTGGCGAGACCGGGCGTAACTTCGCCGCGGGCATGTCCGGCGGGATCGCCTACGTCTACGACCCCGAGGGCAAGCTCCCGGCGAACCTCAATACCGAGATGGTGGACATCGACGCGTTCGACGATGCCGACACCGAGTGGCTGCGCGGCATCATCGCCGCGCACACCGACGCCACCGATTCGGTTGTGGGACGGCGAATTCTGGACGACTGGGCGGGACAGGTAGGGAACTTCGTGAAAGTGATGCCGCGCGACTACAAGGCTGTGCTGAAGGCGATCGCCGAGGCCGAAGCCGCCGGCCAGGACGTCGGCAAGGCGATCATGGCGGCCGCTCATGGCTGACCCGACCGGCTTTCTGAAGTACACCCACCGTGAGACTCCGGTTCGTCGGCCGGTGGACCTGCGTCTGCGGGACTGGAAAGAGGTCTACGAAGACTTCCCCCACGGCACCCTGGAGCACCAGGCTGCCCGCTGTATGGACTGCGGAATCCCGTTCTGCCACAACGGCTGTCCGCTGGGTAACCTGATCCCGGAGTGGAACGACCTGGTCTACCGGGACCGGTGGCGCGATGCGATCGAGCGACTGCACGCCACCAACAACTTCCCGGAGTTCACCGGGCGGCTGTGCCCGGCGCCGTGCGAGGCGTCCTGCGTCCTGGGGATCAACCAGGATCCGGTGACCATCAAGCAGGTCGAGGTCGAGATCATCGACAACGCCTTCGACGAGGGCTGGGTGGTGCCCATGCCGCCGCACGTCATCACCGGCAAGAAGGTCGCCGTCGTCGGCTCCGGACCCGCAGGGCTGGCCGCCGCCCAGCAGTTGACCCGCGCCGGACACGACGTCACCGTCTTCGAACGGGCCGACCGCATCGGCGGGCTGCTGCGCTACGGCATCCCCGAGTTCAAGATGGAGAAGCGTCACATCGACCGCCGGCTGGCGCAGATGGAGGCCGAGGGCACCAAGTTCCGCGCCGGTGTCAACGTCGGTATCGACATCACCGCCGATCAACTGCGCGACGAATTCGACGCCGTGGTGCTGGCCGGCGGTGCTACCGCCGCGCGTGACCTGCCGATCCCCGGCCGCCAGTTCGAGGGCGTCTATCAGGCCATGGAGTACCTGCCCTGGGCCAACAAGGTCCAGCTCGGTGATCCGGTGACCGACGAGGACGGTCAACCCCCGATCACGGCCAAGGGCAAGAAGGTCGTCATCATCGGCGGCGGCGACACGGGCGCGGACTGCCTGGGCACCGCACACCGGCAGGGTGCGGTCAGCATCCACCAGTTCGAGATCATGCCGCGTCCGCCGGAGACCCGCGCGGATTCCACCCCGTGGCCGACCTACCCGCTGATGTTCCGGGTGTCCTCGGCCCACGAAGAGGGCGGCGAGCGGGTGTTCTCGGTGAACACCGAGAAGTTCCTCGGCCACGAGGGCAAGGTCACCGGTCTGCGGGCCCACGAAGTCGTGATGAAGAACGGCAAGTTCGAGAAGGTCGACGGCACCGACTTCGAGCTCGAGGCCGACCTGGTGCTGCTGGCGATGGGCTTCGTCGGGCCCGAGCGGCCGGGACTGCTCACCGACCTTGGTGTCGAGTTCAACGAGCGCGGCAACGTGGTGCGCGGCGACGACTTCGACACCACGGTGCCGGGGGTGTTCGTCGCCGGTGATATGGGCCGCGGCCAGTCGCTGATCGTCTGGGCGATCGCCGAGGGCCGGGCCGCAGCGGCGGGGGTGGATCGCTACCTGATGGGCCACACGGCTTTGCCGGCGCCGATCAAACCTACGGCGGCACCACAGCGGTAGCGGTCCCCTCGGGGATCACTTTCGTCACTTTAGTAACACCAGAATCATCGGATGATTCGTCGGCGCGCCTGATGCTGTTTGCGGAAAGGCGCGTATCTAATTGCTGGAGCAGGTGCCGCGGTAACGTGGCCCTCCGGTTAGACCGAGATCCGACCACAGGAGTGATTCTTGTGTACCTCAACCCGATATCTCGTTCCCGGGTCGGGCGTATTGCCTGGTTGTTCATCCGTCATCCGATGAAGAGCCGCGAATTCGCGGCCAAGCACGAGCGGTTGATCACCCCCGCTGAGCTCATGCGTTACGGCTTCTAGCAACACCTTTGCGCCCTCGTTGACGGCGCAGATATTTTGCCGGTGAGGCCCGTCCGATTATCTGGTCAGGCGTCGGGCGTGGTGAGCAACCCCGACTCCCGGATCGCCTCGGCCAGCGGTTCCAGTACCGCCGGATCATGCGGCGCGGGCAGGTAGATGATCGCCAGATCCAGCCCCTCGGCCCCGAGTGCCGCTGCCTCGTCGATCACCTTGCCGTAGTCGCGATCGTCGCCGAGCCGCACGTGGGCCGACAGCATGATCTCTGCCGCGTCACGGCCGATGTCGGCGCAGTGCGAGCCCAGCACGTCACGCTTGCGGGCGAACTCTTCGGGGGTGCCGCCCACGAAGTTCCAGTGCTGGGCGTACTTGGCGGTGATCCGCAGGGTCCGCTTCTCGCCGCTGCCGCCGATGCAGATCGGAGGGTGCGGGCGCTGCGGGCCCTTGGGCTCGTTGCGCGCGTCCCTCAGCTGGTAGTAGGTGCCCGCAAAATCGGTGGTGTCCTGGCTCAGCAGCCCGATGAGGACCTGGCAGCCCTCTTCGAACCGGTCGAAGCGCTCCTTGATACTGCCTAGCTCGATGCCGTACGCGCCGGACTCTTCCTCGTTCCAGCCCGCGCCGATACCGAGTTCGAGTCGCCCGCCGGAGATGATGTCGACGGCGGCTGCCATGTTGGCGAGCACGGCGGGATGGCGGTAGTGAATGCCGGTGACCAGGGTGCCCAGCCTGAGCCGGGTGGTGGCCTGGGCCAGGGCGGTCAGGGTCGTCCAACCCTCCAGGCATGGCCCGGTCGGGTCGGAGAAGATCGGGTAGAAGTGGTCGAACGTCCAGCCCGAGTGATAAACGTCGATATCGTCGGCGGCCTGCCACACGGCGAGCATGTCGGCCCACGTGGTGTTCTGCGGTGAGGTCTTGAAAGCGAATCGCACTGTGTCGAGCCTAGTGTCTGCACCGCTCGCCGGCTCAGGCGGCGTTGGAGCGGCCGGCCGAACGCACCGGACGTGACCCGTAGCGGATCAGCGCGGCGCGGTGCAGCCGGGGCGGTTCAAGCCATGTGGCGACCAGGTGGATGACGAACCACTGGACGAGCCCGGCGACAACTACCGGCCAGAGCGCGCCCGCGAGCAGCGCCGGGCCACCGGCCAGTGCCGGGGCCGCAGGGTCATCGCGCTTGCGCGCCCGGGCCGCGAACACCAGCGCCGACCCGGCGGCGACGACGGCGCCACACAAATACAGGACGACCCACTGGTGAAATGGGAGGGACGGCACGTTGCTGGGTCTACCCGGCCGCCGTCAGGGATAAACAACTCGCGGGACATGTGAACGGGCGTGGGCGATCGCCTCGTCGAGGGAGTCGATGAGGTGGTTCTCGTGGCGCAGCGCCTCGACAATGCCGATGTTCGCGAGCAGGTTCATGTGCTCGGGCTGAACGCCCTTGATGATCACGGTGATGCCGCGCGACTCCAGTTCCTCGGCCAGTTCGGCCAGTGTGTGTGCCCCCGTGGCGTCAAGCATCCCCAGCTGTGACATCCGGATGATCACCACAGACACGTCCGGGTGAGTGGTGATCTCGCTGGAGATCCGGTCGGCGGCCCCGAAGAACATCGCGCCGTCCAGTCGCAGCAGCGCGATGCGTTCGTCACCGGGTTGGTGCGGCCCAGGCAGCTCCTCGCGGACCACGCTGCTGCGTCGTGCCACCGTCCGCAGCGCGAAGAAGGCCGCGAACAGGATCCCGATCTCGACCGCCTCGATGAGGTCGAAGCAGATGGTGACGACGGCGGTCAGCACGAAGGTCAGTGCGTCCGAGCGGGTGGAGCGCATGATCTTGGCGACGGTCCTGGCCGAGATCATCCGGAACGAGGTCACCATCAGCACACCGGCCAACGCGGACAACGGAATTGCCGCGACGGGTCCGGTCGCCAGATACACCACGCCGAGCAGCAGCAGCGAGTGCACGATGGCCGAGACCCGGGTTCGCGCGCCCGACCGCACGTTGACCGCGGTGCGCGCGATGGCACCGGTGGCCGGCATGCCGCCGAACAGTCCGGACGCCACCGAGGCTAGACCCTGACCGACGAGTTCGCGGTCTGGGTCGTACGGGCCCGTCGGCGACATGGTGGCCGCCACCCGCGCGGACAGCAGGGATTCGATCGCCGCGAGCGCCGCGATGGCCAGTGCGGCGCCGACCAGCGTGCGCAGCGCGCTCGGGTCGGCCTGCGGCAGGACGGGGGCGGGCAGGTGCGAGGGCAGCGCGCCGATGCGGGCTACCGGCAGGTGTGCACCGACCACGATCAGGGTCGCGGCGACGACCGCGGTCAACGATTCGGGGATGCCGCGATGCAGGCGGGGCAAGAAGACCATCAGCAGGCCGACCAAGCCGACGACGGCGAGCGTTCGCCACGCCACCGTCCAGTCGGCATGGATGACGACGTCCCAGGCGGCTGGCAGCGTGCGCTCGCCGGCCGGTGCCGCTACCCCGAACGCGGCGGGCACTTGCTGCAGGAAGATGATGGCGGCGATGCCGAGGGTGAAGCCCTCGATCACCGGCCACGGGATGAAGGTCACCGCACGGCCGAGCCCGGTGACGCCGGCGGCCAGCACGATCACGCCGGCGATCACCGTCACCAACGCGATGCTGCCGATGCCGTGCTGGGCGACGATCGGGGCGAGCACCACCGCCATCGCGCCCGTCGGGCCGGACACCTGGACGTGGGAGCCGCCGAACACCGCGGCGACGAGTCCGGCGATCACGGCGGTGATGAGGCCGGCGGCCGCGCCGACGCCGGAGCTGATGCCGAACGCGAGCGCCAGAGGCAGGGCCACCACGCCGACGGTGATCCCGGCGAGGATGTCGCGCCGCCAGGATCGTGGTAGGTCGGCGTAATCCCCGCGGTGCGGTAGCAGTCGGGAGAGCTGGCCGGCGGCCTTGGCGATCACCGGGGGTCCCCGACCGGGGGGAGCGCGTCGAACGCGGCGAGCTGCTGCTGCCGATCTTTGAGGGTGTCGGCCAAAAAGCTGCGAGCGATGACCAGTAGTTCGCGGATCGAGGGATGGGCCAGTTCGTAGTAGACGGCGTTCCCGACCCGCTCGGCGCGCACCACTTGGTGGCGTTTGAGAACCGCGAGGTGCTGAGACAGCAGCGTCGCCTCGATGTCGGTGGCGGTGAGGATCTCGCTCACCGGCGTCGGCCGGGCGCTGCCGGCGAGGATCTCCAGGACCCTGATGCGGGCCGGGTGGGCGAGCGCCTTGAAGAGGTTTGCCTTGATCTCGTAGAGCGGCCGCTCGGTGCCGGCGGGTGATCTGGTGGGCACGGAACACCTCGGTTGGCTATTTGATGGATTGAACGAAGTCGCAATCAGCCTAGCGATGGTGGTGTCGTCACGGCAAATCCGTGCGTCCCGACGCCACCCATCGCGGGCACACTGGAGTCATGGACCCGGTGGCCGCGCTGCGTGAGATCGCGTACTACAAGGACCGCGCGCGCGAGGACTCTCGGCGGGTGATGGCCTATCGCAAGGCCGCCGACATCGTCGAGGGCCTCGACGAGACGGCGCGTGATCGCCACGGCCGGGCCAACAGCTGGCAGGCGCTGGCTGGTATCGGGCCGAAGACCGCCAAGGTCATCGCACAGGCCTGGGCTGGCCAGGAGCCCGATGCTTTGGTCGAATTGCGAAGCGCGGCAGATGATCTCGGGGGAGGGGAGGTGCGCGCAGCGCTGCGTGGTGACCTGCACTGCCACTCGGACTGGTCGGACGGTTCGGCGCCAATCCGGGAGATGATGGCCACCGCCGCCGCGCTGGGTCACCAATACTGCGCGCTGACCGACCATTCGCCGCGGCTGACCATCGCCAACGGTCTGTCCGCCGACCGGTTGCGTCGGCAGCTGGACGTCATCGACGAACTGCGCGACACGGTGGCACCGCTGCGGATCCTGACCGGCATCGAGGTGGACATCCTCGAGGACGGCACCCTGGACCAGGACCCGGAGTTGCTGGAGCGACTCGACGTCGTCGTCGCCAGCGTGCACTCCAAACTGGCGATGGACGCACCGTCGATGACGCGCCGGATGGTGCGGGCGGTCTCCAACACCCGGGTGAACGTGCTGGGTCATTGCACCGGGCGGCTGGTGACGGGCGGTCGTGGCACCCGGCCCGAGTCGAAGTTCGACGCGGAGCAGGTGTTCGCCGCGTGCCGGGACAGCAATACCGCCGTCGAGATCAACTCGCGTCCCGAGCGTAGGGACCCGCCTACGAGATTGCTGGCCCTGGCCTTGGACATCGGGTGCGACTTCTCCATCGACACCGACGCCCACGCGCCCGGTCAGCTGGACTTCCTCGGCTACGGTGCGCAGCGTGCCCTGGACGCGGATGTGCCGGTCGACCGGATCGTCAACAGCTGGCCGGTCGACAAGCTGGTGGCCTGGGCCGGTCGCTAGTCCGGCAGAGAATTAGTCCGGCAGGTGGGGCATCTCCATCCCGGCGTCGCGGCCCACCAGCACGCCCCGCGTCACCGCCGCGGTGCCGTAGCGTCGCCGAACGTGATCCACCGCCGCGTCCAGGTCGAGCGTTTCGGGGCGATGGCCGTCGAGCGCTAGCTCCAGTTGCTGCGCCCCGTCTGGGTCGATGTTGGACACCGCGAACCCGATCAACGTGATGCCGCGCTCGGCGATCAGCGGCCCGGCCGCCGCGACGAGTCCCCGGGCGGCCGCCAGGATCGGCGCCGTGGACCCGGTGGCCCTGGCCATCGTGTGCGAGCGGCTGACACGGGTGAAGTCGTCGAACCGGATGCGCAGCAACACCGTTCGGCCGGTGCGCTGGGCCGACCGCATCCGGCGGGTGATCCGGTCGACGAGCCCGATGACGATAGCGTCCAGCTCGGCCGGCGAGGGCCGCTGCCGGCCCAGTGCCCGCTGGGCGCCCACCGATCGGCGGCGGTGGCCCGTCTGGACGCGGCGCCGGTCGATGTTGCGCGACAGGCAGTACAGCTGGCGGCCCATCGCCCCACCCACCAGGGACGCCAGCATCGACTCACTCAGCTCGGCCACCTGGGCGACGGTCTCGATGCCGTGAGACTGCAACTTCTCGGCCGTCTTGGCGCCCACTCCCCACAGCCGACGGACTGGCAGCGGATGCAGGAATTCCAGCTCCCGTTCCGGCGGTACCAGCAGCAGGCCGTCCGGCTTGGCTTCCTGGCTGGCCACCTTGGCCAGGAATTTGGTCCGCGCGATGCCGACCGTGATGGGCAGGCCGACCCGATCGCGCACCTGCTCACGCAGCCAGGCCGCGATGTCCACCGGATCGCCGGACACCCGGCGCAGGCCGGCGACGTCGAGGAAGGCTTCGTCCACCGAGAGCGGTTCGACTAGCGGGGTGGTGTCGGCGAAGACCTCGAAGACGTCGGCACTGGCACGGCTGTAGGCCGCCATCCGCGGCGGAACCACTACGGCAGCGGGACACAGTCGGCGCGCCTGCGCACCGCCCATAGCGGTGCGCACACCGTAGGCCTTTGCCTCGTAGCTGGCCGCCAGGACCACCCCGGCGCCGACGATGACCGGGCGGCCGCGCAGCGTCGGATCGTCACGCTGCTCGACCGAGGCGTAGAACGAATCGAGGTCGGCATGCAGGATGTTCGCCCCACTGGACACGAACATATGTTCGCATGGTGGTCCGACGCCTACGCGGGCGGCGGAGCCTCCGGAACCGGCGCCGGCTCAGGGGCCGGGGGTGGTGGTGGGGGTGCCGGTTCCGGCGCGGGTGGCGGTGGCGGCGCCGGGGGCGGCCACATCGGCAGCGTGATCGGCGGCAGGCCGGGGATGTTGATGACGTTGACCTCCGGCGGCGGGGCGTCGGCCGGCGGCGCGTCCGGTGGCGGTGGCGCGGCCTCCGGCGGTGGCGCGGGCGCGATCCCGTTGCTGGTGTTGATCGTGATGATCGAGCCCGGGATGGTCTTGCCCTTGGGAGTGGTACCGACGACGGCGCCACGCGAGGAATAGCTGTTGATCGGGGTGGGTAGGTCGGCCACCTGGAAACCGGCGTCGCGCAGGCGCTTTCGTGCTGCATCGAAACTCAGGCCGGTGACGCTGGGCACCTCGCTACCCGGCCCACCGTCGACGTACCGCGGATCGGTGGGTGGTAGTGCGACCGGGCCGAAGTCTTCCGCGACCGGCTTCATGGCCAGAAACCAGGTCCGCGCCGGCTCGTTGCCGCCGTACAGATTGCCGTAGCCGCATTTGCGCAGCGGCCAGGAGCACAGTCCGCCCGGACTGGTCGAGTCGTCGAAGACGTAATTCGCCGCGGCGTACTGATTGGTGAAGCCGAGGAAACCCGAGGATCGGTGCGACTCGGTGGTGCCGGTTTTACCCGACATCGGCAGGCTCCAGCCGACTGAGCCGGCCGAACTCGCGGCGGTGCCGCCGGTGGTGTCCTTCGACAGCGCGTTGGCCAGCGTGTTGGCCAAGCCCGCCGGCACCACCTGCTCGCAGGCCTGTGTCTCGACGGCGACCTCGCGGCCGTTGCGGTCGAAGACCTTGTCCACCGGGCTGGGCGGGCACCACATGCCGCCGGAAGCGAGGGTGGCTGCCACATTCGACAACTCGAGGGCGTTCAGTTCGAACGGACCCAGGGTGAACGAACCCAGATTTTGGCGTTTGACGAACTGCGCCAGGCTTTCGTTGTTGGCCGGGTCGTAGGCGCGTGCGGTGCCGGGATCGGCGTAGGAGCGCAGCCCAAGGCGCACCGCCATGTCCACTGCCCGTGTCACGCCGATCTGCTGGATCAGCCGGGCGAAGGCGGTGTTGGGCGACTGGGCCAGCGCGTCGGTCACGCTCATCGGGCTGCGGTAGTTGCCGGCGTTCTTCACACACCAGGTCTCCTTTGGGCAGCCCGGGGTGTTGCTCGTTCCCAGGCCCTTGCCCTGAAACTGCGCGGGGACGTCGAGCTGGGCGTTGATGCCCATTCCCATCTCCATGGCGGCGGCGGTGGTGAAGATCTTGAAGATCGAGCCGGCGCCGTCACCGGCTAGCGAGAACGGCTGGGGCTGAACGGTTTGGCCGGCGTCGAGCTGCAGCCCGTAGCCGCGGTTGTCGCCCATCGCGAGTACCTGGTGGGCGGTCTTGCCGGGCCGGATCACGCTCATGACGCTGGCGACGCCGTCCAGGGTGGGGCTGGCGACGGTGTCGATCGCCTTCTTGACGCTGTTCTGGACCTTGGGGTCCAGCGTGGTCCGGATCAGGTAGCCGTTGCGGGCCACGTCGTCCTTGGACAGTCCGGCCCGCGCCAGGTACTGCAGCACGTAGTCGCAGAAGAAGCCACGGTCGCCGGCGGCGATGCAACCCTGCGGCAATGTGTTCGGCTGGGGCAGGGTGCCCAGCGGCTGCGCGCGGGCGGCGCGCAGCTCGTCGGCCTGGTCCGGCAGGTTCTCGATCATGGTGTCGAGCACGACGTTGCGGCGGGCCAGTGCGGCCTCGGGGTTGGTGTAGGGGTTCAGGGCGCTGGTGGACTGCACCATCCCGGCCAGCAGGGCCGCCTGCTGCCAATTCAGGTCGGCGGCATTGATCCCGAAGTAGGTCTTCGCCGCGTCCTGCACGCCGTAGGCCCCGTTGCCGAAGGACACCAGGTTCAGATAGCGGGTGAGGATCTCTGGTTTGGACAGCACCCTGTCCAACGCCAGCGCCATCCGGATCTCGCGCAGCTTGCGGGCCGGCGTGGTCTCCACCGCCGCCCTCCGCTCGGCATCGGTCTGCGCATTGACCAGCAGGTTGTAGTTCTTGACGTACTGCTGCTCGATCGTGGACCCGCCGCGGGTGTCGAGGTCACCCTTGAGATAGCCCACCAGCCCGGTCAAGGTGCCCTGCAGGTCGACGCCGTTGTGGTCGGCGAAGCGCTTGTCCTCGATGGACACGATCGCGAGTTTCATGGTGTCGGCGATCCGGTCGGTCGGCACCGGCCACCGGCGTTGGGTGTAGATCCAGGCGATGGGATTGCCGGCCGTGTCGACCATCGTCGAGACGGTCGGCACTTCGCCTGCCATCAGTTGCGCGGAGTCCTGCGTCGCCACGTCGGAGGCGTGGTTGACCACCAGCCCGGCGCCGCCGGCGAGCGGAAATAACATCGCGGCCACCAGCACACCGGCCAGCACGCAGAACACCGCGAGCTTGGCGACCGTTGCTCTCACCGCGCCTGGCCCCGAATGTCGCTAGACATGCCGCAAGACATGCCGCAAGACTAGGGCCCCCGGGCGACCGTTCCGGCCGATATGCCGGCCGGCGTGCAACTTCACGACCCAGTTGAGGACCTAGGTCCCTGCAACGCGCACCCCGGCGTCGCCATAAATGCTGGTGACCCAGATGTGGGCGAGCGCCTCCAGTGCTGCGCGCTCCGGCACCGTCGGCTCCTCGGTGCCCTGCGAGGCGAACACCACACGTTCGTTCATCAGGTTCAGTGCGGTCGCCAGGTCGCGCGCGGGGATGGTCTCCGGCGCTGTCCCGCGTTCGCGTTCCTTGGTGATCAGCGCGGCGGTGTAGTCGATCCAGGACGCCATGAATGTCGACCACAGCGCCCGCAGCTCGGCGTTGGTGGCCATGGCGGCCAGCCCGGCCAGCAGCACGGCCCGGTTCGGCCGCAACGCGTCGAAGAACGCGTAGATGCCGTCGCGCCAAGCCCGCTCGGGATTGGCCGCCAACGCCTCGGCGTGCTGCTGCAGGCCGGGGTCGGCGGCGGTGATGGCCCGCTGGAACAGCCGGATCAACACGGCGTCCTTAGACGCGAAATAGAAGTAGAAGGTGGGCCGGGACAGGCCGGCGCCCTTGGCGAGGTCGTCGACCGAGATCTCGGCGAACGGTGTGCGCTCCAGCATCCGTTCCAGCGTGGCGAGGATGGCCGCTTCCCGGTCGTCACCGGAGGGGCGACTGGTGCGGCGCCCGCGGGCGCGGGCCGGGCTGACAGCTGGCACACAATGTACTTTACACGGTGTTGAGATTTTCGACACTCCGTTGACCTATTCAACACAGTGTTGATAGCGTGACGGCCATGACCGAACACATCGATGTTGTGATCGTGGGCGCCGGCATCTCCGGCATCAGTGCCGCCTGGCATCTGCAGGACCGTTGCCCCTCGAAGAGCTATGTGGTGCTGGAACGTCGGGCCAACCTCGGTGGCACCTGGGACCTGTTCAAATACCCCGGCATCCGCTCCGACTCGGACATGTTCACCCTCGGCTTCCGGTTCAAGCCGTGGACGTCGGAGAAGGCGATTGCCGACGGCCCCTCGATCCTGAGCTATCTCGAGGAGACCGTCCGAGAGTGTGGCATCGACAAGCACATCCGCTTCGGCCAGCGCGTCGTCGCCGCGGACTGGTCCACTGCCGAGAACCGGTGGACGGTTCGGGTCGAGTCCGACGGCGAGACCCGCGACATCACCTGCTCGTTCCTGTTCGCCTGCAGCGGCTACTACAACTACGACCAGGGCTACTGCCCGGAGTTCCCCGGCGCCGCGGACTTCGCCGGCGCAAAAGTGCATCCGCAGCACTGGCCCGAGGACCTCGACTACACCGGCAAGCGGGTGGTCGTCATCGGCAGCGGCGCCACCGCCGTGACTCTCATTCCTGCACTTGCCAATTCGGGCGCCGCACATGTCACCATGCTGCAGCGCTCACCGACCTACATCGGGGCGCTGCCCGACGTCGACTCTTTCGCCGTACGGGTGAACGGCTTGTTGCCGGCCAAGCCGGCCTACGTCATCAACCGCTGGAAGAGCATCGCGTTCCAGTCCACCCAGTATCGGCTGGCCCGGCGGTTCCCCAACTTCATGCGCAAGCAGCTGATGACCATGGCGAAGCGACGACTGCCGGAGGGCTACGACGTCGACAAGCACTTCGGGCCCAGCTACCGGGTGTGGGACGAGCGACTGTGCCTGGCGCCCAACGGTGACCTGTTCCGCGCCATCCGCAAGGGCCAAGCCGAGGTGGTCACCGACACCATCGAGACCTTCATCCCAACGGGGATCCGGCTGACATCCGGTCGTGAGTTGGCGGCCGACGTCATCGTCACCGCGACCGGACTCAATCTGCAGTTGTTCGGCGGTGCCGAGATCCGCATGGACGGCGAACCTTTGGACCTGACCACCACGATGGCCTACAAGGGCATGATGCTCTCCGGCGTGCCCAACATGGCGTTTACCATCGGCTACACCAACGCCTCATGGACGCTCAAGGCGGATCTGGTGTCCGAATTCGTCTGCCGCGTAATCAATTACATGGATTCCCGTGGATACGACCGGGTTGAACCGGCACAGCCCGGCACCGATGTCGAAGGCCGTCCGCTGCTGGACTTCACCCCGGGCTACGTGCTGCGTGCGCTGGACCGGTTACCCAAGGCGGGTTCGCGGGCGCCGTGGCGCCTCAAGCAGAACTATCTGCTCGACCTACGGCTGATCCGGCGCGGGAAAGTCGACGACGGCACGCTGCGCTTCACCAAACGCCGGGTGCCCGTGCAGGTCTAGCCGGCGGCGGTGACGACGATCCCGTCGTCGTCGCTGTAGGCGATGTCACCGGGGACGAAGGTGACGCCGCCGAAACTCACCGGGACATCGCGCTCGCCGGCACCGGTCTTGGTGCTCTTGCGAGGGTTCGTGCCGAGCGCCTTGATGCCGATGTCAAGGGTGCGCAGCGTCGACGCGTCTCGCACCGCGCCGTATACGACGAGCCCCGCCCAGCCGTTGGCGCGGCCCAGCTCTGCGATGACGTCACCGACCAGGGCGGTGTGCACCGACGCGTCCCCGTCGATCACCAACACCCGGCCCTCGCCGGGCTCGGACAGCACCGATTTCAGCAGCGCGTTGTCCTGAAAGCACCGGACGGTGGCGACGGGTCCGGCGAATTCGGACCGGTCGCCGAACTGCCGGAACTGCACATCGCAGCTGCGGACGTCCGCCCCGATCTCGTCGACCAGGTCCGCGGTCGCGCGGAACGAGACGCCGGCGGTCACTGGTGACGATGCCGCAGCCGGCGCACCAGTAGTGCGATGAGAACGACGGCCGCGAAGCTCGCCGCGAAGGGCAGCGGTGACCGGCCCGGCGTCGTGGCGACGGCAGCGGCAGGTCGCGACACCGGGTCGGCGGCCTGTTCGACCGACGACTTGGCGTTGGCTGCCGCCGCTCGGGCGCCCTCGGTCACCGGTGCCGAACCATTACCCGCGGTCAGCGCGGCGTGCGGGGCAGGTGCCTCGAGCGCCGGGGGTTCCAGGGCCGGTTCCAGGGCCGGCGGCGGCGTCTTGCGCGGCGGGGCCTTCTTCGCGGCGGGAGCCTTCTTCGCTGCCGGCTGCCGCTTGACGGGCGCCTTCTTGGCTGGTGCTTTCTTGGCCGGCTGCTTCTTGGCAGCGGCCTTCTCGGGCGGTGCTGGCGGCCCGGGCGGCGTTGCGTCCTGGCCCTCGCCGGGCAGGTCCTGCGCTTCTGCCATCTGGCTGCTCCTTTGCAGTATTTAGTCGCGTATGCCGGCAGTGGAACCCATCATGCCAGGCAAGGATAGGCCGCCATGCTGGCGCTAACCGGCGACGGCCAGCGCCGCAGCCAGGGCCAACACGATCACCATCAGGGCCACCTCGCGCCCGGCCCGGGCGGCGGACTGCTCGGCGCCGACCTGATGGCCCCGGGCCGCGGGCACCCACCGCGCCCTGTTGCGCGCGCCCAACACCACAAGCACGACCGCGACCGCCACCTTGGCCAGCAGCAGCCGGCCGTATCCCGTGGTCACCAGCGCGGCCGGGCTGGGCACCGTCACCGCCCTGTCCGCCAGGCCGAGCGCCGCGGCGACGATCATCGGTGCGTCCGCCGCACGGTAGCTCGCTACCCGATGCCGGGGAGTCTCCAACAGCGGTAGGACCGCCAAACCGGCCACCGAGACGGCCGCGGCGTCCGCGACCGCCCGGATGGCAGCAGCCGCTGGGGCGGCCTGGTCGCGTGCCGGTGCCCGCGGCCGTCAGGGTGAACGACCACGAACCCGGGACCACATGGCCGTCGGCTGAGGTCACCCGGTAGTTCACGGTGTAGCGACCAGCGGGCGCACCGCGACACTGGCCACGGCGCCCTGAACCTGCAGTGCGCCGTCGGACCACAGATTGCCGTCCGGGCCCACCACGGTCATCGTGGCGAAACTCGTCTGCAACTGCTCGTTGAAGGTCGCGCTGACCCGCGCCGGTCCGGTACTCAGCGACGAGTCCGGTGTTGGGTCGGCCAGCCTCATGTCCGTCGCCGGGCCAAGGCGACGCCGACGCCGAGTGTCCCCACCAGCAGGGCACCGCCGGCCAGGGCGCGGGCGGTGTTATCCGGTGCGGCGGTGCGGGTTTCGCCGGCGGCCGCGGGGACAGCTGTGGTTGCGGATGGGTGGGATTCGCCGGCCTGGTGGGTGTCGGCGTCGTGCGGTCCAGCCGCCAGGCTCAGTGTCGGGGCCGGATACTCGGGTTCGTCGCCGTTGGGCAGTGGTGGCTGGTCCCAATGCACGACGGTCCCGTCGGCGTAGGTCTGGGTCACCGGGAAGGTTGCCGAGTCGGTGTCGGGCAGCTGGACCGAGATGGGGAACAACTCGAACTGGGCGACGGGTATCCCGGCGTTGGGCGTCGCGGTGAAGGTGACGGAGCGGTAGGCGCCGCTTCCGTCGCGGTCCAGCTTGGCGGTCCAGCCCGACATCACGTCCGTGCTCGCCGAGGTGACGTTCGGCAGCGCGATCGTCACTTGGGTTGTGGGCGAGCCTTTTTCGGATTCATTGGGCACCTGGAAGGTAATCAGGGCGTCGTCGCCACGCACGGCATGGTCGGCGTCGACGTGGATGTGGGCCGCGGCGGTGGCCGCGCCGGTCAGGGATCCCACGATGAGGGTGGTGGTGACGGCGGCCGTTGCGAACGCGCGCGTCACGAGCCGATTGTCGGTCGGCATGTCGATGTACTTTCTGGGGTCGAAGTGTCGGGGTCGGTCGGGGTCAGTAGGCACCCGACGGGGGGTCCCGATGCGAAATCGACACTGCCATAGGATGTCTGGACTGCAGCGGGTGGTCCGACCAGGGCGGCGGCGCCGGGCGTGATCAGACTGTCGGCCCCGCTGTGGGCGGCCAGCGTCAGCGCCGCGGTGAGCGCACCGGCCGCCACCCCCACGCAGCACGGTCGGCCGGTCACCCATGTCGGATCAGAGCACCCCGAGACGAGCCATCAGGTCGGCCTCGATGCCGTCAAGTTGGCCGGCGATCGCGGCGTGCGCGTCGCGGCGGCGCTGACCGGGCATGTTCTCGGCAGCGGTCACCGCCGTCGACAGCGCGCTCAGCCGCTCGGTCATCGCGGCGACGAACTGTTTGGTCTCGGCGTCTTTCGGCTTCTTCTCAGCCACCGACCGCAGCGAGTTCTCAGCACCGGAAATGCGGGCCGACAGCTGTCCGCCGGGCCCGGAGAACTGGCCGAGTTGGCTCAGCGGCACCCCGAGGCGATCGGCCCGCCGCTCGTCGATCAGACCCCGTGCGGCGATCGCTGCGCGGTAGGCGACCGGCACCACGATCGGGGCCAGCAGTCGCGAGACGGTGAGCGCACGCCGGACACGGGTGGGCGACAGAAGTTTGCCTTCCCGGACGGCCTTCAGTTGCGCTTCGGCGACCTTGACCGCCGCCTTGTCCGCATCGCGGGCGGCCTTCAGCTGGGCGTTGATGGCCTTGTTCTCGGCGCGCTCGACTGCCTTGATCCGGCGCCCCTCATTCTTGGCCGCCAGCCGGGCCTCCAGCTTGGCCCTGGCCTTGATCGCCCGAGCCTCCGCGCGACGTGTCGCACGGCTTTTACGCTTGGTGAACAGGCCCATTCCTGATGCCTCCCGAGTAGGTCGTCGGCAGTCGACGAGGCACGCTCGCGACCGGGTCAGCTAACCCTATCGCCCGGCCCAACGAGGGCGATCACGACCTGGGGATATGCCACAATGATCTGCAGACCGCCCGGCGCCACCTCAACCGCGCCGCCAACCCGAGGACCGTGGTGAACCGCACGCCGTGCAAGGCCGCAGCAATTAGCTGGGCGATTGCATGCGGTTTGCTCTGCGGTGGTGTGGGGTTACTCGGGCCGGCCCCCGTCGCGGCCGCGGATCCGGGGTCGGCCGATAGCGGTCACCACGGCCCGAGGGACGGCGGGAGTCGGGACGGTGCTGGGAGCCCCCGCACGGGCCGCGGCGGTGCACACCGTCCCCGCAGTGCCGACGCCCCTGCTGCCGTGTCGCCCTCGACGCGGGCGCCGGGCAGTGCACGGCGACGGCCGCCCGCCACCGGACCGGCGGTGAACGCCATCGAGTTGCCGGGGGGCATCGAACTACCGGGCATCCCCGGCTGGCCGGACTGGCCCGACTGGCCGGGCTGGCCCTGGCCGCCGTGCCACCTGGCCGGCGGCTGCGCTCCCCGCAACGGTGTCGGTCTGCCGCGGTCACCGTCGCTCGGGATCGCCACACCGCCGGAAGCGGCGGGCGGCGGCGGTAGCGGTGGTGGCATCGGCATCCGACCCCGGACCATCGAGCCCGCCGAGCCCGGTGAGCCAGGCGAGCCGGGGGTCGTCAACGCCGACACCGGCGCCGTTGTGCCTGGCTCGCTCGAACCGGTCCCGATCACGATGCCGCCGCTGATCGGACTGCCCCCGGTCGTGGAGGTGCCGCTGCGCCCGCCGGCCGCAGGCGGCTCGTCGGCGGCCGAGCCTGTGCCGCGCGGCGGTCCGGGCCGCGAGTCGGTCACCGGCCGCGAACGACCCCCGGCGACCTCGGCTGGAGCCGGTACAGAACCTTCCGTTTCGACTAGGGTGGGCTATCCGAAGTACCTCCGGGACGCCAAGGTCGGCGAGGTCGCAGCCCTGGCGCTGCCCGGTTTCGCCGGAATCCTCGCCCTCACGGCGCTCGGAGGCTTCCTCGGATACCGCCAAGCAAAGGCAGGCCACGTCGTGCGGGCCGCGGGCACCTCCCGGTTCCTGCGCTGACGCTGAGGGCTCACCGCAGCCCGCAGCCGACGGGGAAGGGGGACGAGATGTCGGCCAGTCGCCGGGTCACCAAAGCGGTGAACGACGTCCTGGACCTGGCTCCTCGGCACGGTGAAGTCTCGCTCGCCCGGCTCGTCGCCGCAGTCAGCGCCGACCGGTCCCGTCCCATCGAGATCACCACGGACGACCTGCCGGCCGGCGTCTGCGGCCAGTGGCGGCAGTACGCCGACCACGATGTCTTCCTCATCCAGCGCGGCCTGCCCACCTGGGATCGCACTCTGGCCCACGAACTGGGCCACCTCGTCCTCGGCCACTTCGGCATCCCGATTACCGAGGCCGCCCGTGACGTCGCCGAGCTGGCCAGCGACGACCTCATCGGCTACATGCTCAACCAGCGGACCGGATGCATGGGTCCCGGTGGCGAGGACGTTGAGCAGGAAGCCGAGGATTTCGCGGCGCTGTTGCTGTACCGGCTCGGGCGGTCGGCGTCCGACCGGTCGTCGATCGTGCAGGTTCGCCTCGGAGAGGCGTTTGGTTGATCGTCTGGGTGATCGCCGGTCTGCTGGGGATGGCCACCGGCCTGCGTATCGGGTGGGCGTTGGTGAACAAGCAGTCGGTGGTCAGCTCGGCGATGATCCTCGCGCTCGGCAGCCTGGCCTTGGTAGCCGCCCTGAACTGGCCACCGCTGACCCTGCTGATCGACACGACGGTGGGCTGGCCGAATCTGTCGATCGGGCTGAGTCAGGTGGCGCTTATCGGGTGTGCTGTCGGCAGTTGCGTGATGATCACCAGCGTCGGCTCCACCCGCAGCCCCGCCATGATCCGCCGGATCGCGGCCGCCCAGTACAGCCTGGCCGCGACGATCGCCGTGATCACCATGGCGTTGTTCTTCTGGCGCGGGCAACAGCCGGAGATGGGGCCCGAGGAGTATCTGCGTCTCAACCTCGGCTCCGCCAACACCTCACTGCCGTGGCTGTTGCCGCTGCTGTACGTGTTGCTGGTGTCGACGCTGGTCCTGTGGGCCGGAATGCGTCATTCCAATCGCACCCGCCGGGGCCGTGCCCTATTCGTGTTCTCGCTGGGCATCGCGTTTATCGTCGCCGCCAGCGCGTTCTTTCTCATCCGCGCCGTCGGCACCTCGCGGCTGGTGGGAGTCGGGACCGCGGCGACGTTGCTCGGCGCGGCCATGGCGATCGTGGCCGCCGGCTCGCTGTTACCCGCGGTGGAGGACTGGTTCGGCGGACGGCGCGAACTGCGTCTCATCAACCCGCTGCTGACCGAACTGGAACGGCGCCAGCCGGATGTCGGGATCGGCGAACGTCCCCGCGGTCCGCTGGTGTTTCGCGTCGCCGAGCGGCTGTCACTGATCTCGGATGCGCTCTACCTGGAGGCGATGGTCGCGCAGCAGGCGCGGGCGGGAAAAGACACTGGGCGGGGGGAGACCCTCACCGAGATCGAGCACCCCACCGTCAGTCCCGCCGAACAGGCGGCGGCCATCGCGAAGTGGATTCACGCCGGTCGCGGAACCCCGCGGGTGGGCCGTCCCGGCAGTCAGGGCACGTTTCCGGGCATGGGCTGGCTGCGGCAGCCCGAGGCCTATTCCGATCGCGAGTGGATCCTGGAGATCGCGCGGGAGTACCGAGCACTGGACCAGACGAAAGCCAGCACGACACCCTGAAGGTGTACTGATTCGTCTAAAACTGCTGCGAAACGCACCTGACGTTGCCGACGCTCCCGAGGCGGGAGTGGCGGGCTAATCGTCGAGGTGCTCCCTGCGGCGCAGCTCATCAACCTTCGACACGATGTCCTGCTGCGCTTCCGGCGACAGGCCCACGGTACGCGCGGCAATGCGGCGCACGCCCTCGTCCCGCATGTTGGCAAGCCAGGTAAGTTCCTTGTCGAGCTTCTCGTAGTACTCATCGTCGGTGAAGTACGCCGGTTTGATCCGGAAGAAGTTGGCAAGCGCCGTCATGGTGGTCGACGACGGGTTGGTCCGGTTGCCTGAGCGCAGCTGAGACAAGTACGGAGCCGACATCGTGACCCCCTCGGCCTTCAACGCGGCGATCACTTCGGCGGAGGTATGAGGACCGCGCCCAGGCGGATACACCGTGTCGAACAGGCGATTCAGGCGAGCCGCGAACGTCGTGCTCATCGTTTGGACCTCCACATGCGAGAAGAGCGGTCTTTCCGTTGGCTTATTTGCTGATCATCGTAGCGACACATCCGCCGATGACCAAGTGCAAACTACCTGATAATTAACGCACGCGGACATTATTGGATGCTGGCAAACATTCCGATGGTCGGTTTCGGGCGCGTCTGCGGTGCAAGAACCGTGCGGTGAAGCAAAGGAATGCAAGGTCGAGGGCATACCGCCACAGCATGAGGACCGCGCTCGCCGCACTGCGGAGGTAGGGCTCGGCCGGGCAACTGCGGGGCTCTGTACCACCCGCCGGATTTCGCTTTGCTGTAAGCGGTATCACGCCGGTGTGCGGCGTGGCGCCACCGGGTCCTAAGTCGACGACGCCGACGGGGCATCGCTGCGGTCGGCGTCCTCGTGGGCGTCCGTGGTGGCCGCGCTGGCCACTGGTGAGGTGCGCAGGATCGACGGGCGCATCCGCGCGGGCAGCGCGCACAGGCCGGCACCCAACACCACTACGGCGACGACCGAGATCGCTGCACTGACCAGGGTCGAAATCCCCGGGAAGGCGCCCTCGATCAGCATGGATACGCCGAAGACCAGGAACAGTGCCGCGGCGCCGAGCTGAATCGCACGCTCGGGCAGGTGCTTGCCGGCCACCGCGCCCACCAGGATGGCCAGCGCGTCAGCGGCGACCATGCCGATGGTGGATCCGATCCACACCCCGACCCAGTCGTTGTCCGCCGCGAGGGTGATGGTCGCCAGCATTGTCTTGTCACCCAGCTCGGCCAGCAGGAATGCCGACGTGACCGCGAAGAACGCCGGCGCGCTCGTGCGTTCGGCCTTGGCGGCCTCGTCGTCGGAGAGCCGGTCGCCGCGCAGGGTCCACAAGCCGAACACGACGAACGCCACGCCGGCGAGAATTCCGAGCAGCTGAGTGGGCAGCGCGGCACCGAGATAGTGGCCGACACCCACGGAGATCAGGTGCACCGCCGTCGTCGCGACACAGATGCCGCCGAGGACCACCCACCAGCGGTAGCGCAAGGCGAACGTCATCGCCATGAGCTGTGATTTGTCGCCCAGCTCGGCGACGAAAATGACGGCGAAACTCAGGAACAACGCTGCCAGCACCCGGAACTCCTCGATCGGGTGGCTGTCGTCAGGGGCCCACGAGAAGCCTCCGGCCGACAACCAAAACGGTTTTACGGCCGAAGGTCTCGCCCACCGGCCAACCGTGCCGGCCGAACAACCGGGCCGGGCAGACTTCGCTCCGGCCAGTATGTCGATTGTCCGATTGGGGGCTACTCCCCTTCGTTGAGGATGACCTTACCGACGCCGCGGCGACCACCGCAACTCCGGGATTGCGAAAGTTCAATCGCGCCAGGAATTTTGGGACGTCGAGCTAGAAAGTTCGGACACCCGGATTCGAGCTATGCGGCGAGGAGCATCGCCAGGATGGCGGTATCGGGGTGGCTGATCGGGTCGACGCCGACGCGGCTGATCATGCCGGTGATGGTGCCATCGGATTCGGCTTCGACCCACGCCGCACGATGCTCCAGGCCCAGGTGTGGAATGCCGGGCAGCAGTACGCATCCCGAGGCGGCGCCGGAGCATTCCGGCAACGACGGTGTGGTCTCGGACGGGGGATGCAGCATGAGGAGGGCAGGGGGCTGTCGCTCCGCGAAATGCCCTGGCGCAACGGCAGATTCACCGACCACCGTTCCCTCGGCGAGGACCAGGCCCACCGTGCCGGGTTGGGGCTTGTCGGGAAGCTCCTCGCGAACGCCGAAAATCGTTGTTGTCGAAAGTAATCCGGGCAGCGACGCCACGCGCACGGCCACCATCAACAGCTGGGCCCATTCCTTGGTCGAGTTGGGCCAGCGGCCGGAGACGACAAAGCCCTTGAGGGCACCACGAGAATGAAAGGGGGCGACTTCAACCGCACGCCCGGAACCAGTCTCCATCTCGCCTCCGCGACACTCGGTACTGCCAGTGCGACACGACAGCGGGTCGGTTCGGATCAGGATGCGGTACACGCGGGTTGGCACGCAAGAGGACACGAGTGCTAATCGGGCCTAGGGCGGCCGGATCAGAACAGGACGATCAGTGCCAGGATGCCGAGCAGGATGAGGGCGATCACGCTGGCACGCATGGCCGCCAACATGTAGGAGCGGTTGCACGTGGCAGACGACACCGACCAATGCGAAGGCTGCGGCGCCGAGTGCGTCCCGAATGACTGCGTTCCCATCACACCGTCCTGACCTGCGTGTTCAAATAACGCCCCCAGTGAAATTAGTCACAGATTGCGCGACGAGCGCGATCATAACGCCTCTCGTAGCGCGATGAAAATCGGCCGGTCAGGCCGGTGCTGGGCGGTCACCGATACGTCGCAAAAGTCGTCGGTTGGAGCAGCGTGTTGGGGGTATTCAACGTCACAATGTTGCAACGGCACTCGGCGTGTCGTTCGGCGGGTCGGCGAGCCTGGAGCGACGCTTAGCCGGGCAATCCATTTCGCTCGGCAGCCACCAGGCTGTTGATCAGTGTGCCGACATGCGACCGGGTTATCCCCAGAGACCCGTCTTCTCGGTCGACAGATTCAGCGCTCATGGGCCTTTCGTAGGCTTTTCCCGAGCGGAAGACGATCCGCCGGTGTTGTGGATAACCCTGTGGAAACTGTGGATAGTCCGGTCATTGCTGCACGCCGCCACCCGCTGAATCTGCACCCCGTGCCACAACTCGAGCCGATTGTGTGGCCGTCGGCATGCTCCGGTGTTGTGGTGCGCTCGCTAGGCTGGTCCGCGTGATTCAGGTGTGCTCCCAGTGCGGTACGCGGTGGAATGTCCGCGACCGTCAGCGCGGCTGGTGCCCGCGCTGCCATGGCGCTCTGCTGGCGCCAACCGGCGCACCGGATCCCCGTTGGAGCCCGGCCCTGCCGGGCCAGCCACCCGTCCGTCCACCGGCTCCGCAGGGCGCCGCTCAGCGACTGCCGGCCGGTTTCCGCTGGATCGCGGTCCGGCCCGGACAGCCGCCCCCGCCGCGTCGGCGTCGTCGTCACCTGGGGCCGACGCCGCGCTACACCTACATACCGCGCTGGGGACTGGCCGACCGTCTCGCGCCGGCGGCGCCGGCCGCCGACCCTGCGGCAAAAGCCGGGCCCGCCCCCGTCACCGTGCGAGCGGCGCTGCTCTCGGCGGTGGCGGTCTTCGGCTTGGCCGCCGCCATCCATATCGTTCGGTACATCCTGCTGCTGATCAACCGAACGTCGCTGTTGCCGCCGCTGGTCGCCGGGGCGGCGCTGTGGCTCGGTGTGGTGGTCAGCCTGGCCGCCATCGTGGCGGTCATCCTGACCGCTGTGGTCGCGACGTCATGGTTGATTGCCCGTCGCGCGGCGGTGTATGCGCACCTTGGTCAGGAGGACCCGCGCCCGACGTGGGCGTTGTGGGCCGGCTGCCTGGTGCCGTTGGCCAACCTGGTGTGGGCGCCCGTCTACCTGATCGAACTCGCCCACGCCGAGGATTCTCAGGCGCGGCTGCGCGGCCCGATCACGGCATGGTGGGTGGTCTGGGTGCTGTCGACAGCGGTCTCCATTTTCGGGATCACCACCAGCTTCACCACCGAACCGCAGGGCATCGCCGACAACACGGTGACGGTCATCATCGCCTACCTGTTGGGTGCCGCGGTGCTCGTGCTGTTGTGGCAGGTGTTCGACGGGTTCGTGCGCAAACCGGTGGAACGGCCGCTGCACCGGTGGGTGGTCGTCGGCCAGGATGCACCCGCCGAACCGGAATCGCCGCCAGCGGTTGAGTCAAGCCAGCAGGAACCGGCAGCATAGGCCCATGGATTCGGCCGGCGGACTGCACGGCGGGCACCCCTTCGTGGTGGCCCACCGGGGAGCGTCGGCGGATCGTCCCGAGCACACGCTGGCCGCCTACGAGCTCGCCCTTCAGGAAGGCGCCGACGGCGTCGAGTGCGACGTCCGCCTGACCCGCGACGGTCACCTGGTCTGTGTGCACGACCGACGGGTGGACCGCACTTCGACGGGCACCGGGCTGGTCAGCGAGATGACACTTGCCGAACTCAAGCGACTGGACTGGGGAGCCTGGCACAGCAGCGCCAACGTGGCGGCCCTGTCGGGCGACACCGGCCTGCTGACCCTCGACGACCTCGTTCGTCTGGTGCTGGACTGGAACCGACCGGTCAAGCTCTTCGTGGAGACCAAGCACCCGGTGCGCTACGGCGGCCTGGTGGAGAGCAAGGTGCTGGCGCTGCTGCACCGCTACGGCATCGCATCGCCGGCATCGGCTGATCTGTCGCGCGCGGTGGTGATGTCGTTCTCGGCGGCGGCGGTCTGGCGGATCCGCCGAGCGGCGCCCCTACTGCCGACCGTGCTGCTGGGCGAGACATCGCGCTACCTCGGTGGCAGCGCGGCCACCACCGTGGGCGCGACAGCGGTCGGGCCGTCGATCGCCACGTTGCGTGAGCACCCCGAACTCGTCGATCGAGCCGCCGCCCAGGGCCGGGCCATGTACTGCTGGACCGTCGATCACTACGAGGACGTCGGTTTCTGCCGGGATGTCGGGGTGGGCTGGATCGCCACCAACCATCCCGGGCGCACCAAGGCCTGGCTGCAGAATCCGTTGGCCGTCCCCGGCGTCGACTGACGGGATACTCAGGGCTGCCCGTCGAGCACCTGTTGCGGGATCGCGGAGTCGGTGCGTAGCGCCTGGAACAGCTGCTGAGCGGCGTCGGCGTCCCACACCACCACCGAACCGGAATCGCTGCTGGTGAACTCGCCGATGGGCACTGTCAGCGAGGTCGTCGACCCGTGTAGCGCCCAGCCCAGTTGCGCCAGATCCCAGACGTGGTCGCCGTCGTCGACCCTCAACGAACCCACGGCAGCGTGCGGCACCGAATACCAGCGCCACGGATTGACCCAGACTGCGGCACTGCTGGCGCGGTGCATTACCGCCGCCATGAACTCGCGCTGATGCACCATGCGGTCCAGGTCGGCGCGCGGGGTCGCCCGGCTGCGGACGTAACCGAGTGCGTTGCGCCCGTCGAGGGTCTGACAGCCTGCCGGCAGGGCGATGCCCGCCAGCGGATCGTCGATCGGATCGGCCGGGCAGACATCGACACCGCCGAGGGCGTCGACCAGGACCGCGAAGCCATCGAAGCCCACCTCGGCGTAGTGGTCCAGGTGTAGGCCGGTGGCGTCCTCGACGGTCTGGGCCAGCAGCGGGGCACCACCCTCGGCGAACGCCGCGTTGATCTTGTCCTTGCCGTAGCCGGGGATGTCGACGTAGGAGTCGCGTGGGATCGACACCAGCGTGGTCGGGGCGCCCGACCCCAAGGCGGGGATGTGCACTACCAGGATCGTGTCGGTCCGGCCGTTGCCGAGATCGCCGCCGGTCGCCAGTTCGGCCTGCTGTTCTGGCGTCAGGTCCGCCCGGCTGTCGGAGCCGACAAGCAGCCACGTGGTGCCTGCGCCGGTGGCCGGCCGGCCGGCGTAGTCGAACACCGCGACCCGTCGCAGCGCGAAGTCGATCCACACGGCAGTGCCGACGCAGCCGACGACCGCAACGACGACGAGGACGGTCAACGTGGCGAAAATCCTTCGCCCCCAACGCTTTTTCCGCTTCGGCCGGGGAGCCTGCGGTGGTACTGGCGGGTGTGCCGGCGCCCGTGGCGCCCTTGGTGGCGGGGGCGGGCGCCGCGGTGTTGGCGGTGGTGGGGCGGCCCGAGATGGCGGGTGGTGCCGCGGGGGAGGCGCAACAGGTTGTGCCGGCGGTGGCAGTGGTGACGGCCGGTGCGAAGGGTCGCGGCGAATGACCTGGGAGGGCTCGCGGCGAGGCGGTGGCGGCGGCGCGGGACGCGGAATCCGCTCGGTGCGCGGATCGGGCGCGGGCCGCGGCGGCCAGTCGTCGCTCACCAGGCCAATTTACGTGGCCGACTCACTTAAGCCAGCCAAGATGACCCGCCAGCATGGCGTAACCCACGAACGCGACGGTGTCGATGACCCCATGGGCGATCACCAGTGGCCACAGCCGGCCTGTTCGGCACCACGCGTAGCCGAACACCAAGCCCATCGCGAGGTTGCCGAGACCGGCCCCGAAGCCCTGGTACAGGTGGTACGTCCCGCGCAGGGCGCTGGAGACCAGGATGGCGCGGTTGCGGCTCAGGCCGAGCTGCTGCAGACGGGTGATCAGGTAGCCGACGACCACGACCTCCTCGGCGAAGCCGTTGGCGAACGCCGCGACGATCAGAACCGGGATGCGCCACCAGGTGTCGTGCAGTGCGGACGGCTCGACTTGGGCGTTCATCCCCAGGCAGCGGGCGCCCAGGTATAGCAGCAGCCCGGGAATGCCGATGAGGGCGGCGAGCCCGAGGCCGCCGAGCAGGTCACCCCGCCAGCGGAGTCGGCCCAGGCCAATCCGAGTAGGCCCGATTCCGCTGCGCCACAACAAGTACAGGCCGAGCAACCCCCACGCCACCAGTTGCGCGACCGACGCCAGGTTCAGGCCGAGATTGATCAGGTCATAGCGGGACAGGTTGGGGTTGAGTCGAACCCGGTGTCCGGCCAACCCGGACAGCACGGCGTCGAACAACTCCAGTATCGCGGTGACCGCACTGACCCCGAAGGTGACGGCGAGCATGACGCCGACCTCGATACGCAGCCCGCGTCGGTCGCTGCCGACGGTGTCGTGGGGCGCGGTCACCCCGCCACGGTAGCGACCCTAGATGCGGCGTGCGCGCAGCCCGTTGACGAACGGACAACCCATCAGGACCCGAATTGCCCGGCTTAGCCCTGGTACGTCCTGCACCGGGGTGCCGAACGGCAGGCGCACGTCGTGGTCCCCGTCGGTGTTCTCGATGCGCAGCCGGACGCCGTACCGGTCCAGGCCCAGCGGGCGGACCCGGCCGCGCCGCAGAGGTGCCGGTAGCTTGCCGGCCAGCCGATCGAGCACCTCGGGGTGGTCGCTGTCCAGGTGGCGCAGCCATGCCGACTCGAACTCGCAGAACGGGTCGGGCGCCGCGGCCAGCAGTTCGTTGACGCTGACCGTCTCGGCGCCGCCGGCGTCGGCCACCACGACCGACTCGACTTCGAGCAACACCAGCGCTTGGCTCGCCCCGACCTCGAGCAGTGCCGAATTGGGATGGTCGGTGGCGATCAGGTCCAGTAGGGAGAGTACGGCGTGGCCGGGGACGTCGTGGACCCGTCCGCGGACCCAGACCAGAGAGCGCACCGGCTCGCGCAGTGGTAGCGGCGCATGGTCGGTGAGTTCGAGGACCGCGGCGACACCGGTGGTGCCGGCGGTGATCGCGAGGGCGGCGACGGCGCTGTCATTGGGGACGGTCACCGCGAACGAACCCCCCGGCAGCAGGTGGTGAACCGAGGTGGCCGCCGGTGCGACACCGTCCGCGACCAACATTGCTCCGCCGGCGCGGGCGAAGGCACTGCGGACGCGTTCGGCGGTCGTCGGGGACGAAAGTGCCGCTGAGGTGGCTGAGGTGGCTGAGGTCGCTGAAGTCATCGCATACCTTCCGGATTAGTGAGGTAAGCCTAAGTTAACTTCACCGGTCGGGAGACGCAAGGGTTTCCCGTGGGCGACCCGATAGGGTTTACCCGTGGCCCGCATCGCCTACCTCGGACCCGAGGGCACGTTCACTGAAGCGGCGCTGCTGAAGATGGCCGCCACCGGCGTCGTACCCGGCGGCGACGGAGTGCAGCCCGCACCGACGGACAGCACGCCGGCAGCGTTGGCGGCCGTCCGCGCCGGCTCGGCGGATTTCGCGTGCGTGCCCATCGAGAACTCCATCGAGGGCAGTGTGTTGCCCACGCTGGACAGCCTGGCCACGGGTTCGCCGTTGCAAATCTATGCCGAGCTGACGCTCGACGTGTCCTTCAGCATCGTCACCGCCACCGGTCGCGACCGTTCCTCGGTCAGCACCGTCGCGGCCTTTCCCGTCGCCGCCGCACAGGTCCGCCAGTGGCTCGCCGAGCACCTTCCCGAGGCCCGACTCGTCCCGGCCAACTCCAACGCCGCCGCCGCCGCAGACGTGGCCGCCGGCCGCGCCGACGCCGGAGTCAGCACCGCCCTTGCGGCCCAGCGCTACGGACTGGCGACGCTGGCCGACGGTGTCGTCGACGAACCGAATGCCAGGACCCGATTCGTCCTCGCCGGGCGCCCCGGTCCGCCGCCGCCGCGTACCGGTGCCGACCGCACCTCGGTGGTGCTGCGGGTTGCCAATGTCCCCGGCGCCCTGGTGTCGGCGATGACGGAGTTCGGCATCCGCGATATCGACCTGACGCGCATCGAATCCAGGCCCACCCGAACCGAATTGGGCACCTACGTCTTTTTTCTCGACTGTGTCGGCCACATCGATGACACCGTTGTCGCCGAGGCGCTCAAGGCGCTGCACCGGCGCTGCGCCGATGTCCGCTACCTGGGCTCGTGGCCGACTGAATCGGCGGCCGGCGCGGTGCCGCCCCAACTCGACGAGGCAGACCGCTGGCTGGCACGACTCCGGGAGGGCAGCCCGACATGAGTGGACGGTTGATCCTGCTGCGCCACGGGCAGTCGCACGGCAACGTCGAGCGGCGTCTGGACACCCGGCCGCCCGGCGCCGACCTCACCGATCTCGGACGCGAACAGGCCCGCCAGTTCGCGCTCGCCCGCGACAACGCACCTGGCCTGCTGGTTCATTCCGTCGCGCGCCGTGCCGCCCAGACTGCGGCGGAGATCGGCACGCAGTTCAGGGTTTCGCCGGTGGAGTTCGACGGCATCCACGAGGTGCAGGCCGGCGAGCTGGAGAACCGCAACGACGATGACGCCATCGCCGAGTTCAACGCCGTCTATGAGCGCTGGCACCAGGGCGAACTGGACGCGGCCATGCCCGGCGGGGAGAGCGCCCGCGACGTGCTCGACCGCTATCTACCGGTGATCACCGACCTTCGGTTGCGCTATCTGGACGATGACGCCTGGACCGATGACGTCGTGGTCGTCAGCCACGGAGCGGCGATCCGGCTGACCGCCGCCACACTGGCCGGCGTGGGGAGCAGCTTCGTGCTCGACCACCACCTGGCCAACACCGAGGCGGTGGTGTTGGCGCCGATCACCGAAGGGCGGTGGAGCTGCGTGCAATGGGGATCGCTGACCCCGCCGTTCTATCCCGAACCCGACGTGCACCCGGTCGCGGATGCGCTGGAGTCCGCCGACCCGATGGGTTGACGGCTCAGATCGCCAGCCGGCTCTCGCTTTGCTGGAAACAGTCGCAGCCCACCACGTCGCAGTCGATCACGAGAGTGTGCAGCACGACCTCCGGGCACTCGCAGCCCTCCTCGGTGCACTCTGCGCGATGCCGGGTGTGCCGGATCAGAGTACCGTGGCAATGTGCCAGTTCATCAGCGCACTCTCGGCAGTTCAAGCCCATGTTTCCTTCCTAGCACCGGGCCCCGACAACCCGCCGTTCCCACGCTGACGGAAAGGCCGCATTTTCGCCCGTCGCGAAAGTAGCTATGCAATAGCTGACGCGGTGCGATATGTTGTGTGTCCTCGGCCCTTCGGGGGTGGGCTGGTTAACTGCCGGGCCAGCCAGCGACACTATCGACGAATCCCGGCAACGGAAGTTAGGACTAAACATCATGTCAAGTCGTCTGACTCGGCAGGTTGCACTTTTTGCTGGCGGGCTCGCGATCGTCGGTATGGGCACTCTGACCGCTTGCGGCAAGGAGAAGGAAAAGGCCCCTGAGACCACCTCGCCCACGAGCACGAGCGCTCCCGCGCCGTCGCCCACGGAGAAGGCTGTGTCGCCTGGCGGCCCGAACTCGTTCACGCCCACCGTCAAGGCTCCTCCGGCACCGACCGCGCTGCCTGGCAACGTCATCACCGGCGGCAACTAAGCCGACCGGTCGATAGCCGTCCGCAGCCCCGCCCCGCCGACATTGAACCGGGCACACCGCCTTCGTGCGCTGTCGGCGGCGGGGCTGCTGACGGTATTGGCCGTGGCCTCGGTGCTGGTCGCTGATCTGCACCGAACCGCCGCGCCGGCCGCCGGACCCGAAGTCATCGGCGGCCCGTATGCAGCTCTGTTGGCGAACTCGGTGGATCTGGGCCCTGCCCGCACCGATCACGTCCAGCTCACCGTCGCGTTACGCGACGACTCCCGCCCCGACCTGCTGATGGGCTGGGCGGACCGGCAGCGCCTCTCGGTGCGCTGGCGTCCCGGCGACAGCTGGGCCATCGTGGAAGGCGACCCGGGGGCCGTGTCCGGCGCCTTCGACGTCGACGTCCACGACTACCGCGGCAAACGCGGCCAGGTCTTCTACGCGTCGCCGCAACAACCGTCCGTGCCGCCGCCGCTGCGGGTGGAGGTCGCGGAGTTCGGCCGCATCCTGGGCTACACGCCGCATCGTGAATCCAAGGTCTGGACGATCCCGCTCGAAGTCCCGGAGCAGGGTCTCACCCCGCACAATCTGTTGCGTACCTACAACGCGATGAAACTGCACGACCAGGGCTTCACCGGCAAGGGCATCACCGTGGTGGTGTTCGCGTTCGACGGGTTCTTGCAGTCCGATCTGGACACCTTCGCAGCCAGCTTCAATCTTCCGAAATTCACCCCCGAGGTGATCGGGGGCATGCCGGAGGCCCGCCGAGGTGAGGCGACGATGGATCTCGAGGCGATTCACGCGATCGCTCCCGATGCCAAGAAGGTGCTGGTGAATGCTCGTTCCACCGTCGAAGGCGATGGTGGCTACGAGAAGATCGCCACGATGATGGAGGACGCCGCCAAGCGTTTCCCCGGGGCGGTGTGGAGTTTTTCCATCGGCTGGGGGTGCGACAAGCTGATCACCAACGCGGACCTAGTACCGGTTCGCTCGGCACTTGCTGATGCGCAAAAGGCCGGTACGACGGCGTTCGACGCCAGCGGCGACCTGGCCGGCCTGGATTGCAAGGGTGGTCAGGAATGGTCCTCGCCGCCCAGTGAGAACGACGTCGGCCTGGACGCCGTCGCCTCGATGCCGGAGATGACCGATGTCGGCGGCACCACGCTGTCGACCGACGACGCCGGTACCTGGCTGGCCGAACAAGCATGGTTCGACGCCCCACTGTCCCAGGGCACCGGTGGCGGTGTCTCGACGCTCTACGAGCGGCCCATCTGGCAGCGCACCCTTGACGCCGATGGCGGCGACGGTAAGCGATTGACCCCCGATATCGCCGCAGTCGCCGACCCATTCACCGGAGTGCAGATCGTGTTCAATGACCAGATCATCATGGGTGGTGGCACGTCGTTGTCCGCACCGATTTGGGCGGGGCTGACGGCAGTGATGGATCAGTACATGCTCGCCAACGGCGGTCGCCTCATCGGTTTCCTCAACCCGCTGATCTACGCGATATCGGAAGGTGCGCCCCTGCCGTCGTTCCAGGATGTGACTCTGGGTGGCAATGCGGTGGCGAACGCCGGCCCGGGCTATGACATGGTGACCGGACTCGGCACGCCCAACATCGAGAACCTCGTGCAGAATCTCCTCCTCGCGCAGAAGGTGGCCTCATGAGCAGCCCGATTCAGGACGCCGTACCGACCATGGAATGCCAGGTCTGCGAGGTGGACGTGCCGGCCGGCAATTTTTGCGGACTCTGCGGTTCACACCTGGAAGCAGAGGGGAAGGGGCCGCGCTGGCTGCGTGGTGACACGTTCTCGGTGGCTCCCAACGAGAATGTGCTGCTGCCCTCGATTGCCAGCTCGCTGTTCCCGCAGATTCCGCAGCGTTCGCGCGCCCCGTTCCGGATCGGGCTGGTCCTGGTGCTGATCGGCCTCATCGGATTCGCGATCGTGAAGATGCCTTCGGCCTTGATCACAATTTGCGCACTCGGCTTGCCCGTACTGTTCGTGCTGTATCTGAGCGAATCCAAAGTCTATCGAGACATCTCGGTGAACGTCTTGGCCGCGGCCGGAATCCTCGGTGCCGCACTCGGCGTCGGCTGGATCATGCTGACCGGCGAGATCGTCGCTCGCGCCTACGGCGTGCCCATGGCAGCGAGCCTTGCCATCGGGCACGTGATTCGCGAAGGCATCGCAATACCTGCCGGCGGTGTCGCCGTGATGCTGCTGCCCACCGTTGTGGTTCGGTTGCTCGCTGGCACGCCGCGGCAGGCATTGGACGGCTTCGTGATCGGTGCTCTGTCGTCGTTGACGTTCGCCGGGGGAGCAACGATGACCAGGTTGGCGCCGCAGTTCGCAACCGGGCTGCTGGCCCACAATCGTCCGATGAAGGGCCTGTTCGTCGAAGCGGGCATCTGCGGGGTAACGATCCCGCTCACGGCCGCCGCGGCCGGCGGGATGTTGGGTCTTGCGTTGTGGTTCAGGGGACAGACCGGCAATCCCCACGAGCATCCCGGCCGCACCCGGGCGATACTGCTCGGACTGGCTTTTGTCGTGGTGCTGATCCACGTCGGCGTCGCGGGAAGTGACACGTTGCCGATGCCGCAACTCCAGACGCTGGCCATCCATGCTGTGATGATGGTGATCACCCTGCTACTGCTGCGGGTATCCCTCCAAATTGCGCTCATGCACGAGGCACACGATCCGATCCAGCAAGACGAGCCGCTGCTGTGTGTCCACTGCCAGCACGTCGTTCCGGACATGGCGTTCTGCCCGGCTTGTGGGGTGGCAACCCGGGCGTCGACACGCTGGTCACGCGAGGAGCGCCGCGCCTCTCGACCGGTACGACAGGCGGCAGCCGAAGGTTCATGACCGCGACGATCGAGCAGGAACGCTATCCCGGCTACGCGGTCCCAGCCGGTGATTACCTGGCCGCCGAGGTACCCCGAACGCGGTTCGGACGTCCGCTGGGTCTGTGGGCGGTGACCATCGTTGTGGTGGCACTGGTGCTGATCGGGGTGTCGTTGACGACTACCCAGAAAATCCCCCTGTTCCAGTGCCCGCCGGAGTGCGGCACACCGCCGATGGGGACTCCGGTGGCCAGCCTGCCCAGGTTCACCGCGGCCGACGGCTCATTCTCGGTGTCCTACCCGGCGCCGGGATCGGCTTACGAGGTGTCCATGGCCGGCAACGGTGTGACCGCCAAGTTCACCGGTGGTGACACCGGTGTCCTTCAACTGTTCTCCGAGCCGGCCCGGGGTCGCAGCCCGCGAGATGTCGCGCGTGATCTGCTCAAGTTCAAGTTCCCCGACGCCAAGATCGCCTACGAGATCCCCAATGCGATGGTCGGCTACCAGCGTGGCTACGGCGAGGTGGCCGACACCTGGCCGGCGGGCACCTCCAACAGCTACACCCGAATCAGGACGGTTCTGCTGGTGGCCATCAAGAACGACCTGGCGCTGGTAGCCGGCGCGGTAGGGCCGTATCACGCGTTCGGTCCCGACTTCGGGCCTGGCCTGCCGTCGGGCGCCAACGTCCAGATCGCCCAGGACATGGGCAAGTACGTCAACAGCTTCAGCTGGCAGGGTGACCCGCCGCGCTGATCTGGTTCAGCCCCAACCTAATTCGTGGAGACGATCGTCGTCGATGCCGAAATGGTGGGCAATCTCGTGGATCACGGTGATCGCCACTTCTTCGACCACCTCGGCTTCGGTTTCGCACATATCCAGCAGCGGCTGGCGATAGACGGTGACGGTATCCGGTAAAGCTCCGGCGTAGCTCGAATCCCGTTCGGTCAACGCGATCCCCTCGTAGAGCCCGAGCAGATCGGGATCTTCGGGGTGGTGGTCGGCGACCAGCACCACCACGTTGTCGATCGCGGCGGCCAGTCCCGGCGGAATGAGGTCGAGGGCGTCACCGACCAGTTCCTCGAACCGCTGCGGGCTCATCGAGACAGGCACTAAGCCGGCGGGAGCACAGTGGCCGTGTCGGCCGGGCCGGGTGGGGGCCCGGCGGGGACCGGTCCAGCGGGGGCCGGGCTTTCCATCGGCGGGGCGTCGGCCGGGGCTGGTGGTTGGGCCGGCACGAACTCGCCGTTGAGGACGTTGCCCTCCGGCGGCGGCGGGGCGGCCGTGGTCGGCGCCGCCGTGGAGGTCTGGGTCGGCGTCGCGGACTGGGTGGTCGGTGCCGTGGATTGCTGCGGCAGATGCTGCGTGGGCTGCTGGGTGTGGCTGTCGCTGGAAGTGTCGCTCGGCGACGGCGAGTAGGTGGTGGCCGGGATGTCGGGCACCAGCGGAATCTGCGGCATGTTGAGCCGCTCAGAGGGAATGTCTGGTGGCGGCACCGGGGGCATGCCATTGATCAGCAACGCGCCCTTGGCCGGATTGATCAGGGTGGCCCAGCCGCCGTTCCCGAGGGTGGCCCCGATGCTGCAGGCCACCTGGTGGCTGCCGGCGGTCCAGCTGGGCAGGGCGATCGTGCTGTAGATCAGCGTCAAGGTGGTGGTGCGCAACTGCAGGGGCGCCAGGTATGCGTCGGTCATCCGGGTGCAGGCGTCCTTGATGAACGCATCCTGATCGGCATCCGAGGGCAGTGTGCCCTGGAACTTCTCGGCCAGGTTGACCGCGCCGGTGACTTCCATGGCATGCGGCGCGCCGCAGTCCACCGGGACGTCGTTGGGCTGGTTGGTCGACGGGTCGATGCCCAGGCAGGTGCCGGCCGGCCAGACCTTGGATTGGTCGATGTCGGCGACGCGGCCCTTGACGGCGATCTGCTGGTTGTTGGGGCCGGGAAGTTGCAGGCCGCACAGCATGCGGCGTTCACCGTCCTGCTTCCAGGCCTTGTCCCCGGACCACAGCATGCTGATAGTGAACTTGCTGTTCGGGTCGTACTTGGTGCCCAGGTAACGCTCGACGGCCGGCTGGCACTGCTCGAGGCTGATCTGCTGGATCCGCGCTGGAGACGGGGGTGCGGCGTTCGGCCCGTACTCGGTGCCGGGGTAGGCGCGCATATCCACCGATTCGGCCACCTCGAAGCGGTGATCGTCCTTGCAGTCGACGATCGTGGCTGAGTCCGGTGTCTTGTCCGGCCAGTTCAGGCAGCTGCCCGCGGTGGCCTTGGCGAACGCGGCCGTGCCCTTGGCGCCCAGCAGAGGATCGGAGCCGGCATAGCCGGCCAGGCGGCTGTTGAGTCCGACGGGCAGGGCGGTGATGACGCCCGCGATGAGCAGCCCGCCGAGCGCGGTCAGCAGCAGCGCACGTCGAGTCGACGTCGCTTGCAGGGTGCCGAGGAACGTGCGCTTGGGAGCACCCGCGGCGGATTGCTCGGGCGTCACGTCCTCACGCTCAGATAACTGCAACATCGCGTCCATTGTGGCAGGCGCGCCAAGACATGTGACAAGTGATTCAGTTGTAATGTTATGTGGTTGTGCTGTGGCGCTCCGGAGGAGGGGCTGACGCGCCGTTCCGCGGCAAAAGTTAGGGTTCAGGGCGTGATCGACCTGAAATTGCTGCGCGACGACCCCGATGCGGTACGGCGGTCCCAGCGCAGCCGCGGAGAGGACCCGGGCCTCGTCGACGCCCTGCTGGCCGCCGATACCGCCCGCCGGGCGGCGATTTCGACAGCTGACTCTCTGCGCGCCGAGCAGAAGGCCGCGAGCAAGAAGGTCGGTTCGGCGTCCCCCGACGAACGGCCCGCACTTCTCGACCGCGCCAAAATGCTTGCCGCCCAAGTAAAGACGGCCGAAACGGATCAGGCACAGGCCGAGGCGGCGTTCACCGCTGCGCACATGGCCATTCAAAACGTCATCATCGACGGCGTGCCGGCCGGCGGCGAGGACGACTTCGTCGTGCTCGACGTGGTGGGCGAACAGCGCGAGATCGCCGACGCCAAGGACCACCTGGAACTCGGCGAAGCCCTCGGGCTCATCGACATGGAACGCGGCGCCAAGGTGTCGGGATCGCGGTTCTACTTCCTGACCGGACGCGGCGCACTGCTGCAGTTGGGTCTGCTGCAGCTGGCCGTGCGGCTGGCTACCGACAACGGGTTCACCTTGATGATCCCGCCGGTGTTGGTGCGCCCCGAGGTGATGGCCGGCACCGGCTTCCTCGGTGCCCACGCCGACGAGATCTACCACCTCGCCGACGACGACCTGTACCTGGTCGGCACCTCCGAGGTGCCGCTGGCCGGGTATCACTCCGGCGAGATCCTCGACCTGTCGGGCGGTCCGCTGCGGTATGCCGGGTGGTCGTCGTGCTTCCGGCGTGAGGCGGGCAGCTACGGCAAGGACACCCGCGGCATCATCCGGGTGCACCAGTTCGACAAGGTCGAAGCCTTCGTCTACTGCCGCCCCGAGGACACCGAGGCCGAGCACCAGCGGCTGCTGGGCTGGCAGCGCCAGATGCTCGAACTCATCGACGTGCCCTACCGGGTCATCGACGTTGCCGCCGGGGACCTCGGGTCGTCGGCGGCACGCAAGTTCGACTGTGAGGCGTGGGTGCCGACTCAACGGGCCTATCGGGAGCTGACCTCGACGTCGAATTGCACGACGTTCCAGGCGCGCCGGTTGTGCACCCGCTACCGCGACGAGAACGGCAAGCCGCAGATCGCGGCGACGCTCAACGGCACGCTGGCCACCACCCGGTGGCTGGTGGCGATTCTGGAGAACCATCAGCAGCCCGACGGCAGCGTGCGTGTGCCCGAGGCTCTGGTGCCCTACGTGGGGACGGAGGTCCTGCAACCGTGATCGAACTCGACCTGGACGAGATGCGTGGCTGGTTCGGCTTTGGTGTCGCTGGCAATTTCGCCGGTCACCTCGACCAGGCCGGCGAGGCCGTCGACTTCGCGACGGTGGTGGCCAAGGAGGGGGCGCCCAAGGGGATCTTCCCTTGGTACGCACCGGGTTACGACAGCTTCCTCGGCGAGTTTCCGCTGTCGCATGACTCGTTGATGGTGCCGAAGACGACGGAGGCCGACGGACCGCTGAACCTGCAGATCGAACCGGAGGTCGGTCTGGCCTGTGAGGTGGTGTGGGACGGCGACACCGTTGTCACGTTGCGGCCGTTCGCTCTTGGCGCGTTCAACGACTGCTCGATCCGCCGGCCGAATGCGCCGAAGATCAGCTACAAGAAGAACTGGGGTCCGGCGTCCAAGGGCGTCGCCCACGAGTTCTTCGACATCAGCGACCTGACCCCGGACGGCCCGACGGCCACGCTGCGCCTGCTGTGCCACCTGCGTACCGCCGACGGTGTGCACCACGAGTACGGCGTGGACAGCCCGCTGCTGGGCTACTCCTACTACGGCGAGGTGTTGCTGGATTGGATCGTCGAGCGGCTGGCCAACCAGAAGGGTTCGCCGGACACGCCTTTGGAGGATGTCGGCGCGCTGATGGTGGCGTCCGGTCGGCCCGACAAAGTCCTGATCGGCATCGGGGCGACCCGCTACACCGAACTGGGCGAGTCGACCTACCTGCAGCCCGGCGACGAGGCGATCGTGCGGGTCTACGACACCGAGGGCGACGCGGCCTCCGAACTGCGCCAACTGGTCTGGGAGCCCTAGCCCCTTTCCTTGTGCGCTGTTGCGCCCAAACCGACGAACGGGCGCGAAAGTGCGAGAAGATCGCGCCATTTCGTCGATCTCGGTAGCTGGCTGACTACCGGTGGGCCCGGCTGATTGCCACAATTGTGGGTGATGTCTGACCGAGGACGCCCGTGCCGCCGCTAGCCGTGGACCCCACGGTGCTATCGGTTGCTGGAGTGCCGGTGGCGGCCGTCGGCGACGGCCTGAGTACGGCCGTATCGACGTTAACCGGTGCATTCAATGCCAACACCGGGCAAGACGCTTCCGGTGTGATGTTCGGTAGGCAGTACGAGAACACCGGCCGTGACCTGTTGAAGGCCGTGGCGGCCGGTATCGACGCATGCCGGAAGACGGGGTACGGCATCCAGGTCAGCGCGGTCAATTATTCGCGAGCAGAAGCGGTTTCCGACATCTCGGGGCGTGCCCAGCCGCTGCCGTCGCCGCCGTGTCCGGCGCCGGTGTCTGCCGCCGGAGCGCCGAGCGCCGAAGGGGCGGGCGTGGCGGAGCCGGCGATGTGGAAGGTCGTCGAGTTTCTGGTCGGTGATCTCTGGCCTAACGGAAGCCCCGCGGCCATGCGGACCGCCGCGGCGGCCTGGCGGACGTTCGGCGCGTCCTTGTATGGGGTGTCCGGCGGCATGGCGGGGCCCTACAACGCGATCGGTGCCCAGCAAATGCCGGAGAGCGAGCTCATCAAGGCTCCGATTCGGGATATCGGCGCGGTCTTCGCCACGTTGGGCGGCAGTTGCCAGCAGTTGGCCACTCAGCTAGACGGCTTCGCTGCCGATGTGGAGAAGACCCAGAACGCCATCCGCGAACTGCTACACAAGCTCGGGTCGGTAGGCGGCATCGTCGGCACGTTCTTCGAGTTCTTCAAGGGGCACGGCGAGGATGAACTGCACAAGATCGCCGCCGACATCAAGACGGTGATGAACCACCTCAAGAACGAGGCGGCCGCGAAGCGTGCTGGCATTCAACAGGCTGAACAGAATGTCGACAGCTGGGTGCGGGATCTGGAGAAGGCAGCCAACCGCGAGTTCACGGAGTTCTTCGGCGATCATGTCGGGCAGGTGCTTTCGACCGCATTCAACTCCTCCCTGGACTCGACCGAGGGTGCTTTCAGGTGGCTGGTCAGCAACGCCGAGGGCATTGAGGATCTCAATCCGCTGCGATTCGCCTATGACCCGCAGGGCGCTCTCGACACCTGGAAGGGCATGGCTGACCTAGCGAATGCGGTGACCAACCCTGCGTCGTTGGCAGCCATGGCGCAGTCCGATCCTCAGCGGTTCGAATCGATGATGAAGGGTTTGGTTCGCGCCGACGAATGGAGCAAGGACCGCCCGATGCTGGGCGCCAGCCAGAACATCCTCGACATTCTGACGCTGCCGATCGCAGCGGGAAAAGCGGGGGAAGCGGGTGAGATCGCCTCTGCTGCAGCGAGATCGGGTAGGACGTTCGATGCAGGCAGCGGCTCGGTCGGCGTCTACCGAGCGATGGACCAGGTTGGTGACGTTGGCCGGCCGGGAGCGATGTTTGGGGACGTCTCCAAGCAGACCCCGCAGATCACTCAGGGACTGCGCGACGTTGACGGCAAGCCGGGCACGGTCGACCCGCCGGCCGGCGGACATCCGGTATCCGCGCCTTCTTCTGCTGAGGCACCGCCTGCGCCGATAGTAAAACCGGTCCCCGACGCTGCGGCAGTGACGCGAAACGGTCTTGCCGGGGGATCCCCGGCGAGTACGGCGGCGTCGGCTGAGGTCCACGGCGCGCCCGATCCGGTGGTACGTGCACCGGCACTTACGTCAACTCTGCGAGCAGACCCGCCCGCACACCTGTCGTCCTACGAGCCCTTGTCCCAGGCGCCCGTGCCCAGAGAGGCACAACGAGCTGTGCCCTCGCAGCCAGTCGACGTCTTGACGGGTGGGGGGCAGGCTCCGGTCGCTCACGATCACACGCTGTCATCTGCCGAGGAGCCGGTCGACAGCCCGGGTCGTGGAGCTTCGGTCGTCGAGAAGGACGGCGCTCAATGGGAGAGCGTTGGACACGACGATGCCACCGGCGAGCATGCGAACGGTTCGCAAGACGAGCTCGCGGACCACACCGCTGGTTCCGGCCATATGCGTGATCAAGTATTGAATGACCAACAACGTGACGAAATTCTGTCGATGGACAAAGGCAGTAGGCCAGACCCGGCTGAATACTTGCCACCGGCATACATTGAGGAACACCTGCAACGGTTCGATGAGGGTGCTTCGCGATTCACAACTGCAGATAATCTTGAGGCCTTCGGTATCGGGCAGCGAGATGGAACTACTTTCGTGTTTCCGCGAAGCGAATTGGATAGTCTGATGGAGTCGACAGGTGGGGATCGGAGCCGTTTGGAGCAAGCTCTCGGCCTTCCTGAAGGCTACTTCTCGACATACGCCATTGTCAGGGTCGATATCCCCGACCCCTGCATCTACGAACTGAGAATGCCGTCGGGAAACGAGGCGGGCGCTAATGACAGATGGATTCCAGGTGGCTTCTTGCCTGAAGGGATGCCTGAGGCCGTCATCGATGGTGCCAGAGTCCCGCCAGGCGAACTAATCATCACCGATCTTTCGACGAATTCCGAATAGAGGAGTCGCTATGAAATTCGAAAATACCTATCTATCAAGGGAACATAGATTCTGGCTTGGTATCGAAAGGGAATCGGGGACACACTTCGCGTCGATACCGGTCAGCAACCAGATGGTCGACTACATCGAGGCCTACAAGATCTCCGATGCCGAATACGACACCTTCCTGACCGACGTCAACGCGGCCGTCGACTTTGTCGAGTCATGTCGGCGACACGAACAGGACGACCGATTGTTTCTTCAACCAGGTTCCGATCGTGGAGTTCCTATCTAGTCTTGATGTGAGCGTTGCGGTTGTCGTCTCTCTCGTGACCGATGAGGCCCGTGTATGGCGCTAGTGATGCACACCGAGCAAGGAAACGGGTAAGCGGCCGCAGCTGCACAACGCTTCGACCCACTGGCGTTGAGCCCTACCCCAGCAGTTCGTCCAACACCGCCACGAACTCCCGCGGCTTCACCGGCGTGAACGCCGGGCTGGGGTGCGTACCCGGTACGTCGAGGGTCACCAATGTCGATTTGATGGGCCGGTAGATGTCCAGCGGCAGCCAGCGCCGCAGATCTGAGCTGCCCCATAGCCTGAAGCGCTGCAGGAACATCCCCAATGGCTCGGTCTTGTAGCCCCGGATCGACTGCAATGGAATGATTTTCGAGGTCCCCGACGGGAAGTGGTAGCGCCGCAGCGTCAGAGCGTGTCGGTCCAGTTGAACCAGGCCGTCGTCGTAGTACTGCTGCGGCGGGCTGCTCACGTTCGTGAACACCTGATCTCGTGCCCCTTGGTGGTCAGGCATTTTCCGGTCTCCAGATTCCACTGCCACCCGTGCAGGTTGCACGTCAGCGTCGATCCCTCCACCACACCGAACTTTGACAGATCAGCCTTCAGATGCGGGCACCGGCGCTGAATGTTCCAGCCGTCCAGCGTGATGTCGGTGGTGTCGTCGTGGGTTTCGGCGAACCAGCCGTCGGCGTAGGCGATCCGCTCGTCGGTCAGGCACTTGAAGAAGGTGTACAGGTACTCGTTGTAGCCGCCCACCCGCCAGGCCCGGAACCGGGTGGACAAGAAGATGGTGTTCACCCAATCCGGCTCGTCGTCGCGCAACACCGTGCGCACCAACTCCGGTGCAATCTCGAAGCCGTAGCGGAACTTCTCGTCGGCAATAGGTTCTCGCACAGTGCGTTTCGGAAAGTCGAGCACCACGGTCTCGTTGCCCAGCCGCAGTTCCACCGGGTAACCGATGCCGTCGCAGATCTGGTCGCTCTGCAGCATGATCGGCTCGAACTTGGCGCGCAGCGGTTCCAGCAGCGACTCTCCGGTCGCTGACGCCCAGCTGGCCTTCTCGGCGGCCAGCACTGGTGCCATCCGCTCGGCGTAGGCGGCGATGTAGTCGCTCTTGCCGGTGGTGAAGATGGCCTCGACCTCGACGGTGGGCATCGGGTGGGCAAGCGAATCGAGCTGTCCACCAGTGAATTCTGCGACCGACCCCGGGATCATCAACAGGCCGCCGTCGTTGCCGTGCATGCGCATCTGCTCGAGGAAGACCATCTGGTCCGGGAAGATGTTGGCCGGATCCCCGTGGTCGTCGTTGAGGTCGCGCAACGCCGGGTCGAGAAAGCACGGCGGCCCGGCCGACGGAATCACCCAGGTGGCCCCGACGTCGGAGATGTACTGCCGGCAACGGTCCATCCCGCGCTGGCGCTTCTGACTGCCGAACGACTGCTTGGCACGCTCAGGCATGTCGTAGACCATCGGATACCAGATCGCCCCGGAATACTGCAGCATGTGCACGTCGATGTGCCCGAACTCGGCGGCCAATAGGTCCACGGCCAGCGGGCGGGAGTCGTTCATGTTGAACACCGTGGTGGTGCCGTCGGACACCACCAGCCCGGAATCGCCGATCGGCCCGTCGGCGGGTGCGCGCAGCGCGATGATCATGACGTCCAGCTCGCCTTTGGGCCCGCTGACCCGGTGCTTGACCGAGTCGGTCGTCTCGAGGAATCGGTGGAAGCCGAGCTTCTCCAGTTCGCGGCGCAGATCGGGCACCGGGAAGTCGGGCAGCAGCACCACTGCGTCCTTGTTGAAGTGCTCGGTGAGCAGCTTCGGATCGAAGTGGTCTTTGTGTAGGTGCGAGATGTAGAGGTAGTCGCAGTCGCCGATGGCGGCCCAGTCCAGGCCACTGTTGTCGGGAAAGACGAACCATGACGCGAAGTAGGCCGGGTTCAGCCACGGGTCGCACACGATGCTGCCCGCCTCGGTGTCGATCCGAAAGCCGGCGTGGCCGATGCTGGTGACCTGCACGAATCCCCTTTCCAATGGTCTTTCGTGATCTTTTTGTGGTCGCTGCACCCTGCTACGAGCTTAACCGCCGGCGCCGCAGAGACCGCGCCGCGCAACGTCGGCGCTGATCAACGCGGCCCTAGGGCGGGTGCGCGGCCCACCGGCACCGGATTAGGCTGACCGCTGTGGAACCGGTGTACGGAACAGTCATCCAGCTCGCCCGTCTTGTGTGGCGGGCGCAGGGACTGAAGTTCACCGTGACCGGTGTGGAGAACCTGCCCGCCACTGGCGGCGCCGTCGTGGCGATCAATCACACCAGCTATTTCGACTTCACCTTCGCCGGTTTACCCGCCTATCTGCAGGGCAGCGGCCGCAAAGTGCGGTTCATGGCCAAGCAAGAGGTGTTCGATCACAAGGTCACCGGACCCGTCATGCGCAGCCTGCGCCACATCCCGGTGGACCGGGACAGTGGCGCGGCCTCGTTTGACGCCGCCTGCCTGGCGCTCAAAGCCGGTGAACTGGTCGGGGTGTACCCGGAGGCCACCATCAGTCGCAGCTTCGAGCTCAAGGAGTTCAAGTCCGGCGCGGCCCGAATGGCGATTGCCGCCGACGTGCCGATCATTCCCCACATCGTGTGGGGCGCTCAGCGCATCTGGACCAAGGGCCACCCGCGCAAGATGTGGCGGCCCAAGGTGCCGATCTCGATCGCGGTGGGCGAGCCCATCGAGCCGACGCTGCCCGCGTCCGAGCTGACGGCGCTGCTGCACTCGCGCATGCAGCATCTGCTCGAGCAGGTTCAGGACGCGTACGGGCCGTATCCCAAGGGTGCGTTCTGGGTACCGCACCGCCTGGGCGGTAGTGCGCCGACGCTGGCAGAGGCGGCGGCCCTCGAGGCAGCCGAGCGCGCAGCCAAGCTGGCCAAGCGCCAGGGTGAGACGGGAACACCGGGGTAGCGGGTCATGGAACCCGTTTTCCGCACTCTCGAGATCGCCGCGACGGCCGCGGTCCGAGCGGCGGGGACGAGGATCACCTATGAAGGCCTCGAGAACATCCCCCCGCACGGTGGTGCTGTCATCGCCATCAATCACACCAGTTATATCGACTTCCTGCCCGCGGCCCTGGGCACCCGCAAGCGTAAGCGGCGCATCCGCTTCATGATCAAGGCCGAGATGCAGGAGGTGCCGATCGTGAACTTCCTGATCGGCCGCACCGGGACCATCCCGGTGGACCGGCGCGCTGGAGCCGGTGCCTACACCGAGGCTGTTCGTCAGCTTCGCGCCGGCGAGCTGGTGGGCGTCTACCCGGAGGCGACCATCAGCCGGGCGTTCGTTCTGAAAGACTTCAAGAGCGGGGCTGCCCGCATGGCGTTGGAGGCGCAGGTCCCCATCGTCACCTGCATCGTGTGGGGCGCCCACCGGGTGTGGACCAAGGATCATCCGAAGCGTCTGGGCCGCAACAAGATTCCGTTCACTGTCCGGTTCGGCACGCCGCTGGCGCCGAAGGGGACGGCGGCCGAACTCGACAACGTATTGAGGAGGCAGATGAGCAGGGTGCTGCACGAGGTGCAGATGGCCTATCCCCATCCGCCCGGAGAGTTCTGGGTTCCGCGCGAGCTCGGCGGCGCGGCGCCGACCCTGGAGGAGGCCGGCAAGCTCGACGAAGCCGAGCGGGCGCGGCGCGCCACGGAGCGTCGCTGATGTTGCCGCTGTTGATCGCCACCGATGTCGACGGCACGCTGCTCGACGCCGACGAGCGCGTCACGCCGCGCACGCGGGAGGCGGTGCAGGCCGCCGTCGCCGCAGGCGTCCAATTCGTGCTGGCGACCGGTCGCCCGCCGCGCTGGATCCCGCCCGTGGTCGAGCAGCTCGGTTTCGCTCCAATGGCGGTGTGCGCCAATGGGGCGGTCGTCTACGACTCGGCTCAGGACCGCATCATCTCCGCGCGCACCCTGCCCGTCGACGTGCTGGCGGAGTTGGCCGAGATCGCCGCCAGGGCCATCCCGGGGGTCGGCCTGGCGGTAGAGCGGGTCGGCCGCACCGCGCACGATTCGGCGACCCCGCAGTTTGTCAGCTCGCCGGGCTACGAGCACGCCTGGCTCAACCCGGACAACACCGAGGTGTCGATGGAGGATCTACTCAGCGCTCCGGCAGTGAAGTTGTTGATCCGCAAGGCCGGCGCGCGCAGTTCGGATATGGCCGAGATCCTGGCCAAACATATTGGGGTGCAAGGCGACATCACCTACTCCACCAACAACGGTCTGATCGAGATCAACCCGATCGGCACCAGCAAGGCCACCGGCATCGAAGAGGTGACGCGGCCGCTGGAGATTGCCGCCGAGGACGTCATCACCTTCGGGGATATGCCCAATGACGTCCCGATGCTGTTGTGGGCCGGCCACGGTGTGGCGATGGGCAACGCCCATCCCGAGGCCATCGCCGCCGCGAACGAGGTGACGGCGCCCAACACCGACGACGGGCTGGCGCGCGTTCTCGAACGCTGGTGGCTGTGAGGCGCTTCGGCCGGCTCGCTGGTTAGCTCGCCGGCTCCGCCACCGGCTTCTCGATGCGGCTGAACCTCTCTAGCTGCACGGGCGGCCCGTCGGCCGGCGGCGGCGGCATGACCAGAGTCAACCCGTCGACCACCCGCAGCACGTTGTGTGTCTGCCGGTCGAAGTTGAGTGTGCCGTGCTGGAAGTTCTGCACGATCCACTCGGGTTCCTGAATCTCCCCGCTCGTCGGCAGGCCGAGTGCACCGCGCTCATAGCCCAGCGAGGCCCATGCCTCGTAGATCGCACCCGTCAGTGGCTGGGCGTCGCTGACCGGCGACCAGTAGATGGCGCCGTGTTCGAACGTGACGTATCGGGCGTCGCCGTCGGCGGCGGCCTCCGGTGAAGTCGGCGCGCCCAGCGGCCCGTCCCGACCACCCATCGACTCCCACTTGGCGAAGATCGCTCCACCGCGCAGCGAGTCGACGAGATCGGGAGGACGGTTGAATCGAGCGGCGATGTCGCGAATCTGGGCGAGCGCCGCGTAGCCGGCGTTGCCCGGACACGCGGTGTTGCCGACGTCACGGTGCGCGAAGATGGTCGGCAAGGTGGGTGTCGCGCCGGCGGGGAAGAACGTGTAGTTGCCGCCTGCCGAGGTCAGGTTCACCGTCCCGACGGGGTTGACGTGGTCGAGCCCCAACCGCCAGCCGAGCAGCCGCCCGACGGTGCGGATCAGGATGTCGGTGGGCGGCACGTCCTCGAAGTCGCCGATCATCGACACGCCCCAGACGTCCCGATTGAATCCGCCGGTGTGAGAGCCGAGTACGTCTTTGGTGATGCCGCCGGCACGGCCTTCGAAGACCTGACCGTACTTGTCGACCAGGGCGTTGTAGGCGATGTCGCACCAGCCCAGGGTCCGGGTGTGGTAGGCGTAGATCGACCGGACGATCTCCGCGGAATCTTCCGGTGAATAGTCGTTGCTGCCCGCGGTATGGTGCACCACTGCAGCGCGAATACCGTTGCCGTACTCCGTGTTTCCGCACCGCATGTGGTCGTCGGCGCCCCATTGTGCGCGGCTGATGATGTTCGGGGGCTGCCCCGGTCCCAGGATGGCCGTCGGCGGGGTCCACTGCGCGTCGACTGGAGCCTTGGGCGGGGTGATCAACACCGCCGAGATGTTCTGGGCGAACGAATGTTCGGCGGTCGCGGGCACGTAGCCGAGTTCCTTGCCGGCATCGAGACCGGTCTCCGGCGGGGCGCTGGTGACGGGTGCGCCGGGTGGCCGGGTGACGGCGATCTGGACGTCGGTGGTGGTGCCGACGAAGACCGGATCGGTGCCGCGAGGTCCGCCGTGCTGGCTGTCGTCGGCGTTCGATTCCAGTGTCTCGGCCTTGTACCAGGGACCCCATGTTCCGTCCGGGCGCTTGGCGCGTACCCGAGCTGTCGTGCCGGTCAGGTCACTGCCGGTGAGTGCCACCAACGAGAACGGGGTGGACTGGCTGATCTCGCGGACCGTCACGCCGCCGCCCACACCGGTCAGCGGCTGCTGGGTCAGCACCGTATCCGCCGCGGTGGGGGCGTCTTTGGGCGGTGAGCCGGGGACACCGGTGATCGCCCAAGGCGCGATGACGACAGTTGCCGCGATAGCGGTCAACAGAAGCGTCGGCGCAGGTCGACGGGACGGCACACCGCGATGTTACGTATGTGTCCACTGATACAAGTGTTTCGACACGGGCCAGTGTGAAGAAAGTGACAACTGAGTCCTGCAACGGCACCGCAGGGGCCTCTCCGGGTGCACAGACCTTCCGGCCGGCCCCACCCTGCGGTGCCGTTCTGACGCAGGTCTTATCCGGCCGGGGCGGCGGCCGCCGACGAGGCACCCTGGACTGCCTGGGTGATCGACGGCATGACCACGCCCTTGAGCAGGTCGATGGCCTGCCCGACGCCGAGTTGGTTGGCGGCGCTGCTCAGGTCACTGATGAGTCCGCCCGAGCTGGCCGGCGCCGCGGTGCCCAGGCCGAGGCCCGGATCGCCACCGAGGATCGGATAGGTGCCGTTGACCGGGCCCAGCGGTGCGCTGATCGGCTGCTCGTTGGACAGGCCGAGGCCTGTCGCCGACGGGCTGGTCAGGGCGGGATTGGTCAGCGACGGCGTGCCCGTACCCAGCTGCGGGGTGGTCAGCGCCGGATTGGTCAGCCCCGGGTCGGTCAGCGAGGCCGCCGACGGCGTGGTCAGGCCGGGCGTCGTCAGCGACGGGGTGGTCAACCCGGGCGTGCTGACACTGGGCGTGGTCAGCCCGGGCGTCGTCAGCGACGGCGTGGTGAGGCCGGGTGTGGTCAGGCTCGGTGTGGTCAGGCCGGGTGTGGTCAGGCTCGGCGTGGTGAGGCCGGGTGTGGTCAGGCTCGGCGTGGTCAGGCTCGGTGTGGTCAGCGTCGGGCCCGCCTGCACCGGTTGCGCGCCGGCAGGGCTCAGCCCGGTCGGTAACGGCGGCAGGTTGATCCCGAACTGCGACAAGCCCTGCTGCAGTGCGGACATCAGTTCGTTGGGCAGGTCGGTCACGACGGCTGCGCGGACGAACTCGCGGTGTTCGGGCGTCTTTTGCGGGGTGGCCGTCAGCTCGACGACACCCACAGCGGCGATCGGACTTGCGACGGCCAGGGCGGCGACTGCGCTCATGGCTGTCGAGAGCTTGCGTCGACGTCGGTTCGGCACGGAAGTCTCCTCAATATCTAGACAACGTTCGTGTCTGGAATTACGTGGCAAGCCCCGAAAACGGCCGTGCGCCGAGCCCGAAGCTAACGTGTTCGATGGTACGGCTGTGACTGGTGTGTCTAGAGTGACGATGCGGAATCGTGAGCCAATTGCGACCTTGATTCCCGAAGGAGCGCACGTGAATTCCCGCCCGCCCCCAGGCTTGCGATGCGGGTCACAGTGCGGCGGTCGGATAACCTAGGCGCCGATGACCTCTTATGACTCCCCGGTCGCTTCGCCCCACGTCGGCTCTCTCACCGGCCCCTACGACCTCTTCGTCGTCGGCTCCGGCTTCTTCGGCCTGACGATCGCCGAGCGCGTCGCCACCCAGCTTGGCAAGCGCGTGCTGGTCATCGAGCGACGGTCGCACATCGGCGGCAATGCGTACTCCGAACCCGAGCCGCAGACCGGCATCGAGATCCACAAGTACGGCGCGCACCTGTTCCACACCTCCAACAAGAGGGTGTGGGACTACGTCCGCCAGTTCACCGAGTTCACCGGTTACCAACACCGGGTGTTCGCGATGCACAACGGGCAGGCCTATCAGTTCCCGATGGGGTTGGGGCTGGTGGCGCAGTTCTTCGGCCGGTACTACAGCCCCGCCGAGGCGCGCGCGCTGATCGCCGAGCAGGCCGCCGAGATCGCCACCGCGGACGCGCAGAACCTCGAGGAGAAAGCCATCTCGCTGATCGGGCGCCCGCTCTACGAGGCGTTCGTCAAGGGATACACCGCCAAGCAGTGGCAGACCGATCCGGTCGAACTCCCGGCCGCGGTCATCAACCGGCTCCCGGTCCGCTACACCTTCGACAACCGCTACTTCAACGACACCTACGAAGGCCTGCCGGTCGACGGTTACACCCGCTGGCTCGAGAACATGGCCACCGACGAACGCATCGAGGTGTGCCTGGACACCGACTGGTTCGACGTGCGCGACGAACTGCGGGCGGCCAACCCCGACGCGCCGGTGGTCTACACCGGCCCGCTGGACCGCTACTTCGACTACGCCGAGGGCCGGCTCGGGTGGCGCACCCTCGACTTCGAGTTGGAAGTGCTCGGCGGCTGCGGTGACTTCCAGGGCACACCGGTGATGAACTACAACGACCTCGACGTGCCCTACACCCGGATCCACGAGTTCCGGCACTTCCACCCCGAACGCGACTACCCGGACGACAAGACCGTCATCATGCGGGAGTACTCCCGCTTCGCCGATGACGACGACGAGCCGTACTACCCGATCAACACCGAAGCCGACCGCGCGCTGCTGGCCGCATATCGGGCCAAGGCGCGAGAGGAGACCTCCGCGTCGAAAGTCCTCTTCGGTGGCAGGCTGGGCACATACCAGTACCTGGACATGCACATGGCGATCGCGAGCGCGCTCAGCATGTACGACAACGTCCTGTCGCCACACCTGCGTGACGGCGCGCCATTGGGCCAGGACGAGAACGAAAGCGGCACAGTATGAGTGAAATTCCCACCGGCCCCATCGCGGCCGGTGAATCCAAAGCGGTCAGTCTTCTCTCCCGGGTGATCCTCCCGCGCCCCGGCGAGCCGTTGGACGTGCGCAAGCTCTACATCGAAGAATCCGATACCAATGCGCGCCGGGCGCACGCACCGTCGCGGACCACCCTGGAGATCGGCGCGGAGTCCGAGGTCTCCTTCGCCACCTACTTCAACGCCTTTCCGGCGAGCTATTGGCGGCGCTGGTCAATCCTGGAGTCGGTGGTGCTGCGGGTCGAACTGACCGGTTCGGCCCGGGTCGACGTCTACCGGTCCAAGGCGACGGGGGCTCGTATCACCGTGGGTGGCACCCAGGTCAGCAGCCCGGATGCGACGACGCCGAGCGCCGCCGAGTTCGAGATCGGTTTGGACCCCTTCGAAGACGGCGGTTGGATCTGGTTCGACATCACCACCGACACCAACGTCACCGTGCACAGCGCGGGCTGGTATGCCCCCGTGCCCGCACCCGGACGGGCGAGTGTCGCTGTCGGTATCCCGACGTTCAACCGGCCTGCCGACTGCGTCAACGCACTCGCCGCTCTGACGTCGGATCCCTTGGTGGACAAGGTCATCACCGCTGTGATCGTCACCGACCAGGGCACCGCCAAGGCCAGCGCGCACCCCGACTTCGCCGCCGCGGCCGAACGGCTGGGTGATCGGCTCACGATCCACAACCAGCCCAACCTCGGCGGATCGGGCGGTTACAGCCGGGTGATGTACGAAGCGTTGAAGAACACCGACTGCGAACAGATCCTGTTCATGGACGACGATATTCGCATCGAACCCGACTCGGTGCTACGGGCGTTGGCGCTCAACAGGTTCGCCAAGACGCCGACGCTGATCGGCGGTCAGATGCTGAACCTGCAGGAGCCGTCGCATCTGCACGTCATGGGCGAGATGGTCGATTCGGCGAATTTCATGTGGACCAACGCGGTCAACACCGAATACGACCACAACTTCGCCAAGTACTCGCTCAACGACGAAGAGGAAGAACGCAGCAGGCTGCTGCACCGGCGCATCGACGTCGACTACAACGGCTGGTGGATGTGCATGATCCCGCGGTCGGTCGCCGAGGAGCTGGGCCAGCCGCTGCCGCTGTTCATCAAGTGGGACGACGCCGACTACGGACTGCGTGCCGGTGAGCACGGCTATCCCACCGTCACGCTGCCCGGCGCGGCGATCTGGCACATGGCCTGGAGCGACAAGGACGATGCCATCGACTGGCAGGCCTACTTCCACCTGCGCAACCGGTTGGTGGTGGCCGCCCTGCACTGGGACGGAAACGTTCGGGGCCTGATCGCCAGCCACATGAAGGCAACGATCAAACATCTTCTGTGCCTTGAGTATTCGACTGTCGCGATTCAGAACAAGGCGATGGACGATTTCCTGGAGGGCCCGGAACACATCTTCTCCATCCTGGAGTCCGCGCTGCCCGAGGTCCGCGCGATGCGCCAGCAGTATCCCGATGCCGTGATCCTGCCCAGCGCGACCGCGTTGCCCACCCCGTCGGACAAACGGTGGCGCAAGCGGGTCAGCATCCCGACCAACCCGTTGTCGATCTCGGTGCGGCTGGCCCGCGGCCTGGCTCATCAGCTCACGCCGCACGACCCGGTGCACCACGAACGCCCGCAGATCAACGTCGCGACCCAGGATGCCCGGTGGTTCTCGCTGTCGCGGGTCGACGGTGTCACCGTCACCACCGCAGACGGCCGCGGAGTGGTCTACCGCCAGCGCGACCGGGCCAAGATGTTCGCGCTGCTGCGCGCCTCGGCGCGCCGCCAGGCGCTGCTGGCCCGCAAGTTCAACCGCATGCGCAAGGTGTACCGCGACGCGTTGCCGGCATTGTCGAGCAAGGAGAAGTGGGAATCGGTGCTGCTCGAGAACTCCTCGACCCATGCCTGACGTCGAGGCGGTACCGCCCGCCAGCGGCGAGGTCGCCGCGCTGGTCGCCGTCCAGTCGACGCTCGGCACGGCCGAGGTCATCGGGGTGGCCCGGGCGATGTCCCACTTCGGCGAGCACGCCCAGGGGTGGGTGGCGCTGTCCGCGCTCGGTGCGCTGGCGTTCCCGAAACGGCGCCGCGACTGGGTGCTGGTCGGCGCCGGCGCCGTCGCGGCGCACGCCGCCGCGATCGCCATCAAGCTGGTGGTACGCCGCCGCCGCCCCCACCATCCGTCGGTCACCGTCAACGTCGAAACGCCCAGCGCGTTGAGTTTCCCCTCGGCGCATGCCACCTCCACAACTGCCGCGGCTATGCTGCTGTGCCGGGCCACGCGCTCGCCGCTGCCGCTCGTGGTGGTGCCCGCGATGGCCCTGTCACGGCTGGTACTCGGTGTGCACTATCCGACCGACGTGCTCGCCGGGGCAGCTGTCGGCGCCGTCGTCGCGCGGGCGGCCGCTCTTGTCGCCTCGCCGCAGAAGGAGACCCGTGAGTGAACGCTCATGAGTGAGGAAGCGGCCGCGGTGGCCGGCCCGCCCAGCAACCTGTTCAGCGGCATCGTCAAGGCCATCCGCCCGCGCCAGTGGGTCAAGAACCTGCTGGTGTTGCTGGCCCCGATCGCGGCGCTCGGTGGCGACGTGGAGTACCGCTACGACGAGGTCGCGTTCAAGATCTTGATCGCGTTCGCCGCATTCTCGCTGGCGGCCTCGTGCATATACCTGGTGAACGATTCCCGTGACGTCGAGGCCGACCGTCAGCATCCGACCAAGCGGTTTCGCCCGATCGCCGCGGGTGTGGTTCCACCATCATTGGCCTACACGCTGGCTGTGGTCCTGGGCCTCAGCGCACTTGCGCTCTCGCTGCTGGCCTCGGTGAATCTGGTGATCGTCATCGCCGTGTACATCGTCATGCAGCTCGCATATTGCTTCGGGCTCAAGCATCAAGCGGTGCTGGACATTTGCATCGTGTCATCGGCGTACTTGATCCGGGCGATTGCCGGCGGCGCAGCCGCCGGTATCCCGTTGTCGCAGTGGTTCCTGCTGGTGATGACGTTCGGATCGCTGTTCATGGTGGCCGGCAAGCGCTACGCCGAACTGCAGCTCGCTGAACGAACCGGCGCCAAGATTCGCAAGTCGCTCGAAAGCTATACGGCCTCCTATCTCCGCTTCGTCTGGACGGTGGCAGCCACCGCGATGGTGGTCTGTTACAGCCTGTGGGCCTTCGAGCGCGACGGGACGAACGCGTCGTGGTACGCGGTCACGATCGTCCCGATCACCATCGCGATCTTGCGGTACGCCGTGGACGTCGACGGCGGCATGGCCGGTGAGCCCGAGGACATCGCCCTCAAGGACCGGGTGCTGCAGCTGCTTCTGCTGGCGTGGATCGGGACCATCGGTGCCGCCGTCGTATTCGGTTAGGAAAAGCCTCTCTGCCCGCATCAGTCTCTGGTGCAGCGTGGTGGTGGTCGCGGCGTTGTTCGGCTGGGGAGCCTGGCAACGGCGCTGGATCGCCGACGACGGCCTGATCGTGCTGCGCACGGTGCGCAATCTGCTGGCCGGCAACGGACCGGTCTTCAACGCCGGGGAACGGGTCGAGTCCAACACCTCCGCGCTGTGGACCTATCTGATGTACGTCGGCGGGCTTGTCGGCGGGCCGGTGCGCCTGGAGTACGTGGCCCTGACATTGGCGCTGACGCTGTCCGTGGCCGGCATGGTGATGGTGATGTTGGGCACTGGTCGGCTGTTCGCGGCAGGTCTGCGTGGCCGTCCCGCGCTGCTGCTGCCCGCCGGGGCGCTGGTCTACATAGCCATTCCACCCGCCCGCGACTTCGCCACCTCCGGGCTGGAGAACGGCCTGGTGATGGCCTGGATCGGGTTGTTGTGGTGGATGATGGTGGCCTGGTCGCAGGGCCAGCGGAGCGGGCGCGGCGGGGCGGCCTTCACCGCCGCGCTGGCCTTTGTCGCCGGCTTGAGCGTGCTGGTCCGCCCTGAGTTGGCCCTCATCGGCGGACTGGCGTTGGTGATGCTGTTGATCGCATCGCCCGGCTGGCGCAACCGGCTGCTGATCGTGGTGGCCGGCGGGCTGCTGCCGGTGGGCTACCAGATCTTCCGGATGGGCTATTACGGGCTGCTATTCCCCCAGACCGCGCTGGCCAAGGACGCCACCGGCGACAAGTGGGGCCAGGGCCTGATCTACCTGACGAACTTCAACGCGCCGTACGCGCTGTGGGTACCGCTGCTGTTGCTGATCGCACTGGGTGCGGTACTGGTGGTCGCTCGGTCCCGGCAAGACGCCCCGGCGCCGAGCGGTCGCCGACTGGCCCGCCGCATCCAAACTCCCTCGGCCGTGGTTGTTTTCATCGTCGTGAGCGGACTGGTCCAGGCGCTGTACTGGATCCGCCAGGGCGGTGACTTCATGCACGGCCGGGTCCTGCTGACCCCGGTGTTCTGCATGCTGGCCCCGATCTCGGTCATCCCCATCGCCTTGCCCGAAACCGTCCATTTATCGCTCGCGACGCTGCGGGAAAAGGGCGTCGAGAAAAGCCTCGCACTCGCCGGTGCAGCCGCCGTGCTGTGGCTGGCCCTCGCGGGCTGGTCGCTGTGGGCGGCGAACTCGCCCGGCCTGGGCTCGGATGCCACCAGGGTCACCTACTCCGGCATCGTCGACGAACGCCGGTTCTATTCGCAGGCAACGGGTCACGCGCATCCGCTGACCGCCGCGGACTATCTCGACTACCCGCGTATGCGCGCGGTGTTGACCGCCATCAACAACACCCCAGACGGAGCGCTCCTGTTGCCCTCGGGCAACTACGACCAATGGGACGTCGTGCCGGCCTACCCGCCGCCGCCACCGCCCCCTGGTGTGTCGATGGACACTTGGCGTCGCGAAATCGCACCGCACACAGTCTTTTTCACCAACCTCGGCATGCTGGGCATGAATGTCGGACTCAACACCAGGGTGATCGACCAGATCGGGCTGGCCAATCCGCTCGCTGCGCACACGGCACGTCTGGACGACGCCCGGATCGGCCATGACAAGAATCTCTTCCCCGATTGGGCCGTCGCCGAGGGGCCGTGGCTCAAGGAGCATCCGTGGGTGCCGCCCTACCTGGACGAGGGCTGGATCAAAGAGGCCGGTGTGGCGCTGACCTGCCCCGAGACCGAAGCCATGCTGAACTCGATCCGCAAGCCACTGGGAATCCGCCGGTTCTTGTCAAATGTGGTGCACGCGTTGGATTTCACCCGCTACCGGATCGACCGCGTGCCGCAGTACGAGCTGCGGCGCTGCCAGCTCGATGAGCCCCCGTTGGCGGGGACCCCGTACACTGGCTTACCGGCCACGGGGCCCTAGCAGCTCGGGGGAGTGTTCGCCAGCTGGGTGCCGGCCGGTAACGCAGCGGTCAGTTCGCGGCGATACACAAGTCAGGTGTGGGAGCGCTTGGCACGACCAGTGCTCGGAAGACCAGTGCTTGGTAGGACCAATATCGGCTGACGGCGGTAGCGCCATGCCGCGGAACGGATGAGTTGAGTAACCGAATGTTTCGTGCAGTGAGTGTCGCCGTTCTGCTGATGCTGACAGGTCTGGTCGGAGTGACCCATCAGACCCCCACGGCCAAGGCGTTCTCGCGCGACGGCCTGCCCGTGGAGTACCTCGACGTGTACTCGGCGGCGATGAGCCGCAATATCCGCGTGCAGTTTCAGACCGGAGCCGCTGGGCCGGCGACATCGGACCCCGGAGCAGACCCGGCCGCGCCCGCCCCGGCGCCCACCAAGGCCGTGTACCTCCTCGACGGTCTGCGCGCCCAGGACGACTACAGCGGCTGGGACATCAACACCCCGGCTTTCGAGTGGTTCTACGGCTCCGGTGTCTCGGTGGTGATGCCCGTCGGCGGGCAATCCAGTTTCTACTCCGACTGGTACAAGCCCTCCAGCTTCAACAAGCAGCCCTATACCTACAAGTGGGAGACATTCCTCACCAGCGAGCTGCCGCAGTGGCTGGCCGCCAACAAACAGGTCTCCACCGCCGGTAACGGCGTCGTCGGCCTGTCGATGTCCGGGGGCGCCGCGTTGATCCTGTCGGCCTACCACCCGCAGCAGTTCGTCTACGCCGCGTCGCTGTCGGGGTTCCTCAACCCCTCGGCACTGCTCATGCAGCAGGCCATCCGGGTGGCCATGCTCGACGCCGGCGGCTACAACGTCGACGACATGTGGGGCGCCCCGTGGGACTCGGCCTGGCAGCGCAACGATCCGGTCAAGCAGGCAGCTCTGATCGCCCGCAACGGCACCCGGCTGTGGATCTACTGTGCGCCGGGCGGACAGACCGACCTCGACCAGGGCGCCGACCCCGGTGTCGCGCTGAGCGCCACCAGCCTGGAGTCGATGGCGATCAAGAGCAACAAGGACTTCCAGGCCGCCTATACCGCCGCCGGAGGCGCCAATGCCACCTTCAATTTCCCGCCGACGGGCAACCACTCATGGCCCTATTGGGGAGCCCAGTTGGCAGCGCTGAAACCCGACCTCATCGCCACAATCAGCCGGTGATGAGACCGTCACGGCCAGATCTCAGAAGAGGAACGATCACAACACATGTGGTTGACTACCAGGGCACGGCTGCGTGGAACGCATGCGGTGCGGCACACACGAAAAGATGGGAAAAGTTGCATGAAGTTCGTTGAGAAGTTGCGCGGCGCGTGGCTACGCCGGCTGACGGTCGCAGCCGCGGCTGCCGCCGTGCTACCGGGCCTGATCGGCGTCGTCGGCGGCTCCGCAACGGCGGGAGCATTCTCCAAGCCGGGTCTTCCGGTGGAGTACCTCGATGTGCCGTCAGCAGGCATGGGACGAGACATTCGTGTCCAGTTCCAGAGCGGTGGCCCGGACTCTCCGGCGGTCTACCTGCTCGACGGTCTGCGCGCCCAGGACGACTTCAATGGCTGGGACATCAACACCCCCGCCTTCGAGTGGTACTACAACTCGGGCCTGTCGGTGATCATGCCCGTCGGTGGCCAGTCGAGCTTCTACTCCGACTGGTACAAGCCGGCGTGTGGCAAGGCCGGTTGCCAGACCTACAAGTGGGAGACCTTCCTGACCCAGGAGCTGCCCACCTGGTTGGCCGCCAACCGGCAGGTCAAGCCGACCGGCAGCGCTGCGGTCGGCCTGTCGATGGCCGGCTCGGCCGCACTGACCCTGGCGATCTACCACCCCGAGCAGTTCCCGTACGCGGCCGCACTGTCAGGCTTCCTGAACCTGTCCGAGGGCTGGTGGCCCTTCCTGGTCAACATCTCGATGGGTGACGCCGGCGGCTTCAAGGCCGACGACATGTGGGGCTCGACCGGTGACCCGAACAACGCATGGAAGCGCAACGACCCGTTGGTCAACATCAAGAAGCTGATCGACAACAACACGCGCATCTGGATCTACTGCGGCGACGGCAAGCCGTCGGACCTCGATGCCGGCACCAGCTCGGGCAACCTGTTCAACGCGAAGTTCCTGGAAGGTTTCACGCTGCGGACCAACAAGACCTTCCGCGACACCTACCTGGCTGACGGTGGCACCAACGGGGTGTTCAACTTCCCGGCCAACGGCACCCACCAGTGGAACTACTGGGGCCAGCAGCTCCAGCAGATGAAGCCCGACATCCAGCGCGTGCTCGGCGCGACGCCGACCGCCTGAATCGTCGAATAAGGCATGACCGACGGCGACGGCCCCCCGCGGGGTCGTCGCCGTCGGCGTCTGCCGGCCAAACGCCGGTCGGGTCGCACGTGGTTCACTACGCTTCGGGTTGGACGGGGCTGTTTGTCGGCGACGATGCGAGACGTGAGGTGACCATGAGGAGTTTGTCGGGTCTGTTCCGGGCCATGTGCGCTGCGGTTCTGGCGCTGGGCCTGTGGGGCGCTGCCGCCCCGACGGCCAAGGCCGCCGACGTCGAGTACCTGATGGTGCCGTCGCCGGCGATGGGCCGCGATATCCCGGTGGCGTTCCTGGCCGGCGGTCCGCACGCGGTGGTACTCCTCGACGCGTTCAACGCCGGCGACGGCGTCAGCAACTGGGTCACCGCTGGCAACGCGATGAACACCCTGGCGGGTAAGGGAATCTCGGTGGTCGCGCCGGCCAGCGGGGCATTCACGATGTACACCAACTGGGAGGCCGACGGCACCCGCCAGTGGGAGACCTTCCTGTCCGACGAGCTGCCCAACTGGCTGGCCGCCAACAAGGGCCTGGCACCCGGTGGGCATGCCATCGTCGGCGCCGCCCAGGGCGGAACCGGCGCCCTGATGGAAGCGACGTTTCACCCCGATCGGTACCGGTACGCCGGGTCGATGTCGGGCTTCCTGACCCCGTCGAACACCTTCCTCAATGGCGCGATCACCGCGGGCATGAACGAGTTCGGTGGCGTCAACACCCAGGCGATGTGGGGTGCCGCGCAGCTCGGCCGCTGGAAGTGGCACGACCCCGACGTGCACGCCCAGCTGCTCGTCGACAACAACACCCGGCTGTGGATCTTCAGCCCCCAGACGCTGACCTGCAGTGACGTCCCGGCGATGATCGGCTACTGCGACCAGGCTCAGGGCAGCAACCGCACCTTTTACGCCCATTACCGCTCGCTGGGCGGCCGCAACGGCCATTTCGACTTCCCGACGGGTGGCAACCACGACTGGGGCAACTGGTCGGCTCAGCTGGGTGCGATGGCCAACGACGTTGCGGCTGCTATCAAATAGGTCACAACTTGCCGACGAACCGTTAGGCATCCGCAATCTCGGCGAGCTCTGGGCGGAGTCGGGGCAGCCGGTAACGTGGAGGCGTGCAGCGCTCGGAAGCCCGTCTCGTCGGTGAAGCTGCCGGTGACACGCGACGGCTCACCGGTGCTGCCCGGCATGTCCTGCTGGTGGCTGGAGTCCTCGGTCCGGCGGCCTGGCTTGTTGTCGGCTGCAGCACCGGGGAAGACCTGGTGACCACGCCCGCGTCCGGGCAGTCGCCGACTGCCGCGCACGCCCCGGTACCGGCGGACGCCGACTTGACCGCCACCACGCTCAAGGTCACCCCGGCCCAGCGCGGCTTCCTCGACGCGCTCTCGGCAGCCGGTGTGCACGCCTCCAGCGAGCTGGAAGCTCTCAGCATCGGCTCACACGTGTGCCAGGCGCACGCCGCCGGCCAGAGCGACCAGGCGGTGTGGGACTACATCGCGCCGATGGTGCGCAGTGACGTCGCCGATGTTCCCACTGCGGCGTCGTCGAAGTCCGACGTGCAGACATCCGATCTGCGGGTCAGCGAGGCCACCGCCGATTACATCCGACTGGCCACCCAGCGGCTCTGCTAGCACCGAAGATCTGACAGGAAGATAAGCCCCTCTCGATGGCTCGAAACTCCCGGACAACTGCCCGGCGTAGGCGCCACCGCATCCTCGCCCTGATCGCGGCCGGTGCGATGGCGGTCGCTGTCGCCCTGGTCGTCGCGATCATCGTCATCGTCGTGCGGCGACCGGAATCCCCGCCGACAGCGATCCCTCCGACGGCGATCCCGCCGACCAGCACGCCCGGCGGCAAGAAGCCGCGGCCCGAATTCCAGGACGCCAGCTGCCCGGACGTCCAGCTGGTGGCCATCCCCGGCACCTGGGAGTCCTCGCCGACCGACGATCCGCTGAACCCGACGCAGTTCCCGATCGCGCTGCTGCGCAACGTCACCGGGCCGCTGCGCGACCAGTTCGGTGCCGACCGGGTGGAGATCTACACGGTTCCCTACACCGCCCAGTTCCACAATCCGTTGGCGGCCGACAAACAGATGTCTTACAACGACAGCCGAGCCGAAGGCACCCGGGCCGCGGTCAAGGCGATGACCGACATGAACAGCCGCTGCCCACTGACCAGTTACGTGATCGTCGGCTTCTCCCAGGGCGCCGTCATCGGCGGTGACATCGCCAGCGATATCGGCAACGGCCGCGGACCCGTCGACGAGGACCTGGTCCTCGGTGTGACGCTGATCGCCGACGGTCGCCGCCAGACCGGTGTGGGCCAGGACATCGGGCCCAACCCACCGGGCCAGGGCGCCGAGATCACCCTCGACGAGGTGCCGACCCTGTCGGCGCTGGGCCTGACGATGACCGGGGAGCGGCCGGGCGGCTTCGGGGCGCTGAACAACCGCACCAACGAGATCTGTGGACCCGGTGACCTGATCTGCGCGGCTCCGGAGCAGGCCTTCAACATCACGAACCTGCCGACGACCCTCGACGTGCTGGCCGGTGGGGCGGGCCAGCCGGTCCACGCGCTCTACAACACACCGGAGTTCTGGAACCTCGACGGCCAAACCGCCACGCAGTGGACACTGAACTGGGCACGCGACCTCATCGCGAACGCTCCGACACCCAAACACGGATGACGTAGCGGCACTGCGCGGCGATTTGGCCGCCGCCGCTACTACGCCTAACATTAAGAAGAAAATAAGAGCAGCAAGCGTCAATCGTCGGGCCGGAGGTATCAGACTCGGCGAGGACCGCGACGATCTCTGTACCATCTGTGAGGTTTGGGGTCCGCGACGCAGGGTGACCGGTGGCGCGAACGTCACGCGCGGCCACCGCAGGACCCGACACAGATGTGTTCCGACAGGAGAGTCGTATGCCGTTCCACAACCCGTTCATCAAGAACGGTCGGATCACCTTCCCCGAAGGTGCCAGTGTGGTCAAGCACGTCGAGCGCTGGGCGAAGGTTCGTGGTGACAAGCTCGCCTACCGCTTCCTGGACTTCTCGGTCGAACGTGACGGCGAGGTCAAGGAGCTGCGCTGGGCCGATTTCGGTGCCCGCAACCGCGCGGTGGCCGCTCGCCTGCAGCAGGTCACCCAGCCCGGCGACCGGGTGGCCATCCTGTGCCCGCAGAACCTCGAATACCTGGTCGCGTTTTTCGCCACCCTGTACTCCGGGCGTATCGCGGTCCCGCTGTTCGACCCGTCGGAGCCCGGCCACGTCGGCCGCCTGCACGCCGTCCTCGACGACTGCGGTGCCTCGGCGATCCTGACCACCACCGACGCCGCCGAGGGCGTCCGCAAGTTCTTCCGCACCCGGCCGGCCAAGGAACGCCCCCGCGTCATCGCCATCGACGCCGTGCCCGACGAGGTCGGCGCGACCTGGCAGCCCTTCGACGCGGTCGACGAGAACACCATCGCCTACCTGCAGTACACCTCGGGATCCACCCGGATTCCGACCGGTGTGCAGATCACCCACCTCAACCTGGCCACCAACGTCGTGCAGGTGATCGAGGCGCTGGAGGGCGAAGAAGGCGACCGAGGCGTCTCGTGGCTGCCGTTCTTCCACGACATGGGACTGGTGACGGCGCTGCTACCGGCCATGATCGGCCACTACTTCACCTTCATGACCCCCGCCGCGTTCGTCCGGCGGCCCGGCCGGTGGATCCGGGAGCTGGCCTACCGCGAGGGCGACACCGGCGGCACCATCTCGGTGGCGCCGAACTTCGCCTTCGACCACGCCGCCGCGCGCGGTGTGCCCCGCGACGACGAGGAGCCGCTGGACCTGTCCAAGGTCAAGGCGATCCTCAACGGCAGCGAGCCGATCTCCGCCGCCACCGTGCGGCGCTTCAACGAGGCGTTCGGCCCGTTCGGCTTCCAGCCCAAGGCGATCAAGCCGTCCTACGGTCTGGCCGAGGCCACCCTGTTCGTGTCGACGACGCCGTCGTCCGAGGAGCCGAAGATCGTCTCGGTCGACCGTGACGAACTCAACGCCGGGCGGTTCGTGTTGGTAGCCGATGACTCACCGAAGGCTGTGGCGCAGGCCTCCGCCGGCAAGGTGGGCGTCGCGGAGTGGGCGGTGATCGTCGACAACGACGCCGCCAGCGAGCTGCCCGACGGACAGATCGGCGAGATCTGGATCAGCGGCCAGAATATGGGCACCGGCTACTGGAACAAAGCCGAAGCGACGCAGGAGACGTTCAAGAACATCCTCAAGTCGCGGACCAGCCCCTCGCACGCCGAGGGTGCCGCAGACGAGGCGACCTGGGTGCGCACCGGCGATCTGGGTGCGTTCCACGAGGGCGATCTCTACATCACGGGCCGCGTCAAGGACCTGGTGATCGTCGACGGTCGCAACCACTACCCGCAGGACCTGGAGTACTCGGCGCAGGAGGCCACCAAGGCGGTGCGCACCGGTTTCGTCGCGGCGTTCTCGGTGCCGGCCAACCAGCTGCCCGACGACGTCTTCGACAACGCCCACGCCGGGCTCAAGCGCAACCCTGACGACAGCTCCGAGCAGCTGGTCATCGTCGCCGAGCGGGCCCCGGGCTCGCACAAGATGGAGATGGGGCCGATCACCGACGACATCCGCGCCGCCATCGCGGTGCGCCATGGCGTCACCGTCCGCGACGTGCTGCTCACGCCGGCGGGCGCGATCCCGCGGACCTCCAGCGGCAAGATCGGCCGCCGCGCCTGCCGCTCGGCGTACCTGGACGGCAGTCTGCGCAGCGGGAAGGTGGCCAATGCCTTCCCCGACGAATCGGAATAACGATCGAAGGAAGTTCGCAGTGGACAAGGGGGTGACCGGGTACGCGGAACACGCGTGGCTGGTCAGCCCCTTTGCGCGAGGTGAGGCCTGATGTCTGAATCACAACCGCCCGAAAACTCAGAGCTGCCCGAGGACATCACCCTCGCGCCCGAGGCGGAACTGACCCCCGCCCGCACCGACATGACGGTGGGGGAGATGCGCGAGTGGCTGCGCAACTGGGTCGCCAATGCCACCGGCCAGTCGCCGGATTCGATCGATGAGTCCACCGCCATGGTGGAGCTGGGGCTGTCCTCGCGCGATGCGGTGGCCATGGCCAGCGACATCGAGGACCTCACCGGTGTCACGCTGACCGCCACCGTGGCCTTCCGCCACCCGACCATCGAGTCGCTGGCGACGGTGATCGTCGAAGGCGAGCCCGAAGCGGAGCCCTACGACGAGGGCGAGGACTGGTCGCGCACCGCCGATGTCGAGGACATCGCGATCGTCGGCGTCGCCACCCGGTTCCCCGGCGACATGAATACCCCCGGCGAGATGTGGCAGGCGCTGTTGGAGGGCCGCGACGCGATCACCGACCTGCCGGAGGGACGCTGGTCGGAGTTCCTCGCCGAGCCGCGCATCGCCGCGCGGGTGGCGAAGGCGGCCACCCGCGGTGGCTATCTCAGCGACATCAAGGGCTTCGACGCCGAGTTCTTCGCACTGTCGAAGATGGAAGCCGACAATATCGACCCGCAGCAGCGGATGGCGCTCGAACTCACCTGGGAGGCGTTGGAGAACGCCCACATCCCCGCCTCGAGCCTGCGCGGCAGCAACGTCGCCGTGTACATCGGAGCCTCGAACAACGACTACCAGTTCCTGGCGGTGGCCGATCCGACCACCGCGCACCCGTACGCCATCACCGGCACGACGAGTTCGATCATCGCCAACCGGGTGTCGTACTTCTACGATTTCCGCGGCCCCTCAATGGCCATCGACACGGCCTGCTCCAGCTCGCTGGTCGCCGCCCACCAGGGGGTGCAGGCGTTGCGATCCGGCGAGGCCGACATGGCGGTGGTCGGTGGCGTCAACGCGATGATCACTCCGCTGGTGACGATCGGTTTCGACGAGGTCGGCGGCGTGCTTGCGCCCGATGGTCGGATCAAGTCGTTCTCGTCGGACGCCAACGGCTATTCGCGCTCCGAGGGCGGCGGCATGCTGCTGCTCAAGCGGCTGTCCGACGCCCGCCGCGACGGCGACGAGATCCTCGCGGTGATCGCCGGCAGCGCGATCAACCACGACGGCCGGTCCAACGGCATGCTCGCGCCGAATCCGGACGCCCAGGCCGACGTGCTGCGCAAGGCGTACAAGGATGCCGGCATCAGCCCGCGCAGCGTCGACTACATCGAGGCGCACGGCACCGGCACCATCCTGGGTGATCCGATGGAGGCCGACGCGCTGGGCCGGGTTGTCGGCAGAGGCCGCGCCGCCGAGCAGCCGGCGCTGCTCGGTGCGGTGAAGTCCAATGTCGGCCATCTGGAGTCGGCCGCCGGTGCGGCCAGCCTGGCCAAAGTCGCATTGTCGTTGAAAAACAACAAGATTCCGCCGTCGATCAACTATGCCGGTCCGAACCCGTACATCGATTTCGAGGCGGTCCGGCTGCGGGTGGTCGAGAAGGTCACCGATTGGCCGCGCTACAGCGGTCACGCGATCGCCGGTGTGTCCGGCTTCGGCTTCGGTGGGGCCAACGCCCACTTGGTGGTGCGTGAGGTACTGCCCGCCGACCTCGTGGAGCCGGAACCCGCCGCGGAATTGGTCGACGAGAAAACCGCCGCCGACGCCGACGCGGTCTACGTCGGCGGGATTCGGATGGACGAGTACGGCGAGTTCGTCGATGAGCCTCTCGGGCGAACAGCGTCTTACGACGACGAGTACAGCTCGGCCGCAGCCGAGGACGCCGAGTACGAGCCACTCGGTCTGACCGATCAGGCGCTGGAGCTGATCGAAGCGGCCCGCGCCGAATGGGAAGCCGTCGCTGACAAGCCGGCTCCTGTTGTGCCCCTTGCGGTTTCCGGATTCCTGACCTCGCGCAAGCGTGCGACGGCCGCGGAGCTGGCCGACTGGATCGACAGCCCCAAGGGTCGGGCGGCGTCCCTGGAGTCAATCGGGCGCTCGCTGTCGCGGCGCAACCACGGGCGCTCGCGCGCCGTGGTGATGGCGCACGACCACGACGAGGCGGTCAAGGGCCTTCGTGCGATCGCCGAAGGCAAGCAGAGCCCGCTGGTCTACAGCGCCGACGGTCCGGTCACCAACGGACCGGTGTGGGTGCTCGCCGGATTCGGTGCGCAGCACCGCAAGATGGGCAAGGAACTCTATGTCCGCAACCCTGTGTTCGCCGAGTGGATCAACAAGGTCGACTCGCTGATCCAGGACGAGCGTGGCTATTCGGTCGTCGAGCTGATCCTCGACGACGCGATCGACTACACCAACGAGACCTGCGAATACCCCATCGAAGTTGTCCAGACGGTGATCTTCGCCATCCAGATCGCGCTCGGTGAGCTGCTCAAGCATCACGGCGCGAAACCCGGTGCGGTAGTGGGTCAGTCGCTGGGCGAGGCGGCCGCCGCCTACTTCTCCGGCGGCCTGTCGCTGGCCGATGCCACCCGGACCATCTGTTCGCGTGCGCACCTCATGGGTGAGGGCGAGGCGATGCTGTTCGGCGAGTACATCCGGCTGATGGCGCTGGTGGAGTACTCGGCCGAGGAGATCAAGACCGTCTTCTCCGACTACCCCGATCTGGAGGTGTGCGTCTACGCCGCCCCCACCCAGACCGTCATCGGCGGTCCGCCCGAGCAGATCGACGCGATCGTCGCCCGTGCCGAGTCGGAGGGCAAGTTCGCCCGCAAGCTGCAGACCAAGGGTGCCAGCCACACTCAGCAGATGGATCCCCTGCTCGGTGAGCTGTCGGCCGAGATCCAGGGCATCGAGGCCCACCCGCTGCACACCGGCTACTTCTCGACGGTCCACGAGGGCAGCTACATCCGCCCCGGCGGCGAGCCGATCCACGATGTGGAGTACTGGAAGAAGGGGCTGCGGCACAGCGTCTACTTCACCCAGGGCATCCGCAACGCCGTCGACAACGGACACACCACGTTCCTGGAGCTGGCACCGAATCCGGTGGCGCTCATGCAGGTTGGGCTGACCACGGCCTCGGCCGGACTGCACGACGCGCAGCTGATCGCCACGCTCGCCCGTAAGCAGGACGAGGTCGAGTCCATGCTGGCGGCGATGGCTCAGCTCTACGTCTACGGCCACGATCTGGATGTCCGGACGCTGTTCGATTCGGGTTCGCGGCCGGCCGAGTACGCCGACATCCCACCGACCCGGTTCCGGCGCAAGGAACACTGGCTCAACGCGCAGTTCGCCGCTGACAGCGCGACCATGATCCCCGGAACCCACGTCGCGACCCCGGACGGCAGGCACATCTGGGAGTATGCTCCGCAGGGCCAGGCCGACCTGGCGGCCTTGGTGAAAGCCGCTGCCGCGCAGGTTCTTCCGGATGCCGCGTTGACCGCCTCCGAGCAGCGCGCGATACCCGGTGACGGTGCCCGGCTGGTGACGACGCTGACCCGCCATCCGGGCGGTGCGTCGGTGCAGGTGCATGCTCGTATCGATCAGTCGTTCACCCTGGTTTACGACGCCATCGTCACCCGCTCGGGTGCGTTGTCCGCCCTTCCGGCGGCCGTCGCGACCGGGGTCGCCGTTGCCACCCCGGTGACCGAGACGGTCGACGCGGCACCGGCCGAGGACGCCGAGATCCTGTCGGACAACCTCACCGCAGGTGCGGGGCTGGCCGCTGGGTTCGCCAAGTGGTCGCCGGAATCCGGTGAGACCGTCCATGATCGGCTCGCCGCGATCGTCGGTGGGGCGATGGGCTACGAGCCCGAGGACCTGCCGTGGGAGGTGCCGCTCATCGAGCTGGGCCTGGACTCGTTGATGGCGGTGCGGATCAAGAACCGGGTCGAGTACGACTTCGACCTGCCGCCGATCCAGCTGACCGCGGTCCGCGACGCCAACCTCTACGCCGTCGAGAAGCTGATCGAGTACGCCATCGAGCACCGCGACGAGGTCGACGAGCTCGCCGATACGCAGAAGGGCAAGACCGCCGAGCAGATCGCCGCCGAACAGGCCGAGCTCATGGGTGGTGCCACCACGGTCGCCGAGCTCGAGGCAAAGTTGGCCGAGGCAGGACACCCGATCGTCGCCGACCGCGATGCGGAAGCGGAGCCGGGGTCCAGCATCCCGGCGCCGCCCACCAACCCGGCCGGCCCCAATATCCCGCCGCCGCCCACCAACCCGGCGGGCCCGGCAGCTCCGGCCAAATCTGCTGCTGCCGCAGCTCCGGCCAAATCTGCTGCTGCCGCAGCGGCTGCCAAGGTCCTGACCCAGGAGGCCGTCACCGAAGCGTTGGGCGCCGATGTCCCCCCGCGCGAAGCGGCCGAGCGCGTCACGTTCGCGACGTGGGCGATCGTGACCGGCAAGTCGCCCGGCGGCATCTTCAACGAGCTGCCCGCAGTCGACGACGCAACGGCGGCGAAGCTGGCCGAGCGGCTCTCCGAGCGTGCCGAGGGCACCATCACCGTCGACGACGTCAGGTCCGCCAAGACCATCGAGCAACTCGCCACCACAGTGCGGGAGTTCCTCGAGGCCGGTGAACTCGACGGCTTCGTACGCACCATCCGGGCCAGGCCCGAAGGGTCGACGCGGGTCCCGGTGTTCGTGTTCCACCCCGCCGGCGGGTCGACCGTCGTCTACGAGCCGCTACTCAAGCGCCTTCCCGCCGACACCCCGATGTACGGCCTCGAGCGCGTCGAGGGCTCCGTCGAGGACAGAGCCGCGGCGTACCTGCCGAAGCTCATGGAGATCCAGGGCGACGGCCCCTACATCCTGGTGGGCTGGTCGCTGGGCGGTGCCCTGGCCTACGCCTGCGCGATCGGGCTGAAGCGCGCCGGCGCCGACGTTCGGTTCGTCGGCCTGATCGACATGGTGCGCCCGGGCGAGGAGATCCCCCAGACTCAGGAAGAGACCCGGGCGAGGTGGGATCGCTATGCCCTGTTCGCCCAGCGCACCTTCAATGTGGAGATCCCGCCGATCCCGTACGAGCAGCTCGAGGAGCTCGACGACGAGGGTCAGGTCAGGTTCATCCTCGACGCGATCAAGGAAGCCGGCGTCGAGATCCCCGGTGGTGTCATCGAGCATCAGCGCACGTCCTACCTGGACAACCGTCTGCTCGAGACTGCGGAGATCCTGCCCTACGACGGGCACGTCACCCTGTACATGGCCGATCGCTACCACGACGACGCCATCTTCTTCGAGCCGCGCTATGCCATCCGCCAACCAGACGGTGGCTGGGGCGAATTCGTCGAGGACCTCGAGGTGGTGCCGATCGGCGGTGAGCACATCCAGGCGATCGACGAGCCGTACATCGCCAAGGTCGGTGCCCACATGAGCGAGGCCATCAGCCGTATCGAGAACGAAGCGATCCACCACACCGCCGAGGGGAACGAGGCCAAGTGACTGCCAGTACCACTGCCGAGAAGCTTGCCGCGCTCCGCGAAAAGCTGGAGCTGGCCAAGGAGCCCGGCGGTGCGAAGGCCGCGGCCAAGCGCGACGCCAAGGGGATCCCGAGCCCGCGGGCACGCATCCATTCGCTGCTCGACCCGGGCACGTTCTTCGAGATCGGCGCGTTGGCCCGCACCCCGGGGGACCCCAACGCACTCTTCGGCGACGGCGTGGTCACCGGGCACGGCACCATCAACGGCCGCCCGGTCGGGGTGTTCAGCCACGACCAGACGGTGTTCGGCGGCTCGGTGGGAGAGATGTTCGGCCGCAAGGTGTCTCGGCTGATGGAGTGGGTGGCCATGGTCGGCTGCCCGATCATCGGCATCAACGACTCCGGCGGTGCCCGCATTCAGGACCTGGCCACCTCGCTGGCCTGGTACGCCGAGCTGGGTCGACGCCACGAGCTGTTGAGTGGTTTGGTTCCCCAGATCTCGATCATCCTGGGCAAGTGCGCCGGCGGCGCGGTCTACTCGCCGATCCAGACCGACCTGATCGTCGCCGTGCGCGACCAGGGGTACATGTTCGTCACCGGACCCGATGTGATCAAGGACGTCACCGGCGAAGAGGTCAGCCTCGACGAGCTCGGCGGCGCCGACGCCCAGGCCAAGTACGGCAACATCCACCAGGTGGTCGACTCCGAGAAGGACGCCTTCGCCTACGTTCGCGATTACCTGGAGTTCTTGCCCGCCAACACTTTCGACGATCCCCCGATCATCAACCCCGGCCTCGAGCCCGAGATCACGCCGCATGATCTGGAACTGGACAGCATCGTCCCCGATGCCGACAACATCGCCTACGACATGCACGAGATCCTGTTGCGGATCTTTGACGACGGCGACTTCCTCGAGGTCGCCGCGCAGGCCGGCCAGGCGATCATCACCGGGTATGCCCGGGTCGACGGCCGCCCGGTCGGGGTGATCGCCAACCAGCCGATGCACATGTCCGGCGCCATCGACAACGAGGCCTCCGACAAGGCGGCCCGCTTCGTCCGGTTCTGCGATTCGTTCAACGTGCCCCTGGTGTTCGTGGTCGACACTCCGGGCTTCCTTCCCGGCGTCGAGCAGGAAAAGAACGGGATCATCAAGCGCGGCGGCCGGTTCCTGTACTCCGTCGTCGAGGCCGACGTGCCGAAGGTGACGATCACCATCCGCAAGTCCTACGGCGGTGCGTACGCGGTGATGGGCTCCAAGCAGCTGACCTCTGACTTCAACTTCCTGTGGCCCACAGCCCGCATCGCCGTCATCGGCGCCGAGGGCGCGGCCCAGTTGATCGTCAAGCGGTTCCCCGACCCAAACGCCCCCGAGGTGCAGGAGATCCGTCGCCAGTTCATCGAGGGCTACAACCGCGATATGGCGACGCCCTACGTCGCGGCCGAGCGTGGTTATGTCGACGCGGTGATCGAGCCGCACGAGACGCGGCTCAAGCTGCGCAGCGCCATGCGGATCCTTCGGGACAAGCAAATCCAGCGCGTGCAGCGTAAGCACGGCCTCATCCCGATCTAAGCGCCGGTCACCTTTTTGCGGCCAGGCTCGTCGTAGGTCACCACGATGGCCTCGGCCGCAGTGTCGCCGACCTGCCGGAGTTTGTGCGGTTGTGCGGCGTCGAAGTACGCGCAGTCGCCGGTGTGCAAGGTGGTGATGTCGTCACCGTACTTGAGTTCGATCGTGCCGGCGTGGACGAAGAGAAACTCCTGGCCGGGGTGATCGAAATGCACGTGGGTACCGAACTGTCGTCCCGGCCGCACCACGAACGGTGACATGGCCTTGCCGAGCATTCCCGATGCAACTGGGTGGTGTCTGGCCGAAGTACGCTCCGTGGCGCGTTCGATCGTCAGGGCAGCGGCTCGGGGGTCGTCGGAGAACAGCTGTGCCACATCGACATCTAGTGCCCTGGCTACTTTCATGGCGGCGGCGATGGACGGCGTGCTCTGCCCCCGTTCCACTTTGGACAGGTAGCTCTTCGTCAATCCGGTCGCCGACGCGAGCTCGTCCAGGGTGAGCCCCCGGCGCTGCCGGACAGCCCGCACCAATTGCGCCATGGCCACACCACCTTTCGGCGACCAGTTTACGTGATTGACGCTAGGACACAAAGTGTCATATCGTGCACAGGGTGTTTATCGCCGCGAAAGGAATGTGATCGTGACTACCACTCTCAATGATTCCAAGCCCGAGCTGATGCGCCGTGCGCTCAATGCGCTGTCGCAGCACGTCAAGGATTCTGAGCTGACGACCAGGCAGAAGCTCGCCCTGACGTGCCGCGCTCTGTTCGACGCCGGGCATGACTCCGGGCTTGCCGGACAGATCACGGCGCGAGCTGACGAGCCCGGAACCTACTACACCCAGCGACTCGGGCTGGCCTTCGACGAGATCACCGAAGACAACCTGCTCCTCGTGGACGAGGATCTGCGCGTCCTAGCGGGTGAAGGAATGGCCAACCCGGCCAATCGCTTTCACTCGTGGATCTACCGTGCGCGGTCCGACGTGAGCTGTATCGTGCACACCCACCCGCTCCATGTCGCGGCGCTGTCGATGCTGGAGGTCCCACTTGCCGTGTCGCACATGGATATTGCGCCCCTCTACGACGACTGCGCCTTTCTGCCGGACTGGCCCGGGGTTCCGGTGGGCAACGAGGAGGGGGAGATCATCACCGCCGCGCTCGGCGACAAGAAGGCTGTGCTGCTCGCCCATCACGGCCATGTCGTGGCGGGCGCTTCCATCGAGGAGGCGTGCTCGCTGGCGATGCTCATCGAACGTGCGGCCAGGCTGCAGCTGTTGGCGATGTCGGCCGGCACCATCGCCGAACTGCCGCCCCGACTGGCGCGCGAGGCCCATGACTGGACGCTGACCCCCAAGCGCAGCCAGGCCAACTTCGCCTACTACGCCCGCAAGGCGCTGCGGCGTCACCCCGACGCGCTGACCTCCTAAACCCAAACCCGCATCCTGGAAGGAACTCCCCACATCATGACCACTGCACCCGACATCCACGGGATCATCGCCTACCCAGTCACTCCGTTCACCGCCGACGGCGCCACGGTGGACACCGGCAAACTCGCCGCACTCGTCGACGCGCTTGTCGACAGCGGTGTGCATGCCATCGCCCCGCTCGGCAGCACCGGTGAAACGGCCTACCTCACCGAAGCGGAATTCGATTCCGTCGTCGACACCACCGTCGGTGTCGTCGACCGGCGGATTCCGGTGATCGTCGGCGCGTCGGATCTCACGACGGCCAACACCGTCCGGCGGGCCCGTCATGCCGAAGCGGCCGGTGCCGACGCGGTGATGATTCTGCCGGTCTCGTATTGGACGCTGTCCGAGCGCGAGATCAGCAGGCACTACGCCACGATCGGCGCAGCGGTCGGGATCCCGGTCATGGCCTACAACAATCCCGCCACCAGCGGCATCGACATGCGCCCGGAGTTGCTCGTGCAGATGTTCGCCGACATCGAGAACCTGACCATGGTCAAGGAGTCGACGGGTGACCTCGGGCGGATGTTGCGCATCCACGAGCTGTCCGGCGGTGCGCTGCCGTTCTACAACGGCAGCAATCCGCTGGTCCTCGATGCGCTCACCGCCGGTGCGGCGGGATGGTGCACCGCGGCGCCGAACCTGCGGCCCCAGCCGTGCCTCGACCTCTACCAGGCTGTGCGGGGCGGCGACCTGCAGCGCGCCCGGCTGATCTACGAGGATCTCGCCCCGCTGCTGCGCTTCATCGTGAGCGGGGGTCTGCCCACCACGGTGAAGGCCGGGCTGGAGCTGCTCGGTCGCGGCGTCGGAGAGCCGCGGCTGCCGCTGCTGCCGCTGGCAGCGGACGACCTGGAGGTGTTGAAAGGCATCCTCGCCTCGGCCTGACCCAGTTATCCCCAGGGTTACTCACACCTGTGTAATTCGGCCCGGTGAGCGTGGCCGACCGTCGGGCCGGTCGGCTAGCAGCGGGCCTCCACCCGCAGCACCGCCGCCCCGTGCGGCGCCACCCGCCCTGCGATCAGCTCGCCGGTGGAAGTGGTGTCGGTGTGGGTCCACACGTCGCGCACGGCGTAACACCGCGCGGCGGGCAGACCCACCGCCGTCGCCGTGGTGGCGATCGCGGTGGGCTGTGAATCCGGATTGACCAGCGCGACCGCCACCGCGCCGTCGGCCAGGGGTTTGACCATCACTCTGGGATCACCGGCGAGCGGCCGGGCCTGGCGGATCAGCGGATCCTGGTCGATCGCGACGATCTCGGGGTTGATCAGGATGTCGCGGGTTTGTGCCGACATCGACCGAACATCGTTGCCCGCCAACAGCGGTGCGGCCATCATCGCCCACAGTGAGACGTGGGTGCGCTGCTCGTCGACGGTCATGCTGGGGCGCTGGTCACCCCCCAGCGAATCGGCCATGCTCGGGTGTCCGGCAAGGAAGGCGGGCCAGGAGATCCCGGCGACCAGCATGTCGGGATCGTTGAAGTAGCCGGGCCGGCTGCGCGACGCCAGCGGGGTGGCCGCGTCCAGCTGCTCGCGCACCCCAAAAGCGGCCTGGATCGACGCAAACTCGTTGTGCCACAGGGGAACCAGGTCGACGGTGTTGCGCGCCATGTCGGCGATCGGCGACCAGTCGTAGCCCGCCCCAGCTCCAGGATTGTCCGAGGTGTTCGGGTTGATGCTGTAGAAGATGGGCCTGCCCGTTGCCCGCAGCGCGTCCCGCATTGCGGTGAAGCGGGCGATCTCATGGGATCGGTCCGAATCGGTACTGCACCAATCGTATTTCAGATAGTCGACACCCCATCCGGCGAACGTCGCCGCGTCAGCTGACTCGTGGCCGGCGCTGGCGTTCGGCTCGCCGATCCCGCACAGTTCGTAGCTCGGACTGGCGTAGAGCCCCAGCAGCATCCCGTGGTCGTGGGCGTACCGCGCGACGGCGGCGATGCCACCGGGGAAGCGGTCCGGATCCGCCTGGAGATTGCCGTCGGCGTCCCGATCGGCGGCGGCCCAGCCGGCGTCGAGATTCACGTAGCGGTAGCCGGCGTCGCGCATCCCGGAGGAGACCATCGCGTCGATGGTCTGCTCGACGGTCTGTTCGGTCAGCGGGATGCCGGAGTTCCACGAGTTCCAGCCCATCGGAGGGGTGGCGGGCGGGGCCACCTCGGGGGGCACGTGGTGCGCCGAGCAGGCGGGGCTCGCGGCAAGGATGGCCAGCGAGCCGAGCAGCAGCCAGAGTCGGCGCACCGGTGTCGTCTCCTCGCTCAAGCCGCCCGTTGGTGGGCCAAGTTTAGGTCGAAGTGCTCGCGGGCACGGTCGACGAGGCGCTCGAGCTGCCTCGGATCGGAGGCCTCGGCGGCCACCAGCAGCACGCGGTCGCTGCTGTGGCCGTGGGCGATTCGGACCAGGGCACCGGCGTGCTTGTCACTGGCCACGACGCGGTAGCCGGCGTACAACAGGGCCGATGCCAACGTGAAGCCGCGGTCGGTCCCGGCGCCCAGGACCACGATTACCGGACTGCTCTGTGCTGGGTTGCCCGCCGTGAATGCCATGTCACCAGTCAACGGACGCGACGTGAGCGGCCGCTTTGGCGATGCTACGAATTCGCGGTGTGGGTGTCCGTAAACTCGGCCGCGACCGGGCCAGCAGAGGAGCACGCACATGAGTGATACCGACATCGACGCGGTCCGCACCGCCGGGGCTGGCATCGGCGAGGCGGTCTCCATTTTCATGCTCTGTCCGGAGACCTCCCGCAAGGGCCTCGCCGCCGGTTACCCGGATCCGTTCGCGGCGTACTTCGCCGGCCGGGGCGGCGTGCTGGGCGACACCAACGCAACGACGGTGAATGCGGTGTTCGCGGTGTTCGAGCCGAACGTCGTCCAGGCCTGTTGGACGAACGGCGTCGCGGTACACGACGCGGCCACCAGCGCCGGCATCTACTGGGATCAGGCCGCCGAGTTTGGACGGACCTACCTGGCCGGCGCGGACGGTGTCGGGCGCATCGCCGAGCTCGGCGAGAAGGTGATCGCCGCGGCGCCCGAGGCCGGTCTTCCGCTGTATGCCGGCTGGCGCGCCATGCCGTTGGCCGACGATGCCGAGGCCCGCGCGTTCCAGGTGATGTTCGTGCTGCGGGAGTTGCGCGCCGCGGTGCACTTCGCCGCCTTGGCGCTGTCCGGGCTCAGCCCGGTCGAGGCGCATCTGCTCAACAAGGGGCCGGGTTACGCCGCGTTCATGGGCTGGCAGCCGCCGTATCCGGATTCCGCCGACGACGCCAAGGACCGCTACGACGAGGCTGAGGTGCTGACCAACAGGCGGATGGCGGAGATCATCGCCTCCGCCTTGACATCCGCGGAGGCCGACGAACTCGCCGCTCTGGCCGCGGGTGCGCTGGCCGTGTTGAAGGACGTCGTCCCCGCCACATAGGAGTTATCGGATCAGCGCGATTCTGGTCGCGCACCGAAGGTGACCGGGCTCACAGGGCGGTTGCCCGTCGTGTCTGAGCCCTGGGTAAATCCCCAGTTGGCAACCACTTTCGCCACGCCTGGCCGCCCGCATCCGCGACGTCCTAGCGCTGAGGTAGGCCTACCGCGACGGTTGCCGATGTGGCAATGTCCGGGTACCAATGCTCACAGCTCATTGCCAGAAACTATTCAGCTAGGGAGAACATGAAGGTTATCGGTCGGTTGCTGGTGGCGATGATCGCTGCAGTCGCGGCGTTGTTCGTCGGGACAGGTACCTCGCACGCAGGTTTGGATAATGAGCTGAGTTTGGTCGACGGCGGTGGCCGCACGATGACGATTCAGCAGTGGGACACCTTCCTCAACGGGGTGTTCCCGCTGGACCGCAACCGGCTGACTCGCGAGTGGTTCCACTCCGGCAAGGCCGTCTACAGCGTCGTCGGCCCGGGTGCCGACGAGTTCGCGGGCACGTTGGAGCTGGGCTACCAGGTCGGCTTCCCGTGGTCGCTGGGTGTGGGCATCAACTTCAGCTACACCACCCCCAACATCCTGCTCGACGACGCCGACATCTCCCCGACGGGCTTCAACCCGCTGGGCTCGGTCATCACCCCGAACCTGTTCCCGGGTGTGTCGATCAGCGCCGACCTGGGCAACGGCCCCGGCATCCAGGAAGTCGCCACCTTCTCCGTCGACGTCTCGGGCCCCAACGGCTCGGTGGCGGTGGCCAACGCCCACGGCACCGTTACCGGTGCGGCCGGCGGCGTGCTGCTGCGCCCGTTCGCCCGGCTGATCTCTAAGGCCGGCGACAGCGTCACCACCTACGGCGAACCCTGGAACATGAACTGATCCCGGCCGGGGCCCTTCGGCTCGATATCGACACCTTCGACCCTTAAGATGCCCCAATGCCGTTAGCTGACGGCCAGGTTGTCGCTGGTTACACCATTTTGCGGACGCTCGGGGCGGGTGGCATGGGCGAGGTCTACCTCGTCCAGCATCCCCGCTTGCCCCGGCTCGACGCGTTGAAGGTGCTCGGTGCCGCGGTCAGTGGTGACGACGAATACCGGCAGCGGTTCGGACTGGAAGCCGACATCGTGGCGACCCTGTCCCATCCGCACATCGTGACCATCTATGACCGCGGCGAGTTCGACGACAAGCTGTGGATCGCGATGGAGTACATCGACGGCACCGACGCGTCCAATCTGCTCGCCGAGCACTACCCCTACGGAATGCCTCCCGACGAAGTGGTGCGGATCGTGTCCGGCATCGCCGAAGCGCTGGACTATGCCCACGGGCGAGGCTTGATGCACCGTGACATCAAACCGGCGAACATCCTGCTGGGGCACCCCGGAACCGGCGACGAACGGGTCATGCTCGCCGACTTCGGCATCGCCCGCTGGATGGGTCAGTCCAGCGGGTTGACCGGGACCAACATGACGGTCGGCACGGTCGCCTACGCCGCACCCGAGCAACTCAAGGGTGAGGACATCGACGGGCACGCCGATCAGTACGCGCTCGCGGCGACCGCCTATCACCTGTTGACCGGCATGCCACCGTTTCAGCACACCAACCCCGCCATCGTGATCAGCCAGCACCTGAGTTCGGAGCCGCCCGCCATCGGGGCGAAGCGTCCCGAATTGGCCTGCTTGGCACCGGTTTTCACGAAGGCGCTGGCCAAGGATGCGCGCGGCCGTTACGAGCGTTGCGTCGATTTCGCGCGGGCGCTGGAGCGCGGCCTTGGCGTCGCCGCGCGTGACGTCGGGGTCACTGCGGCGGCTCCGGTGGCGGCAGGAGTGGCGAAGGCGCCGATGCGGGCCCGTCACGCCAAGCCCGAGTCTGTGAGGTCGCGCCGCCGCTTGCTCGTCCCGGCGATCCTCGGTGCTCTGGTGGTCATCGGCGGGGCCGCAGCCGGTGTTTTCCTGCTGTTGGGCCACCGCGGTGTGCATGCCACCGCGGCGGGGCCGCACTCGGCCCCGCCACCGCCCGCTGTGGCGGGCCGAATGGACCTTCCGGTGGTGGTGATCGGCGCCAACTGTGCGGTGCTGGGTGCGGCGGCGGTCAGCGAAACCGGTGCGCCGGCCTACTGCGCGCACGCCATGCCCGCGGCGCAGACGACCGTCTGGTCGCTGCAGCCCGAGCAGCTGCGTGCCGATCAGCAACCGACCGCCGCCACACCTGGTTAGCCGCCATTTACAGCGGGATCCACTGGCCCAGGAACCAGAAGCCCCAGCCGTGACCGTTGCCGGCCGGCATGGGCTGCACCCACTGCCCGTTGTAGTTGAACGGCTGGTGGTCCTGACGGCCCTGGTTCATGCCGCGGTTCTGCCAGTCGACCGGGCCGTTGTTGGGGCCGTTGTTGGGACCGTTGTTGGGGCCGTTGTTGGGGCCCTGCTGGCACGTCGGAGCGTTCGGTCCCCCACATGGTTGCCCGGGATTGGCGTTCGCGTTGCCGATTCCCAGCCCGAACAGCCCGGCGGCACCGACACCCGCCGCCACTGTCGCGCCGTACACCATACGTCTGAGGTTCATCGTCGTCTCCGTTTCGCTTGCTGCGTGCGTCCCGTCCTATGGGACCTTCGTTCGTCAACAACGCTACGAACCGTTGATTTGTGCTGGCTGTGACCGGCGTTGGCGCACACTGGGGGTCCGATAACAGACCGAAAACGGTTCGGTCTCAACGCCTTTAGCGCACGGATCTTTGCTGAGGCATTGTCCTACCGAGTCGGTTAGGTGCGCTCCCTGGGCAGGGATTCGCCGCGGAAGAAGGCCGGAGATCGCAGGTTCCACACGATCATGAGCACGACGCCGGCGCCCAGGCCCAGCACGCCGACTACGAACGCGGTGCCGACTCCGAGGAGCGATCCGCCCGAGCCGGTGTCCGGGTCGGCCATCTGGTAGGCCTCGATGATGCCCACCGGAATGAGGACCAGCGCACCGATCGCGGGCAGGACAACCTGGCCCATCGCGGTGCGCCAGGAACGAAATGCGGTGCGCCAGAAGTACACCACCGCCGAGATCGCCACCACGGAGTAGTACGTCATGATCGCGATGCCCACGCTGTAGACCGAGTCCTCCACGACGCTGTCGCTGATCAGGTCCAGGGTGCAATAGATCGCCAGGCTGGTCAGGCCGATCACCCAGGTGGCGAACTTCGGGGTCTGGCTGACGGCGTCCACCGAGGCGAACCGGTCCGGAAGTGCTTTGTAGGTGGCCATCGACAGCAGCCCGCGTGCGGTGGGCATCACGGTGGACATCGTCGCGGAGAACGCCGAGAGCCCGACCACCAGCGCTGCGATCAGCGCCCCGCGCTCACCGATCGACGCACCGGCGAGCGTGGTGAATACGTCGTCGATGTTGTCCGAATTGGTCAGACTGGTCGCACTGTTCTCGTCGATGCCGGCGAATGCCAGTGCGGCGACGCTGAACAACACATAGGTGGCCACCGTGATCAGGATCGCGGTCACACCACTGCGTCCGGCTTGCGCGGATGTGCCGGAGGTCTCCTCCGACATCGCCAGGGAGGCGTCGAATCCCCAGAAGATGAAGATGGCCACCAGAAATCCGCCGAGCAGGCCGCTGAAGTCGTGAATGGCCAACGGGTTGAACCACTCCCACGAGAATGACTCCGCCGTCGCGCTCTGCTGCCCGCGGAACACGGCGGTTCCCATGATGACCGCGAACAGGGCCAGACCGCCGTACTGGACGATGGTGAGGAGCAGGGTGGTGCGCGACGACTCCTCGGCACCGCGGGCTACCAGCCAGGTCGTCGCCAGGATGAAAACCGTTGCAACCACGAGGTCGAACCAGACCGGGGAGTCGTCCATGCCGAGCCACACCGTGGCCGCATTGGTCAGGATTCCGGCGGCGCCGACGCCGGCCAGGATGGATGACAGCATCAGTGCGAAGCCGCCCATCCAGCCGATGTGCGGGGAGATCGCCTTAGAGCCCCAGGTGAACACGGTGCCCGAATCCGGTGCGGCGTCGGTGAGGTGCTTGTAGGCCAACGCGACGAAGTACATCGGAATGACGGCGATGATGAAGACGATCGGCAGCTGGTAGCCCGACTTGGCCGCGCCGTGGCCGAGCGCGCCGGTCAGCGAGTATGCCGGCGCGGTTGCCGCCAGACCGATGGCCACCGCGCCGACTAGGGATACCGAGCCCTGCTTGAGGCCCTTGGAGCGCAGGCCGTGCATCAAGGGGTCGACGATGCCCGCGTCGTCGGCCACGGCTACGGCTTGATCCGGATCGGACCGGACTTCCACAGCCCACTGCGGGTGGCGGTGCCCAGGTCGATGTGGGCGGGCTGCGCGTCGACGATGGTGTCGAACTTGCGCAGCGAGCCCCAGTCCCGGCCCCAGTCGTGGGACAGGTAGGTCGCCATGACTTCCTGGCGCAGCAGCAGATCGGTGATGCCCAGCAGTCCGCCGTTGCGGCCGTCCTCCCAGGTGTCGGTGCTGTCCCGCTTCGCGGCGTAGTCCGGGGTGATGCGGAACTTGGGTACCTCGGTGACGCCGTTGGCGTGCAGCATCGGCTGCTGGCAGGGGAAGGCGAGCCCGACGGCCCAGTCCATCAGAACCGGCTGGCTGGAACCGACGTACTCCTGCACCGAGCGCAGTTCGGGCACCCGGGGTGGGGTGACAGCGACCCAGTCGCCCTGCGACAGGGACCGGTCTTCGGCCACGATCCGGACGAAGGTGGCGTCGGCCGGCATCTCCGAGCGGGCGAAGCGCAGGTTGCGCCACGACGGGGCGGGGCCGAGGTCGTAGGGGCTGACCCGGCCGGCGGGTACCGGCGCGCCGTCGGGGCCGGGCTTGGCGTACTCCAGTTCCACGGTCTGGCCGTCGGTGTAGCCGTCGAGGACGCTGCGTCCGGCGATGGTGCCCGCGGCAGTGACGACCACCAGGGGATGGCCGCCGTCGTCGGGTGGCAGCTGGTACCAGGCCGAGTTGAGGATGGCCACCTGCTGCGGGCCGACGGCATAGCTGCCGGCCAAGGCGACCCGATTCGGGTCGAGGCCGTAGGGCAGCGGCACCGTGGATCCGTTGACGCCGGGGTTGGCCAGCTTGATCGGCTGGTCCCAGTCGTAGTCGGTTCCCGGTTGCGGGTTGGTCATCCGGATAGCCTCGGCGACAATGTGTTCCGGCACACCGTTCGGGCTGTAGCCGACGGGCGCAGTGCCTCCGAGCGGTCCGAGCGGGCCGTAGTCGCCAGGCAGAGGAGTCAGGAATCCGGCATTCGCGTCGGGTTCGACCATGACGTCATCGGCCAGGCCGCACCCGCCGGAGAAGGACCGCAGGTTGGCCCAGGCATTGGAGTAGGTGGGGTACTGGCGCACGATGCCGGCCGTCATCGACCCGACGAACACCACCACCATGAGGCCGGCGGCCAGTGGGATCGGCGCCGCGGTGACGGCCCGTGCGATGCGACCCTCCCCGCGGTCGCGGGTGCTGAAGTGCAGCCACACCGTGTAGATGCCGGATATCGCGAACAGCGCGAAGAAGACTGTGCTGACCGTGATTCCGGCGATGCGGGGCATCGCATTGTTGAACGGCACGCCGTAGCTCGAGACGTACCACCAGCCGTTGGTGGTGGCGAACACCAGGGACAGCACGAACAGAACCGCGGTGACCACGGTCATCCGGTTACGCGACCAGCGCAGCACCGCGGGCGAGGCCAGCACCGTAGCCAGTGCGGCCATGGCGGCGCCTACCGCGGCGAACAGGCCGAAGTGGTGCACCCACTTGGTGGGGGTGAACATCAGGAAGAACATCGTCGCGAAGATGACACCCATCAGTCGCCAGGCTGGGCCCCGGGCCACACCCGCAACCCGCTTGCGGCGCAACATGATGAACATCGAGGTGAACAGCGACAGCGCGGTGATCAGGAATCCGAACCGCCGCGACAGCGAGCCGTCGACGGTCGGCAGGATCAGGTAGTAGTAGCGCAGGTTCTCGGTGTACCAGGGCTGACTGGGCCCGATATCGGTGCGAATCCTGGTGGCTTCCAACACGGTTGCCAGCGTCTGGTCGGCGAAGACGACGGTCAGGATGATGGTGCCCGCGGCCAACAGCGGGAGGATCAGCGGCCAGGTGCCGACGATCGCCCGGCGGCGGACCAGGATTCGCAGGATCGGGCGACCACCGGCGATCAGGGCGGCCACCGCGATCAGCCCGGTCGGCTGGATGCCGAGGGTGAACGCGGCGCTGATGATGGCCAGTGCGGCCGGCGTGAGCCGCCCGGAGATGATGGCCCGCTCGATCAGCACGTAGGTGATCAGTGCGCCGGTGGCGATCTGGCCTTCGGGGCGCAGGCCGTTGTTGAACGGCATCCACGCCGCCATCAGCACCAGGCCGGCGGCCCACAGGGCGGGGCGGCTGGATTCGACGGCGGGCCCGAGCCGGGGGAGCACCTCGCGGGACAGCAGCAGCCAGCAGACCAGCGCGCAGATCAGGTCCGGCAGGCGCATCCAGATGCTGGCATCGCTGACGTGGGTCATCAATGCCAGCACGTTGTAGAACCAGCCGAACGGATCCTCGGGGCTGCCGAACCACCGGAAGTAGTTCGACATGTAGCCGGCATGGTCGGCGACGCGCGCCATCTGCAGGATGTAGCCGTCGTCGGATGAGTTCGCTCCGATGACGTGCCACACGAGGAAGCCCGCCACCACGGTGACGTCGACCGCGGTGAATCGGCGCCAGCGCTGCGGGATCCAGGAATGCATGCGGTGGCCGTCGAGGCGGTCCAGGCGCCACAGTGCGACCACCGCGACGACGGTGGCGAGCATGGCCAGCAGCATCGCAGCCAGCTTCAGCGCGGTCGGCTTGCTGGAGAAGCGGGTGTCGATGGTCGCCGACACGCTCAACCCGGGCGGCGCCGGGCCGGTCAGGTCGGTGAATACCCCGACGATCGCGGGCCGCAGGTTCGGGTCGGCGAAACCGCTGCGCTGCTCCTGCCCGCCGGTCAGCCCGACAAAGGTGGCGAACGTGCCGTCGGTGTTCGACGTGATCTCGATACGCGAGCAGCCGGCCATCCGGGCCCGCGGCACACTGGCGACGACGACGTTGCGGTCGGTGATGTCGACCCGCTGGCTCGTAACGTTGACGAACAGCGAATTCAGCGCCGCCTCTTTGCCTTTCTTCGGCGCCAACCCGAACACCGTGCCGCCCTGCGGCGGCAGTGACCGGATGAGCTCACAGGGCACCGTGGCGGTGAGCGACACCGGCGCCTGCGAGATCAGCGGGGCCGTCACGCTGTTCAGTTGTCCTGCCTGGGGCCAGTTCAGCGTCGCGGTGGTCTGCACCACCGGCAACAGTGGGGTGAGCACCGACAGCACGAAGCCGATCAGTCCGGCCACTGTGGCCACCCACCGGGTGACGGTCACGTCGCTCATGGCCCCTTTCATGGCAAGGCCCTGATCGGTCCGCTACGGCTCCAACCGAATACGGTCTTGGTGCCCTGGTCGATGACGGCGTTCGGCGCCTGCGAGGGCGGCACCAGCCGGATGTAGCGCTCGATGGCACCCCAGTCGCGGTACCAGTCGCCGCTCAGATAGGTGGGCACCGTCGAGGTGGTCAACAGTCCCTGGATGAATAGGAACGGACCGCCGGCGCGGGCCGACAGCCACATATTGCTCGACACCACCACCTGCTTGAGGTTCGGCAGGATCCGGTACTCCGGCAGCTCGGCGACGCCGAGGTGCTCCGAGAACGGGCGCTGGCACGGGAAATTCGCTGCGGTGGCGATGTCCATCATCACCGGAGTCTGCGAGCCGAGGAACTGCTGCGCGGTTTCCAGCACCGGCACCCGCGGTGGCGTGAAGCCGAACCACTGGTCGGTGCTCAGGTTCGGGTCGTCGGCGACGATGCGCGCCACGTTCGCTTCCGGCGGCGCCCAAGCGAGTGGGAATCGCAGGTTGCGCCAAGCCTTCTGGGCTATGACGTCGATCGGCTGCACCGAGTTCAGGGCCTGGAAGCTGCCGTCGGGGCGTCGCACACCCCACTGCAGCTTCAGCGACTGGCCGTAGTTGAACTGGCCTTCCTCGTCGTAGAACCAGATCGCGCCGGCGGCGGCCACGGTGACCAGCGGCCGGTCCGGGGTACGTGGGGGCAGCTGGTACCAGGCCGAGGTGGCCTTGGCGGCGACGGTGTTCTCGTTGAAGCTGCCCATCACCGGGGTGGTCGCTGGGTTGAGCCCGAACGGCAGGAACACCCGGGACCCGTTGACCCCGACCGGGCCGTAACCACCGCCGGTGCCGGCCGCGAAGGCGATGCCGGCGTTGGGCTTGTTGGGCGAGCCGTCGGAGTTGACGGTGCCCGGGTTGGCGACGAACGGTTCGGCGGGCTCGAGGGTGTCGCTGATCCCGTTGGGGGTGAACCCGATCGGGTTCTCCCCGCCCAGTGGTCCGTACTGGCCCCACTTCTGGCCCGGAACCGGTTGCAGCATCCCGGCATTCGGGTCCGGCTCGACCAGTACGGAGTCGGCCATGGCGCAGCTGTTCGCCGACAAGCCGGACTTCAGGGCTGACACGTTCGCCTCGGCGGTGGTGTACACCGGGTAGCGCTGGACGAAGGCCTTGGTCATCGAGCCCACTTCGAGCAGCACCATGACGACGGCGAACACCAGCAGCGGGGTGGAGGCCAGCACCCGGTTGCGGGCGGTGTTCTTGACCTCGGTGTGCCCGGTGTAGTCCATTCGGAAGTGCAGCCAGCCGGCCAGCAGACCGGTCGCGATGGCCAGCGCCAGGAACATCGTCGTCACCGGCTGGTGGGCGATCACCGGCTGACGGTCGAACCACGGCACCCCGTAGTTGCCGACGTAGAACCAGCCGTTGATCCCCGATGTCGCCCACGCCAGGACGAACAGCAGCGCGGTGACATAGAGCGCGAGGTTTCGCCTGCTGTGCAGGCCCACCCGGGCGAAGGCGAAGGCGGTGACGGCACCGAGTGCTCCGGCCAGCCCGGCGAAGGCACCGAACTGGACCGCCCACTTGGTGGGGGTGAACATCAGCAGCAGCAGCCCGATCGCGGTGCTGCCGATCAGCCGCCACACCGGACCGTTGGCAGCACCGGGGACCCGCCCGCGCCGCAGCAGCACCGCGAGCATCCCGAACAGGCACAGCAGCATGACCAGGACGGCGAACCGGCGGGTCAGCGAGCTTTCGACGTTGTCCTCGACGGTCAGGAAGTAGTAGCGCAGGAAGTCCTGATACCAGGCGATCGTCGGTCCGACGACGTACTTGATGCGGGCTGACTCGGCCACGGTCGCCAGCGTCTGGTCGCGGAACACGACGACGAAGATCACCGACAGCGCCGCGGCCAGCGCGGCCAGCGGTGCCAGCAGCCCGTCGGCGGTGCGGCGGGACCGGATCATCTGCGCAACGGCGCGCGCCCCCACCAGTAGCGGTGCGATGGCGATCAGGCCCTGCGGGGCCAGGGTCACGCTGAACACGGCGACGATGATGGCGATGGCGGCCGGCAGCAGCCGGCGGGTGGCGATCGCGTTCTCCACCAGGATCCACGCGGCCAGCGCGCCGAAGGCGATCAGCGGCTCGGGACGCAGGCCGTTGTTGAACGGAAGCCAGGCCGCCAGGAACACCGCCCCGGCGGTCCATACGGTCACCCGGTTCAGGGACAGGCGCCGGCCGAGGCGGGGCAGGACACAGCGGCTCAGGATCAGCCAGGTCCCGATCCCGGCGAGGGTGGCGGGCAGCCGCATCCACACCCCGGCCGTGCTGATCGCGGCGAGGTGGGTGAGCACCGACTGATACCAGTCGAACGGCGCCTCGGTCGTGCCGAAGAACCGGAAGTAGTTGGCGGTGTAGCCGGCGTCCCCGGCCACCCGTGCGATGGTCAGGTTGTAGCCGTCGTCGGAGGAGATGGCGCCGACCACATGCCAGACCAGCAGGCCGACGACCACACCGAGGTCGGCCAGCCAGTGCGACACGTCGACCCGCAGCAGGCGCCGCCAGCGGTCCGGCACCCGCCGGCCGGAGCGCCGGTCAAGCACCGCCAGGGCGGCCAGCGACGCCAGCACACAGACGATGCCCAGCGCCATCACGGCGGTCTTCAGCGCGGTCGGTGTGGTGATGAACCGGGTGTCGATGTCCACCCGTGCCGACAGACCGGGTTGTGCGGGTACCCGCAGGTCGGTGAAGATGCCGGCCACTTGGGGTTTCTTCTCGGGTGCCAGGGTGCCCGTCGCGCCGGGGATTCCGGTGAAGTCGGCGCCCACACCACCCGGACCGGCCCAGATGTGCAGGTCGCTGCACGCACCGGCGGTGACCGCCGGCCGCGGTGCGAAGGCGGCCACGGTGTCGCGGAAGGCGACGACGACGGTGGCGGCGTTGGCGCGGACGAACAGCCCGTTGCGGCTGGCGTCGATACCGTTCGGCGGGATCGTGGAGAACACCAGGCCGCCGTCGGCGGGCAGTGTCGCGATGGCCCGGCAGGGGATGGAGACGTCGAGGCTCTGCGGCGCGCCGGAGACCAGCGGTGCGGTGATGTCGCTGACCATGCCGTCGGCGCCCGGTGCTTGCGGCCACAGGATCGTGGCGGTCGTCTGCTTGACCGGCAGTAGCGGCACCACTCCGCAGAGCAGCACACCGAGGATGCCTGCGACGGCGGCGACGATCCGCGCGATCCGGAATTCCTCGGGTCTGTCGCTGGGCACGAGGCTCGATGTTAGGCGACGAAGTTGAGTCGGCTCGGAAGGCCTGCGGGCGGTTGCGCGAATCTCGACGGGATTCCGGGGATTGTCACGTGGGGCGCAGCGGCGCCGGGCTCCATAGCCCGCTGCGCGTGGCCGTGCCGAGATCCAGCCGAGCGGGCTGGGCAGCGGGATAGAACGGGTTGAGCCGTTGCAGCGCACCCCAGTCGCGGAACCAGTCGTCCTTGAGGTAGGTCGGCACCGTGACCGCGCGGTAGAGCAGTTCGCTGATGCCCAGCGGGCCGCCGCCGATGTTGTCCATCACCGGCGAGTTGGCCTCGGCGCCGAACCGGTCCGGCAGGATCCGCCACTTCGGCGGCTCGATCACGCCGTACTGATGGCTGAACGGCCGCTGGCACGGGAACGCCAGGCCGACCAGCCAGTCCAGCAGCACCGGATCCTGCGAGCCGACGACGTCCTGCAGGGTGCGCAGCTTCGGGATGCGCGGCGGCGTGACGGCGATCCAATGCTGTGGGGCCAGATCGTCGTCGGTGGCGACGATGCGGATCTGGGTGGCGTTGCGCGGGATGGCGGCCAGCGGCGCCCGGACGTTGCGCCACGCCGGCGCGGCGCCGATGTCGGCGAAGCCCAGCGCCCCGCCGGGTTTGCCGGCGGCCGCCTGCTGGTCGGTGGCCCATTGCACCTGGATCTCGTCGGGGTCGAAGCGGCCCGCAGCCGAGAGCACCAGCAGCGGTGACGACGTCCAGTCGGCCGGCAGCCGATACCACGCCGAGCGCAGCAGTGCGGGCTGCTGGACGCCGGCCCGCCAGCTGCCCATCACCGGGGTCCGGGCCGGGTCGAGGCCGTAGGGCAACCGGGCTCGCGAGCCGTTCACACCGGCGGCGGCGGTCGTGCCGCCTTCGGTGCCGGCCTCGCTGCTGGTGACCACGCCGTCGTCGTTGCCGGCCAGGCTGCCGCCCCCGGGCGGTTCCATCACCGGGTCGGCCGAGATGTCGGCCGGCACCCCGCCGGGGGTGAAGCCCTGCGCGGTCACTGCGGCCAGTGCAGTCCCGACCGGCACGCCGATCGGGCTGAGCAACCCCTGGTTCGGGTCCTCCTCGACCAGCACGTCGTCGGCCAGCCCGCAGGTCTTTCCGGTCAGCGCCTGCAGGTTCGAGCGGCCGACCGACCAAGCCGGCCACTGCTCGGTCATCCCCAGTGTCAGCGACAACACCTCGAAGATCACCAATGACCAGGCGACCACGGCCAGTGGCGAGCCGATCACACTCGACCAGAGCCGACGCTGATCGCGCGGCCCCTCGTCGCGACCGGAGAAGTGGAACCACGCCGCCAGCAACAAGGCCAGCACGGTCAACCCGAGCAACATCGTGGTGAAGCCGAAGTGCCACTCGGGGAATTGGTTCGACCAGGGCACCCCGAAGTTGGAGACATACCACCAGCCATTGACGCTGGCGAACGACAGCGCGGTGACGAACAGGACGAGCGCGCCGAAGACCGCTCGGTTACGCCGGGAGCGCAGCACGTGCGCGGTGACGGCGACCGCGGCTAGCGCCCCGAGTGAGCCGGCCAGCCCGGCGAACACGCCGAAGTGGTGCGTCCACTTGGTGGGGGTGAACATCATCGCCAGGAACGAGATGATCGTGATGCCGATGATCCGGCGACTGGGCCCGCCTGCGGTGCCCGGAATGTGCCCGCGGCGCAACATCATCGCCACCGACATGGCCAGCGCCACCAGCAGGGCCAGCACCGCGAAGCGGCGGGCGATCGATCCGTCCGGGCTGGCCATGAACAACCGCTCGTAGCGGATGTGTTCGTCGAACCAGCTCAGGCTCGGGCCGACGGCCGACTTGAGCATGTTGGCCTGGACCTCGCCGACAAGTGTCTGGTCCCGGAAGATCAGGATGATCGTCACCGTCGCCGCCGCCAGGATCGGCGCCAGCAGCGGCAGTAGGCCGAACTGGCGGGAACGGCGGTGCAGGATGGTGCGCAGCGGTCCGATCGCCACCAGCAGGGCGCCGATCGAGGCGATGCCGGTGGGGCCCGAGAACAGGGTCAGCGCGCCGACGATGCAGGCGACCGCAACCGGTAACAGCCGGCTGGTGGCGACCCCGCGCTCGACCGAGATCCAGGTCAGCAGGATGCCGATCGCGATGATCGGCTCCGGGCGCAGCCCGTTGTTGAGTGGCAGCCAGAACACCAGGAACATGCCGGCGGCGGTCCAGGCGGCCGCGCGGCTGGTCTTGACCGCGTGCCCGAGGCGGGGAATCACCTCGCGGCTGATGATCCACCAGCACGCCAGGGCCATCATCAGCGTGGGGAGGCGCATCCAGACACTGGCGGTGGTGACGTGCGCCCACAACGCCAGCAGGTCGTAGTACCAGCCGAACGGCGACTCCGGGGTGCCGAACCAGCGGTAGTAGTTGGCCATGTAGCCGGCGTGCTCGGACACCCGGGCCATGGTCAGGATGTAGCCGTCGTCGGAGGTGTTGGCCCCGACGAAGTGCCACCACACCAACACAGCCAGCACCACACCGTCCAGCGCGCTCAGCGACCACCAGCGCGGCGGCAGGAAGCGCCGGTGCCGAACGCCGTCGGCGGTGTCGAGGATGTGCAGCGCGACCAGGGCCGCGATGGTCAGCAGCACGCCGAGCGCCATCGTGACCATCTTCACCGCGGTGGGAGTGCTGCTGTAGCGGGTGTCGATGGTTGCCGACAGGCTCATGCCGGGCGGCGCGGGACCGGTCAGGTCGGTGAAGACCCCGACGATCTGCGGGCGGAAGTCGTAGCCGCCGCGTTCACCCTTCAGCCGGGCGCCGGGGTCGTCGCTGTCGGGGCCCTGGGTGAGGCCGACGAACTCGGCCGTGACCTTGTCGGCGTGGGCGGTGAAGGTGAGCTTCTGGCAGGCGGGGCTGAGCACCTGGGCCAGTGGCGCGACGACGACGGGGGTGTTGCGCACCACGACCACCAGGTCGTCGTTGGCGCGCTGGATCAACAGGCCCCGGTCCACCGCCTTGGGCGCCTGCTTGGGCACGGTGGACAGCAGCACCGTCTTGCCCGGCGCGTTGAGCCCGGCCGCGGCGGAGCACGGCACGTCGATGGTCAGGTCGGTTGCCACATAGCTGATCAGCGGTGCGGTGACGCTGTCGAGCACGCCGTTCTGGGGCCACGTCAGCGTCGCGGTGGTCTGGGTGACCGGCAGCAAGGGCGTGATGATGGCCAGTGCGGCGCCGAGCAGACCCGCGACGATGGCGACGATGCGGGCGGTCCGGTAATTCGCCCGCATCTCGTCCACGGAGCTAGATGGTAATTGGCGGGTCGAGGACTGCGTCGTCATGGATTCCGGACGGCCAGTACGAACGGGCCGATGGTCTTGACGGTGAAGTGCGGCGCGGTGAACAGGTTGCCGTCCAGTTCGACGGTGTAGCGGCGCACGTTGGGCTGGTTGGGGTAGACGTCCTCGGCCAATCGCAGGGTGTAGGTGTCCGACGAACCAGCCGGGCCGCCCCGGCGCATCACGAACACGGTCGGCGGCGGCCAGGGCAGCGCGTCGAGCGCCTTGACGAGTTGGTCGGCGTTCTTCAGGTCGGCCCAGGACTCGATGGCCGCTGCCCGCTTGTCGAACTGGGCCAACGGGTTGGCGTAGTGCGAGGTCAGGCCCTGGAAGCCGTAGTACGGGTAGTACGACAGGAAGCTGTAGTCGGCGGTCAGTACGACGGTGTCTTCCGGCGGCTTCCCGGTGACCTGGCGGATCGCGGTGTCGAGTTCGGGGTAGTACTTCTCGGCGCCGGGCGGGCGGCGGTCGGCGCGCTGACCGTAGCCGTCGGTGTCGGTGTAGGCCACGGTCAGGTCGGGGCGCAGCACGTCAGGGATGTCCTGGCTGAAACCGATGGCGCCGATGAGACCGATGACCGCCCCGACCGGCACCATGCGCGGGCTCCAGCGCGCCGCGAGCGCCAGGGTGACCTCGATGAAACCGAAGGCTCCCGCCGCCGACAGCAGCACGGTCAGCGTCGGCTGCAAGCGGAACGAAAGCAGTGTGGTGCCGGCCAGCGTGGTGAGCATCGACAGCAGGGACCAGGCGTAGATCGTGAGCACCCCGACGCTGAGCGCCGCGGCTCTGGTGGACGAGCGTGCCCGCCACACCAGCCACAGCGTGCCCAGCATGCACAGCGCGCCGAGCAGCGAGAACTGCAGCATCGGGAATGTCAGCACCGCGCCGTCGGCTGGCAGGTAGTGCTGGGCGCTGCCGGTGCCCGCCATCGGTTCGCGTGCGGCGCGCGCCAGGAACGGCAGCCAGGTGATCAACGCGATCGTCACCGCGATCACACCGATGACGAGCAGCCGCAGCAGCGGGTCGATGCTGCGTCGCGCAGCGGCCACCAGGACGGCCATCACGGCCACGGTGAATGCGGTGTAGCCCAGAAGCAGGGAGTAGAACGTGGCGGCCACGCCGAGGAAGATGCCGACGCCGACGATGGCGGCCCACCCGCCGCCGCGCGCTTTACCGAGAAGCCCCGACCACGCCAGCACCAGCACCGGCGGGATCAGCACGGTGATGATCGCCGCATACGGTTCCGGCGAACCGTAGGCCAGCGTGACGGCCGCGGTGGCAGTGGTGACGACGAGCGCGTATTCGAAGCGCACCAGCGCCGACCACAGCGCCATCGCCAGGACGACCGCGATGCCGATGGAGGTGATGGCCCACGGCTTGTACATCTCCCAGCCCGGTGTGCCGGTGAGGGCGGCTGCCCGGCCGCCGAGCCAGAACCAGCCGGCCGGGTAGAACGGCGGCAGACCGGTGTACGTCATGTCGTGCAGCGCCGGGCTCGCGGTGAGCCGGGTGAGGTACTCGGTGCGGAACTGCTGATCGACCGAGATGCCGAACAGGTAGAGGCGAGTCGCACCGAGCGGCATACCGAGCGTGACGACGGTGAACGCCGACAGACACGCCGCGGCGGTCAGCCGGGCGATCCACCGATGTCCCCGGCGCCACAGGACCGCGGTGGCCAGCAGCAGGACCAAACAGCCGACCTGGCCGACAGTGGTCAGGGCGTGCAGCTGGTTCGACGACGGGAAGGCCGGCCACTGGACGCGCGATATTGCGATCAGCGCTACCACCGAAACCACCACGGCCACAACGGCGGCCGCGATCATCTGGCCGATGGTGGCCAACGCGTTGCGCACGCGGGCTACTAGATCGGCAGCTTGCGGAAGACGGGCCGCGGGATGTGCCGCAGCACCGACATCAGCACCCGGTACTGTCCGGGGGCCCAGACCAGGTCCTTACCCTTGGCGGCCGATGTCACGGCCAGTTCGGCGACGTCCTCGGCATTGACCGTGAACGGTGCCTCCTTGGCCCCGGTGGCCTTCCAGTGTTCCAGCGTGGTGGTGGTGCGGACCTGTCCGGGCCGGATCACCAGGACGTGGACACCGAACTCCCGCAACGCCTCACCGAGGCCGAGATAGAAGCCGTCGAGGCCGGCTTTGGTAGAGCCGTAGACGAAGTTGGACCGACGCACCCGCTCGCCGGCCACCGACGACATGGCGATGATCTGGCCGAAACCTTGCGCCCGCATCTTCTCGCCGATCAGCACGCCCACCGACACCGCGGCGGTGTAGTTGATCCGTGCGCTCAACACCGCCTTGGCCTGGTTCTGCCACAGCTCCTCGGCGTCACCGAGAATGCCGAACGCGACTATCGCGACGTCGACATCGTCTTGTGCCCAAGCCTTTTCGATCACAGCCGGGTGGCTGTCGGTGTCCAGGGCGTCGAAGTCCAGGTACTCGACGGACTTGGCGCCGGCGGCCTGCAGTTCGGCGATTGCCGATTCACGCTTGGGGGCGTTGGGCAGGTCGGCCAGGATGATCCGGGCGTTCGCATTGCGCAGATACCGCTTGCAGATGGCCAGGCCGATCTCGGAGGTTCCGCCGAGTAGCAGGATGGTCTGGGGGTTGCCGGTGGCGTCGATCATGGTTGCGGGGTGTGCCTTTCTACAGCAGTTCGAGTCGGCGGGCCATGTCGGAGGCGAACACGCCGTCCGGATCGGCCTTGCGGCGCACCGCGATCCACTCGTCGACGCGGGGGTACATCCGGTGGAACTTCTCGGCGCTCACCCGCGAGTCCTTGGCGGTGTAGACCCGCCCGCCGAACTCCATCGCGCGGTCGTCCAGCTCGTTGAGGAACTCGTTGACGCCGGGCTTCATCGGGAAGTCCATCGCCACGTTCCAGCCGGCCATCGGGAAGCTCAGCGGGGCCTTGTTGCCGGGGCCGAACAGCTTGAACACGTTCAGTGCCGAGTAGTGCCCGCTGGTCTGGATCCACCGGATGATGTCCTTGAACTCGTCGAGGGCATCCGGCGGTACCAGGAACTGGTGTTGGGCAAATCCTTTGGGGCCGTAAGCATTGTTCCAACCACTGACCAGATCAAGCATGTGGTAGAACTGCGACAGATTCATGATCTTGCCGGTGTAGGTGCCGCCGAGGCGGTAGTACACCTCGCCGATGGCGCTGAACGACAGCTTGTTCATGGCACTGACCGGGAAGATGTCCGGGACGCTCAACAGTTGCGGCGCATCGAATTTCAGCGGATCTTTCGCCAGCTTCTTGGGCAACTGGTCGAGTTTGGCCAGGCTGCCCCGGCTGACCGCGGCGCGGCCGAGTTTCGGTGGCGGACTGATCAAGTCGAACCAGGCGCTGGAATAGGTGTACTTGGCCTCGCTACCGTCGAGGTGCACCGCGATCGTCTCGTCGAGGTCCGCAGTGCCCACGCCGTCGGCGATGAAATAAGCGGTCTCGGTGCGCGTCATCGCGATACGCGCCCGAATGATGATGCCGGTGAGGCCGTTTCCGCCCACCGTGGCCCAGAACAGCTCGCTGTCCGCACCGTCCGGGGTGAGGGTCCGAACCTCACCGTCGGCCATCAGCAGGTCGAGGGACAGCACATGGTTGCCGAAGCTGCCGGCGCTGTGATGGTTCTTGCCGTGGATGTCCGATCCGATGGCGCCGCCGATGGTGACCTGGCGGGTGCCCGGCAACACCGGGACCCACAGTCCGAACGGCAGTGCAGCCTTCATCAGCTGGTCCAGGCTGACGCCGGCGTCGACGTCGGCCACCGCGGTGTCCGACGACAGTGAGTGGATTCGGTTCAGCCGCGTCATGTCGACGACGATTCCGCCGCCGTTGCAGGCGTGATCGCCGTAAGAACGGCCGAGCCCGCGTGCCACGATCCCGCGCCGCAGGTAGGACGGGCTGGTGGCGTCCGAGTCTGCTACCTGGCGGACGGCGGCCGCGATCACATCTACATCGGGCGTCGACAACACCTGCGCCACGGTCGGTGCGGTTTTGCCGAACCCGGTCAGTGAACGCGGGGTGAGGGGGAGTGCGGTAGCCATGTCAGTGCCAAAGGTTACCTGGCGCGGTTACCTCAACCGGAATATCACCGCTCGCTGGACCACGAAGTTGATCACTGTTGCGGTGCCCTGTGCGATCACGAACGCCACCGGGACCTGCCAAGGCTGACCGGCGAACTTCACATAGAACAGGTAGTTGATGCCCACCTGAACCGCGTAGGTCAGTGCGTACAGCGCGATCACGGCGACGAAGCGGCCGGTGCTGGGCGGCGCTTGAAACGTCCACCGGCGGTTGATCAGGTATGCGGTGGTGGTACCGGCGATGAAGCTGAGGGTTTTGGCCACGTTGACCTGCAGCCCGAGCCTGAGGAACAGCACGTACAACCCGAAGTCGACGATGGCCGACAGCCCGCCGGTGACGACGAAGCGCACCACCTGTGTTTTCAGACTCAGGGGAGACGACGGGGCGAGCTCGGCCACGCCGGAAGCTTACTGCCCGGGTTGCTTCGCCCCCGGCCGAGGGAACGTGCACCATGGTTGTGTGCAGGATCTTCTCGACGCCTGGGCGACGCTGATGTCCCGGCATACCGACAGCCCCGAGGTCGGTGCTGTCGGCCGGGACCTGCTGGCTTCCTGGTCCGAACCGCACCGTCGGTACCACTCCCTGGAACACCTGCGCGACATCCTCGGCCACGTCGAGGAGCTGGCTTCCTACGCCGAGGACGCCGACGCCGTACGGCTGGCCGCCTGGTTCCACGACGCCGTCTACGCGGGGTCGCCCGACGACGAGGAGCGCAGCGCACGGCTGGCCGAGCAGAAGCTGTCAGGGCTGAACCTGGCGCCTGCGCTGGTCGACGAGGTGGCTCGGCTGGTGAGGCTGACGATTACCCACGACCCCGCGGCCGGCGACCGCAACGGAGAGGTGCTCTCCGACGCGGACCTGGCGTCGCTGGCCGTACCCAGAGAACGCTACGAACGCAACACCGCCGCGATCCGGGCGGAGTACACCCACGTGCCCGACGACACGTTCCGCAAAGGTCGGGTGCAGGTCCTGGTCGCACTGCTCGGCGGTCCCGGTGTGTTCCGCACCGAGTACGCCCGCCGCGAGTGGGAGGGGCAGGCGCAGGGCAACCTGCGCGCCGAATTGGCGACGCTGTCCGACTGAGCCGATCCGCCGATCGCTGTTGTTCCCCGTACTTCGGTGAGAGGCCGTTTTACCCTATCGGCGCGTGCATTTGTCGCGACAGACTTTTGCCATGACTGTCGAACACGGCCCGATCGCCGTAATCGGTGACGACGAGAGCTGGGATCTGCTGAAGAGTGTCGCTCTGGGGCGGCTGGTCACCCGCGTCGGCGACCAGCTGGAGATCTTCCCCGTCAACTTCGTTGTGCAGAACCACACGGTGCTGTTCCGAACTGCCGAGGGCACCAAGCTGTTTAGCACGGTAATGAACGAGAACGTGCTCTTCGAAGTCGACGACCACACCGTCGCTGAAGGCTGGAGCGTGATCATCCGGGGCACCGCGCGGGTACTGACGGCATCCGACGATCTCCACGAGGCCGATCGGGCGCAACTGCTGCCCTGGGTGGCCACCGAGAAGCTGCGTTTCGTACGGATAACACCGACCGAAATCTCCGGCCGGCGCTTTCAATTCGGACCGGAACCCGAGCACGGCTCGTACCCGGGTTAATCCCGGGTTAATACGGAACTGGTGCGTTCCGGTCGGCAACGGCTGTCGCGTTCAGCGCGCGCTCGCGCCTGACGTCCAGGGCGCGTTGCGCGGCCCGGGTTCTTCGGCGCGTGGGCATCATCAGGCCCGTCGCCCGTGGGACCGGGCCCGACGGTTCGGGCAGTTCCGCGGTCGCGGTGTTCCACTGGGGTATCAGCAGCCGGCTGCCGGGATGGGTTACGTACCGCTTGCCCGCCGGCGATGTCCAGATCAGCGTGCCGTCCGGAAGTTGCCGGTCGGACCATCCTGGCCAGAATGTCTTGAGCAAGTGGTGTTTTCGGCATTTGCACGACAGGTTCGACGCGTGCGTCGGTCCCCATGGCCATGGCACCGTGTGGTCGATGTCGCAGAGTTCCGCCGGGACATCGCAATTCGGGAAGCGACAGGTCAGATCGCGCAGCCGGACGAACTCGGCCAGTGCCGCCGACGGGCGGTAGCCCGGCTCCGGTTCCCCGCTGGGCCGCCGCAGGTGGCGGACCTTGGCTCCGGAGACCGCCATCTGGGCCAGCAGAGCGGGTGGCACGATGTCGCCGCGCCCGGCGACGATTGCAGTCGACGGCATGGCCGTCGGCGCGGGCTCGTCGGGCGGTGTCAGCGCATCCACCAACGGGGTGTCCCTGGTGATGGGCCGGGACGCGCTTTCACCCGACATGGCTGGGTCGGGGGCGCCGGCAACCGCTGCCTCGGCGAGCACATGGATGACGATGCTCGATGCTCGGCAGTCATCGGTTGTCGAGGGGCACTCCGGCGAGCGGCACTCGCAGGCCAACCGGTCCGAACCAGCGGCCAGCGCACCGAGCGCATCGGCCCGCCGTTGGGCGATCGTCCGCGGATCGTCTTCGCACACATCGTGCGCCATCTGCGTGAGCCTGCGATCCAGCAGCGCGGCATCCGTCGAGTACAACCGGCCGGTTAGCGCGGTGGTGCCCGCCTCGTCGTCGCGGGACCCGAGCGTGACGTCACGGCTTCGTGCCTTCGCGCGGGTATGTCGCAGCGCACCGGGGTCGTATCGGTTGATCCACACGTCGATCGCCTGGCCCAGCTTGTAGTCCGACATCGGACCCCAGAGCAGGGCCGCTTCGGCGAGGGCGGTGTCGATCAGAGCAAGGGCGTCGCCATCATCGACCAGTGTGGTCCGCCACGCGATCGCCCGGCACACCTGATAACTCAGCCGGCCCGCCATGAACAGAGCGCCGACCTGGGGCAGGCGATGCCGCATCGCCTGACTGAGGTGCATGTCGCCGGAGGCGCGACCGTGCGGGATACCCAGCGCCGCCGAGACCTCCGCGGCCGTGGCGTCCCAAGCATCGCAGGCCCAATGCTGCCGGTCGTCGGCAGTGCAGCGCCGCCGTACCAGTTCGCCGATCGCCGCGACTCTATGGGCCGCGGCCTGCGCCTCGCTGACCGCCCACTCCTCGATGGCAGCGACGACTGCGTCGTCGCCAACGGAAACCAGAGAAGCATCGAACATGTGTTCGAGTATGCCACCGGGCACCGACAGCAGATGGTGGACCTGCACCGGCAAACCCGAGAACTTCGCTGACGCGATGTGGGCCCGCTCGTTCGAAGGGGAATGCGCGACCAGCGCCGTGCGGATTGAGGATCTGGGCTATCCGTGAAGAAGCTACGGGCACGACTCCGTGTCGATCCGCACGACCCCGAAGTCCACCTTCGTACTCGTCGTGAACTTCGCGCCTGGAGGAGGTGTGGAGGTGCAGACCTGCCAGTTGCGGTCGCTGATCTGCATCCGTGCTTGGCCTGTTAGATCGGTCGAGCTTGTGTACCAGACCTGATCGTGTGTCAACGACTGGATCGCGTCTTGGGCACCCTGCAGATCCATCCCGATGACATTCGGCATCGTCCACGAATCGGCCGCCGCCGGACCCGCACCGGCGACTCCTACGCCGACCAACAGCAAACCCGTCGCGATAGCTACGGCGAATTTCCTAACCATCGTGGCCGCCCTTTCCCGTCGGAATCGGACAGTAGACGACCGCACATCAAGCTGGCGGCGAATACACAGACTTCGATCGCGATGCGCAAGCCACCGGAGTTTCGGACGCTTGAGGATGCGCGAGTCCCGGCTAGACCCAGTACGAGACCCGCGACCGGTACTGCCGCAGGGCGAACGCCGCGACCAGCCAGCCGAGGATCGTCAGCACCACCACCACCAGCCAGTGCCGCAACTCCTGGTGGGCGCCCAGCAGCGGGGCCCGCAGGATGTCCAGATAGTGCAGCAGTGGGTTGAGCTCGATGATCTTGGCCCAGCGACCCGCACCCTGCTGGCGTAGCGTCTCGTCGTTCCAGATGATCGGCGTCATGAAGAACAGCAGCTGCACGATCGAGAACAGCAGCGGGCCGATGTCGCGGTAGCGGGTGGCCAGGATCCCGAAGCAGAAGGACACCCAGACGCAGTTCAGCATGATCAAGATCAACGCAGGAATGGCCGAGAGATCAGCCAGGGACCACGATTTGGGGAAGATGATCGCGATCACCACATAGATGACGATGTTGTGCGCGAACAGGATCATCTGCCGCCACACCAGCCGGTAGACGTGCACGCTCAACGGCGTCGGCAGCTGTTTGATCAGGCCCTCGTTGGCGATAAACACGTCGGCGCCCTCGATGATCGAGGCGTTGATCATGTTCCAGATGATCAAACCGAGGGTGACGTAGGGCAGGTGCTCGGACAGCTGCAGATGGAACAGCTGCGAGTACAGCCCGCCCATCGCCACGGCAGTGGTGCCGGTGGCGATGGTGATCCAGAACGGGCCCAGGACCGAGCGGCGGTACTTCTGCTTGATGTCCTGCCAGCCCAGGTGCAACCACAGCTCCCGCTTGCGGTAGCCGTCGAGCAGATCACCCCAGGCGCGAGTGAAGGTCCTGGATTGGGCGGCGGCGTCGACGAACGTCATCTGGAGAACCTTTCGTGCCTGCCCAAGCGCCGCAGGCGAATCCATTCCGCGAATCCCGCAACGTCACGGCGCTGGATCAGGAAGAACCAGCCGAACCGCACCCACTCCTGCGGCACCAGCTTGCGCATGCCGCGTTGGGCTTGGAGATAGCCGCGATTGCGATAGGTGAAGAACCGCTTGGTCGGGTCGTCGGGGTATTGAGTGTGCATACGTCCGCCGAGGATCGGCTTGAACTCGTCGCTGCCGTACGGATGCAGATAGATCGCGTCGAGGCACGTCCCGAACGGCAAGCCTGACAGCACCAGCCGTCGGTGCATGTCCACCTCGTCGCCGCGGATGAACAGCCGGATATCCGGAATGCCAACGGCAGTAATCGTTTCCGCGCGAAAAAGGGCTCCGTTGAACAGCGATGCATAGCCTGCCAGCAGGCCTCCGTCGCCCAGCTCGCTGACGTGGCGGCGCCATTGGAGACCTTGGCGGACGGGAAACGCCAACCGGTCGGGGTGGTTCAAGTCGCACACCATCGGCGATACCTCCGCCAGCTGATGGCGATCGGCGCAGGCCAGCAGCGTTGCCAGCACCTCGGAGTTCTGTGGGCGGCCGTCGTCGTCGGCCAGCCACACCCAGTCGGCTCCCAGTGCGAGCGCGTGCAGCATGCCCAGAGCGAAACCGCCTGCACCGCCGAGGTTTCGGCGCGACGGCAGGTATGTCGTCGGGACCGGCTGCCTGTCGACCAGGTCGCTCACCCGTTCGTCGGCATCGTTGTCGACGACGATCAGGTGGTCGACCATCCGGGTCTGGGTGGCAAGCACGTCCAGCGACTTGGCCAGGTCGTCGGGACGGCGGTGGGTGACGACGACGGCGCACACCATGTCGGTCATTGCCGGGCGGCCCGGTCCTCGGAACCCTCGGCCGGCGCCCAATCTCCCTTGTGCTCTTCGAGAACCTCGCGGACGTGACGTGCGGCGTCCTCACCTTCGTAGGCGCGCACGACGTCTTCGATGCCGCCGGCCATCCTGATCGTGCCGTGGTCGATCCACATCGCCGTCTTGCAGAGCCGGGCCAGGAACTCGTTGGAGTGGCTGGCGAACACCAGGATTCCGGACCGTTCGACCAGACTCTGCAGTCGCGACTGTGCCTTCTTCAGGAAGTCCGCGTCCACCGCGCCGATGCCCTCGTCGAGCAGCAGGATCTCCGGGTCGATGCTGGTGACCACACCCATGGCCAGGCGCACCCGCATGCCGGTGGAGTAGGTGCGCAGCGGCATCGACAGGTACTCGCCGAGTTCGGTGAACTCGGCGATCTCGTCGACCTTCGCCTGCATCTGCTTGCGGGTCTGCCCTAGGAACAGGCCACGGATGATGATGTTCTCGAAACCGGAGATCTCCGGATCCATCCCGACGCCGAGGTCGAACACCGGGGCGACGCGACCACGGACGGTGGCCGACCCACGGGTCGGCTCGTAGATCCCCGACAACAGCCGCAGCAGCGTGGACTTGCCCGCGCCGTTGTGGCCGACCAACCCCACCCGGTCGCCCATCTTCAGGCTCAGGGTGATGTCGCGAAGCGCCTCGATGACCACGACGTTCTCGGTATTGCGACCGATGGCGCCGCCGGCCTTGCCGAGGAACGCCTTCTTTAGCGACCGCGTCTTGGCGTCGAAGATCGGGAACTCGACCCAGGCGTTCTGGGTTTCGATGAAGGGGTCGGCGGGGGACACCGTGCGTCTCGTGTCTACAGGTACTGGCCGGTTCCGTGACCGCCGGGGACGCCGGGCGTCCCCGGCTGACCCATGCCGGGAGGGAGCGCGCCCTGGCGCATGTGCTCCAGCTGAGCGCGAGCGGCCATCTGCTGTGCGAACAGCGCGGTCTGGATGCCGTGGAACAGTCCCTCGAGCCAGCCGACGAGCTGGGCCTGGGCGATGCGCAGCTCGGCGTCCGACGGCACGGAGTCATCGGTGAACGGCAGGGCCAGTCGCTCCAGTTCGTCACGCAACTCGGGGGCCAGACCGTCCTCGAGTTCACGGACCGAGGTGGCGTGGATCTCCCGAAGGCGGGTGCGGCTGGCGTCGTCCAGCGGGGCGGCGCGTACTTCCTCGAGCAGCTGCTTGATCATCGTGCCGATCCGCATCACCTTGGCCGGCTGCTCCACCAGATCGGTGACGGAGCGCTGATCCTCGCCGTCCTGGTCCTGCCCGGTACCAGCGTCGGGGCCGATGATCTCGATGTTGTCGTCGTCTGTGTTCGTCGTCATGCGGTGCGCATTCCCTTTTGTGCCGCTGTCATCGGGTGTCCGGTGGGTTAGATCCGCGCCACTCGTAGATGCGGTCCTCCCCGTTGTCGTAGATCTTCGCCCACGACTTGGACTTGTCTAGTGACACTAGACCGTCTGGCATCACGAACCCGCGGACGACCGGTGTACTGGTCAACACATAGCGGATGTTCAGCGCCTTCACCGCCTCGGCGATTCGCGGATCGTGATCGGCGTCGTCGGCGTAGGCCCAGAAGATGAACCGGTGGTAGCCCGGGCCCTGCTGCACCGGGTAGTCGTAATGCGTCCACAGCGGATGCAGACCGGCCACCGCGTACATCCAGGCCGTGCCGTCGACGTTGGCGTTGCCGATCAGGGTGTCACGCGCACCGGGCAGGGTGGCCAGATAGGCGAAGGCCTGCAGATCCTTGTCGTCGATGATGACCCGGTCGTACTTGTCACCCATGAGGTGCTGGTGCCGGGGGAAGTAGTGCCAGGCGAGGCCGACCGTCACCGCCACCAGCAGCAGTGTGGTGGCACCCAGCCAGAAGCCGCGGCCCGGGTCGCGGTCCATCAGCCGCCGGGTGAGTCGCCGCGCGCCCGCCACCACCAGCAGCGCCGCCGAGAACAGCGCGATGCCGGCCATCGGGGTCAGCAGCATCGTCACCACCGCCGACAGCCGGCGTGGATCGCTGTAGAACAGGTCGCTGTAGCGGCCGACGAGCGTGCCCAGCGGGGTGCCGAACGGCGCCGACGAGTGCACGATCGACGCCACCAGCAGCAGCCACACCGCCGCGGGCCACCAGATCCGCTTGACCAGCAGCAGGACGAAGCCCGCAGCCGCGAGCGCGATGACGATGTTCTGGATCGGGAAGTCGTTGAGGTGGCGGGTGTGTTGCACGATCGCGTCGAACAGGGCGCGCTTGCGGCCCTGATGGGTCAGGAACGCGTGGCCCTCGATGACCTCGGCCTGCTGCAGAACTTCCAGGAACTGGGGCAGCAGCGTGCCTACCGACAGCACCGCGACGACGGCCAACGTGAGGAAATCGCGGGCCCGACTCAGCACGGGATGCCAGAGCACCTCCAGCAGCCACCAGGCCAGCACGAACGTGACAACGACGACACCGCCGGTGATGTGCACCGAGAAGATGCCGATCAGGGCCAGGACAGCCAGCGGGATGCGGTCACGGCTGCGCAGGGACGAGGCGATCAGCACGAAGGCCGGTACGGCGAGGCCGTAGGCGGCCATGTTGGGCATCGAGGCGGTGTCGAACTCGACGTAGGGCACCGCGGTGAACGACGCCGCCAGGGCGGCCGCGGTGGCGGCGGCGCCGGCGGCGCGCCACTCACTGGACCCGCCGCGGCCCCGTAGCAGCTGCCAGGTCAGCAGCGCCGCACTGAGCGGGAACAGCCACACCGCGGCGGCCAGCGAACTGAGCGTGTAGGCGGTGGTGGGTGCGGCGCCGGTCAGCTGGGCCAGCACCGCACCGAGGGCGTGAAACGTCGACGGGTAGTACAGGGCGGCGTGGGTCTCGACGTTGCGCAGTTCGCCCATGTGCGTGGGCGAGGCCTGCCCGACGTCGAGGATCCAGCGGATGGTGTTGGCGTGCCAGACCGAGTCCCAGTTGCTCGGGACGGACTGCCAGTACGGGATGCCGCGCCACGCCGCTAAACCGATGAGCAGGGCCCCGACGATCACCCCGGCGAGCACCGTCAGCGCCGGCCACAGCGACACTTGGTCGGCGGTCGGTGTCGCGGCGCGGTACCGAGCCAGGGCGAGCCGCAAACCGAAGGTCACCGCGGTGACGACGGCCAGCGACAGCAGTGCCGTCCAGGCGTTCCAGGGCACCCCGGCCATGCCGAACGGGATGATGGCCAGTCCGACGACGCCGTACGTCAACACCGGCCCGAGACCCAGCGAGGCAGGCCAGCTCAGCCCTCCGGCCCGCGCGACCGCCACGCCCGGCAGGATCAGCAACAAGACCGCGATCAGCACTCCGAACGCGAAGCTCACTGGACTAGTATGGCTGGCCAGGTGACCCTGTCCCGTGGGCCGTCGGCTGGGACCGGAGGCGCCCTTGCTGTCTCAACAGCGCAATCACCGACGCTCTAAGGTGGGCTGCATGGCATACGACGTTGCCCGGGTGCGTGGTCTGCACCCTGCGCTGGGCGACGGCTGGATGCGCTTCGATGCCCAGGCCGGGATGCTGATACCCGAGTCGGTGGCCACCACCGTCTCCACCGCGTTCCGGGGTTCGGTGCCCAACATCGCCAGCCCGCACCCGGCCGCTCGACGCAGCGTGGCCGTTCTGGAGGCCGCTCGCCAGGCGGTCGCCGATCTGGTCAACGGGGATCCGGGCGGGGTCGTGCTGGGCGCCGACCGCTCGATCTTGCTGACTTCGTTGGCTGACGCCTCCTCGTCGCGGGCCGGAATCGGCTACGAGGTTGTCGTCAGCAGACTCGACGACGAGGCCAACATCGCTCCCTGGCTGCGCGCGGCGAACCGCTACGGGGCCAAGGTCAAGTGGGCCGAGGTCGATATCGAGACGGGTGAATTGCCGTCCTGGCAGTGGGAGAACCTCATCACCCCGCCGACCAGGCTGGTGGCGCTGGCGTCGGCGTCCTCGACGCTGGGCACGATCGCCGACGTCGGGGCGGTGACGAAGCTGGTCCACGATGTCGGTGGTTTGGTCGTGGTGGACCATTCGGCAGCCGCGCCCTACCAGCTGTTGGACATCGACGAGGTCGAGGCCGATGTCGTGGTGCTCAACGCCCCCGCGTGGGGTGGGCCGCCGATCGGCGCGCTGGTGTTCCGCAATCCGTCGCTGATCGACAGCTTCGGCTCGGTGTCGATGAACCCCTACGCGAGCGGGCCGGCCCGGCTCGAACTGGGCGGCCACCAATACGGTCTGCTGGCCGGCGTGGTGGCCAGTGTCGAGTACCTGGCCGGACTCGACGAGGCGGCCCGCGGGAGCCGGCGTGAAAGACTCTCGGTCTCAATGCAATCCGCGGGTTCGTACCTGAGCGGATTATTCGACTACTTGATGGTTTCGCTGCGGTCCCTGCCGCTCGTCATGGTGATCGGCCGGCCCGAGGCGCACATTCCGGTCGTCAGCTTCGCCGTGACCGGCGTTCCCGCCGAGCGGGTGGTGCAGCGGTTGGCGGACAACGGAATCCTGGCCGTCTGTAATGCCAATTCGCGGGTGCTCGACCTGATCGGGGTCAACGACATCGGCGGTGCGGTCACCGTCGGGCTGGCCCATTACTCCACGATGGGTGAGGTCGACCACCTGGTTCGGGCGCTCGCGTCGCTGGGCTGACGGGCCGCACTCGTCTCACTCGTCGACGGTCAGCAGTACTTTGCCGAACACCTCACCCGAGGCCAGCGCGCGGTGCGCTTCGGCGGCGTGTGTGATGGGGTAGCGCGCGCCGATGATCGGGCGAACCCGTCCGTCGGCGATCAGCGGCCACACCGACGCCACCACCGCGGCGACGATGGCGCTCTTGCCGTGTGCGCCGTCGGCGGGGCGGCCGCGCAGGGCGGTGCCGATCACCTGTAGCCGCTTGGCGATCAACTTCCTGATGTTGAGTTCGCCCTTCACCCCGCCCTGCATGCCGATGATGACCAGCCGCCCGTCGGGCGCCAAGGCGTCGAGGTTGCGATCAAGATAGGCCGCGCCCATGATATCGAGGATTACGTCGGCGCCCGCGCCACCCGTCGCGGTTTTGACGCGTTCGACGAAATCCTCGTCGCGGTAAGAGATTAAGGTCTGCGCGCCCAATTCCGCGCACAGCTCCAGCTTGGCGTGCGATCCTGCAGTGACCGCGACGTGGGCACCCAGGGCGCGCGCCACCTGAATGGCGTGGGTCCCGATGCCGCTTGCACCGCCGTGGAGCAGCAACTCCTCACCGGTGCTCAGGTCCGCGGTCATGACGAGGTTGGACCACACCGTGCACGCCACTTCCGGAAGAGCAGCCGCGTCCTCGACACTGACGCCGGCGGGCACCGGCATCACCTGGCCGGCCGGCACCGCCACATACTGCGCGTAGCCGCCGCCCGCCAGAAGTGCGCAAACTTCCTGTCCCACAGACCATTCCGATACCTCGATTCCGACGGCAGAGATCACGCCGGAGACTTCCAGACCCATGATCTCGCTCGCGCCGGGCGGTGGCGGGTAGTTCCCGGCGGCCTGTAGCAGATCGGCACGGTTGATACCGGCCGACGTCACCTTGATGACCACCTCACCGCCTCGGGGCGCGATATCGGGCACTTCCTGCCAGGAAAGGTGATCGGCGGACTCAGCGACGATGGCGAACATGGTCCAAAGGTTACTCCCGGCGCATTCCCGCGTCGTACCGTGCTGTGTCGCTTAGGATTGCGCAATGGGAGGGATTATTGCGGGGCGGACCGCCAGTGAAATGCCCGGGTTGGACATAGCCGAGCAACGGGCTTGGCAGAACTTCCTCGACGCGGCACTGCGGCTTTATGGAACGTTGAATCGTGGGCTCGTCGACAAGCACAAGTTGAGCTTGGTCGACGTCCGGTTGTTGGAGATCCTGGACAACTCCGAGACGGGGTCGGCTCGGATGGGTGATCTTGCCGAGCAGCTCATGTCGCTGCCGAGTCGGGTGACGCGGCAGATCCGCCGGCTGGAGACGGCCGAGCTGGTGCGCCGGGACGCGAGTCCGGACGACGGGCGCGGAGTGTTGGCCAGCATCACCGAGCAAGGCCGTGCGGTCGTCGAGGAGGCCATGCAGACGTATGCCCTTGGTGTGCGGGAGAACTTCCTCGGTCCGCTGTCTCGGCCCCAGATGGCGGCGATGGGGGAGAACTGCCGCCGGATCAGCGTCGCCCTCAAGGGGGGCGGCCACTCGGCGAAGGTCGGCCGGGTCTAACCGCTACGCTTGTCCGCGGTGGCGTGGCAGAGCGGCCTAATGCACTCGCCTTGAAAGCGAGAGACGGCTAAAACCGTCCGGGGGTTCAAATCCCTCCGCCACCGCTCTCGGCGCGCAGCGCGGGCAGTACCTCGCGGGCGACGAGCCGGCCGGCTCCCTGTTGAGGGTCACCCGATCCCCCAGCTGGGCGCCGGTGTCGGTGACCCGGGGCCCGGAGCAGACTCGCTGGTAGGGGCATGTTTCTGGGGCGACCCTAGCGCCGGGCGCGTCCGATTGCGGGGCTGGCGGTCAGCTGTGGGAGCGGCTCTGGACTTCTGTGGATCACCTTGGGACAGGTGCAGTAGGTGCGCCTGCGGGCATACAAATGATCACAGTCGTCAGTTGGTTGCCGGAACAGCCTGTCAAGGGTGTTCCGGCAAGCTGATATCACCCTGAAATGGCCGAAAGGTGTTGATCCACATGTCTTCTCGCTCTAACCTGCTAAACAGCTGCGCTTCTCATAGAAGGTTGCTGGGTACGGTGGCCGGCGGCGGCGCGATTGCGGTGATGGCGCTGTTCGGTCTGACGCATCCCACCCCCGTCTCCGTCAATGGCGTGACTGCCGACTCCGGCGACGAGACCAAGTTCCCGGCGTATTCCTCGCCCGTTGTCCCGGCGATGACCACCAGTGCGGCGGAGAAGATGGGCGCGACCATGACGGCGGGAGTCGACCCGACGACGCTGGCCACGTCGGTGGCCGTACCGGCGATCACGCCGTCCGGCAAGTAGTCCTATTCGCCGGTGTACTTGGGTTTGCGCTTTTCGAACATCGCCGTGATGCCCTCACTGAGATCCTTCGAGGGCAGGAACGCCGAGTTCCATGCCGCGACGTAGCGCAGGCTGGCGGCGACGTCGGCGGTGCGCTGCTCGTCGAGGACGTCCTTGATGCCGTGCACCGCCAGCGGCGAGTTGGCGGCGATCTCGGCGGCGGTGGCATGCGCGGCCGCCAGCGTGCTCTCGGGGTCCGGGTAGACGTCGTTGACCAGGCCGATCTTCTCGGCCCGCGCGGCGTCGATGTCCTTGCCTGTCAGGGCCAGCTCGCGCAGATGCCCGTCGGACAGGATGTAGGGCAACCGGGCCAGGCTGCCCACGTCGGCGACGATCGAGAGCTTGACCTCGCGCACCGAGAACTTGGCCTCGGCGCTGGCGTAGCGGATGTCGACGGCACTGATCAGGTCGACGCCGCCGCCGATGCACCAGCCGTGGATGGCTGCGATGGTGGGGGTTCGACAGTCGGCCACCGCGGTGATCGACTGCTGCATGCCCTTGAGCTTCTTGTGGAACTCGGTGCGGGGCCGAGCCGACGGATCGCCGCCCGCCGACGGCAGCATGCCACCCATCGCCACGAGGTCCAGCCCGTAGCTGAAGTTGCGCCCCGACCCGGTGACCACGATCGCGCGGACGTCCGGGTCGGCGTCGAGCGCGGCGAACGCCACCGGCATCTCCGACCAGAACGCCGGGCCCATCGCGTTGCCCTTGCCCGGCCCGATCAGAGTGACCTGCGCGACGTGGTCCTTGACCTCGACGGTGAGGGATTCATACGGCTCGCTCATGGCACGAGGCTACGACGCGGCCGCGACACGCACGAGGCGGGGTGTCGTCTCAGATGTACATGGCGGGATCGACGTAACACGTGGGATCCACCAGCTCTTCACGTTGGCTCTCACCGCGCGGGCGCACGACGGCGGGAATTCCGGTCGCGATCGAGTCAGCCGGTACGTCGCGGGTGACGACGGCATTGGCGCCGACCGCGCTGCCATCGCCTATGGTCAACGGCCCCAAGATCTTTGCTCCTGCGCCGACAGTGACCCGGTTGCCCAGGGTGGGATGGCGCTTGCCGTGCTGCAGGGACCGTCCGCCCAGTGTCACGCCGTGGTAGAGCATCACGTCGTCGCCGATCTCGGCGGTCTCGCCGATCACCACCCCCATCCCGTGGTCGATGAAGAACCGGCGCCCGATCGTCGCGCCAGGATGGATCTCGACGCCGGTGAGGAATCGGGTGAACTGAGCCAGCATCCGGGCCGGTCCGCGCGTCGCCGGCCTGGCCCACATGCGGTGTGCCAGCCGGTGGGACCAGATGGCGTGCAGTCCCGAATACACCAGGGCGTTCTCGGCATCGCCGCGGGCGGCGGGATCGTGGCTGCGCGCGTTGGCCAGGTCCTCACGAAGCGTGGACAGCAGACCCATCGATCAGTCCCGAATGTGCTCGAAGAGCACCGTGGAGATGTACCGCTCCCCGTAGTCGCAGACCACCGCGACGATGAGCTTGCCGGCATTCTCGGGACGCTTTGCGAGTTCGATTGCCGCCCAGACGATGGCGCCCGACGAGATGCCGCCCAGGATGCCCTCCTGGGTGCCCAGATCTCTGGCAACCCGCACGGCGTCGTCGAGTTCGACGTCGATGATCTCGTCGTAGGACCCGCGGTCGAGGACGTCGGGCACGAAGTTGGCGCCGATGCCCTGGATCTTGTGCGGTCCCGCGGTGCCCTCCGTCAACAGCGGGGAGTCCTTGGGTTCGACGCCGACGATCTGGACGCCCGGCTTGCGGGCCTTGAGGACGTGACCCACACCGGTGACCGTGCCGCCGGTGCCGATGCCGGCGACGAAGATGTCGACCTCGCCGTCGGTGTCGGTCCACACCTCTTCGGCGGTGGTCTTCTCGTGGATGGCCGGGTTGGCCGGGTTGGCGAACTGGTTGGCCGAGACCGCGTTGTCGGTCTCGGCGATGATCTGCTTGGCCTTGGCCACCGCGCCGGCCATGCCTTCCGAGCCGGGCGTCAGCACGATCTCGGCGCCGTAGGCGCGCAGCATCACGCGACGCTCGGTGGACATCGTCTCCGGCATCGTCAGGATCACTTTGTATCCGCGCGCCGCACCGACCATCGCCAGCGCGATGCCGGTGTTGCCACTGGTGGCCTCGACGATCGTCCCGCCGGGCTTGAGCTCCCCGGACGCCTCGGCCGCGTCGATGATCGCCACGCCGATTCGGTCTTTGACGCTGTTCGCCGGGTTGTAGAACTCCAGCTTGACCGTGACGTCGGCGGCGAGGCCCTCGGTCAACCGGTTGAGTCGGACCAACGGGGTACGGCCGATCAGCTCGGTGACATTGTCATAGATCTTGCCCATGCTGCGCGTCCCTTCTCCGTGCACTGCCTCGAACACTATGCGGCCGCCTCGGTGGTGTCTCACCCTGGTCGTACCGTGGGATCCATGGCCGACGAACTCACCGCGGGGCCAGAAGCGCCACCTACCGACGAACTCGCCAGCGCTGAGGCGTCGCTGACGGTGTTGCAGCAGGTCGTAAACGGCATCGCCACCGACGACCTGGGCAAGCAGACAGCGTGCCGGGAATTCGACGTCGCCGGCCTCACCGACCACCTGCTGAATTCGATCACGCTGCTCGGCGGCGCGGTCGGTGCCCAGGTACCCGAGCGCGATACCGGTGACTCCGTCGAACGTCAGATCATCGCCGCCGCCCGCCCGGCACTGGACGCCTGGCACCGCCACGGTCTGGAGGGAACGGTGCCGTTCGGCAAGGGCGAGGCTCCCGCGGCGTATATGGCGGGCATCCTCTCGCTCGAGTTCCTGGTCCACGCATGGGATTACGCGGTGGCGATCGGCCGGCCCGTCGACGTGCCGGACTCCCTGGCGGACTACGTGACGGGTCTGGCCCGGCGGGTCATCACCCCGGAGGGCCGCGTCCGAGCGGGCTTCGACGATCCGGTCGATGTCCCGACGCACGCCAGCACGTTGGAGCAGCTCCTGGCGTTCACCGGACGGGATCCCGTCAGCGCGCGGTGATCCACGTGCGGGCGAACTGCAGGAAGATGTCGTTCTCCTCGGGGGCGCCGATGGTCACCCGCACGCCGTCGGTGCCGTAGGGGCGCACCAGCACACGCGCGTCGGCGGCCTGCTCGACGAAGTCCACGGTGCGCTCGGCCAGCGGGAACCACACGAAGTTGGCCTGCGGCGGCGGGAAGTCGTAACCCATCTCGGCCAAGGCGGCACAGACCCGACGGCGCTCGGCGACTACGGCGTCGGTGCGGGCCAGTAGCTCGTCGGCGGCGTCCAGCGAGGCGATCGCGGCGGCCTGCGAAACGGTGGTCGCGGTGAACGGCACGTAGACCTTGCCCAGCGCGGTGATCACGTCGGGATCGCCGACGGCGTACCCGACGCGCAGGCCGGCCAGCCCATAGGCCTTGGAAAAGGTTCGCAGTACAACGACATTGGAGTGGTTGCGGGCCAGCTCCAGGCTCGGCGGCAGCAGCCCGTCGCGGATGTACTCGACGTACGCCTCGTCGATGGCGATGAGGATCTCCGAGGGCACCGCGGCGACGAAGCGGGCCAGTTCGTCCGGGTCGACGACAGTGGACGTCGGGTTGTTCGGATTGCAGACGAAGATGAGCCGGGTGCGGTCGGTGATCGCGGCCAGCATGGCGTCGAGGTCGAAGGTGTGGTCGCGCAGCGGCACCTGGACCGGCGTCGCACCGGCCACCCGCACCTGCAGCGGGTAGACCTCGAAGCTGCGCCACCCGAAGATGACCTCGTCACCCACACTGGAGGTGATCTGAATGAGCTGCTGGCACAGGCTCACCGACCCGCAGCCCACCGCGATGTGCTCGGGGGCGAAAGGTCCGTCCTTGCTCAGATACTTGGCCAGGTGCTCCTTGAGCTCCACATAGCCGTTGTCGGGGTAGCGGTTGATGGTCTCGGCGGACGCGACGATCGCGGCGCGGACGCTGGGCAGCGGGCCGTGCACGGTCTCGTTGCTGGCAAGTTTGATCGCGCCCGGCACGGTCTTGCCCGGCGTGTAGGCCGGAAGGTCCGCCAGCTCGGGGCGCAGTCGGGCGGTCATCCGTCCAAGTCTAAGGGTCGCCGGGGATCTGCTTTGCCATCGCTCATCTCGGCTGTGTACTCTGTCGGATCGGCGGATCCAAGGGCCTTCACCGGCTCCGGTACGCTCAGGTAGTTCAGGAGGCGTGCCAGAGCGGCCGAATGGGACTCACTGCTAATGAGTTGTCCCCCTTACAGGGGACCGGAGGTTCAAATCCTCTCGCCTCCGCCGCGGCTGATTCGTCAGCCACGAACAACTGAATACGAACGGCGCCCGTAGCTCAACGGATAGAGCATCTGACTACGGATCAGAAGGTTAGGGGTTCGAATCCCTTCGGGCGCACTCTTTCGGCCCGGCGCATTCCTCGATTCCCACGCAGGCATCCACAGTCGGCGAACGTGATATATGTCCGGTTGACGAACATATCGTGAAGGGCGGATGCTGATCTGGTGGGGCAGATCAGTGAAGCCGTGATGATAGGGCAGGTCGTCGACCGACTGGTCGCGGTCCATCCCGAACTACCGCCCGATGACGTCGCAGGCGTCGTGCACAGCGCCTACCAACGCTTCCAGGCCAGCAAGGTCCGTGAGTTCGTGCCGCTGCTGGTCGAGCGGCGGGCCCGTGCCGAACTCACCAGCAGGGCCTCGTCGCTGATCTGGTCGACCTGACCACCGGGGGTCAGTAGGCCCCGGCGTTCTCGCCCTCGTCGGTGTACTCAGGCCCGTTGGGCTGTGGGGCATTTCCCGTGCCGCCCGCGTCCTGACCTTCTTTCCAATACAGGTCATCGGTGGGCAGCGGTGCCGCGCCGGTGCCACCGGCGTTGGAGTTGGCGTCCCAGTAGTAGGGCTCGTTGGGGTCCGGCCACGTCAGTGTTCCCGAATCGTCGGCGTGCGCCGATGGCGCCGCCGAGAACATCAGTGCGGCCACCGCCGCCAGTGCGAGCCCTGCCGGCTGCGCCCACGCGCGCATCACCAAAATGCCCCTCCTCGTCCGGCGTCCATGGTCGCTAACGAGCTAGCGGTCGTGGGGAGTTCTGAGGTGAACATCTGGCCAACGCCAGATGTCTTCGGTCAGGAGCAGTGCAGGCCGGCGGTCGGCGCCGCGACGAGCGTGTCCAGGTCGACTCCCGGGGTGGGGGCTGCGCCGCGCAGGCGGCGGGCGATGTACCGCACCGCCAGTACCTGGCCGAGGCCGACGATCACCAGCGGCCACAGCGCGCCGGCGAGCACCGCCGCGAATGCGCGGACCACGTCACTGGGCGGGTCGTAGGACAGATACTGCCGGCTGACGAGCCACGCGGCGCCCGCGACGACAATTGCCGCCGCGACGTACAGGTCGATCCACATGGGATGCACCTCTCGACTCGAAACGCTTACTTAGACGAGAGTCCCACCGCCGTCTTAAAGAAGGATGTTCCGACCTTGTGAAGGCCCTGAGAGGATGCGAATCGTTGCCTTGCCGTTATGGTTACGTGATCGTCAGGCCACCGTCGACGATAATTGTCTGGCCTGTCACGTAATTCGCCGCAGATGAGGCGAGCCACACCGCCGTCGCGGCCAGCTCGGCGGGATCGCCCATGCGGCCCAGCATGATCCGCGGCAGCTGAGCGTCCAGATAGCCCGGCTGGTACTCGTCGGTCATCTCACTCTGAAAGAAGCCCGGCGCCAGGGCGTTGACGCGGATACCTTTGCGCGGTCCCCATTGCTGGGCCAGGTCGCGGGTCAACCCGATGATCGCGGCCTTCGAGGCGCTGTAGGCGGCCTGCGGCAGGCCACCGGTGGTGATGCCGAGCACGCTGGAGATGTTGATGATGGAGCTGCCCGGCTGCATCACCCGCCCACAGGCCTGTGCCATCCAGTAGGAGCCGTTGAGGTTGACGTCGACGACCTTGCGGAACTGCTCGGGCGTCTCCCGAGTCGCGGGTACCGCTGTGCCCACGCCGGCGTTGTTGACCAACACGTCGACCCGGCCGAACTCGGACATCGCCGACTCGACCAACTGCTGGCACTGGTCGGGGTCGGCGACGTCGGTCTTGCGCGTGTAGACCCGCCGACCGGCGTCCTCGACGAGGGCGGCGGTGTGTGCCATCTGCTCCACGCGGCGCGCGCCGAGGACCAGGTGGGCACCGGCCTCGGCGAAGGCCTGCGCGAACGACACACCCAGCCCGGACGACGCACCGGTGACGATGACGACCTTGTCGTCGAGTCGGAAGGAATCCAGAACGGTCATGCTTGCGGACTCCTGAGCACCTGTCGGGCGATCGCATACTTGTGCACCTCGGTCGGCCCGTCGTACAACCGGAATGCGCGCATGTCGGAGAAGATCATGCCGACCGGGGTCTCGTCGGAAATGCCCATGCCACCGAGGATCTGCACGCACCGGTCGGCGACCTTGAACAGCTCTTCGGAGACGTAGGCCTTGACCATCGAGCTCTCGTGCCGGCCCTTGGCGCCGGTGTCCAGCGCCCAGCACGCCCACCAGATCGCCAGCCGGCACTGTTGCAGAGCGATCTCGTTGTCGGCCAGCATGAATCCGACTCCCTGATGCTCCCCGAGCGGCTTGCCGAACCCGGTGCGGGTGCGGGCGTGCTCGATCGCGATGGAGTGGGCTCGTGACGCCGCGCCCAACCACCGCATGCAGTGCGTCAAACGTGCCGGGGTGAGTCGCAATTGGGCATAACGCAGCGCCTGGCCGACCTCGCCGAGCACCGCCGATGCGGGCAGGCGCAGGTTGTCGAACCGCACCACGCCGTGCCCCTCGACGTAGTTGCGGTCCATGGTGTCCATCACCCGTTCGAGTTGGATACCTTGGGTGTTGCCGTCGCAGAGGAAAAGGGTTGGGCCGTCAGGGCCGTGCGCGTTCGGTGCGACCCGGGCCATGATGATCCAGGTGCGGGCACCGTTGGCCCCGGTGATCAGCCACTTGCGGCCGTTGATGACGTAGTCGGTGCCGTCGAAAACAGCTTCGGTGGCAAGCTGATTCGGGTCCGAGCCGGCGCCGCCGGGTTCGGTCATCGCGAACACCGACCGCTGCCTGCCGTCGATGACGGGTACCAGGAACTTCTCGATCTGGTCTTCGTTGGCGATCTTGGACAGCACGAACATATTGCCCTCGTCGGGTGCCGCGCAGTTGAGCGCGACGGGGCCCAGCGTCGACCAGCCCGCGGCTTCGAACAGCACCGCCTGTTCACGGTGCGACGGCTCGCGTCCACCGAATCGGCGAGGCGCCTGGAACGTCAGCAGGCCGGCCTCTCGGGCCAGTCCGACGAGTTCGGTGCGGAGATCCTCGTTGGGGCCGTGTCGGGTGAACCGTGGATCCCGTTCGTAGGGAATGATTTTCTCGACGACGAAGGCGTGCACCTCGTCGCGCAATGCCGCAAGGTCGGCGGGGATCTCGAAGTCGATCACAATTGTCCCTCCATGATGGTGACGGCCCGTTCGAACAGCCGGACCGTCGCGATGTGCAGCCGGTCACCGATTTCCTTGGGCGCGTACCCGGCAGCGGCCCGGGCGTGGGAACCCTCGAGGATGATGCCGAGCTTGAAACAGGCCAATACCGTGTACCAGTCGATGCCGGACAGGTCACGCGTGGTGTGCTCGGCATAACGCGCGACCAGTTCCTCCGGGGCGGCCAGCCCGCCGCTGTCCATCAGCACGTTGGTCAGCACGGACGCGGTGCCGGGCAGATACCACGTCGCCAACATCCAGCCGAGATCCAGCAGCGGGTCGCCGATCGTGCACATCTCCCAGTCGACGATGGCCGCCACGTCGGGGCCGGTGGGGGAGAACATCACGTTCGCGGCGTGGTAGTCGCCGTGCATGATGCCGGGCTGCCAGTCGGTCGGCTGGTTGCGCTGCAACCAGGTGGCCACGGCGTCGACGTCACCGATGTCGGGGCCGGAGTAGTTCTCGAAACCGCGGTAGGACTCGAGTTCGGAAAGCCAGCGCGGAACTTGACGTTCCAGGAATCCGTCGGGCTTGCCGAAGTCGGCCAGCCCGACGGCGACATGGTCGACGGCGCCGAGTCGTGCCGCGGCCTCGGCCATCGACAGGCCCATCTCGTGCCGCACGGTGGCATCGCCGGCGTGCACGTCGGGCAGGCCGGCGCCGGCATTGAAGCCGTCGACCGGTTCCATCAGATAGAACACCGCGTCGCCGAGTACCGAGGTGTCCTCGCAGACCGCGATCAGCGGCGGGTGCGGTACGTCGGTTTCGGCCAGGGCGTGCAGCACCCGCGTCTCGCGCAGGATCACCTTGTTACTGACGGGCCGCAGGTGCGCGGGTCCCCGGCGGAACACGTACTCGCGGCCCGACCGGGTGAAGCGCAGCATGATGTTCTGGGTGCCGCCGGTGATCTCGGCGACGTTCTCGATCGGTCCGTCGCCCAGGCCGTGTTCCGACATCCAGGCGGCTACTGCGGTCAGGTCGTACACCCGAGTGAACCTACCGTACGGTTGGTTGGCCCAGGCCCTTCGGCCACGGTAGCCGGCTGTCGATGGTGTGGAAGACGCTCCAGCCGATGACCGTACCGAGGGCGATCGACAGGATCGCCGCCCCCGTCACGCCCAGGCTGGCCACGCCGACGTTGCCGCCGGTGGCGGCCTGGGTCACCGATTCGAAGCTCAGCGCGCCCGGAACGAGTGCCCAGAACGCGGCCAGCATCATCACGATCGCCGGTGGCGAGGTCTTGATCCGCGACGCCAGCATCGCGAACGGAACTGTCAGAAATGCGCCGATGAAGCCGGAATAGGCGGCGGCGACGAACTTTCCGGCGATCGCCTGTCCGACCAGCGCCACCGCGATGGCCAAAGCCAGCCAGATCAGCGATCCGCGTGGGGCAGACAGGTATATGTAGAGCCCGACCGCCACCACCACGATCGCGACGTAGAGCGACCAGGGACCCATTTGCGTCGAGGGTGTCTGCGGGCTGACCTCACCGGCGACGTGCACGCCCAGGGCCACGCCGAACACCAGCAGTGCGAGTTGAGCGACGCCGTACACCAGCCTGCTGGTCCCCCCGATCAGCTGTGAGCTGGCCAGTTCCATGGCGCCGATGGTCAGCGACATACCGGGCAGCATGGCGACCAAGGCGGGTGCGATCACCCGCAACAGCCCATCGTTGGCGGTGTCGGCAACGAACCAGGTGGCGAGGATCGTCGTGAGCATGGCCGCCAGGGTGGGCAGCACGGGGTTCAGCGAGGGGAACGGCCGGCCCAACTGGGCGATGGCGCCGACCACCAAGCCCAGGAAGAGGTATCCCGGCAGCGACGCCCAGGTCGGGTTGATGACCATGCCGAAACCCACGGTGGTGACGGCATAACCGACCGTGGTGGCCACCGGACCGAACCGCGGCCGCAGAGTGCGGGCCGCCTGGATCGACGCGATGGCGTCGGCCGGCGTGATCGCGCCGACCGAGGCCAGCGTGGCGATGTCGTCGATGCGGCCGGCCATATCCAGCTGCACGGTGTACGTCGTGGAGGTGCCGAATTCGTAACCGACGGTCCCGATCTGGATCATCAGTACGGTGGGCAGGACGACGACGCGCACCGGTTCGGTGGTGTACTGCGCAGCGATCTCCAACAGCCGCGCCGTCACTAGCTGGGTCGGCTGCTCCACCACGAGCAGCGCGATGCCGACCTCGCGCAACATCGCCGCGATATCAGCCTGGCTATGGGAGTCCGGCGGGCCCAGCGACTCGGGAGGCGTCTTGCGGATCGCGTCGAAGATCCGTTTGCGCCGGGCCCGTCGCTTGTCGGTCATCCCCGCATCATTGCTCAGGCGCGGCCGTCGCGGTGGCGGGCCCGCCGCGGTTCTTCTGCCACGGCCAGTAGCCGGTGATCTCCAGTTCCATCGAGAAGCTGAGGAAGGTCCGGATCAGTACGATCCCGCCTAGCACCGCCACGCTGCGAGCGTCCGGGGTGACCGCGACGGTGCGGATGATGTCCGCGGCGACCAGGAACTCCAGGCCGAGCAGGATGGATCTGCCCAGCTGCTCGCGGAACACCCGGTAGGCCCGCCCCGTCTTGAGCCGCGGCAACACACCGGCCGCCGAGATCAGCGCGCCAATGGCGATCACGGCGACCCCGATCCCGTCGATCGTCTTACCCACCGTCTCGATGACCTCGAAGAAGCTCACCGAGAAAGTGTAGGAACGCCGGGCTCCTAGCGGGCCGGTAACACCGCGGTCGCTGTCGCTGTGCTACCGACTTCGGTGGCACGGACGGAAACCTGGTCGCCGGTGCGCAGCTGTTCGGACGGCTTGTTGGTGCCGGCGTTGAGCGTGTAGGTCCGGCTGTAACCGTCGGAACTGCGGACGGTCAGCGAGGTGTCCGAGGCGGCGGTCACGTCGCCGGTCTGGGTCAGTTCGGTGGTGAAGCCGCCCTCGCCGTCTGACATGACGTTTGTCCCGTGCACCGACCGCTGGGAACCGCCGGGGCCGCCCCAGCCGGGCGGGCCACCCATGTGGCCCGAACCGCCGGTGTCCGAACCGCCGGTGGCCGCATAGACGACGCCACCACCGACCGCTGCCAGCGCGGCGGCGATACCGACAGCCGCCAGCGTCGTTCGGGTGGACCAAGTCGGTGGGTGGTCCTGGGGAGCACCCCACACCTGCTGTTGTTCACCACTCATGGCACCACCGTGTGCGCCGAACCTAGGGGTCCGCTGTGTGCGCGATCAGTGGATTCTGTGCACACGTTTCACAGTGCACACATAGCAACACCATAGGAGGGGCCCATCGCCGCTCTCATACTGGAACCATGACCTCTTCAGCTGCCGAACGTGTGGTGATGCGGCGAGCCGACGGAAACCCGATCACGGTTCTCGTCGTCGACGACGAAATGGTGCTCGCCGAAATGGTCTCGATGGCACTGCGCTACGAGGGCTGGACCATCGCCACCGCCGCCGACGGCGCGTCGGCGATCGCGGCGGCCCGCTCCGCCCGCCCGGACGCCGTTGTGCTGGACGTGATGTTGCCCGACATGAGCGGGCTGGACGTACTGCGCAAGCTGCGGGAGCAGAACCCGCAGCTGCCGGTCCTGCTGCTCACCGCCAAGGATGCTGTCGAAGACCGCATCGCCGGCCTGACTGCGGGCGGCGACGACTACGTGACCAAGCCGTTTTCCATCGAAGAGGTGGTGCTGCGCTTGCGGGCGCTGCTGCGGCGCACTGGGGTCACCACCGAGGACAGCGGCGCACAGATCGTCGTCGGCGATCTCGTGCTCGACGAGGACAGTCACGAGGTGACCCGCGGCGGCCAACTGATCTCGCTGACCTCGACGGAGTTCGAGCTGCTGCGCTTCCTCATGCGCAACCCCAAGCGGGTGCTGTCCAAAGCCCAGATCCTGGACCGGGTCTGGAGCTACGACTTCGGCGGCCGCTCCAACATCGTCGAGCTCTACATCTCGTACCTGCGCAAGAAAATCGACAGCGGTCGCGAACCGATGATTCACACCTTGCGCGGCGCAGGCTATGTTCTCAAACCTGCGAGCTAGCACCTGGTCGCTGAGCGCACGGCTACTCGTCGGCCAGTTCTGCCTGCTGGCCGCCGCCTGCCTCGGTGTCGGCGCGGTGACGGTGCTGGCGCTGTACCAATACCTGGTCGGCCAGGTCGACGACCAGCTGCGCGAAACCGCGCACCGCTCGTCGATCATCTACGGCGAGCCGCCCCCGCCGCCGCTGCCGCCCGCACTGCGGGAGAGTCTGGGGTCGTGGCCCCGGCCCGGCCCCGGCCCGCTGTTCCTCGACGCCCCCGGCCAGCCGATCGGGATGGTCGCGGCCGTTCTCACCCAGGGAACTACCTCCGACGCCGGTGTGCTCGGTATCGGCGGCGTCCGAAGCGCGGTGTCGCCCACCGCCATGAAGCAGTTGTCACAGGCCGGTGACCAGCGCAGCCCGGTCATCCGCAACCTGGACGGGCTGGGCCGCTACCGGGTGATCTCGGTACGCAGCAGGCTGACCGGGGAGACGCTGGTGATCGGGCTCAGCATGCGTGACGTCGACGCGACGCTGCTGCGGGTGGCGCTGATCTTCGCGGTGGTGACCGCGGCCGCCCTGGCGGTGGCCACCACCATCGGCATCTTGATCAACCGTCGCGCGCTGGCGCCGCTGACCCGGGTGGCCGCCGCGGCAGGGAAGGTGGCTGACTTGCCACTGGACCGTGGTGAGGTGGCCCTGCCGGTGCGGGTCTCGGAGGCTGACGCCAACCCGCATACCGAGGTGGGTCGTCTCGGCCTCGCGCTGAACCGGATGCTCGACCACATCTCCGCTGCGCTGTCTACACGACAGGCCAGTGAGAGTCGGGTGCGGCAGTTCGTCGCCGACGCCAGCCACGAGCTACGCACGCCGCTGGCGGCGATCCGTGGTTATACCGAACTGGCGCAACGTAAAAGGGATCAGATGCCCGAGGACGTCGCCCATGCGATGGGTCGGGTGGAATCCGAGGCTAAACGGATGACGAACCTGGTCGAGGACCTGCTGCTGTTGGCCCGCCTCGACTCCGGGCGTCCGCTCGAACGTGAGCCGGTGGATCTGGCGCGGCTGTCCGCCGACGTCGTCAGCGACGCCCACGCCGCCGGGCCCGACCACCGGTGGAACCTGGACGTCCCGGCCGACCCGCTCTACGTCACCGGCGACGACGCCCGGTTACACCAGGTGGTGGCCAACCTGTTGGCCAATGCGCGTACGCATACCCCGCCCGGCACCTCGGTCACGTTGTCGCTGCACCCCGAGCCGGGCGCGGCGGTCCTGCGCGTGCTCGACGACGGACCGGGGGTACCGGCCGAGCTGCAGTCGGAAGTGTTCGAACGATTCGCCCGCGGCGACACGTCGCGGTCACGCAAGGGCGGTTCCACCGGGCTGGGACTGGCCATCGCCTCGGCGGTGGTGCGCGCCCACGCCGGTGCCATCGAACTGCGCAGCGTGCCTGGGCGTACCGAATTCACCGTGCGGTTGCCGCGCGCTGTCGAAACATGACGCGCGCCCGTCAGTACGGCGGGCTGGTGGTCTTGCTCCTCGCCACTGCCGTGCTGTACGTCTGGAACCTCGGAGCCAGTGGCTGGGGCAACGCGTTCTATGCGGCCGCCGCACAGGCCGGTGCCACCAACTGGACGGCGTGGCTGTTCGGGTCCAGTGATGCGGGCAACGCGATCACGGTGGACAAGACGCCGGCCGCGCTGTGGGTGACGGGGTTGACGGCGCGGGTGTTCGGCGTCAACCCGTGGGCGATCCTGGTGCCGCAGGCGCTGGCCGGTGTGCTGGCGGTCGCCGTGCTCTATGCGTCGGTGCGCAGGGTCAGCGGCCCGACGGCCGGTCTGCTCGCGGGCGCGGTGCTGGCGCTGACCCCGGCGGCGGCATTGATGTTCCGGTTCAACAACCCCGACGCCTTGCTGGTGCTGGCGCTGGTCGTGGCTGCGTACGCCACGCAGCGGGCGCTCGCGCGCGACGCCGCGTGGTGGTGGCTTGCGCTGGCCGGGGCCGCGGTGGGAGTGGGGTTCCTGGCCAAGATGCTGCAGGCGTTCCTGGTGCTGCCTGCGCTGGCGGGGGTGTACCTGCTGGCCGCCGATGCCCCGCTGCGGACCCGGCTCGGGCGGTTGGCGGCGGCCGCGGCGGCGCTGATCGTCACCGCCGGCTGGTACCTGTTGCTGGTCGCGCTGTGGCCGGCCGACGCGCGACCCTACATCGGCGGCTCGCAGCACAACTCCGTGCTCGAACTGGCATTGGGCTACAACGGAATTGGCCGGCTGACCGGTAACGAGACCGGCGGCTTGGGAAACCTCAACCAGGATGTGGGCTGGGCGCGGCTGTTCGGTTCCCAGATGGGCACCCACATAGCCTGGCTGCTGCCGGCGGCGGTGATCGCCGTCGTCGCCGGTCTGTGGATCACCCGGCGCCGCGCCCGCACCGACCTGACCCGCGCCGCCCTGCTGCTGTGGGGCTGCTGGCTGGTGGTCACAGCGGTGGTGTTCAGCTACGCCAACGGCATCCTGCACCCCTACTACACCGTCGCACTGGCCCCGGCTATCGCCGCCGGTCTGTCCATCGGGACCGCTTCGCTGTGGCGCCGTCGAGCGGACATCCGCGCCAGTGTCACGCTGGCCGGCATGCTCGTCATCACCGCCGTGTTGACTTTCATTCTTTTGCAACGAAATTCGCAGTGGCTGCCGTGGCTGGGATGGGTAATCCTGGTCGCCGGCATCGGTTGCGCGGTGCTGCTGGTCGTCGTGGGCCGGTTACCCCGGCACGTCGCCGCAGTGGTCGGCGGCCTGGCGCTGGCCGTTGCCCTGGCCGGGCCCGCCGTGTACTCGGTGGCCACCGCGGCCGCGCCGCACACCGGCGCCATTCCCTCGGTGGGCCCGTCCTCGAACAACTTCGGGCCGCCCGGCGGAATGTTCGCGGCGCCCACGCCGGGTGCCGCGCTGACCGCGGCGCTGCGCGATAACGCCGACGAATACACCTGGGCCGCAGCGGTTGTCGGATCGTCCAACGCTGCGGGCTACCAACTGGCTGCGGAGGTCCCGGTGATGGCCGTCGGTGGATTCAACGGCACCGACCCGGCGCCCACCCTCGAACAGTTCCAGAGCTACGTCGCACAGCGGCGGATCCACTGGTTCGTGCGTAGCGACATGCCCGGATCCATGTTCGGGACCAAATCCGGCAGCGATGCCGCCGAACGGATCCAGCAGTGGGTTGCGCAGACCTACCCGTCCCGCGACATCGACGGCGTCACCGTCTACGACCTTTCCACCAGAAGCCCTGTCGACCAGGGAAGTTGATCTACGCTTCGCACGTGACCGGCGGCCGTGCGATGGGACCGTTCTCCGCCCTGGTGACCGCGATCAACGTCGTCGGCGTCACGGCGACCTTCCTGGCCTCGCCAGGATTCACAGGAGCCGCATAGCAAGCACAAATTTTGCCCCCACCGCGCGAGACGACGATCGAAGCATGACCATCACCGACGTCCCCGTGGCACGCCGACGCAACGCCGCACTGATCGCCGTTGACCGCGGTGTCCCGGTGCTCGACGTCGTGGTGCCGGTGTACAACGAGCAGGCCGTGCTGTCGAGCTCGATACACCGGCTGTGCCGCTACCTACGTGAGGACTTCCCCTTCTCGTTCCGCATCACGATCGCCGACAACGCCAGCGTCGACTGCACGCCGGATATCGCGGCGAAGCTGGCCGCCGATCTGCAGGAGGTGCGTGTGGTGCGGCTGGAACAGAAGGGCCGGGGACGGGCGCTGCATCAGGTCTGGTCGACCTCGGACGCCCCCGTGCTGGCCTACATGGACGTCGACCTGTCGACCGATCTGGCGGCGCTCGCCCCGCTGGTCGCCCCGCTGGTCTCCGGGCACTCGGACCTGGCTATCGGAACGCGCCTCGGGCGCGGCTCGCGGGTGGTGCGCGGCGCCAAGCGGGAGATCATCTCGCGCTGCTACAACCTGATCCTGCGCTCGACGCTGGCGGCCAAGTTCTCCGACGCCCAGTGCGGATTCAAGGCGATCCGCGCCGACGTCGCGGGCGAACTGCTGCCCTACGTCGAGGACACCGGCTGGTTCTTCGACACCGAACTGCTGGTGCTCGCCGAGCGCAGCGGGCTGCGCATCCACGAGGTGCCGGTCGACTGGATCGACGATCCGGACAGCCGGGTGGACATCGTCGCCACCGCCATCGCAGATCTGAAGGGAATCGCCCGCTTGCTCAAAGGTTTTGCCAACGGTCAGATCCCGGTGCAAGCCATCGGCGCCCAGCTCGGTAACCGGGCCGGTGCGCCGCGATCGCTGCTGAACCAGAGCGTGCGGTTCGCCGCCGTCGGCATCGCCTCGACACTGGCTTATCTCGCCCTGTTCCTGCTGCTGCACCCGCTCGGCGCCCAAGGCGCCAACCTAGTAGCGCTGCTGGCGACGGCGATCGCCAACACCGCTGCCAACCGGCGCTATACCTTCGGGGTGCGCGGTCGCGCCGGCGCCGCCCGACACCAGTTCGAGGGCTTCGCCGTCTTCGCCATCGGGCTGGCCCTGACCAGTGGTGCGCTCGCCCTGCTGCACACCCTCGGCGAGCCGTCACGCGTCGTCGAACTACTTGTTCTGGTGGTCGCCAACCTGATGGCCACCGTCGTCCGCTTCGTCCTGCTGCGCGGATGGGTTTTTCACCCTCGCCGTACGGGCCAGAGCTCTGGAGCTGCAGAATGACCGTCCTCGCTGGAACTACAGAACGGATGCCGAGGGTGCCCGCACCGGACGCCGAACAGCCGGTTGCGCCCGGCCGGCCGCGGTGGGTGCGTCCCGCGCTGGCCGCGCTGGTGGTCGCGACCGCCGTGCTCTACGTCTGGGGCCTGAGCGCGGCGGGGTGGGCCAACGAGTACTACGCCGCCGCCGTGCAGGCAGGCACCCAGAGCTGGAAGGCACTGTTGTTCGGCTCGATCGACGCCGGCAACGCGATCACGGTCGACAAGCCGCCCGCCGCGTTGTGGGTGATGGCGCTGTCGGGTCGTATCTTCGGCTTCGGCACGCTGTCGATGCTGGTGCCCGAGGCCTTGATGGGGGTGGCGTCGGTGGCGCTGCTCTACGGCGCGGTGCGCCGGGTCAGCGGATATGGGGCGGGCCTGCTGGCCGGTGCCGTGTTGGCGCTGACACCAGTGGCGGCGTTGATGTTCCGCTTCAACAATCCCGATGCTCTGCTCGTTCTGCTGATGGTGGCCGCCGGCTACTGCCTGATCCGGGCGCTCGACGGTAAGGTCACCGGCTGGGTCGCACTCGCCGGGGTAGCCATCGGATTCGCGTTCCTGGCCAAGCTGCTGCAGGCCCTACTGGTCACGCCCGCTTTGGCTCTGGTGGTGCTGGTGGCGGTGCCGGGTACCGTCTGGTTCCGGTTACGCGCTCTGGCGGTCGGCCTGGTGGCGATGGTCGTCTCGGCCGGCTGGTACCTGGCACTGGTCAGCTTGTGGCCCAGTGACTCTCGGCCCTATATCGGTGGTTCGACCGACAACAGCCTGCTGCAGCTGGCCCTGGGGTACAACGGTCTCGGCCGGGTGTTCGGCGGCGACGGTAACCCGGGTGGCAGCTCCGGAAGCGGCGGTGGGGGACCGATGGGCGGTTCGCCGTTGTTCGGCGGGTCGACCGGAATCACCCGGCTCTTCGGTGAATCGATGGGCACCGAGATCTCCTGGCTGCTGCCGGCCGCGCTGATCGCACTGATTGCCGGCCTGTGGTTCACCCGGCGCGCACCGCGCACCGACCGTATTCGCGCATCGCTGTTGCTGTGGGGCGGGTGGCTGGTGGTCACCGGGGTGGTGTTCAGCTTCATGAAGGGCATCATGCACCCCTACTACACCATCGCCTTGGCGCCGGCGGTCGCCGCGGTGCTGGCAATCGGCGTGCGAGAACTGTGGCGTGGCAGGCACTTTGCGGTGTCCCGGCTGATATTGGGCGCCATGCTGATGGTGACCGGCGTGTGGAACTTCGTCCTGCTCGACCGCACCCCCGACTGGTTGCCCTGGCTGCGCTGGGTCGTGCTGGCCGGAGCCGTCGTGACGGCCGCCGTCCTGATCGTCGGCGCACACCGACTCGGCCGGTGGACTGTGGTGCTGGCCGCCGCGGGTCTGTTGTTCGGTCTGGGTGCCACCGCCGCCTACACGATGGAGACGGTGGCCGGCACTCACGGCGGCGGTGTCCCGGTGTCCGGGCCGAGCCGGCCCGGCGACACCATGGGCTTCGGGCCCGGCGGCTCCGGAGTGCAGCCGTCGGACAACGCCGAGTTGAAGGGTCTGCTCATGCGGTCCGACAACCGTTGGGTCGCCGCAACAGTGGGCTCGCACACGGCGGGTAGCCTCGAGCTGAGCACCGGCACGTCAATCATGTCGATCGGTGGCTTCAGCGGCGGTGACAACTCGCCGACCCTGGAGCAGTTCCAGGCCTACGTCGCCGAGGGGCAGATCCACTACTTCATCGCCGGCAACGAGCCCGGCGGTGGACACCACGGTCCGGGCGGTGACTCGGGCAGCGCGGCGCAGATCACCAAGTGGGTGGAGCAGCGCTTCACCGCCGAGGACGTCGGCGGCACCGTGATCTACGACCTGTTCGCGCCGAAGTGACGCCCTGCTGAACACCTTCGCACGTATCTCGCCGGTTCCCGGCCAAACGGCCCGGGAACCGGCGAGGCTCCTTACCATGTGAGCGGATCGGAACCGCGTCACGACGGGTGGGGGCACGTACATGAGCAAGGTCATGCATATCGGCCGTCTCGGCGCATTGGCGGTGGCTCTGGGCATCGGGACAGCGCTGGCCAGTACCCCCGCAATCGCCACCGCGGCGCCGTCGGGTGGGGCAGCCTCCTCCGGTTCCTCCGCCTCGTCGGGCCATCCGGCGTCGAGCAAGACGGCAGCCACCGGCCGGCCCGCGCCCCGAGCCAAGTCGACATCGGGGGCATCGCGGCGATCGGTCAATACCGCTGCCGTGCAACAGGTCCCGGTGGTTCGGGTGCGGCTGGTAACCCCCGCCACCGCTAGCCAAACGCTGACCGCGGCGGTGCACGGGGTCGCCTCGGCGCTGGGCTCCCTGACCGGTGCGGGCACCGGCGGCACTCCGCAGCCGACGCCAGTGCTCTGGTCGGTGGTGGCCGCCGCCCGGGAGGAGTTCCGGCGCGTCACGGGTATCCGCAGCGTCAGCTCGGCCACGGTCACCACCGGTCAGACGATGAGCCCGAACCTGTTGGTCAATCCAGGGGCCGAACTGGGCGACGCGGCCGGGTTCGGCAACAGCACGGTCAGCGTCCCGGGCTGGAGCGCGACCGGCACGCCGACGGTGGTGAAGTACGGCGAGCTGCGCAATGCGTGGCCGGTGGGGCTGAGCTTCGCGTGGCCGAGCCTGCCGGCGATCATCTCGTTCCCGAGCGTCCACGCCGCGCCACCTGAGGGTGGCAACCAGTTCTTCGGCGGCGGTGACGTCGCCACCTCGGCCCTCACGCAGACGGTGGACCTCAGCGGTGCCGGTACTCAGATCGACAGTGGTACAACAGCATTCAATCTCAGCGGGTATCTCGGGGGATATCTGCTGGATCCGTCGTTCACCACGGTGAAGGTGACATTCCTGGATCAGAACAAGCTTTATCTCGGCAGCTCGACCATCGGACCCGTCACCAACCTCGATCGTTGGGGCCAGACCGGATTGCGGGAGCGCAGCGCCACCGGCGTCATCCCCGTCGGCACCCGCAGTGCGCAGGTGACCGTCACGTTCCACGACCTGAACCCGGTGGTGTTCGGCTTCACCGCCCGCTACAACAACGCATACGCCGACAATGTGTCGTTCACCGTCGGCGCCGGGCTGCCGGCCCCCGCCGACCCACAGCCGCCGGCATCCACCGTCGGCGAGCTCGACCACGTGTTCCTGGTGTACATGGAGAACAAGGGCTACAACAGCATCGTCGGCAGCCCCAACGCGCCGTTCCTGAACAGCCTCATCAACGCCTACGGGTTCGCCGCCAACTACTACGGCGTCACCCATCCCAGCCTGCCGAACTACTACGCCGTCGCCGGCGGCCAGGTGTACGGCAAGACCTACAACTGCGAATCGGTCTGCATCGACGACCCGAACAACCTCGCCTTCAACATCGACCGCGCCGGCAAGACCTGGGCGGCTTACGCGCAGAGCATGCCGGTCGGGCAGCCGTTGGTGTCGTCGGGCAACTACTCCACCGACCAGACACCCTGGCCGGCCTTCGCCGGCATCGGCGACAACCAGGCCTACGCTGCCGCCCACATCTTCACGCTGGACCAGATGGCGATCGACCTCCAGTCCGAGGCCACCACACCCGATTTCGTCTGGTTCGCCCCGGACGAGGACTCCAACGGGGAAGGCCCGGTGAGCGGGCTGAGTGGCGTCGCCCACTTCGTCGTGGGTCAGATCGATCCCCGCCATCAATACAACGTTCCCGCGCTCGACGAGTTCTTACAGCAGACCGTGCCGACGGTGATCAACTCCGAGGCCTGGGCCACCACCAAGTCGGCGCTGATCATCACCTTCGACGAGGACAACAACAACATCACCCTCGGCATCGGCAACGAGGGCAACCACGTGGTGACGGTGGTGATCCCCTCCCCGCTCGCGGTCAGCGAGGGCGGCATGCGCGGCGGTGCCTTCGTTGTCACCGACCGCTACGACCACTACAGCACCCTGCGCACCATCGAGGATGCGCTGGGGTTGCCGACGATGACCAACAACGACAAGTACGCCGTTCCGCTCAACGGGTTCTGGACCGGCTCCACGGGCAGCTCGTCGTCGCAGACGGTGGTCTAGCATCCCGGAACGGTGTGCCAAAGGAGTCGTCGTAGGCGAGGATGCGGGCTATGGAACACAAGCCGCCGACCCCGGTCATCGAAGCAGCCAATGCCGAGCAGCTGACGTCGCTGCCGTTCACCGACACCGATGACTTCGTCAACGCCGACCGCGGCTTCATCGCCGCCCTGACGCCGTGCGTGGTGACCGCCGCCGACGGCCGGGTGGTGTGGAACAACGATGTCTACGACTTCCTCGGCGGTGACGCTCCGGCGTCGGTTCACCCCAGCTTGTGGCGGCAGTCCATCCTGGCCGCCAAACAGGGTCTCTACGAGGTGGTCGAGGGCATCTACCAGGTGCGCGGACTGGACCTGTCGAACATCAGCTTCATCGAGGGCGACACGGGCGTGATCGTGATCGATCCGCTGATCTCGACGGAGACCGCCGCGGCCGCGCTGGCGCTCTACCGTGCCCACCGCGGAGATCGTCCCGTCACCGCAGTGATCTACACCCACAGCCACGTCGACCATTTCGGCGGCGTGCTGGGGGTGACCAGTCAGGCTGACGTCGACGCGGGCAAGGTCGCGGTGCTGGCCCCGGCGGGCTTCGTCGAGCACGCCGTGCAGGAGAACGTCTACGCAGGAACCGCGATGGCCCGCCGTGCGTCGTACATGTACGGCACGCTGCTCGAGCGAGGGCCGCAGGGGCAGGTGGGGTGCGGCCTTGGGCAGCAGACATCCACCGGCGAGGTGGCGATCATCGTGCCCACCGTCGACATCACCACCACCGGGGAGACGCACACCATCGACGGGGTGGAGATCGAGTTCCAGATGGCGCCGGGCACCGAGGCGCCCGCTGAGATGCACTTCTACTTCCCCAAGTATCGCGCGTTGTGCATGGCCGAGAACGCCACCCACAACCTGCACAATCTGCTGACCCTGCGCGGTGCGCTGGTCCGCGACCCGCATGCCTGGTCGGGGTACCTGACCGAGGCCATCGACACCTTCGCCGACCGCGCCGACGTTGTCTTCGCCTCGCACCACTGGCCCACCTGGGGCGGCGAAGAGATCGTGAAATTCCTTTCTCTGCAACGAGATCTGTATGCCTACCTGCACGACCAGACTCTTCGTCAGCTCAACCAGGGCTATACCGGTATCGAGATCGCCGAGAGTTTCCAGATGCCGCCTGCGCTGCACGACGCGTGGCACGCGCACGGTTATTACGGCTCGGTCAGCCACAACGTCAAGGCGGTCTATCAGCGATACATGGGGTGGTTCGACGGCAACCCAGGCCGGCTGTGGGCGCACCCACCGGAGGCGGCCGGGCCCCGCTACGTGGCAGCCATGGGCGGCATCGATCGAGTCGTCGACCTGGCCCGCGCGGCGTTCGATTCGGGCGACTACCGTTGGGCGGCAACGCTGTTGGACCACGCCATCTTCACCGACGAGAATCATGCGGGCGCCCGCGAACTGTATGCCGACACCCTGGAACAGCTGGGTTACGGGGCCGAATGCGCGACGTGGCGCAATTTCTTCCTATCCGGGGCGACCGAACTGCGCGACGGCAACTTCGGGACACCGACGCAGACGACATCGACCACGATGATGGCGCAACTGACCCCAGAGCAGATGTTCGACGCACTGGCGATCAGCGTCAACGGCCCGCGCGCCTGGGACCTCGACATCGCGGTGGATATGACCTTCGCCGACACCGGAGCCAACTACCGGCTCACTCTGCGCAACGGTGTACTGGTCTACCGCAAGTGCGCGGCCGACGAAGCCAGCGCAACGGTGACAGTTCGGCTGGCCACCAAGATGCGGTTACTGGCCGCCGCAGCAGGGGATTTCACCTCGCCGGGGCTGGAGACCAGCGGTGACGGGGACGCGCTTGGGGCCCTGCTGGGTGCGCTGGACCAGCCCGACCCGAACTTCAACATCATCACACCCTGAGATGGCCGCTACGCGAGCGGGTAGTCGACGACGTTCGCGACCGGTCCTTGAGCGCCGAGGCCGGACGCCGCTTCGATCCACTGGCCGGTGACGATCATGGTGAGGTTGGGCAGGTTGACGATGTAGTCGCCATAGGTCCGAAGGTAGGGGTCGCCGACGTAGATGGCGCCGCCGTAGTCCGGCAGCAGATTCTGCACGACTGTGCTGGACTCGGTGTCCTTGACCTGCACCGAGCTGTTGTACAGCACGGACGCTTCGATTTCGATCTGCAGTCCGACGAACACGCCGGCCTTCTCCTTGAGCTTGATCCCCCCGCCTGCTGACCAACTCGCCGACTCACTCTTGGTGGTGGTGATGGTGTAGTAATAGCTGTTCTCGTTCGAGCCGCGGTTGATGTGCTGCTGGACGGGCCCGGTTGTCGGGGCGTTGTAGTAGACGTCGCCGGTGACGTTCACGCCGCACGAACCCGGGACTGAACCGCTATAAGCCGGTGAGCAGGCCGTGTCGACGGCCGCGCTGGCAAGGTTCGGGTCTTCGGTGACGTCGATCTTCCCGGGATTGGCGTACGGGTAGATGAGGTACATCGTCGCCTCGTCGGCGTAGCCGTAGGCCATGCATCCGCTGCTGCTCTGACAGGTGACCAGCGGCGCGCTGCCCCCGTTGAAGACCTTGAACTCCGCCGACGCGTCCACTCCCGTTTCGTTCGTCCACGTCACGTACGCCTCTTGATCACTCCAGACGCTGTAATCCACCTCGAAGTCGATTGCCTGAAAGGGCTGCAGGACAAAGCCTTTCTCCGGCGAGTCGTCCTCTTCGTATTCTCCGGTGATGCTGCTGAGTGTCTGCGGATACGGCGTGAGGTTGACGACCCGGAAGGTCTGCGAGCTGATCGCCTGACCGGTGAGCATGATGGCGGGCAGGGTGCGAAACGCCCGCGCCTCACTGCTGACGAAGTCGTCCAGGATCTGGACCAGAGTCTTGCGCGTGGCGGTGGGTGCCGGGCCGGGCGCCGCGATGTCGGACACCGTCGTGGCCGCGTCGGCCACCGTGCTCTCCGGGGAAGTCGGCACCGAATCGGAGTCGGGATACGGGTGCGGACCGGTTCCGATCTTCCAGTCGTCGGTGGTGTAGGTGACCGCGAGGGGGGTGCCGTCGGGGTCCAGCGACCCTGAGGGCGCGAGGCTGACGTACTCGACGTTCGGGATGTTGATGGTGACGCCCGATTCGGTGAGAGTCATGTTGACGAAGTCGTGGTACTCGGGATACTGCACGTATATCTGGCCGTAGCTGCCCGGCGGGACGTTCAAGTCCACCTGCGACTCGGTGGTGACGCCGTCGCTCCAGCTGTGGCCGTACTTCTGCTGCAGCAATGCGCCGATTTCACTCTGGAACGACAACGGGCCGAGCGAGAAGTTCAGTGAGGTACCGGCGACCACTTTCAGGTTCTCCTCGACGCCGCTGGTCTTGGTCACCTCGTGAGTCACCTTGTACCTGTTGGTCGAGTCGACGGTTCCGTCGTTGAAGAGGGTGTTGCCGACCAGTTTCGGGGCGCTGAGCAGGACCTGCTCGTCGACGACTTCCTGGCCGCAGCTGCCGGCCACCTTGCACAACGCCATGGCGACGAGCGCCTGACCCACCGCGTCGGTCGGGTCGATCGTGATCTCGGCGCCGGCCTTCGGCAGGAGCACCAGGGTCTGTCGGTTGGCGATTTCCGAGACCCCGGTGACGGGTTCCGGGGTGTCGAAGATGAGAGTCTGCACATCGCTGTTCGACACCGACGCGGTGGCCCCGGCGGCATCGACATCCACGGTGACTGTCGTGGCGCTGGTCGACCAACCCATCGTGCCCTCGTAGGTCCAGTCTTTATCCCATTCGCTGGAGTTCTGATAGAACGCCAGCTGAACCAGCCGGGCGTTGTCGAGGACGTACCCTTCCTGCGGGCCGTAGGTCAGCGGCTGTTTCGTGTCGAGGTTCGTCAGGGTGACCGGTCCACCGGTCAGGTTGAGGACGGTGACCTCGTTTCGGACGAACGGCAGGTAGAAGTCGCTGGTGGGGTTGCAGACGCCGTCTTTGCACTGGCCGGGGTCCAGCGGATCGGCGACGCCCACGAGGTTCCTGACCAAGGTGTTCACCGGTGTCAACACGGTGTTCACGGCCAGACCGATACGTCGGGCCAATTCCTCGAGCGGGTGATCGCCGAGTTCGCGTCGTGCGGCGGCGACCGCCACCCAGCTCGCAGGTGACTCCGAATTTCCCCGCAGGGGTGCGGGGCTTGGCTTTAGTGCGCCCGTGCCGGGGCGCGCTGTGGTGGCCGATCGCACGACGCTTGTGGCCTGAACTCTGGTTGTGGCGCTTGCGGTCTTCCGGGCGGATGCCCCGGTCTTCGGTCTCGGGGTCGCTGCTGTCGAGTTCTGGTTCGCGGAGCGCGTTGTCGCCGCGGGTCCCTTGGCAGGACTCGAGCCCGTCGATGATTGATGAGCCCCGGATGTGTCGGCCGCGGCGGTCGGGGTGGTGGCGTTCGCCAACGCCACCCCGATTCCCAGGGCCACGGTCGCGGCTGCCGTGCGAGTGGTGAGCAATGCCCGTTTCATCGAGTTCCCCAACCGTTGACCGAGCGCGCTGGACTGCCTTGCTGCGCAACTGATTCCTATCAGGCCTACCAGTTCGGTCGCGATTCGAGTGGCGCTGTTAACCAGATCATGACGCTCTACTCGAGGTTCGGATGCCCGCCGATCACCCTGAGTTCACCATGCCTGCCGCGACTCAGGCGACGTCGATGACGACCTTGCCGATGGCCTTGCGGTCGGCGACGTAGCGCAGGGCGGTGGCCGCCTGATCCAGCGGGAACCGCGCCCCGATGTACGGTCGCAGCTTGCCCTCGGCGAACAGTGCGGCGAGTTCGGCGTCGTCGCGGCCGATCTGGTCGGGATAGTCGGTGGCGAACGTCCGAATCTCCATACCGAGCAAGGTGATTCCCTTGAGCATCACCAGGTTCAAGGGGATCGCAGGGATTTGGCCGGTGGCATAGCCCAGCGTGACGAACCGCCCACCGCGGCCCAGGCCGCGAAGCGCTGGCTCGGAATAGGCACCGCCGACCGGGTCCAATACCACCTGGGCACCGCCGGCCCCGGTGATCTCCTTCAGCCGCGACTTGAGGTCCTCGCGGTCGTAGTCGATGAGCGCTTCCGCGCCGCGCTGCCGGCACACCTCGAGCTTGTCGGGGCTGGAAGCGGCGGCGATTACTCTGGCGCCCATCAGAACTGCGATGTCCACGGCGGCCAGCCCGACACCGCCACCCGCCCCCAGCACGACCACCCAGTCGCCGGGCTCGACCGGGGCAACGGTCCGCAACGTGTAATAGGCGGTCTTGTTGGTCACGCCGAAGGCGGCGGCGTCGGCGTAATCGACACCGTCGGGAATGGCGCTCAGTCCGCGGGCGTCGACGACCGCCTGCTCGGCGAAACCCCCGACGAATGTGGTCGCCGAAACCCGGTCACCGGGCCGGAAGTCGACGCCGTCGCCGACGGCAAGTACGTCGCCGGCCATCTCGCTGCCCGGGCTGAACGGCGGGGGCACCTTGATCTGGTACTTACCGCCGACCAGCAGGACGTCGGGATAGTTGACCGCCGCGGCGCGGACCTTGACGACTGCCTGACCCGGGCCCGGGACCAGATCGGATACCTCCTCGATGACCAGGTCCTCCGGGGTGCCGTACTCGCGGCAGACGAGGGCGCGCATCAGCGTTCTCCTTCCGGTACACCGAGTCCGCGCAGGCAGAACCGCACCAGGTGTGCGATGTCCTTGCGGCCCGGCTGATCAGTCGAGTCGACGTAGCGTCGCATCGTACCGACCGTGAGGACGAACACCGCGTCGGCGTCTCGTTCGGGGTCGGGCCCGCCGAGCTCACGGATCGGCTCGACCAGCAGCGTACGCACCGCGGCCATGATCTCGTCGGCGCCGAGGCGGCGCTGGTCCGAATCCGACATCTGAGCGATCACGGCGCGGCTCATGCCGGCCAGATCCGGATCGGCAACCTGGGCCAATGTGCCACTGATCCAGCGGCTGATCTTTCCCTGCGGAGTGCTCTCCTTGGCCATCTGATGTTCCAGGTATGAGACGACCAGGGCGACACCGCGTTCCATCACGGCAAGCATCAGGTCGTCCTTGCCCGCGAAGTACCGGTAGAACGCCTTGTTGGAGACGCCCGCCTCGCGCACGATGTCGGCGACCCGCGGTGCATCGGGAGCACCCCGCTGCATCACGGTCAGCGCGGCCGCGAGGATGCGCTCCACCTCCTCGGTGGCCTCTCGCTGGCGGTCGTCGAGCGCCCGCTCAACGGCAGCCGCGGCACGGCTGGTCACGGCGAAACAGGTAGTGCCGGAATACGATCGACCAGGTCGCCGTACTTCTCTCGGGCCCGCTCGATGCGATTGGCGAGGAACTCACTCGGCCACACCGGGTCCTCGGCGTCGTAACCGTTGAGGATTTGGCGAGCCAGGTTCACCTTGTGCGCCTCGGTCGGGCCGTCGGCCAATCCGAGAGTCAGCCCGCCGAGGAGCACGTTGGTCAGCGGCATCTGATCGGTCAATCCGAGGCCACCGTGTACCTGGATAGCCCGCAGCCCAATCGATTTGAGCACGTTGGCGGTCTGGATCTTGCACACCGCGATCGCTTCGCGCGCGGCGCGTTCGCCTTGGGCGTCGACCAGCCACGCGGCATAGAGCACCGCCAGCCGGAACTGCGCCAGCTCGACGTAGGAGTCGGCGACGAACTCCTGGATCAGCTGTTTGTCGGCCAGCGTGCTGCCTTGGGTGAAGCGGCTCTTCGCGCGCCTGGCCATCATGTCGATGGCGCGTTGAGCCATGCCGATGGAACGCATCGCGTGGTGTAGTCGTCCGCCTGCCAGCCGGGACTGCGCGACGTGGAAGCCCTGTCCCTCCTCGCCGAGCATCGCCGAGGCGGGCACCCGCACGTTGTCGTAGCGCACCAGGGAATGCCCGGGATCGTGCTGGTGCGAGCCCACCAGGCGATGGGTGGCCTCGATGATGACGCCGGGGGTGTCCTTGGGGACGAGGAACGTCGAAGCGCCCTTGTGCACCGGGACTTCCGCGTCGGTGATGGCCATGACGATGAAGAAGGAGGCGACCGACGCATTCGACGACCAGTACTTGAGGCCGTCGATGACCCAGTGATCGCCGTCGCGCACCGCCCGGGTGGTGAACCCCCGCGGATCGGATCCGCCCTGCGGCTCGGTCATGGAGAACGTGGAGAAGATCTCCCCGGACAGCAGCCCGGCGAGGTAGGTGTCCTTCTGCGCACTCGTGCCGAACCGCGCGAGGATCTCGGCGTTACCGGTGTCGGGTGCCTGGGTGCCGAAGACGATCGACGACCAGGTCGCGCGGCCGAGGATCTCGTTGATGAGCGTCAGCTTGACCGCGCCGAAACCTTGACCACCCAGTTCCGGCCCCAGATGTGGCGCCCACAGGCCCTGGTCGCGGACCTTCTGCTTGAGCGGGTCGACGACCCTGCGGCGCTCTGCGTCCAGCGGAAGGAACTCACAGCCGGGGAAGATCACCTCGAGGGGCTCGACGTCCTCGCGGACGAAGTCGCGAATCCACTCCAGCTTCGCTTCGAACTCTGGCTCGACCGAGAAATCGAATGCCATCAAAGTCTCCTTCTCAGGGGATGCCGCCGTCGGCCCGCAGGATCGAGCCGGTGGTGAAACTGGCGGCATCGGACATCAGAAACAATGCAGCGCCGACGATTTCGTTGGGATTTCCGGCGCGCTGCAGAGCGTGGCGGGCGAACGGGTTGTGGTCGCCGAAATTCCACGCTTTGCTGATGTCGGTGAGGAACGGTCCGGGCATCAGCGTGTTGACCCGCACCGTCGGTCCGAACGCGTGGGCCAGCCCTTCGGTCATCGCGTTGAGGCCGGCCTTGGAGGCCGCATAGGGGATGAACGACGGGTGCGGCCGCAGCGAGCCGTGGGTGCTGACGTTGACGATCGCACCCCCGCCGTCGGCGACCATCCGCTCACCGATGAGCGCCGAAAGCCGGAACGGGCCTTTGAGATTGAGGTTCATCACCGCGTCGAAGAGCTTCTCGCTGACGTCGGTGAGCTTGTCGTAGGTCGGAGACATCCCGGCGTTGTTGACCAGCACGTCCACCCTGCCGAATCGCTCGTAGGCGGCGCCCACCAGCCCGTCGAGTTCGTCCCACCGCCCGACGTGCACGCCGTAGGGCATGGCGGTGCGCCCGGTTTCGGCCGCGATCTCGGCGGCGGTCGCCACGCAGGCGTCGTACTTGCGACTGGCGACGATCACGTCGGCCCCGCAGCGGGCCGCCGCAAAGGCCATCTCCCGGCCGAGCCCGCGGCTACCGCCGGTGATCAGCACCACCCGGTCCGTCATGTCGAAAAGCTGTTCTGCATAACCCATTTCAGCTGTCCTCTCCGTTCTGCGCCAGCCGTGCTGCGGTGCTGATCAGATCGGGCACCATCGTTTCAAATGCCTGGGTGATCTTCGGGTCGGCCTGGCCACCGGTGACCGCGGCCGCATAGGTCTTCTCCAGCACGATGCCGAGCTTCCAGTTCGCCAGCACGAGGTAGTAATGGATGCTCTCGGTCGGCAGTCCGCTGATCTTCTCGTAGTGGGCGAGCAGTTCACTGCGGGTCGGCATGCCCGCCATGGGAAGGTAGAAGCCGTCATCCTTCGGGTTCTCGTCCTCGTAGCCCAGCAGGGCCCAGGCCACGTCGAGCAGGGGATCCCCGATGGTGGTCATTTCCCAGTCGACGATGGCTGCCAGCCGCGGGTGTGCGCCGTGGGCGAACATGACGTTGGCGAACTGGTAGTCGCCGTGCATGATTCCCGGCGTGAAATGCGCGGGCCGGTTGCGCCGCAACCAGTCCGCCGCGATGTCGAGGCCGGGCAGCTCTCGGACTCGGAACGCCGAGAGGAAGGACAACCAGCGATCGACCTGGCGGTCGTGGAAGCCGTCCGGCTTGCCGAATCCGTTCAGCCCCTGGGCCTTCCAATCCAGACTGCCGAGCTTTGCCGCGCCCTCGATGAGCTGGAATGCCAACCCGCGCCGGGCCGACAGATCGGTGTCGAAGGGGGCGGCCCAGCCGCCGTCCATTGGACTCCAGCCGTCGATCTCCTCCATCAGGTAGAACGGTTTGCCCAGCACCGTGCCGCTTTCGTCGGCGGCCACCAACTCGGCGTGCGGAACGTCGGTGTCCTTCAACGCGCGCTCCAGGCGGATCTCCCGCAGCAGTTCGTCGAGGCGGCGCTGGTCGGCCCGGGGGCCCGGCATCCGCATCACCATGGCGTCACCGCCCCGGCGGATCCGGTAAAGCATGTTCTGCGAGCCGCCCTTGAGCACCTCGGCAACCGGGAGTTCGCCGGCGCCCGGTGCGTTCTGGCCGTCGAGCCACCGGCCGAGTGCGGCGACGTCCAGACCCTCGGGAACCACCGTTCTCGTCATAGCACTCCTCAAGTCTCTGCTGGGAGAATAGCATTCTCCACTGCGGTCACCGGTAGTGTCTGCCGCATGGCGGGACCGCTGGAGGGCATCAGGGTTGTCGAGCTCGGTGTCTGGGTCGCCGGACCGGCCGCCGGCGGCATCCTGGCGGACTGGGGGGCCGACGTCGTCAAGATCGAACCGCCGACCGGTGATCCGGGCCGGATGTTCGGCCGGATGCTGGGTCTTGGCGACGAGGGCAACCCGCCGTTCGAAATGGACAACCGCTCCAAACGCAGCATCGTACTCGACCTGACAACGGATACCGGCCTGGCGACGGCACGCCAATTGCTGCGCGGCGCAGATGTTTTCATCACCAATGTTCGGCCGGGGGCATTGCGCCGGCTCGGACTGGACCACGCCTCGGTGGCCGAGCTCAATCCCCGCCTGGTGTACGGCCTGATCACCGGCTACGGGGAATCGGGACCCGACGCCGACCGGCCGGCTTACGACGTCGCCGCGTTCTGGGCGCGCTCCGGGGTCGCCGATCTGCTCACACGGCCCGGTGAGACCCCGCCGTTCCAGCGGGGCGGCATGGGTGACCACACGACCGGGATGACGTTGGCCGCCGCCGTGAACGCCGCCCTGGTCGCCCGTGCACGAACCGGCCGGGGTCAGCTGGTGAGCACCTCGCTGTATCGGCAGGGCGTCTACACCGTGAGCTTCGACCTGAATACGTTCCTGCTCACCGGCAGCCCGATCGCCATCGGCCAACGCGAGGCGATGGGCAACCCCTGCATGAATAACTACCTGGCCGCCGACGGCCGGCGGTTCTGGCTTGTCGGATTGGAGGCCGACCGGCACTGGCCCGCGCTGTGCCGTGCGGTGGACCGCCCGGAGTGGCTAACCGACAACCGCTTTGCCGCTGCCCGGGACCGGGCCGGCAATGCCCGTGAGCTGATCGGCATGCTCGACGAGATTTTCGCGACCAAGCCGTTGTCGCAGTGGGCGGAGATTTTCGCGACCGAACCCGACCTGTTCTGGTCGCCGGTCAATTCGATGCAGGACGTGCTCGGCGATGAGCAGTTCCACGCGGCGGGTGGCCTGGTGGAGGTTCCCGGCGAGGACGGCTCGTTGCCGATGATCGCCACTCCCGTCGACTTCCACGGCACGCCGTGGGCTCCGCGCTCGACCGCGCCGAAACTGGGCGAGCACACCGCGGAGATACTGGCCGAGTTGCCGGAGCGCTGACCGGCGCACCCCCCGGTACCGAAAGGATCACGTCACTCATGCAGCTGTTGCTGGTCAGGCATGCCCTGCCGCGTCGGACCGAAGCCGGCGAGGGTGCCGATCCGGTGTTGTCCGAACAGGGCTGGGAGCAGGCGCGGCGCCTGCCCGACGCGCTGCACCGGTTCCCGATTGCCCGGCTGGTCAGCAGTCCGCAACGCCGGGCGGTACAGACCGCCGCGCCGGTCTCCGAGGCACGTGGGCTCGTCGTCGACGTCGATGAGCGCTTCGCCGAGTACGACCGAGGCATGTCGCACTACGTCCCGATCGAGCAGGTCCGCACCGAGCGGCCGCAGGAGTGGGCGCGGATGGCGGCCGGGCACCTGCCCAGCAGCGTCGACGAGGACGCATTCCGTGCCCGGGTGAGCGCGGCGCTGGCCGCCGTTGTGGCCGCCGCCGAACACGACGAGACGGTGGCCGTCTTCAGCCACGGTGGGGTGATCAACGTGATCCTGCACGAGCTGCTCGGTACCGCGCGGCTGCTGTCGTTCCCCATCGATTACGTCTCGGTGACCAGGGTGCTGTACTCGCGCAGTGGACAGGGCACCGTCGCCACGGTCAACGGCACCGAGCATGTGTGGGACCTGTTGCCGCGCAATCAGCGCTAGCAGTTATACATAGCGGGTGACTTCACTCGACGGACTCGACCTGGCAGCACTGGACCGGCACCTGCACGAGGCCGGTGTCCCTCGCACCGGAGAATTGCAGGCGAGGTTCGTCTCCGGGGGGAGGTCCAACCTGACGTTCCTCATTCACGACGACGCCTCGTCGTGGGTACTGCGCCGCCCGCCGCTGCAGGGGCTCACGCCGTCGGCCCACGACATGGGCCGCGAATACCGGGTGGTGGCGGCGTTGGCCGGCACTCTGGTACCGGTGGCGCGCGCGGTCACCATGCGCGACGACGACTCCGTGGGCGGCGCACCGTTCCAGATGGTGGAGTTCGTGCCGGGGCAAGTGGTGCGCAGCCGGGTGCAGCTGGACGCCCTCGGCGGGCCGGACGTCGTGAGTGCGTGTGCCGACAGCCTGATTCGGGTGCTGGTCGACTTGCACGAGATCGACCCGGAGGCCGTCGGGCTGGGCGATTTCGGAAAGCCGACGGGCTACCTCGACCGGCAGGTGCGCCGGTGGGGTTCGCAGTGGCAGCACGTACGGCTGCCGGATGACGCGCGGGACACCGACGTCGAACGGCTACATGCGAAGCTGGCCGCCATGGTGCCCGAGCAGAGCCGCACCTCGATCGTGCACGGCGACTACCGCATCGACAACACCATTCTGGACGTCGACGATCCCACAATCGTTCGGGCCGTGCTGGATTGGGAACTCTCGACGCTCGGCGACCCGCTCTCGGATGCGGCGCTTATGTGCGTGCACCGCGACCCTGCGCTGAACCTCATCCTCAACGAGGAGACCGCGTGGACGGCGCCGCAGATGCCGTCCGCCGACGAACTGGCGCACCGCTACTCGATCGTTTCCGGAAGCCCGTTGGCGCACTGGGACTTCTACATGGCATTGGCGTACTTCAAGTTGGCGATCATCGCCGCGGGTATCGACTTCCGCCGGCGGATGGCGGCGACCACCGACGACGCAGACGACTCCGACGGGAACGACGGCGCGGGTCAGGCTGTAGCGATCCTGATCGAGCGTGGTTTGCAGACGTTGTCACGCTAGTGCTGTGAGCCGTTGAACGGCTCCAGGAACGGCGTCGACCAAGACGATATCGGCGAGCGCCCAGGCGATCGCCCCATCCCGGTCTAGGCGCCGGTGATCGCAGTCGACCCGCTCGGGATCACGTCACTAGCCGGCGTGCGCGGTGCGTTTGCTGCCGCCGACACCCTTCCTGCCCGAGTCGGCCGAACTCTTCGCCGACGCCTTGGCCGAAGCCGGCGTGCGTGACGCTTTCGTGCGGCCAGAGGTGGCGGAGGTGCCAGAGGTGGCGGAGGTGGTGGTGGCCGTAGTGGTGGTGGCCGTAGTGGTGGTGTCGGTGGTGGTGTCGGTCGCCACGTCACTCGTGGCGTCGGCCGACGATGTGGTGGAGCTGGCCGCGCTGGCCGCTGCCGCCGAGTTCCCCGATTCCGCGGCGCTGGACAGCGTCACCGACGACGCCGGGATTGTCGGGTAGACCTTGAATGCGTTCGCCAGGGTGGTCTGCGCGTCGACGATGCCATCGACGACGTCTTGGGCGCCGGAGCCGACGGAGCTGATCACGCCCTGGGCGCCGGCCACGACGGCGTCGACGACGGTGGTCAGATCCAGCGTCTTGATCGCCGCCAGCACATCCTGGGTCGCCACGATGAACGCCCGGGTGACACCGTCGAACAACTGGTATACGCCCCGGCCCGCGAAGTAGACGGCCTGCGGGACCGCCGTCCACAGCGCGGACTGGACCGCCAGGGTCCGGACATTGTTCGTGATGTATGCATTCAGGATCGGCAGGATGATCGAGGCCGCGGAGTCGACCACATAGTCCTCCGCAGTGGTCAACGAGCCCAGCCAGTCGCCGGTGACGACCTGCTGTCCCCAGGTCACGACCGTGGAGGGCAGCGCCCCGACTGCCTCGCCGGCGGCGACGCCCGCGGTCGCGAAGCCTGCGGCCAGCGTCGCGTAGCCCTCGATCTGGTTGGCGACGTACTGCCGCAGCGCCGGGACCGTGAAGATATCCAGCACCGACGCGGACAGGTCGATCGCCGGCAGATGGACCTGGGGAATGGCGGCCTGTGGCGCGGTGGCAGGGACGGCGATGACGGCGGCGCCGAGAAGGGCGACTCCGGTGGTCACCCAAGGGCGGGTGGCGGTGGCGGTGGCGGTGAGCATGTAGACCCCGATCGACGCGGACTGACGAGGACGTCAAGATACCGCGGGGGGAGCGGGGGTGCCCGCCGTGGTGCTACACCTGCCGGGCGGCCTTGAGGTTCTTCTTGGCAGCGCGGCGCAGCTGGAAAATCCTTGCCGCGCCGACGAGCACCGTGATCAGCGCGCCGCACACCGCGGCGAGCAGGATGGCCACACCCAGCGGCAGGGTCCAGCCCCAGCCGAGGAACGCGAACGTTGCCGACTCGGTGTTCTGGGCGATGAAGACCAGCAGGATCGTGAGGATCAACAACCCGAAGATCAGCGATGACCAGAGCGCAGCCGCCCGGGTGAACTTGACCTCGTTGAGCGCCTTGTCCGTCGGCTGCGGATGTGGGGGTACCGCCGGTGGCGGTGTCGGCTCCGTAGGCGATACCTGGGGTTCGCTGCTCATGAAGCCATCTTTGCCCGTTCGCGGCCAGAAAGAAACACGCGGCCAGAAAGAAACACATAGTGCCGCACCGAGCAGATGACGTCTGCCGTGATTCAAACCCGGGCGGGTGTCGGCGGCTGCCGTTACTGTCGGGACAAGGCCGGGGTGGAAGGGACGTTCATGAACCAGTCGCGGGGTGCAAAGCGACTGTGGTTGGCGGTGATTCTGCTCGCGGTGATGCTGCCGGTGGTCGGGGCGTGCGGCAGTTCCAACCCCCTTGGCGGCGGGACGACGTCGGGTGATCTCAAGTCGCTGGTGGTGGGCTCCGCAGACTTCCCGGAGTCTAAGATCGTTGCCGAGATCTACGCCCAGGCGCTGGAGGCCAACGGGTTCACCGTGGGCCGCCAGTTCGGCATCGGCAGCCGGGAGACCTACATCCCCGCCGTCCGCGACCATTCCATCGACCTGGTGCCCGAGTACACCGGAAACCTGCTGCAGTATTTCGACCCGAAGACGACGGTGACGACGCCCGATCAGGTAGAGCTGGCGCTGTCCCGGGCGCTGCCCGGTGACCTGTCGATCCTGACGCCCTCGCCGGCCGATGACACCGACACCGTCGCGGTCAGCGCTGCTACCGCACAGAAGTGGAACCTCAAGACGATCGGCGATCTGGCGGCCCATTCGGCGGAGGTCAAGTTCGGTGCTCCTTCTGAGTTCCTCACCCGCGCCGAGGGATTGCCGGGGCTGAAGGCCAAGTACGGTTTGGACATCAAACCGGACAACTTCGTCTCGATCAGCGACGGCGGCGGGCCGGCCACGGTGCGTGCGCTCGTCGACGGCACCGTCACGGCGGCCGATATTTTCAGCACCTCGCCGGCCATTCCGCAGAACAAACTCGTGGTGCTCGAGGATCCGAAGAACAACTTCCTGGCGGCCAACGTCGTCCCGCTGGTCAGCTCGCAGAAGAAGTCCGACGAGTTGAAGACGGTGCTCGACGCGGTCTCGGCGAAGCTGTCCACCGACGGGCTGATCGCCCTCAACACGGCAGTGGCCGGTAACTCGGGGGTCGACCCGGACGAGGCCGCGCGACAGTGGGTCCAGGACAACGGTTTCGACAAACCGATCGGGAAATAGATGATCACCTTCGAGACGGTCACCAAGACATACCCGGACGGCACGGTGGCCGTCGACAGCCTGAGTATGGAGGTGCCGACCGGTACGTTGACGGTCTTCGTCGGTCCGTCGGGCTGTGGCAAGACCACATCGATGCGGATGATCAATCGGATGATCGAGCCCACGTCGGGGACGATCACCGTGGACGGTCGCGACATCGCCGGCGTCGACCCGGTCAAGCTGCGCCTGGGCATCGGCTACGTCATCCAGAGCGGCGGGTTGATGCCGCACCAACGGGTCATCGACAACGTCGCCACCGTCCCGGTGCTCAAGGGCCAGTCGCGCAAGGAAGCACGCAAAGCCGCCTACTCGGTGCTCGAACGGGTGGGTCTGGATCCGAAACTGGGCGATCGCTACCCCGCACAGCTCTCCGGGGGCCAGCAGCAGCGCGTCGGAGTGGCCCGTGCGCTCGCCGCCGATCCGCCGATCCTGCTCATGGACGAACCGTTCTCGGCAGTCGACCCGGTGGTGCGCGATGAGCTGCAGGTCGAAATCCTGCGCCTGCAAAGCGAATTGCAGAAGACCATCGTCTTCGTCACCCATGACATCGACGAGGCGATCACCCTCGGCGACCGGGTGGCGGTCTTCGGGCCCGGCGGAACCCTGCAGCAGTACGACGCGCCGGCGCGGCTGCTGTCCAATCCCGCGAACGACTTCGTCGCGGGGTTCATCGGCGCCGACCGTGGATACCGCGGGCTGCAGTTCCGAGCGGCCGCCGGGTTGCCGTTGCACGACGTCGCAACCGTCACCGAGGCCGGGATCGACGCACTGTCGCTGTCGGACGGCGAGTGGCGATTGGTGACCAAGGACGACGGCCGGCCGTACGCGTGGATCAATGCCGAGGGCGTTGAGCTGCACCGCGCCGGAAGTTCCTTGTACGACAGCACAATCGCCGGGGGATCGCTGTTCGGTCCGGACGGCACCCTCCGGCTGGCACTGGACGCGGCACTGTCCTCGCCGTCAGGGCTCGGAGTTGCCGTCGACGCCGATGGGCAGGTGGTCGGCGGGGTTAAGGCCGCCGACGTGCTTCAAGCCCTGGACACCAGCGGGTGAGCGGATGAACTATCTGCTCACCCATCTCGACAAGGCCTGGGCGCTGACGGTCATCCATCTGCGGCTCTCGCTGGTGCCGGTGGTGCTCGGCCTGCTGATCGCGGTGCCGTTGGGCGCCTACGTGTGGCGGACCACTGCGTTGCGCCGATTGACCACGGTGACGGCGAGCATCATCTTCACCATTCCGTCGCTGGCTTTGTTCGTGGTGCTGCCACTGATCATCCCGACCCGCATCCTCGATGAGGCCAACGTCATTGTCGCGCTGACCCTCTACACCACCGCACTGTTGGTGCGTGCGGTGCTGGAGGCGCTGGATGCGGTGCCGGGTCAGGTACGCGACGCCGCCACCGCGGTCGGCTACACGGGGTTGTCCCGGACGCTCAAAGTTGATCTGCCGCTGTCGATTCCGGTTCTCATCGCCGGCCTCAGAGTCGTTGCGGTGACCAATATCTCGATGGTCTCGGTCGGTTCGGTGATCGGCATCGGCGGGCTGGGCACCTGGTTCACCGAGGGCTACCAGGCCGACAAGAGCGACCAGATCCTCGCCGGCATCATCGCGATCTTCCTGCTGGCCGTCGTCATCGACATCTTGATCCTGCTCGCGGGGCGCCTCATCACGCCGTGGGCACGGGTGAAGGCGAGCTGATGAACTTCCTGCACCAGGCACTGGCCTACATCTTCACCGCCGCGAACTGGGGTGGCAACGCCGGACTGGCGGCGCGCATCGTCGAGCATCTGCAGTACACGGCGGTGGCGGTCTTCTTTTCGGCGCTGGTCGCCATCCCGATCGGAATGATCATCGGGCACACCGGCCGCGGCACCTTCCTCGTGGTCACCGGCGTCAATGCACTGCGCGCGCTGCCGACCCTGGGTGTGCTGCTGCTCGGGGTGCTGCTCTGGGGCCTGGGATTGGTGCCCCCGACCGTTGCGCTGATGCTGCTTGGTATCCCGCCGCTGTTGGCCGGCACCTACTCCGGCATCGCCAATGTGGACCGCACGGTCGTCGACGCCGCCCGGTCGATGGGGATGACCGAGATGCGGGTGTTGCTCCGGGTCGAGGTTCCCAATGCGTTGCCGCTGATCCTCAGCGGCCTGCGCACCGCGACCCTGCAGGTGGTCGCCACCGCGACGGTGGCCGCCTACGCCAGCCTGGGCGGGCTTGGGCGTTATCTGATCGACGGCATCAAGGTCCGCCAGTTCTACCTCGCCCTGGTGGGTGCGTTGCTGGTGACAGTACTTGCGCTGGTGCTCGACGGCTTGTTGGCGCTGGCCGTCTGGGCTTCGTTGCCGGGCGCCGGCCGTTTCCGCCGGATGCCGCAACCATTGCTGGATGACGAAGTGAGCGTGGATGCGCAGGTCCCGACGTCACAGAAGGGTCGCACTTCGGCACCTGGTTACGAACGGGGTGACCCGTCGCTTACGGTAGATGGGTGAGTGCAGCCAACGATGCGACAGTAAGCGCCTGGCCAGCTGTTTTGACCTGGCGTGCCCACGACTCCTCGCGGATGGAATCCTCCCGCGTGCAGCTGTCGGGAAATCGGATCAAGGCATATGGCCGTATTGTCGCGGCCGCCTCGGGAACCCATCCGGCGTTCAGTGCGTCCTACGACCTGGTGACCGACGAGACCGGCGCCACCAAGCGGCTGTCGATGAGCGTGACCCTGGCCGAACGGGACCGGCAGCTGTCGATCGCCCGCGACGAAGAGAACATGTGGCTGGTCACCGACCATCAGGGGCAGTCCCGGGGCGGTTACGAGGGGGCGCTGGACGTCGACGTGGTGTTCAGCCCGTTCTTCAACGCGCTGCCGATCCGGCGCACCGGGCTCTACCAGCGGGTGGATTCGGTGAGCCTGCCGGTGGTCTACGTGAGCCTGCCGGATCTGACCGTCAAGCAGGCGACCATCAGCTACAGCAGCTCTGGCCCGGACAGCGGGGATGGCATCAAGCTGCATTCGCCGGTCGCCGAGACCACCATCACCGTGGACAGCGACGGCTTCATCGTCGACTATCCAGGCTTGGCAAAGCGGATCTGATCACCCCGCCGGCCCGGCCGGCGGCGGCGAGTTCCTCGCGCCAGTTCTCCTCGCCGATGGCGATGGTGACGATCTGCGGCCGGGAGAAACTGTCGTAACGGGCGCGGGCCGCGTGGCCGGCCTCGACGAGTTCGGCCACCGAACCCTTCTCGGACAACGATCTGCGAACCTGGTTCAGCAAGTCCAGGCTGCGGTCGAGGCTGGGCAGCAGCTGATCGACGTTGGCCTCACACATTGCACGCACCAGATCCGGTGCGGTCGCGGCCACCCGGGTGCCGTCGCGGAACGAACCAGCGGCCAGCGCGAAGGCCAGCGGCATCTCACCGGCGGTGACGGCCAGTGCCTCGGCCAACAGATGCGGCAGGTGGGAGATGCTGGCCGCGGCCGCGTCGTGCTCGTCGGACTTAGCGGGCACGACCACCGCCTGGCAGTCCAGTGCCAGATCCATCACTTGCACCCAGACTCCGGCGTCGACGTGTTCGTCGACCCCGATCACCCACGGCGCGCCGGCGAACAGCCGCTCGCTGCCGGCGCTCCAGCCGGAGTGCGCGGTGCCGGCCATCGGATGGCCGCCGACATAGCGGTCGAGCAGACCGGCCGCGCGCACCGCGTCGAGCACCGCACCCTTGACGCTGATCACGTCGGTCAGCGGGCAACTCGGGGCGAGCTCCTTGACGTGGCCCAGTAGCTGCGACACAGCGGGCATCGGAACGGCGAGGACGATCAACGCGTCACGATCGGCCGCCCACGTGAGTGCCTCGGTGATATCGGTGGTGGCGTCGAAGCCGTCGAAGCGGGCCGACTGGGCGCCCTCAACGGAGCGGTTGTAGCCGAACGCATCCCGGCCGGCGGCGACCGCGGCGCGTACGACCGACCCGCCGATCAGCCCGAGGCCGAGCACGCACACGGGTGTATTGGTCACCGTTCCAGGTTTGCACACCGGGCGGCGTTGCCGACGTGTGCCTGGTCAAAACGCCTGCTCAGCGACTAGCGTATGCGGCCATGGAGGCACAGCGAGCCCAGAACAGCGCCGGGTCGGACAACCCGGACGGCTTCGGGGTCGCCGTGGTGCGCGAGGATGGCAAGTGGCGTTGCTCGGGAATGAATGCGAAGGCATTGACCAGCCTGAGTGCCGCCGAAACTGAGTTGCGAGAACTGCGCAGTGCCGGAGCGGTGTTCGGGCTGCTCGACATCGACGACGAGTTCTTCCTGATCGTGCGGCCCGCGCCGTCGGGCACTCGGCTGCTGTTGTCGGATGCGACAGCGGCGCTGGACTACGACATCGCCGCCGAAGCGCTGGAGACTCTCGACGCCGACATCTCCGCGGAGGATCTGGAAGATTCCGACCCGTTCGAGGAGGGTGACCTCGGGGTGCTGACCGACCTCGGTCTGCCCGAGGCGGTGCTGAGCGTGATCCTCGACGAAACCGACCTCTACGCCGACGAGCAGCTCGGCCGGATCGCGCGGGAGATGGGCTTCGCCGACGAGCTGGCTGCCGTGCTCGACCGTCTCGATCGGTGAGTTCGGGTTCTGACAGCGCGCTGATTCGCGCGGCTCTGGCGGCGGCGGGTGCGGCCGGTCCCGACGACGTGCCGATCGGGGCCGTGGTGTTCGCACCGGACGGCACCGAACTCGCCCGTGCCGCCAATGCCCGCGAACAGCTTGGGGACCCGACCGCGCACGCCGAGATCCTGGCGCTGCGGGCTGCAGCTCGGGTCTACGGCGACGGCTGGCGACTGGCCGGCACGACGATCGCGGTGACCGTCGAGCCGTGCACGATGTGTGCCGGTGCGTTGGTGATGGCGCGGGTGGCGCGGCTGGTGTTTGGGGCATGGGAGCCGAAAACCGGTGCGGCGGGATCGCTTTGGGATGTGGTGCGCGACCGCCGGTTGACGCACCGTCCGCAGGTGCGCGGTGGCGTGCTGGCCGACGAGTGTGCGGCGCTGCTCGAGGACTTCTTCGCTCGTCACCGCGATTTGGGTTAGCTCGGCTCCGAGACGTAAGCTCTTCGGCGGTGGCGTGTCCGAGCGGCCTAAGGAGCACGCCTCGAAAGCGTGTGACGGGTAACCCCCGTCCGAGGGTTCAAATCCCTCCGCCACCGCCATTTGGATGTTGCGGCCTCGTGCCGCCGACTGAAATCCCTGTACCGGGCCGGCTCCGGTATCAGGCTGCCTGGGTGGGTGATGTTGCCCGTCGCTTTGACGATCCTTACCGCAACTCACTTGCGCTCGCCAGCGCCCGATTAGTCGCCATTCCCAGGAACCTGACCTACCCTGGCGTGTCGGAGACGTAGTGCGGCAGGCGCCGACGTCATCGTGAATTGCTTGGGGGTAGTCGACTATGGCCAACACATCAGCCCGATCACGACGGTTGCTTTATGCCGCAATCGGTTTGGCGATTGCCGCGGCCCCGGCCGTTGCCGTGTTCAGCGGCATCGGCGCGCCCGCTCCCCGGCTGGCGGCGCAGTGCGCGGACAGTGACACCGAGGACAGCTTCTCGATGGACTGCGCGCCGACCGTCATCCCGGACACCAGCGACCAGCTCACCGAAGCCGAAGTGGCCGAGCCCGGCTTCAACGCGGTGCCCCATGACGGCGGTGGTGGCGGCGGCCACCACTGAGCATCAGCCCTTTCCGAGATCCTCGTTGAGGATCTGTTTCGCGGTGGCCAGATGGTCCATCGCCCGGCGTAGATAGTCCTGGTAGTTGGTGGCGTCGTCGAGCCTGCGGGTTTCGACGAATCGCAGGCACGCATGCGCGGCGATGTTCACGTCGTCGATCATGCGCTGCAGCTCGGCGGTCAGCTCTGGATCCGGGGTCGGTAGATCAGCCTGCAGGCCGATCGCGTCGGTGTTGTGCAACCTCCGGCACCCAGCGCGCACGCCGGCGTCGTCACCGCGGTCGACCGCCTCGGACACCTGCTGCAGGGCCTGGGCGGATTCTTTGAAGTGATCGCCGGCGCGCAACTGCCAGTCCCACATCGCCGCGGCGAGCGCCGAGGTGGTGGTCGTCGTGGTGGTCGCAGCGGGTGCCGGCGTCGGCGTCGCATCGACGCCGGCGGGCGTGTGGGCCAGCACCACCATCGCAGCCACCAGCATCCCCAGCGCCCCCAGCGACGCGATGCCCAGCACCACCCCGACCACTACCGGCGGGTGCCGGCGGGAGGACCGCTGGAGAGCCATGCCTCAGACTGCGCCGCCGACGAACGCACGGCACAGGGTATTTCGGCCCGAACCCCCGGGCGGTGTGACGAACCGATCTAATGGGCACTCGGGGGAGAACCGACGCGGAGGACATCGATGGAGCTCATATCACCGGCCGACTCGATGTTTCTCTTGGCCGAGACCCGCGAGCACCCCATGCACGTCGGCGGTCTTCAGTTGTTCGAACCGCCCGAGGGCGCCGATGTGGAATTCCTGCGCGATATCTACGCGTCGATGCTGGCCTTCGAGGACGTCCAGCCGACCTTCCGCAAGCACCCCGGTCAGCTGCTCGGCGGGATCGCCAACCTCACCTGGTCTTTCGACCGCGACATCGACCTCGAATACCACCTGAGGCGCTCGGCACTGCCGTCACCCGGCCGGGTGCGCGAGCTGCTGGAGTTGACCTCCCGGCTGCACGGCAGCCTGCTCGACCGCCATCGGCCACTGTGGGAAGCCCATCTGGTCGAAGGCCTCAACGACGGACGATTCGCGGTGTACACCAAGGTCCACCACGCGTTGCTCGACGGTGTGTCGGCGATGAAGCTGATGCGCCGCTCGCTGTCACCGGACCCGCTCGAGACACACATCGACGCGCCGTGGAGCATGGCGCCCTCACAGCGCACCAGGACGATAGCTCGTTCGTCGAGGGTCGGTGACCTGGTGCGGCTGGCCGGCACCGTCGCGGGCCTGGGGCCCTCGGCCGTCGGCCTGGCTCGCGCCGCCATCGTCGAACAGCAGCTGACCCTGCCCTTCGCCGCGCCCAAGACGATGTTCAACGTGCCGATCGGCGGCGCGCGGCGCTGCGCCGCGCAGTCCTGGCCGATCAAACGCGTCGTCGCCGTCAAGGACGCCGCCGGGGTCACCGTCAACGACGTGGTGCTCGCCATGTGTGCCGGCGCGCTGCGGGCCTACCTCATCGAGCAGGACGCGCTGCCCGACCGACCGCTGATCGCGATGGTTCCGGTCAACCTCCGCTCCGAGGAGGACGCCTCCAGCGGCGGCAACCTGGTCGGCGCGATCCTGTGCAGCCTGGCCACCGATATCGAGGATCCGGCGCTGCGCTTGGAGACCATCCGCACCTCCATGCTGGGCAACAAGGAGGTCTTCTCCCAGCTGCCGCGATTGCAGCAGCTGGCGTTGTCGGCCTTCAACATGGCGCCGTTGGCGCTCGGCCTGGTGCCTGCCCTGGCCTCGGCGGCCCAGCCGCCGTTCAACATCGTGATCTCCAACGTGCCCGGTGCACAGGAGCCGCTGTACTGGCGCGGGGCCCGGCTGGACGGCAACTATCCGCTGTCGATCGCGCTGGACGGTCAAGCGCTCAATATCACCCTGTCGAACAACGCCGACAATCTCGACTTCGGCCTGGTGGGCTGCCGCCGCAGCATTCCGCATCTGCAGCGGCTACTCGGGCATCTCGAAGACTCGCTGGCCACGCTGGAACGGGCGGTCGGGGTCTGACCGGCAAGAAAGCGGCGGCGACCCCTCGGGGCGCCGCCGCTTCGTCTCGTCGCGCCGCTAGGGGCAGCTGACCTCGATCTCGAAAGGCTTGGTGACCGGCTGCATGGGGTTGGCCATGTCCACGCCCGTCGCTGTCCCGCTGATCTTGTAGTTGTTGCCGTCCTTGGACGCGGTGGCGTTCGCGCCGCCGGGCACGCCTTCCTGGTAACCCAGGGTCACGCCGTTGACGTTGCCCAGCCCGACCGAGTGGACGACCGAGGCGTCGGGGGAAATCACCGCCGCGATTCCGGTGGCGGCCTCGCCGATGGCGATATTGAAGTTGCCGCCCGCCGTCGCGCAGACAACCTGGCCCTGGATGTTCTGCGGCTGCCCGTCAATGGTCACCTTGGCGTTGCCCGCACCGGAGGTCGCGTTGGGCGATTCCGACGCGCTGGAGCTGGCGCTCGATGCGGAGGAGGATGCCGAGCTGCTCGACGACGACGCCTCGGTCTTCTTCTCGTCCTTGGAACAGCCGGCCAATCCGGTCACCACGATCGCGGCGCCGGCAATGGTCACCACCAATGCATGCTTCACCAAACTCCTCCTTAACTCCTGATGCGACCCGTCGGCACTGGCGGGTCATCGAATGAAGTATGGTTCGCCGTATTGGGCCGGTGGCGGAAACGACCGAAATTCACGGCTCAATGTGAACGGCCGTTACGGTGCCCTGTGCTGCACAAATGCCCTTCCCGGCGATGAAAGTCGGTATCTTCACGCCATGCAGACTTTGCGCACACCCGACGACCGGTTCGCCGAAATTCCCGAATTCCCGTATCGGCCGAATTATTGCGAGATCGACGACTCCGAAGGTGGCCGACTGCGCGTCGCGTGGGTCGAGGACGGGCCCACCCACGCCGACCCGGTCCTGATGCTGCACGGCGAACCCACCTGGTCGTTCCTGTACCGCACGATGATGCCGCTCGTCGCCGCCGCTGGCTACCGGGTGATCTGTCCGGATCTGGTCGGCTTCGGCCGCTCGGACAAGCCGGCTCGCATCGAGGACCACAGCTATGCTCGCCATGTCGAGTGGATGCGGGCGCTGGCCTTCGACGTCCTGGGGCTGCAGCGGGTGACGCTGGTCGGGCAGGACTGGGGTGGGCTCATCGGTCTGCGGCTGGCCGCCGAGCATCCCGAGCGCTTCGCGCGCATCGTCGTGGCCAACACCGGGCTGCCGACCGGCGACGTCGACATGCCCGAGATCTGGTGGCAGTTCCGCACCGCGATTCAGAGCGCCCCGACGGTCGACGTCGGCCGGTTCGTCGAATCGGGTTGCCAACGCCCGATGCGTGACGATGTCCGAGCGGCCTACGACGCCCCGTTCCCGGACGACAGATTCTGCGCCGGCCCGCGGGCCATGCCTGCCCTGGTACCCACCGCGCCGGACGACCCCGCCGCCGAAGCGAACCGACGGGCGTGGGCGGTGCTGACGGCCAGCCAGACACCGATGCTGGTGGCGTTCAGCGACGGCGATCCGATCACCGGTGCGATGGGACCGATCTTCCGCCAGACGATGCCCGGCGCGCAGGGCATCGAGCACCCCACGGTGCACGGCGCCGGGCACTTCATCCAGGAGGACGCCGGTCAGGAGCTCGCCGAACACATCGTGAGGTTCCTCGGATAGCGCTGGTCAGCTGCGCTGGTTAGATGTCTGGGTGCCTCCGTTCTTCACCGTCGACACCGAACTGACCGGACGCCGGGGACGCACCGGGGTGATCCACACCCCGCACGGCGACATCCACACCCCGGCGTTCATCGCCGTCGGCACCAAGGCATCGGTCAAGGCCGTACTGCCCGAGACGATGCGCGAGCTCGGTGCGCAAGCCGTGCTGTCCAACGCCTATCACCTGTACCTGCAGCCGGGCCCCGACATCGTCGACGAGGCGGGCGGCCTCGGTGCGTTCATGAACTGGCCGGGGCCGACGTACACCGACAGCGGCGGATTCCAGGTGCTCTCGCTCGGTGCCGGATTCCGCAAGGTGCTGTCGATGGACGCCAACCGAGTGCAGGCCGACGACGTGATCGCCGAGGGAAAACAACGCCTAGCTCATGTGGACGACGACGGCGTGACGTTCATTTCCCATCTCGACGGCTCGACGCACCGGTTCACCCCCGAGGTGTCGATGCAGATCCAGCACAAGATCGGCGCCGACATCATCTTCGCGTTCGACGAGCTGACGACGTTGGTGAACACCCGTGGCTACCAAGAGGAATCGGTGGTCCGCACCCACGACTGGGCGGTGCGCTGCCTGACCGAACACCGGCGGCTGACGGCGCAGCGCCCCGAGCGTCCCAGCCAGGCGCTGTTCGGCGTGGTCCAGGGAGCCCAGTACGAGGACCTTCGTCGGCAGGCCTGCCGTGGTCTGGCGAGCATCGCGGACGCCGACGGTCGCGGGTTTGACGGCTACGGCATCGGGGGAGCGCTCGAGAAGCAGAACTTGGCCACGATCGTCGGCTGGTGCACCGATGAGCTACCCGATGACAAGCCGCGGCACCTGCTCGGTATCAGCGAACCCGACGACCTGTTCGCCGCGGTTGCCGCCGGAGCCGACACGTTCGACTGTGTCTCGCCGTCGCGGGTGGCGCGCAACGCCGCGGTGTATTCGCCGACGGGCCGGTTCAACATCACCGGGGCGCGCTACCGGCGCGACTTCACCCCGATCGACGCCGAGTGCGACTGCTACACCTGCGCGCACTACACGCGGGCCTATCTGCACCACCTGTTCAAGGCCAAGGAGATCCTGTCCGCGACGCTGTGCACCATCCACAATGAGCGGTTCACCATCCGTCTGGTCGACCAGATCCGCGCCGCCATCGGGGCCGGCGACTTCGACGAACTGCGCGACCATGTGCTGGGCAACTATTACGGGCATTCAACGCGTGCACAATAAATAGATGACGGTCGCCGAGTCGCAAGCGCTGCTGCTGAAACTGCTCGATCCGGCCAACCGGGCCGACCCGTACCCGGTCTACCGGGAGATCCTCCAGCGTGGCCCCCTACAGCTTCCCGACGCCAACCTGCACGTGTTGTCGGGATTCGCCGACTGTGACGAGGTGTTGCGCCACCCCGACGCCTGCAGCGACCGGCTCAAGTCCACCGCCGCGCAGCGCGCCATCGCCGCCGGTGAACAACCCCGGCCGTTCGGCACGCCGGGATTCCTGTTCCTCGACCCGCCCGATCACACCCGGCTGCGCCGACTGGTCAGCAAGGCGTTCTCGCCGCGGGTGGTCAAAAGCCTCGAACCCGACATCAGCGCGATGGTCGACGGGCTGCTTGACGCGGTGGCCGAATCCGGTGAATTCGATGCCGTCGCCGAGCTGGCCTACCCGCTGCCGGTCGCGGTGATCTGTCGGCTGCTCGGCGTGCCGATCGAGGACGAGCCGCAGTTCAGTTCGGCATCAAGCCTTTTGGCGCAGGGCCTGGATCCCTTCGTCAGCTTCACCGGTGAAGTTCCGCAGAACTTTGCCGAGCGCCTTGAAGCGGGACTGTGGTTGCGGGGCTACTTGCGCGAACTGCTCGAACAGCGCCGAGCGCAACCGGCGGACGATCTGATGTCGGCGCTGATCGCCGTGGAGGAATCCGGTGACCAGCTGACCGAGGACGAGATCGTCGCAACCTGCAACCTGTTGCTGATCGCGGGCCACGAGACCACGGTGAACCTGATCGCCAACGCCGTCCTGGCAATGTTGCGCCACCGCGAGCATTGGACGGCGCTGAGCGAGGATCCCGGACGGGCGGCCGGGATCGTCGAAGAGACGTTGCGCTACGACCCGCCCGTGCAGCTGGCCGGCCGGATCGCCGGCGCGGACATGGTGATCGGGCAGGCGCGAATCGCCAAGGGCGACATCATGATGCTGCTCTTCGCTGCGGCCCACCGGGACCCGGCCGCGGTCGAGCGGCCCGACGAGTTCGATCCGCGACGCGATGCGATTCGCCACCTCGCATTCGGCCACGGCCCGCACTTCTGCCTCGGGGCGCCACTGGCCAGAATGGAGGCCGCAGTGGCGTTGTCGGCGGTCACCAAGCGCTTCCCGAATGCCGAGCTGGCCGCTGAGCCGGTGTACAAGCCGCATGTCACGTTGCGGGGAATGGCCCGACTCGACGTCGCCGTCTAGCCTCCCGGCCGACGGACCGTACTTCGCTGAATATCGATGGTCGTCCCGCCGAGACGGCCGCGGACCCGGCGCAAAGGTGCTATGACTGGGGCGGAAATGCGCTGGGCCTCGATGTACGGGGAGCGGGGGACGGATGTCGCGTATCAGCAATCGGGGGGGCTCCGTCGGGCCGCGGGTTCGCCGCCGCGCGCTGCCGGTGGTCATCTGGCTTCGAGTAGGGGCTACGGCGGCGGGGATAGGGCTGGCACTGGTCGCCGCGCCGGGGGCGGCGCTGGCCGACGAGGGCGCGGCCGCTTCGCACTCGACGACGACCTCGCACCAGGGGCCGGCTGTCGGGTCGACGGGGCGCTCCGCGCCGGCGGCGGCACGCTCGGCCAAGAAGGCGCCGACCGCACGGCGAGTCACCCTCGCCGCTGTCCCGTCGACCCAGCGCCGGGCAGTGGCCGGGACGGACAGCGCGGCCACCACATCGCAGGCGTCTACCGCAGGCGCGAAAGATGTTGTTGGACAGGCGCACAGCCGCCGTGCTGAGTCCGCCCCGGCATCGACGGTGCGGGCGGCAGCCACCGTCGCGATCCCCACCCCGGTGGCCGCAACGGCGTGTACCGCCTGCGCCATGTCGTCGATCGGCCTGGGGCTGCAGCAGTTTCTGACCAGCACCGCCAACTGGCTGGCCGGCTTCCCGGCCAACCCCGTCACCGACCTGCTGCAGGGCGCGGTCTGGCTGGTCCGGCGCACCTTGTTCCCGGCCAGCGTCGGTGTGGTGACCAATCCCATCCAGATCCCGCTACAACTGGTGGACGTGTGCCTGGACGGACAAGGCTCCGACGGAAACTGCACGGGCGTGACCCTGCAGCGGCTGGGCATCTACGTGACGCTGGGGTCCGGCAATCCGATTCCGCAGTTCTTCGAATTCGACACTGGTGCTGCGGGTTTCCTCGCTGCCTATGCCTCCGACGACCCGACGGCCTCACCGTGGTGGGGCTCGTCGGGCGTCACCACCGGTGAGCCCGTCACTAAATCGTTCGACAGCGGCCTGGCCTATGAGGGCACCGCGGCCACCACCACGGTGGCGTTCTACGCGTCGCAGACGAGCACCACACCGCTGCTGTCCACCGGCAACGTCCTGGTCGGTCAGATGGACAAGATCACCGCCGTCGAGGGTGGCAAATCGACGACGGTGTGGACTCCCGACGGTGCCGTCGACGGCACGGCGCCCATCGACAGCACGTTCTACGGTGATTTCGGAGCAGCGCCGAGCTACGAAGGTAACGGGATCACCAGCCTGCTCAACGAGTTGACCTTCGCCCGAGGAGTGCAGCCCGGCTATCGGGTGCACGTCGATCCCGTCACCGGCCAGGCATGGTTGCAGATCGGCCTCACGCAAGCCGACTTGCGGGATCCGTCGGGTCTGTTCTTCTCGATGGTGCCCGACCCCGCGGCCCCGGGTTCGGCGACGGCCCCCAACAGCAACACCCGCTTCTACTCCCCGCAGCTGTTCGATGCGGTGGTCAACATCGTCGACACGTTCGGAACCAACCTGCTCTCGGCTGTACCGGTCGGCATCACCCCCGACACCGGCGCGGATGCGACCTTGCACAACACCAATCGGAGTTCGCAATCCGACGCGATCGCCTATGCGGGCGTCACGATCACGTCCTCCGACGACGCCAACGTGGGGCGCCTGGCCAGTGGCCTGGACTTCTCGCTGACGGGAACCACCACCAGCGGAACGTCGGTCACCTATTTCCCGTTCGTCACCGGTACCGCTTTGGCGGGTGGGCGGGTGGACGTGCAGAACGGAGTGTCCGACAAGGACGTGTACTACTTCAACGCGGGAATCTCGCTGTTCTTCGCCTACGACGTGGTCTACAACATGGGCACCGCTGCCGGCGGCGGCACTCTGGGCCTGATTCCCCAGTTGATCCAGTGAGCCGGCGAAGGACTGACGACATGAGCGCGCAGCACCGCAGGATTCGCCGGCACGTCGCGCCGTACGCCTGGCTGGGCGTCGGCGCCCTTGCTGTGGCTGGCGGCGTGGCGATCGCGAGTTCCCCTGCCGCCCAGGCTGATAACGGATCTTCGTCAACCGTCGATCACAGTGGTGCGCACGCTCGTTCCGCCAAGTCGGCCCGGCCGGCTTCGGGGCCGAAGGCCCCGAAGCGCACCGCCGTCACCGCAGTTCCCAGTCTGCGGCTGGCGACGCCGTCGGCGGTAACTTCCTGGACTCCGGGAAGTGTGCTCTCGGTCTTCGTCTCCAACGGCACGGCCGAGCATCCCGACGCCGGGATCCTGATCGGCAACGGCTACAGCTACGACGCGGGACGCTGCCCGGGAACCACGACCTGCAATGGCGGGCGGGCCGGCCTGCTGCTCGGCGCCGCCGGCAACGGGTGGAACGGCGGCAACGGCGGCAACGCCGGACTGTTCGGAACCGGCGGAGCCGGCGGCGCCGCATCGGTCACGGGAACCGGCGGCCAGGGTGGCCGCGGTGGTCTGCTGTACGGCGACGGCGGTGCCGGTGGTGACGGCGGTGATGGTGGCGCCGGGGGAGCGGGTGGTCAGGGCGGCGGGCTCTGGGGTAGCGGCGGCGCGGGCGGTAAGGGCGGCCACGGCGCGGCGGCGGGCGATGCCGGTGCGGCTGGCGGGCAGGGCGGAAACGCCTCACCGTTCGCCTTGTGGGGCAATGGCGGTGCCGGTGGGCAGGGTGGCAACGGCAAGGACGGCCAGAAGGGTTCCGACGGCACCGATCTCGACGGCTCGAAGAAGGACGGCGGAGACGGCGGGTCGGGCGGAAACGGCGGTCAGGGTGGCGCCGGCGGAAACGGCAGCTGGATCTTCGGGGTGGGTGGCGTCGGCGGCAAGGGTGGCAACGGGGGCAGCGGACGCGAGGGCGGCCGCGGCAAAGACGGCAAGGACGGTACGGCCGCCGGTGCGGACGGCGAGGACGGCTCAGACGGCGGCAACGGCGGCAACGGCGGGGCGGGTGGTGCCGGCGGAAATGCCGGATCGAGCCGAGTGTTGTTGGTGGTCAAGCTATCCGGTATCGCCGGAGACGGTGGCAACGGCGGCAGCGGTGGCAAGGCCGGTGAAGCCGGCAAGGGGGGTCGCGGCGCCGACGGTGACGCCACCACGCTCGACGGCGGCGACGGTGGCAAGGGCGGTGACCCCGGCCTGGCAGGGGATGCCGGCGCCGCCGGCCAGCCCGGCGCCGGTGCCGGCGCCCACGCCGGCAGCGCCGGGGCGGGTGGGATTTGGCTGACCTCGGGTGGGGACGGCGGCCGAGGCGGCGACGGTTACGGCACCGGCCAGACCGCTGCCAAGGGCGGCCGCGGCGGTCACGGCGGTGACGGTGGCTCGGTCGGCAACGGTGGTGCCGGTGGCAACGGTGGTGACGGCGGACCCGGTGGCGACGGCGGTGACGGTGGTCACGGCGGTAAGGGCGGGACGGCGCTCGGGGACGGCGGTGCCGGGGGTGCCGGCGGGCTGGCCGGAGTGGGCACCAACGGCGCCGGCGAACTCCAGGTCGTCACCACCATCACCGGTGTCAAGACACCGCAAGGGGTCGCGGCCAGCCCGGATGGCAACCTGGTGTTCGTCGCCGATTCCGGTAACAAGCGGGTGCTCGTTCTCGGGACGGTGACCAACAGCAACGCCGGTGAGATCACCGGTATCGACAGACCTTTCCAGATCGCGGTCACACCGAACGGCGCCTACGCCTACGTCACCCGCACTGACGGGAAGCTCTCCGTCGTCGCCGTCACACTCGACGTCGCGGCCACCTATGGGGGTTTCGACTCACCCGCCGGCGTGGCCGTAACCCCCAATGGCGCAACGGCTTACGTCAGCAACTCGGGCGGGAACTCGGTGTCGGTGATCGACACCGCCAAAAACCAGGTCACCCAGACCATCACCGGCTTCGACACCCCGGTGGCCATCGCGGTCAATCCGGTCGGCCCCTATGCCTACGTGGCGGATTCCGGCAACGGCAAGGTACGGGTCATCGACACCACCACCAACCAGATCGCCGCCACCATCGACGGTCTCGGCGTTCCCAACAGCATCGCGGTCGGCCCGCAAGGGCGCTACGTGTACGCCACCGACTCCGCGGCGGGCACGGTGACGGTGATCGACGCCGCGAACAACTACGCGATCGCCGCAACGATCGAGGGCATCGTCAGTCCGACCGGGATCGCGGTCAGTCCGGATGGCAGCCGGGTCTATGTCACCAACACCAACATCGCGTTGAGTGCAGGCCAACTGACGGTCATCGACACGGCCACCAACACGATCTCCGACATCATTACCGGTCTCGACGGGCCGGCTGCAGTGACTGTCACCTCGGAGGGCACCGTCTACGCGACCAACAACACCGGCGATTCGGTGTCGGTCATCGGGCGTTCCGGCGGAAGCGCGGGCGGTCAGGGCGGCATGGGCGGCAACGGCGGTGACGCCCGTTCGCAGTTCGGCGACGGCGGCGCCGGTGGCACCGGTGGTGACTCTCTGTGGTTCTCTGGCACCGGTGGGGACGGCGGTGACGGCGGGAACGGCGGCGCGCTGGGCAACGGCGGTGCAGGCGGAGATGGGGGCAAGACCGGTCCTGACGGCGTCAAAGGCCACCACGGCAGCAGCGGCCAACCGAGCGCTGCGGGTTAGCGGGTTGTGGCGGTACGGTGAAGGTCCCGGTGACGACGACCAGACGGTGGCGACGGTGAATGCGACTGACCCGCAGGGGTATTGACGATGCCCGAACTCTGTCGAACCTCATGAAAAATATTACGAGACAACGGTTGTGGTCTCAGTGCGTCGTAGCGACCGTCGTCGTGTGCGCGGGCGGAGCCGTCGCCCACCAGGCTGCCCAACCGGCCGAGACAGTGGCCGATTGCTTTCAGCGGGGCGGCTACAACCCGGCGCCGTGCAGCACGACCAGCAGCACCACCGCGACCACTTCAGCCGCGAGCGATTCCCCGACGACCAGCCCATCGCAGAACAGTTCGTCGAGTGTGGCGTCGGAGTCCAGTAGCCCACCCGATTCGGGGGTGTCGGCGTGTCAGAACCAGGCCGCCATGGGCAACGCGATCGGTTTGCAGCCGGGTCGGTGTCCGGCCAGTGCGGGTGGTACAGCGGTGGATTCGGGGGTGTCGGCCTGTCAGAACCAGGCGGCAATGGGAATCGCGATCGGTTTGCAGCCGGGGCAGTGTCCGGCCAGTGCGGGTGGTACAGCCGTGGATTCGGGGGTGTCGGCCTGTCAGAACCAGGCCGCTATGGGCAACGCGATCGGTTTGCAGCCGGGCCGGTGTCCGGCCAGTGCGGGTGGTACAGCGGTGGATTCGGGGGTGTCGGCCTGTCAGAACCAGAGCGCTATGGGCAACGCGATCGGTTTGCAGCCCGGTCAATGCCCACCTAGTTCGCGAAGCTGACGCCGATCACCCGGTCAGTTCGTCGATCACCGCCCGCGCCGCGCGTTCACCCGCGTCGACCGCACCCTCCATGTATGCGCTCCAGTAGGTCGCGGTATCGGTTGATGCCCAGTGGATCACACCGATCGGCGCGGACAGCGCCGGACCGTAGCTGGTCCACACGTGCGGGCCGTGGTTGGCGTTGTAGCAGCCGCGGGTCCACTGCCGGTCGGACCATTCGCCGTCGACGTAGAACTCCGGCTTGGCGGCCTTGCCGCCGTAGTGGCGCACCAGCTCGGCGGTCAGGGCGGCCTGTCGTTCGTCTTCGGGCAGCCGGCCGAAGGTCCGCGCCTGGTCACCCTCGAGGAAGAGCAGGATCACGCCGTGGTCGTTTCCGGGAATGCAGGTGTCGTTGGACATCCGGGCCGGACCGAGTTCGGAGATCAGCTGGCCATTCAAACCGTCTGTGCGCCAGAAGGGTTCGTCGTAGACGAAGAACGCCTTCATGGCCGAGCCGTTCGGCAGCCGCTGGGTGAGCTGATCGCGAACCCCCGGCAGCGGCGGGTCGTACATGATGCGGCCGGCGAGCGTCGGGGAGATTGCGACGATGACCCGCCGTCCGCGTGCCGCCAGTCCGCCGCGGCAGCGCACGGTGACGCTGTCGGCGGTGTGCTCGATCAGCTGTACGGGGACGTTGAGCACGATGCGATCGGAGATCAGAGCGGCCAGCCGGCGCGGGATCTCGCTGGTGCCTCCGACGAACCGAGTGGTCTGTGCGCCGCCTTCGGACTCGGCGAACAGTTCTGATGTCACACCGCAGGTCTGGATGGTGAACAACAGGTGCAGGAACGACACTTCGGCGGTGGGCACCGCCAGGATGCCGACCGTACAGATCTCCAGCAGGGTACGGGCCACCGGCGAAAGCCGCTGGGCGTCATACCAAGTGCCTGCGGTGATGGCGTCCCACTCGGCGGCGCGCGCGGCCAGCCACGGAGCTTCCACCGGAACCTGGGCCGCCAGCTCGTCGAGATCGCGCAGCACCCGTTCCAGCTCGGCCAGCTCACCGGCGAACCGGGCATGGAATTCGTTCTCCCGCAGGACACCGGTCCCGCCCAACTCGTAGGACGTCTCACCGTCCTCGTATTGCGGGAACGTCTCCACCCCCAGTTCGGCTGCCAGCCGGAACATCCGGTGGTGGGTGTCCCCGATCCACTGGGCGCCCAACTCGACCGGCAGTCCCGGCATTGCCTCCTCGGTCAGGATGCGCCCACCGACACGTTCGTCGGCCTCCAGTACCAGTGGAGTCAGCCCCGCGGCGAGAACCGTCCTGGCGGCGATCATCCCGGACAGTCCCGCGCCGACGATGATGACATCGGCGTCGATGTCTGTAGCGTTCGGCATGGGAGACACTCTGACACAAGGTGGCCCCGCCGAACTGCTAAAGGGGGTTGAGCACCCGCTCGAGGAACTGCCGGGTGCGCGTTTCCTTAGAGTCGGCGATCACCGCCAAGCGTTGCGATCAAACCGGTTGGTACGTCCACGGCTCGCGTGGCAGCCGGGCCGGATCGAACTGCGCGAGCAGCTCGCCCATGTCGGCGGACGGCCAGCCCAGCGACTCGGTGATCACCGCGAACGCTCGCGGCACGCCCAGTTCGGCCAGAGTCACCGCCCCGTCCCGCTTGGCCAGTCGTTTGCCCTCGGTGTTGAGTGCCAGCGGCACGTGGGCGTACGTCGGGGGCTGGTGGCCCAGCAGTGCGGCGAGGTAGGCCTGCCGCGGTGCGGACGACAACAGGTCGTCGCCGCGCACCACTTGGTCGATGTCGGCGGCCGCGTCGTCGACGACCACCGCGAGGTTGTAGGCCGGGACGCCGTCGCCGCGGCGTAGGACGAAATCGTCGACCAGTCCGGTGTAGCTGCCGTGCAAGAGGTCGGTCACGGTGTACTCGCTGATGTCGGTGCGCAGCCGCAGCGCCGGCGGCCGTAGTTCGCGCCGGGCGGCGCGTTCGGCCTCGGCGAGGTCCCGGCAGGTGCCCGGGTAGGCTCCTTCCGGAGCGTGTGGTGCGTGCGGTGCGCTAAGTATTTCTCTTCTGCTGCAATAGCATTCGTAGGTCAGGCCGCGTTCGGTCAACAGCTCGACGACGGTGTCGTAGCGCTGGCGCTGCCGCGACTGCCATTGCGGTTCGTCGTCCCAGGTGACGCCGATGGCGGCGAGGTCGGCGAGCTGGCGGTGCGCCACCTCGTCATGGGTGCGGTCGTCGAGGTCCTCGATGCGCAGCAGGAAGCGGCGGCCGGTCGCGCGGGCGAACAGCCACGCCAGCACGGCGGTGCGCAGGTTGCCGATGTGCAGGTCGGCGGACGGGCTGGGCGCGAACCGGCCTGCGCCCACGGCATGGCTGGCCACGCCCGCAATCTAGCGCAGTCGCTGTCGTCGCGGTCCCGCGGCGCGGTCTCGTCCATCTTCGCGTAGTACTTCGCCAGGTGGCTCTTGACGCGGTCGATGTCCTTGGCCGGCAGGTCTATCCCGCCGCGGGAGCCCTGCATGATCGCTCAGGCCGCCATCACACCGCGCGGCACCGCAGTCAGCGTGTCATCGACGACGTCGGCGATCAGCAGCTTGTAGGCGGTGAAGTTGTCCTTGTTCTCCGTTGTCGTACCAGACGTGCGCGTCGCGGTACTTCTCGTTGGGCTCGTCGGTAGCGTCGGCCCACGCGCCCACGCGTTTCTCGGCGGCGCCGTTGCATTTGCGGTCGCGGTCGGCCAGCGGGAGATCCTGGAATGGGGTCACTGACGTGGTCAAGGCGTGCCCGCGGCCGCCGTGATGTAAACGGGTGGCTCCTGCCTCAGGTGGCCAGACCCGGAATGATTTCACCGAGGCTGAACGTGACCGGCCGCTCGAGTTGCTCGTAGGTGCACGAACGCGGGTCGCGGTCTGGGCGCCAGCGGTTGAACTGGGCGGTGTGGCGGAACCGCTCACCTTCCATGTGGTCGTAGCGCACCTCGACGACCCGTTCGGGGCGCAGCGGCACGAAGGAGAGATCCTTGCCGGCGTTCCATCGGGACCCGGCATTCTTCTGCGGTGTGCGCTCACCGGCTTCGTGGGCGGCCCAGTTCCACGGGTGAACTTCGAAATCAGTTATCAGGGAATGTAATTCGGTGAACAGTCGGCGCCGCTCGGCCATCGGGAAGGCGCCGATGACACCGACCGACGCCAGCGTTCCGTCGTCTTTGTAGAGGCCCAGCAACAGCGAACCGACGGCCTCGTCGCTCGACTTGTGCACCCGGTAACCGGCCACCACGCAGTCAGCGGTCCGCTCGTGCTTGATCTTGAACATCACCCGCTTGTCGGGCTGGTAGGTGACGGCCAGCGGTTTGGCGACCACACCGTCGAGCCCGGCCCCTTCGAACTCGTCGAACCACCGCTGCGCGGTGTCCAGATCGGTGGTGGCCGGGGTGACATGGAAGTACGGGCCGCAATCCGCCAGTGCCGCCACCAGCGCGGCGCGGCGGTCTTCGAACGGGCGGCCGGTGTAGTCGTCGTCGCCGAGGGCCAGCAGGTCGAAGGCGACGAACGAGGCCGGCGTGCGTTCGGAGAGCATCCGTACCCGCGATTCGGCGGGATGGATGCGCTGCTGCAAGGCGTCGAAATCCAGTCCGTGCTCGGTGGCGATCACGATCTCGCCGTCGATCACGCACCGCGGCGGCAGCTCGTCGAGCGCGGCGCGCACCAGTTCGGGGAAGTAGCGTGTCATCGGTTTCTCGTTGCGGCTGCCGAACACGACCTCGTCGCCGTCGCGGAAACACACCGAACGGAAGCCGTCCCACTTGGGTTCGTAGGACGCCCCGGCGGGGATGGTCGGCACCGATTTAGCGAGCATCGGCGAAACCGGCGGCATGACGGGCAGATTCATCGGTTCATTCTCGTCTCGTGCGCGGTAGCTTCGACGGTAGTTTCGGAGGGGTGAACGGACTTCCATCCAACCCGGCGCGGTGATGGCGGCCAAGGCCGAGGAACTTGACGTTGACGGTGTCGCCGTCCGGCTCACCAACCGCGACAAGGTGTACTTCCCCCGACTTGGGGCGGGCGGCACCAAGGGTGCACTGGTCGAGTACTACCGGACGATGGTGGCCACCGGAGGGCAGGAGCGAAGCGACCCGGGAAAAGGAACCGGAGGGCAGGAGCGAAGCGACCCGGGAAAAGGAACCGGAGGGCCGTTGCTGAGCGCGCTGCGGGACCGGCCCACGCACCTTCAGCGGTTCCCGGACGGCATCGAGGGCGAGGAGATCTACCAGAAGCGGGTGCCCGAGAAGCACCCGGACTATCTGCACACCTGTCGGGTGACGTTCCCGTCCGGGCGCACCGCCGACGCCTTGAAGGTCACCCATCCGTCGGCGGTCGTGTGGGCCGCACAGATGGGCACCGTCACCTTTCACCCCTGGCCGGTTCGCTGTCCGGACACCGACCACCCCGACGAGTTGCGGGTGGACCTCGACCCACAACCGGGCACCGGCTTCTCCCATGCCCGCACGATCGCCGTCGACATCCTCAAACCGCTGCTCGACGAACTCGGGCTGGTCGGCTACCCGAAGACCTCGGGCGGCCGCGGCGTGCACGTATTCCTGCGGATTCGCCCCGATTGGGACTTCATCGCCGTGCGGCACGCCGGCATTGCGCTGGCCCGTGAACTCGAGCGTCGGGCACCGGACCTGGTCACCACCTCCTGGTGGAAGGAGGAACGCGGAACGCGGGTGTTCGTCGACTACAACCAGAACGCCCGCGATCGGACCTTCGCCAGCGCTTACTCGGTGCGCGCCACCCCAATCGCCACCGTGTCCACGCCGTTGACATGGGAGGAACTGGCCGGAGCCAATCCCGACGACTACACCATCGCGACGGTGCCCGCCCTGGTCGGCGAGCGCGGTGACCCGATGGCGGGTTTGGATTCGGTGGCCCAGTCGATCGATCCGCTGCTAGCGATGGTGGCCGCCGACGAGGAGCGCGGTCTCGGCGACCTGCCCTACCCGCCGAACTATCCGAAGATGCCGGGCGAACCCAAAAGGGTGCAGCCCAGCCGAGACACCGACCGCAGGTCATAGCCGGTCGGAGTTAGTGCCACCCGGGCAAGTTCGGCCGCGCATTCAGCTCTTATAAGAGATTCATAGGTTGTTAGGGTGCGGGTTGTCCATCGCCGTCCCGTTCACCTGTGATAGACACTCAGCAAATTGCGGCTGTGACGATCAGCCGCGGACGCCTGCACACCTTGGGGGAAGCGATGAGGCAAACCGACCGTCGGAAACGCCGCCGCCTCCAGCCTTACTCGTGGTTGGGCGCCGGCGCCGTCACGCTGGGAGTGGGTGCCGCGCTGATCGGTGGCACTGCGGTGGCCTATGCCGACACCGGCTCCAGCACGGACTCGTCGTCGAAGTCCACCGCGCACTCGGCCCGCAGCAGCCATGTCGCGTCGTCTGCCACGAGCACAAGCAGCTCGACATCGACATCGACATCGACGGCCTCGACGGCCTCGGCGGCGGCATCAACGACCTCGACAACGACCTCGACGACCTCGGCGACGACTTCGGTCCGGGTTGCGAACGCGACGTCGGGACTGGCCCATTCCGCGCGAACCGCGACCGAATCCACCAGCGCCGACTCGTCGACGCAGAGCTCCACCGACACGACTGCCACCGACAGCACTGCCACCGACACCACCGCGACCGACAGCACCACCGCGACCGACAGCACTGCCGCCGACACCACCGCGACCGACAGCACTGCCGCCGACACCACGGCGACGGCATCGGCGACGACGGACGAGGCGGCCACGAGCGACACGCCCAACGACGAGTCGTGGCTGCCGTCGTCGGGCATCGTGGCCGGTGTCGCAGTGGACCTGGCTCAGGAGCTGATCGCCGAAGCTCAGTCGCTGCTGACCGAGCAGACCTGGGGGAGCGGCAACCTGTTGGCGGGACTGGCTGCGATCGTGCCGCAGGTGCTGCTCGCCCAGGCGGCGCTGTCGCTGAGCACCTGGGAGACGGCGACCCCGACGGCCCAGGCGTGGTATGCCGACACCGCCGGTATACCGATCGTGCATCAAGTGAGCGGTCTCGTCCTGTTGGGGGCGTTGCTGCTTCCGACGCTGGCCACCACCGCGCTGAACAGCACGGATTTCTTGCTGCCGCTGGTCGGTGCCTTCGAATCGTCCGGGACGGTCACGACGGTCGAGAACCTCGTCAGTACGGCCGCCGAGAACGGCCGTGTCTACGGCGTCGTTCTGGTGACGATGAAAGCCGGCACCGAGCCGGTGGTCTACATCTCGGTCAACGGCGGGCCGAGTGTTCCCGTGCTCGTCGACACCGGGTCGTCCGGGCTGGTGCTCACCTCGTCCTCGGTCAACATGGACGGGTTGGTTGCCACCGGTTCGGGGTCGGTGACCTACAGCGGTGACGTCAGCCAGACCTTCGACTACAACGAATACACGACAACGGTCAATTTCGGGAACGGCATCGTCACCAACCCCACCACCGTCGACATCATCGTCGACGAAGCCGAAAGTGACGCGTGGCTGAGCCTCTGGAGCACCGGCGGCTTCGTCGGCATTCTGGGCATCGGCGCCAACTCCTACGGGCCGGGCCCGAGTGTGCCGACCGCGGCGCTGACCGGGGAAATGAGCGACGGCGTCTTTCTCTACCAGGGACTGTTCTTCGGGCTGGCCGGTGTGATGGTGCTGGGGCCCAATCCACTGCCGGTTCGGGCGTCGGTGACGGGCGCTTCTATCGCCTATGTCGACGTCAAGACCAACAACACCACGACGCAGGACGTCAGCGCGATTATCGATTCCGGCGGCGTGTATGGGACCTGGTACACGTATCTGGCGGTAGGCACCAAGGTCTCGGTGTACTCCTCCGACGGCACCTTGTTGTACTCCTACACGATCACATCGACGAACCGGCCGACCGTAATCTCGTCGGGTCTGATCAACACTGGTTACATCGCATTCCAACAGGGTCCGGTCTACATCGACTACACCGCACCGAATGGCGTTGGGGCGACGGATTTCGACTACGCCTGATGGCGTGCCGCCCCGCGGGCCTCGTGCGCGTCAGTGTTAGATCAGCAAACTCGCCGCTGACGTTTTCGGTAATTCGCGAAAGCGAAGTTACCTGAGCGTTACCCTCCCTGCAGGCACAGTGGCTGTTTGCACGGAGGGGCAGGGGATATGGGCGCTTCGAGGTTTGTGGGCCGGGTCGGTGGATTGGCGGTGGCCCTCGGGGTCGGCGCGGCGGTGTTCTCCACCGGATACGGCGTGGCCTGGGCGGAGACGGGCACGGGCGCATCGGCGGCGGGGACGAATTCCAGTTCCTCGGAGGGCAACAGCGCCGCCTCGGGCACGTCCGGTTCGGGTTCCGCGGCGTCGGCGCGATCCTCCCACGCCACCGGCACCTCGAAGCGGGCGTCGGCCGGCGGGTCCGGTCAGGTGGTCGGCACCGGTGGCGCGAAGTCTGGCTCCAAGCGCGCTGCCTCCGCTGTCGGGCAGCTCCGAACCACGTCGTCAGTGTCGGCGCAGACCACCACTTCTTCTGTTGCTTCGGCAAACAACTCCGGATCGTCGTCGGCGGCCGCCGACACCACGAACTCCGCCACCTCGGCAGCTTCGTCGGTGGCGTCCGCGGCCAGCGCGGTCACCGTTACCACGCCAGTCTCCCTCCCGTCGGTGCCGAGCCCGGCCACCATCTCCGGTGTGCTGACCACCGCGCTGCACGATGCGCTGGACCCGCTCACCGGGAATCTGCCCACCTTGCCGGCCGAGAACCCCTTGGCGCTGGCTTTCGCCGCCCTCACCCGCCGCGAAACATCTAGCACCACAAGCAATTCGGTGGGCTCAGCTCTGACATCCACCTCGTCGCTGACGATCGGCACCAACCCGATCGCCGTCGCGCCGGTGCTAACCGTCGTCGACGGCATCATCAACGGCACCACCGGGGCCACAGCGCCAACGGGAACGACGTTGACCTACACCGTGATCAGCGGGCCGAGCGCGGGCGGCAAGATCACCTTCTCCAGCACCGACGACTCGAACTACGTGCTGGGCAACTTCACCTATCTGCCCAACCAGTCGGTGCTGACCTCGGGCAACGAACAGTTCAAGATCCTGGTCGCCGAGAAGACGCAATTCGACAAGCTGCTCGAAGGCATCCCGATCGTCGGCGGGGTGGTGCCGCAGATCCTCGTGGTGCTGCACCAGACCCCGGTGCTCGGTGACCTGCTCGCGCCTCTGATCGGGTATTCGCAGATCGCCACGTTCAACTCCAATACGGTGCTGCCGGCCACCGACCCGGTCGCCTACACGTACAAGATGACGTCCTTCGACGGCACCTTGATCAGCGTCAACTGGTTCCCTGCCTCGGGACTCACCGGCTCGGACACCAAGCCGACGATCCTGGACGGTCCGGGTCTGGCCAGCCCCGGTCAGACCGACCCCTACACGCAGTACGGCATCGACGGGCTCACGCCGGGCGTCCAACAACTGCGCCAGAACGGCTACAACGTCGTCACCTGGGACCCGCGCGGCGAGTTCGCCTCCGGCGGCGTTCTGCAGCTGGACAATCCCTTCTATGAAGGCCGCGACGTCGCCGCGATCGTCGACTGGGTGGCCGGACTGACCAACTCCCAGCTCGACAGCCCCGGCGATCCTCGAGTTGGCATGGTCGGCGGTTCCTACGGCGGCGGCATCCAACTCACCAGCGCCGCCACCAACCCCAAGATCGACGCGATCGTCCCGGGCATCGCCTGGAACTCACTGAACAACTCGCTGTATCCCGATGGTGCCTTCAAGACGTCGTACGCATCGCTGCTGCTGCTGTCGCTGGTCTTGTCGGGGGCGCGGATCAACAACCAGATCTACCTCGGCATCGCCACCGGCGATCTGTTCGGGGTGCTCAGCCAGACCGCCCAGGCGGTGCTCAGCAGCAGCGGGCCCACCTCGCTGCTGAACCAGCTGCAGGCGCCGACACTGCTCATCCAGGGCACCGTCGACGTGCTGTTCACCCTGCAGCAGGCGATCGACAACGCGCAGACCATCACCGCCAATCCCTATGGCACTCCGGTGAACATGATCTGGTTCTGCGGCGGCCACGGCGTGTGCCTGACCAACGACGGCGACGTCAACCCCAACCTGGCCTCGACGTTCGCCTGGCTGGACTATTACGTCAAGGACGGCAACACAACCGGGACGCCGGACATCCCCACATTCCAGTACACCGACCAGAACGGCGATTGGTACCAGGCGGACACCCTGCCTTCGTCCGAAGCCTTCTATGGAACGCCCTACCAGGCGGTGACCAATGCCTCCGGCGGGACGCTGGGCATCGTCCCGATCCTGGGCGGCTCCGGGCCCGCGCCCCAGGCGTCGATCCCCTATTCGCTTGGCTTGGCGTCCAGGGCCCGCAACGCCATCAACGTCGAGGTCGCTACCCAGGCCGGCGCGCAGTACGTTGGCGCACCGACCGTGAGTTTCGACTACTCCGGCATCGGCACCAACCGGTTCGTCTATGCCCAGTTGGTGGACAACAAAACCGGATTGGTGGTGGGCAACTTGGTCACCCCGGTCGCGGTGACCATGGACGGCAGGACCCACACGGCCTCGATCAACATGGAGAACATTGTCTACACCGTCTCCGATCCCGACGTCGACAATCTGACCCTGCAGATCACCAGCTCGGCCACGGCGTACGAGAATTTCACCGCGTACGGCGTCATCAACATCTCCAATATCAACCTGACCTTGCCGACACCGGCGGTGGTCACCCCCGAGCCGTAAGAGCTCAGACGCGGAGCTGCCAGTCCGGGTCGAGCGTCTGCCCCTTCTTCCACCTGGCATTGATGTCGATCACGGCCCAGTCGCCGACCCGGCCCTGCCAGCTGGTCGATGCGGGTGCCGAAGCCGCACGGGGGCGATCGCCCGGACGGAGCTTTTCCCACACTGCCGGTCGTCCACTGGGCGACCCGATACGGCACAGTTTGTGCACTGCGCTCAGCGCAAGGCGGGAGGTCGGTCCTCAGACCGGTGGTTCGGGGTGTTCAGTCCTCGAGCGCGATGGGGCCGCGGCTGCGGCGCCGCAGCCGGTGGCTGTTCTTTCCCGTCGGGCGCTTGTTGCGCAATCCGCCGGATTCCGGCTCGGGCTCGCTCTCTTCGGGCTCGCCCTCGTGGGGTTCGGGTGTGGCTTCGGCCGCCGCCGTCACCTCAGCCGGTTCGGATTCCGTCTCGACGGGCGGCTCAGGTGCCGGCGACTCGGCGGTGACGTCTTCGGTGACGTCTTGGGCGACGTCTTCGGTGGCAGCTTCGTCGGCTGCGTCGGTGCCGCCGTTCTCCTCGGCTTCCTCGGCTTCCTCGGCTTCCTCGGCTTCCCCGGCGTTCTTGGCCTTCTTTTCCTTCTTCGGTTTCGGCGGCTTGGGGGGCAGCTCGGCGGTGTAGGCCAGGTTGAAGGCCAGCAGGCCGAGAACCGCGACCGCGGCCGCGGCGCCGTAGACCCCGAACAACCAGGGTCCGCCGGGCTGCAGGCTGACCCAGATCTCCGCGACGGCAGCACCCACGACGAGGACGCCGGCCAGTACGAGCAGGATCACCGACCACAGCCGCAACCGGGACGCCAACATCGGGATGGGGGACTCGGGACGACGAGACCGGAGCAGGCTCACCAGCGCCGGCAGCGCGGCCACCACGAACAGCACCCCCGTCACGACGCGCAACACCGTGCCGAGTGTGTGTGAGGTGTCGCCCATCAGCTCCCACCACCGGGGGAGGACGAACAGGAAGTACAAGACGCCGGCCAACATCCAGAACGTGAGGTGTACCGCGGTCGCGGCGGCCCGGCCCATACCCCTCCTAGATGCTGGCGTCCGAGGTGCGACCAGGTGCTATGACCCCCGGTCGCACCTCGGACAGGTGCGGAGGATAGGGGATTTGAACCCCTGAGGGCTGTTAACCCAACCCGCGTTCCAGGCGAGCGCCATAGGCCACTAGGCGAATCCTCCGTCGGCTATGGTAGCCGACCGCAGCGACCGCCTGCCCCGCCCGCCGGACGGGAGCCTGCGCGACGGGGTCCGTGGCGGGGCGTATTACACTCGCGATGGACCCCGCGCGGCGTCTATCCTGTGAACTCCCCCAGGGCCGGAAGGCAGCAAGGGTCAATGGGCTCTGGCGGGTGCGCGGGGTCCCCCTCGTGAAAGGCGCACGGTGTCGTTTCAGTCCCTGGGCCCCGATGAGCTGCAAGCCCAGCACGAATTGCAGCGCCAGAACTACGCCGATTTGCAGGCGAAGAAGCTTGCACTCGACCTCACCCGGGGAAAGCCGTCGGCGCAACAACTCGACCTGTCCAACGGTCTGCTGAGCCTGCCCGGCGAGATGTACCGGGATGAGGACGGCACCGACACCCGTAACTACGGCGGACTCAACGGACTGCCCGGACTACGGGCGATCTTCGGTGAACTGCTCGGCATCCCGGTGCCCAACCTGATCGCCGCCAACAACGCGAGCCTCGAACTCATGCACGACATCGTCGTGTTCTCGTTGCTGCACGGCGGGGTGGACTCACCGCGGCCGTGGGCCGCGGAGTCGGCGGTCAAGTTCCTGTGCCCCGCACCGGGTTACGACCGCCACTTCGCGATCACCGAGACCATGGGCATCGAAATGATCAGCGTCCCGATGCGCGAGGACGGCCCGGACATCGACCTCATCGAGGAGCTGGTCGCCGCCGACCCGGCGATCAAGGGCATGTGGTGTGTGCCGGTGTTCTCCAACCCCACCGGCACCACCTACTCCTGGGAAGTTGTCCGGCGTCTGGTCCAAATGCAAACGGCCGCACCAGATTTCCGGCTATTCTGGGACAATGCATACGCCGTGCACACACTGACCATGGACTTCCCGCGCCAGGTCGACATCCTCGGGCTCGCCGACAAGGCCGGTCACCCGCACCGGCCCTACGTGTTCGCTTCGACGTCGAAGATCACCTTCGCCGGGGCGGGGGTGAGCTTCTTCGGTGGTTCGCTGGGCAACATCGCGTGGTACCTGCAGTACGCGGGCAAGAAGTCGATCGGCCCGGACAAGGTCAACCACCTGCGTCACCTGCTGTTCTTCAAGGACGCCGACGGTGTTCGGTTGCACATGCGGCGCCATCAGCAGTTGTTGGCACCGAAGTTCGCGCTGGCGCTGGACATCCTGGATAAGCGGCTGTCGGACTCCAAGATCGCGTCTTGGACCGAGCCCAAGGGCGGCTACTTCATCAGCCTGGACGTGCTGCCCGGAACGGCCAAGCGCACGGTTGCGCTTGCCAAGGACGCCGGTATTGCCCTCACCGAGGCGGGCGCTTCGTTCCCCTACCGGAAAGACCCGGAGGACAAGAACATTCGCATCGCGCCGACGTTCCCGCCGGAGTCGGACCTCACCGACGCGATCGACGGTTTGGCGACCTGTGCGCTCCTGGCGGCCACCGAGTCGCTGCTGCACTGAGCGCCCCGGGGATGCCGTCGGACCCACGCGGATTGCGCTCGAGCGCACCGCTTCTGGATGCGTGGCTGCGGTTCTACGAAGATCCGCCGACGCCGTTCACCATTCCGGGTCACAAGCAGCGGACCGATCTCGTCGGTGACGTCATCGCCGGGGACGTGCCGCTCTACGCCGGCCTGGACACGATGAAGCTGAGTCGGGGCGTCCTGGCCGAGGCAGAAGGGCGCGCTGCGCACCTGTGGGGTGCTGACGTCTGCCGGTTCTCCGTCGGTGGCGCCACCCACGTCAACCAGGCGCTGGCGCTGGCCGTGGCTGCCGGTGCGGGCCGGCCGACCGCCGATGAGATATCCGGCAATGGCTCGGTGGTCATCAGCCGCACCCTGCATCGCTCGATGCTGCTCGGGCTGGTCCTGGCCGGCCTCACGCCGGTCTGGGTACTTCCCGAGATCGACCCGGCCACCGGTCTGCCACTCGGCGTCCCGCCCGCCACGGTAGCCGAAGCCCTGCGGTCGCACCCCGACGCGCGCGCGGTGTTCGTGGGGGACCCGTCCTATGTCGGCACCGTCGGCGACATCCGAGGGTTGGCCGATGCCGCCCACAACGGTGGCGTGCCGCTGATCGTGGACGCGGCCTGGGCGGCGCACTTCGGGTTCCATCCCGACCTACCGCGCCACCCCCTCCAACTGGGCGCCGACGCCATGGTCGTCAGCGCACACAAGACGCTGCCGGCGTGGAGCCAGGCGGCCATGGTGCTGGTCGGTGGCGGGCTGATCGACCGGGCCGCCCTGGACGCCGGGGTGGAGGCGACGCACACCACCAGCCCGGCCGGCGCCATCCTCGCCAGCATCGACGCCGCCCGCGCCCTGCTGGAACGAGACGGACCCCAGTTGCTGGGCAAAGCCCTCGCCGCGGTGCGAGCCGCCCGCGACGAATTCTGCGCCGTCGACGGACTCGTCGTCCTCGACGGACCCGCCGTCGATCCGCTCAAGCTGACGCTGGTGCTCTCCAGTACGGGTGCCGATGGCATCGCGGTCGAAAACGACCTGTTGGCCGCAGGACTTCCGGTCGAGGCGGCCGAACGGGACATGATCGTCGCGCAGGTGTCCCTGGCGGACACCCACGCCACCGTCGGCCGGCTGGTCGAGACGGTCGTCGCATCGATGCGGCGGCACCGCGGTGAACCCCGGCCCGTCGTGGCCGGCGTCGCCTACCAGATCACCCCCGTGACGGCGATGGCACCGCGGGAGGCGTTCTTCGCGCGGGCGCAGACCGTCGAGCTGAGTCAGGCGGTGGGACGGGTCAGCGTCGAACTCGTCGCGCCCTATCCGCCGGGCATACCGGTGCTGGCGCCCGGTGATCAGATCACCGAGGGGGTACTGGACGCGCTCGCCAAAGCACGAGCCGACGGTGTGCGGGTCGCCTATGCGGCCGACCCGACACTGCAGACGCTGCGAGTCGTGCGCTGAGTCACCGCGCGGAGCCTCCGTGGCGACCACGTCGGTACAGCTGAGTAACCTGCTGACTGTGGCGCTCTACCGCAAGTACCGGCCGGCAACCTTCGCCGAAGTGGTGGGCCAAGAGCACGTCACCGAACCGCTATGCACCGCGCTGGCGGCCAACCGGATCAACCACGCGTATCTGTTCTCCGGCCCCCGCGGCTGCGGCAAGACGTCCTCGGCACGCATCCTGGCCCGCTCGCTGAACTGCGAACAGGGCCCCACCCCAACGCCGTGCGGGGTGTGCGACTCCTGTGTGGCACTGGCCCCCAACGGTCCCGGCTCGGTCGACGTCGTCGAACTCGACGCCGCCAGCCACGGCGGCGTGGACGACACCCGCGAACTGCGTGACCGCGCCTTCTATGCGCCCGCCCAGTCGCGCTACCGGATCTTCATCGTCGACGAGGCGCACATGGTCACCACGGCCGGTTTCAACGCGCTGCTCAAGATCGTCGAGGAACCGCCCGAGCACCTGATCTTCGTCTTCGCCACCACCGAGCCGGAGAAGGTGCTGCCCACCATCCGCTCGCGCACCCACCACTATCCGTTCCGGCTGCTGGCCCCGCGGACCATGCGGTCGCTGATCGAGCGGATCTTGGCCTCCGAGGACGTGGAGGTCGACGACGCGGTGTTCCCGCTGGTGATCCGCGCCGGCGGTGGCTCGCCCCGCGACACGTTGAGCGTGCTGGACCAGTTGCTTGCCGGCGCCCAAGACAACCGGGTGCACTACCAGCGGGCGCTGGCCCTGCTCGGCGCCACCGATGTGGCCCTGATCGACGACGCTGTCGACGCCCTGGCCGCCGGCGATGCCGCGGCGCTGTTCGGGGCGGTCGAGTCGGTGATCGACGCCGGGCACGACCCGCGCCGGTTCGGCACCGACCTGCTGGAGCGTTTCCGGGATCTCATTGTGCTGCAAGCGGTTCCCGATGCTGCCAGCCGCGGTGTGGTGGACGCTCCCGACGACGTCCTGGACCGGATGCGAGATCAGGCCGCCCGGATCGGCCCGGCGACGCTGGCCCGCTACGCCGAGGTGGTGCACGCCGGGCTGGGTGAGATGCGCGGTGCGACCGCGCCGCGGCTGCTGCTCGAGGTGGTCTGCGCCCGCCTGCTGCTGCCTTCGGCCAGCGACACCGAAGCCGCGCTGTTGCAGCGCATCGAGCGCATCGAGACCCGCCTCGACATCTCGATTCCCGCTGCCGAAGCCGCCATGGGGACATCGGCCGCCCCGCCGGCGAAGCAGTACGTGCGCAAGACGCAGACCCAGGCGCCGTCGGCTGCTGCTGCGCAGCCGGCGTCGGCCCCAACCACCCCCCCGACCCCGACCCCGACCCCGATCCCGACCCCGCCGCCTGTCGCCAAGCCCGAGCCGGTGGCCGCGCCGGAACCGGTCGCCGAACCGGAACCGGTCCCCACCCCGGAGCCGGTGGCCCGGCCCGAGCCGGTCGCCATGTCGGTCGCCGAACCGTCGGCCGCGCCGGTGGCTGCGCCGAAGCCCGTCGCGGCGTCCGAGCCGCCCGCTGCTTCTGCCCCCGCTGCCGAACCCAATGCGGCCGCCGTGCGCAGCATGTGGTCGACGGTGCGCGACAAGGTCCGCGACCGCAGCAAGCCCCTCTACGCGATGTTGGATGCCGCGATCGTCCGGTCGGTCGAGGGCGACACCCTGGTGCTGGCGCACCCGTCGGCCCCGCTGGCCAAGCGACTGTGCGAGCAGCGCAACGCCGACGTCATCAAGGATGCGCTCAAGGATGCGCTGGGGGTGAACTGGAAGGTGGTGTGCGAGGTCGGCGTCGGCCAGCCGGCGCCCGAGGCCGAGCCGCTGCCGCCCGAGCCCGCCCCCGACCCCGTCCAGGTGCAGCGCGCCGAAGAGGACAGCATGATCGCCGAGGTCGGCCGCGACGACGATGCGGGCCCGCGCCGCGATCCCGAAGAGGTCGCCCTCGAGCTGCTGCAGACCGAGCTGGGCGCGCGCAAGATCGAAAGCTAGCGCGGGCCGCGCCCGGTAGATCGCTTGACCGGTCCCGACCCTGGCCTTGTGAACCAGCCAGGCGGACTCTGTGTCTTTGCTGTGCCCTCACTGAATTCGTGGGTTTCGCAGCGCGCCTCGGGACGAACCCCTCTACCGTCGATCCCGTTCAACGGTGCGACTCGAGGCAGGATGCTCATGACCTTCATCTGGCGCCGGCTGGTGACAGCCGCACTGGCTTGCGGTGCGTTCACCTTGCTGGCCGCGGCACCTTCGGCAGCCGCCGACCCCAACCCCGATGCGCCGCCCAACTGCACCGTCGCCGACCTGGAGGGTGTGCGCACCGGCGTTCAGTTCGCCACCTCGGCGTATCTGTTCACCCACCCCGACGTGAACGCGTTCTTCACCAGCCTGGCTGGGCTGCCGCGCGATCAGGTGCTGGCCAAGGTGAAGGCATACATGGCTGCCAATCCCCAAGTGAAGGACGACATCACGGGCATCCGGCAACCGCTGCAGGACATCAAGAATCGCTGCGGGGCGGGGACGGCGCCCAACCCGGTGTGATCGCTAGGCCGTCCACCACGGACGCAGCGGCAGCCCGCCGTCACTGCCCTTCTGGTCGAGCTTGACGGCCAGCACCTGGTGCAGCTGAACCACATTCGTCTCGAAGCCCAGCCGGGAGCCGGCCATGTACAGGCCCCACACCTTGGCAGTAGCCAGGCCGACCTCTTCGACGGCCTCGTCCCAGTGCTCGACGAGATTGCGGCACCAGTCCCGCAGCGTCATCGCGTAGTGGTGGCGCAGGTTCTCCTCGTGTACCACCTCGAGTCCGGCGTCCTGAATCTCGGTGATGATGCGCCCCGACCCCGTCAGCTCCCCGTCGGGGAACACGTAGCGGTCGATGAAACCCCCTGCGCTGGGCCCGGTCCGGTTGTTCGGACGGGTGATGCAGTGGTTGAGCAGTAGGCCGCCGGTACGCAGCTTGGACTTGAGGAAACCGAAGTACGAGGGGTAGTTGGCCACCCCGATGTGTTCGGTCAGCCCGATCGAGGACACCGCGTCGAAGCCGCTCTCCAGCACGTCGCGGTAGTCGCAGTGCCGGACCTCGGCCAGGTCGGCCAGACCCTGTTCGGCGATCGCCTTCTGCGCCCAGGTCGCCTGCTCGCGGGAAAGGGTCACACCGATGGCTTTCACACCGTGGCGTGCCGCGTAGCGGACCATGCCACCCCAGCCGCAGCCCACGTCGAGCAGCCGGTCGCCCGGCTTCAGACGCAGCTTCTCGAACACCAGGCGGTACTTGTTCTCCTGCGCCTCTTCCAGCGTCGCTTCCGCGGTCGGGTAGCAGGCGCAGGTGTAGGTCATCGACGGGCCCAGCACCCACTCGTAGAACGTGTTGGACACGTCGTAGTGGTGGTGGATGGCCTCGGCGTCGCGCTTCTTGCTGTGCCGCAGGCCCTCCGCCATCCGGCGCCACCGGGGCAGCGCCTCCTGCGGCGGCGGGGCGATGGGCTTGAGGTGCTCGATGCCGATCGAGCGGATGATGTCGACTAGCACCCGCGCCGGCGGCCGCTTGAAGTCCAGCTTCTGGGCCAGTGCCTTGAGCAGCTCGTACGGGTCGCCCGGGTGCACACCCTGGGTCTGTAGGTCACCGGCCACATAGGCGCGGGCCAATCCCAGGTCACCCGGCGCTGTCGCCAGGTAGGTGGTGCCCCGCGGGGTGAGCAGCTCCAGGCCCAGCTCGGCCTCGGCCGGGCCGGCGCTGCTGCCGTCGTAGGCGGAGAACTTCAACGGCAGTTCGCCGCCGGCGGCGAAGAGCTCCAAGATCTCGGCCAGGCTCAGCTTTCCGGAGGACGTGGGGGACAGGTTGTCACGGAAGGTCGTCATCGTCTCTGCACCGCCTTTGCGTAGAGGTCAAGCAACCGGGAATCGGGGTCGTAGGTCTTCTTGACGGTCTGGTACGTCTCGCCGCCGTAGAGCTCGTCAAACTCCTCGCGGGTGTAAAACGCGTCCGAGTACAGCGATTTGTGACCGTCGAGCTCGCTGATCTTGGTCTCGATCAGGCGATTGGTATACCCCGGACCCGGTTCGATTCCCGGGTCGCTGCGCTCCTGCCCGCCGGTGCCGACCGGCACCGACGACCAGAACCCCACGTTGACGTAGGTATGGCCGCCCCGCAGCGGATAGAGCGGCCACCCGCCGGCGTCGTGCAGACGCAGCGGGCACAGCCACAGCGGTTCGATGGGGATTTCGTCTAGGAACCAGGTCAGGAACTCCTGGCAGCGCTCGATCGGCACCTCCACGTCCTGCACGACCCGTTCCCGGGGCGGACGGCCGTGCCGGGCTTCGATCCGGTCGGCGATGTTGAACCGCTGGTCGAAGGCGATCAGCTTCCAATAGACGCTGCTGCGGCGGTAGCGTCGCGGCCACAACCGGCGCAGCTTGGGGTTTTGCGCGCCGAAGGCGCGGGAGCACCAGAACCAGTCGGTGTCCCAGCGCCACAGGTAGTCGTGGATCGTCAGGCGGTCGTCCTTGACGGCCCCGTCTTTTCCGGGGTGCTGGATGGACCGGTAGTAGATGTCCTGACCGGTGTAGTCGCTGACCGCGCCGGCGGAGGCGGTCTGCACGCCCACGCACAGGTAGCTCTCGTCGGCGCTGAACACCACGCCGTCGAGGTAGTCGACGCGCGTCCCGTCGTACCCGCCGGTCTCGATGATGCGGTCCATCGCGGCGATCAGGTCGGCCAGCGAGTGGAACCGCAGGTGCTTGAGCGCGACGAACGGCTTCACGGGTTCGAGCTCGATCCGCAATCGAACCGAATAGCCGAGTGTGCCATAGGAATTCGGAAAGCTTCGAAACAGGTCGGAGTGCTCGTCGCGGCTGGCCGTCACTATCTCGCCCGAGCCGGTCAGGATGTCCATCTCGAGCACCGACTCGTGCGGCAGCCCGTTGCGGAACGACGTCGACTCGATGCCGAGCCCGGTCACCGCTCCGCCGAGGGTGATGGTCTTCAGTTGCGGCACCACCAGCGGGGCCAGCCCGTAGGGCAGAGTCGCGGCGACGAGGTCCTCGTAGGTGCACATCCCCGCCACGTCGGCGGTCCTGGCGTCGGCGTCGACGGAGATCACCCCGGTCAGCCCGGAGGTGTCCAGTCCCGGTGCGTCGCGTTTGGCGCGGGCGCGGAACAGGTTGGAGGTCGGCTTGGCCAGGCGCACGGAAGCGCTCGGCGGGATGGCGTGATAGCTGGCCAGAAGCCGCTCCACGCCCTGCGTATGAGCTGTCGGTGCTGCGGAAACAGACACACGACTACGCTAGTCCGCAGTCACAGTCGATGCGACCGCACGGTTGGTGCGGCACGCCGGACATCACCGCTACCCGAGGAGTATCACCTGATGGGACAGGTCAGCGCGGCCAGCACGATCCTGATCGACGCCGAACCTGCGGCCGTGCTCACAGCGGTCGCCGACTACCAGGGCCTACGACCGAAGATCCTGTCCCCGCAGTACAGCGAGTATCAGGTGCTCCAGGGTGGGCAGGGCCAGGGCACCGTTGCCAAGTGGAAGCTGCAGGCCACCAAGTCGCGGGTGCGTGAGGTGCAGGCGACCGTCGACGTGGCCGGCCACACCGTCATCGAGAAGGACGCCAACTCCTCGATGGTGACCAACTGGACCGTCGCGCCGGCCGGACCGGGCTCCAGCGTCACCGTCAAGACCACCTGGACCGGGGCGGGCGGGGTGAAGGGCTTCTTCGAGAAGACGTTCGCGCCGCTGGGCCTGCGCCGGATCCAGGGTGAGGTACTGGCCAACCTCAAGAAGGAACTCGAAAAATAGTTCTGGGTCGCTCAGCTGGTTCGCGGCGGCTGGGTGGCGAGGAACGCCGCGATGCCCTGCACGACGGCGGCGGCGTACTTCTGCCGTCCTTCGGCGCTTTCCATCAGTGCGGAGTCGGCCGGGTTCTTCATGTTCCCCAGTTCGACGAGGACCGCCGGGTACTGCGCCAGGTTGAGCCCGGCGAGGTCCGCGCGGCCGTAGAGCCCGTCGGAGCCGATGTAGTTGGCGGCTGGCAAGCCGGACGCCAGGAGCTGATCGCGCATGGTGCGGGCTAGCTGAACCGACGGGCCGGCCTGGGCCTGGTTCAGTGGCGGGTTGGAGTAGTTGACGTGGAAGCCGCGGCCGGTCGCCGGGCCGCCGTCGGCATGGATGGAGATGATCGCGTTGGGTTGCAGCGCGTTGGCCATCGCCGCGCGTTCGTCGATGCAGGCCGCCACCTGGTTGTCGTTGCCGCGCGACATCGCCGTGCGCACCCCGAGCTGGGTCAGTGCCTGCCGGATAAGCAGCACGGTGTCCCAGTTGAAGGTGTGCTCGGGGAAGCCGTCGTTGGTGGCGGTGCCCGAGGTCTGGCAGTCCTTGGTGCCACCGCGACCGGTCGGTACCTGCTTGGTCATCGAGGCGTCGTTGGCGCCGTTGTGGCCGGGATCGAGGAAGACGATCATCCCGGCGATGTTGCCGGGGGCGGCATGGCCCAGCGGCGTCGTCACGGTGGAGGAGGCGGCGAGCATCATTGCGGTACATGCTGCGGCCACGACACGCATGCGGGTGGACATAAGCACGCGCGTCACCGTAACTCTTCGGCGTCTAGGCTTGAAGTCGCTGACCGCCCGGAACCGCAGGCGCAACCAAGTCGAGACCAACCCGCAAGGAGACTGTCATGCAACCCGGTGAGGTGCCGAACCTGGAGGGCTTCCGCGAGCGGGCGGAGCAGATGCGCGACCAGCTCATGCCGGGCCTGCAGGCCGCGCTTGCCCAGGCGCAGGAGATGCAGCAGAAGCTGATGGAGGCGCAGGCGGCGCTGGCCGCCTCCGAGGTGCACGGACAGGCCGGCGGCGGACTGGTGCAGGTGACCATGAAGGGCAGCGGCGAGATCGCCGGCGTGCGGATCGACCCGAAGGTGGTCAACCCCGACGACGTGGAGACCCTGCAGGACCTCATCGTCGGTGCCCTCGCCGACGCCGCGCGGCAGTTCGCCATCCTGGCGCAGACCCACCTCGGACCGCTGGCCGGCCAGGCCGGACAGGCCGGCGCACCGGGGCTTGCGGAGTCCTGACGTTGTACCGCCATGTTTGAGGGTCCCGTCCAGGATTTGATCGACGAGCTCGGCAAGTTGCCGGGCATCGGTCCCAAGAGTGCGCAGCGCATCGCCTTCCACCTGCTGTCGGTGGAGCCGCCGGACATCGACCGGCTGACCGCGGTGCTGGGCCGGGTGCGCGACGGTGTGCAGTTCTGCGACATGTGCGGCAACGTCTCCGATGCGGAGCGCTGCCGTATCTGCAGCGATGCCCGCCGCGACGGCACCCAGGTGTGTGTGGTCGAGGAGCCCAAGGACGTGCAGGCCGTCGAACGCACCCGTGAATTCCGTGGCCGCTACCACGTGCTGGGCGGCGCACTGGACCCGCTGTCCGGGATCGGACCGGACCAGTTGCGAATTCGCCAGCTGCTCAACAGAATTGGTGAGCGCGTTGACGGCGTGGACATCACCGAGGTCATCATCGCCACCGACCCGAACACCGAGGGTGAGGCGACCGCCACCTATCTGGTGCGGATCCTGCGCGATATTCCCGGGCTGACCGTCTCCCGGATCGCCTCCGGGCTACCGATGGGCGGTGACCTGGAGTTCGCCGACGAGCTGACCCTGGGCCGGGCGCTGTCCGGCCGCCGGCAGATGGTGTAGCTCCCCCCTCGAGCCCGCTCCTCGCCCAAACCGACACTTCGCAGCAGAAGTGCGAGTAGATCGCGACATTTCGTCGATCTGGGTCAGTTGTCGGACCTCGAGGCGACGATGCCGACATGACTGGAGTATTTCTCGGCAGAGAGGCGCTGGCCGACGGCCTGTCGCGCCACGATCTACAGCGCTGGTACCGACGGATATACCGGGGCGTCTACATCCCGAAGTTCGTCACGCCCGCACTGAGCGAGCGCACCGTTGGTGCGTGGCTGACCACCGACCGCACGGGCATCATCGGCGGAGTGGCAGCGTCTGCGCTGCATGGGGCGCAATGGGTCGACGACGATGAACCGATCGAAGTCTTTGTCAATGAACGACGGCGGCAACCCGGGTTGGCTGTCCGAATGGACCGGATCGCCGACGATGAGGTCGTAACGGTTGACGGCCTCCCGGTGACGACGCCGTCGCGGACGGCCTTCGATCTGGGTCGATACAACAAGCGCACGATGGCGCTGGCTCGCCTTGACGCGTTGATGCGAGCGGCGCCGTTCGCTGTCGAAGACGTGGAGATGATCATGCGGCGATATGGGCCGGTTCGAGGTATTCGGCAGCTCCGCGACTTGCTGCCACTGGTCGACGCGGGTGCGGAGTCTCCGAAGGAAAGCTGGCTTCGCCTACTGCTGATCGACGGCGGACTACCGGCACCCGAGACTCAGATTCCGATCTGCGACGGCGGAGTTCCGGTCGCGTTTCTCGACATGGGATATCGCGACATCAAGCTTGCTGTCGAGTACGACGGCGACCAACACCGCAGCGACCGTCGGCAGTACGTCCGAGACATTCGGCGGCTGGCTATGGTCGAACGGCGCGGGTGGGAAGTCATTCGCGTCATCGCCGAAGACAGACAGGCTGAGGTGCTATTGCGGGTGAAGGAGGCTTTTCTTCGTCTGGGTGGTGCCGAAATCGACGAAATGCCGCGATCTGCTCGCACTTTCGCTGCGTAATGTCGGTTTGGGCGCAAGGAGGAACAGAGCTCAGGCGCGACGGGGTGCGGCCAGCCGTTCCCGGCGCAGCCGGTCGACCTCGGCCACCTCCAACGGCTCCAACGGCCCGACCACCCGCGACAGCAGCAGGTCGGCCAGCTCGGGATTGCGGGCCAGGCACGGCCCGTGCAGATACGTGGCGACCACGCTGCCCTGCACCGCACCGTCGTACCCGTCGCCGTCGCGGTTGCCCGCACCTTTGACGACGGCGGCCAGCGGGCGGGCATCCGGGCCCAGAACCGTTCCGCCGCGGTGATTCTCGAAACCGGTCAACTGCTGCGACAAGCCCTCGACCAACGGTGTGGACACCACCTCGCCGATCGTGCGCTCGGGCTGCGGCGAGGTGGTCACGTCGAGCATTCCCACACCTTCGACCCGCTCACCGGCCGACGTCTCATACCAATGGCCGAGTACCTGGATCGCCGCGCAGATGGCCAGCACCGGCGCACCCCGCGCGGCTGCACGCTGTAAACCCTGATGATTCAGAAGATGTTTGGTGGCCAGGCGTTGGGCGTAGTCCTCCGCACCGCCGAGGGTGTAGAGATCCAGCGAGTCGGGCACCGCGTCGGCAAGAGTGATCTCGACGATCTCGGCCGGGATTCCGCGCAGCCGCAACCGCTGTCGCAGCACCACGGCATTGCCGCTGTCGCCGTAGGTGCCCATGACGTCGGGCAGGACCAGCCCGATCCGTACGGTCTCAGCCATTGCGCCCCAGCGTTCGGTTCAACTGCAAGAAGGCGGTGTAGTTGGCGACGACCTCGACGTGCCCCTTGGGGCAGGAGTTGATCGCGTCGATCGTGTTGTGCACCAATGTGTGTGGCACGCCGGCGTAGCCCAGCCGGACCGCCAGGTCGGTGCCGCGTTCGCCGGCGGCGACCACCGGCACGCCTTCGAAGTGCTCGAAGTTGACGTCCCACAACCAGGACAGGTCCTCGCCGTCGGGCACCTGGCCGTTGACGGCGATCACCACGCCCTCGGCGCTGGTGTCGACCATCGACAGTGCCTCCTGCCAGCCGGCCGGGTTCTTGGCCAACAGGATTCGCGCGGTGTGCTCGCCCATCGGCACCGTGCGGTAGCGCCCGGCCACCTCGTCGACCTGTGAGACGGCGGCCACCGCCGCGGCCGGATCGGCGCCGAGCGCGACGGCCGCGGCGACCGCCTGCGCGGCGTTGCCGCGATTGACGTTGCCGGGCAACGACAATCGCATCGGCAGCTCCAGCCCGCCGGGGCCGTAGAGCGTGGACTCGTCGAACCACCATTGCGGTGTGGGCCGCTTGAAATCGCTGCCGGTGGAGTACCAGTGCCCCCCGTCGCGGACGATCACCTCGCCGCTGCGCGGACAGCTCACCGAGTCGTTGGCCCAGCCGCCACCGGCGGCCACCCACACCACGCGCGGGCAGTCGTAGGCGGCCGACGTCATCAGTACGTCGTCGCAGTTGGCCACGACGATCGCCTCGGGATGGCGGGCCAGCCCGGCCCGCAGCGTCCGTTCGATGTGGTTGATCTCGCCGACCCGGTCGAGCTGATCGCGCGACAGGTTCAGCAGCACGATTACCGCCGGGTGCACCGCGTCGCAGACGTGCGGTACGTGCATCTCGTCGACCTCGAGCGCGGCCAGCTTCGCGTCGCGGGCGCCGGCCAGCGCCGCAACCAGCCCGGCGTCCATGTTGGCGCCCTCGGCGTTGGTCGCGACACGACCGAGAGTGCCCAGCGCCGCCGCGGTCATCCGAGTGGTGGTGGATTTGCCGTTGGTCCCGGTCACGACGACGGTGCGCCGGCCCGCTCCGAGCTGGCCCAGCACCGAGCTGTCCAGCGTCATCGCAACCAGGCCGCCGATCATGGCACCCGCTCCGCGGCCGGTGACCCGAGAGGCCCAGCGCGCGGCGGAGCCGGCGGCCAGCGCGGCACGCCCCCGGGGAGTCATCGTCGGCCTGGGCATCGCAGAGCAGTTTATGCCGACCCTGTCGCCCCGGCCCGACACGGATCTGATGTACCGGGTGCTGTCAGGGGTGCGTGCCATCCTGACTGTGTGAGCCACACCTGGGGCCGACCCGCCGACGAGCCGAGCAACGGCTGGGTCGTCGTGGATGTCGAGACCTCGGGCTTCCGGCCTGGTCACGCTCGTGTCATCAGCCTGGCCGCGCTGGCGCTGGACCCGGACGGCCGCATCGAGCATTCGGTGGTCAGCCTGCTCAACCCCGGTGTCGACCCCGGCCCGACGCACATCCACGGACTGACCGCCGAGATGCTGGAGGATCAGCCGACCTTCGGTGAGATCGCGGCCGACGTCGTCGAGCTGCTGCACGGGCGCACGCTGGTCGCGCACAACGTGGCCTTCGACTATGCCTTCCTGGCCAGTGAGGCCGAGATCAGCGAGACCGTGCTGCCGATCGACACCGTCATGTGCACCGTCGAACTGGCCCGCCGGCTGGACCTCGGTCTGGAGAATCTTCGGCTGGAGACCCTGGCCCGGCACTGGGGAATCGCCCAGACTCGCGCCCACGACGCTTTCGACGACGCGCTGGTGCTGTCCCGTGTCCTCACGCCGGCATTGGCCCGGGCCCGTGACCGTGAGGTGTGGCTGCCGGTCCGCCCGGCGACCCGGCGCCGCTGGCCCAACGGCCGAATCACTCACGACGAGCTGCGGCCGTTGAAGATGCTGGCCTCCCGGATGCCCTGCCCGTACCTCAACCCCGGACCGTTCCGTCGGGGCGGCCCACTGGTCCAGGGCATGCGGGTGGCGCTGTCGGCCGAGGTGGACCGCACCCACGAGGAGCTCGTCGAGCGGATCATTCACGCCGGTCTGGCCTACACCGACGCGGTGGACCCGCAGACGTCGCTAGTGATCTGCAACGAGCCCACACCCGAACAGGGCAAGGGCTATCTGGCCCGTGAACTCGGCGTGCCGGTGGTGTCCGACCGGCAGTTCATGGATTCGGTCGGGTCGGTGGTCTCCGGAACCGGGATCGACGACTTCGTTCCCTCGGTCGACCAGGGTCAGCAGTTCGCGTTGTTCTGAGCAGTAGCCGCGCTGGCAGCGGTTTGCCGAATCGTGCGGTCGGTGCCGATTCCCGTGACCGGACCTTCGGTCGCTTTCGGTGAGTGTTTGCCTGTCCTGCGGGAAATGCCAGTCCATCCCGGAGCCACGTCGCTAGCATTGCTTGTGGTTGCGACCGAGGCCGGGTGATGTGTTGGGCGATCGCAGGGGGATGTCGGGCGCCGACGCGCCGATTTTGATGGCCGCGATCGCGTGCCTGGGCCTCGGACTGTGGCTGGCGTTCGGGTGGGGCGGTGCCGAGACGATCCGTGTGGTCGACGGACTGGCCTTCGCCGGGTTCGGTGCCTACGCAACGTTCTGCGCGGTTCTCGCGGCCCGCGCCGCCCGCCGCCGCAACCGGATCGCCTGGACGACCATGGCGCTCGCGCTCGCGTCGTTCACTGTGGGCGAGCTACTCAGGGCGTTGCTCAGCCTTGTCCTGCACCGCACCTTGTTCCCGTCGCCGGCGGATTTTCTCTACCTGGTATTCGTCACCCTGGTCTCGGTCGCCTTCGTGCTGTTTCCCAACACCCCGATGGCAGGCTCGCGCATCCGAGTCGTGTTCGACGCGGCGATCGGTGCACTCGCGTTGTTCCTCGTCCTGTGGGTGACCGTCCTGGGCAGTGTCTGGGAGTCCAACCGCGGCAGCATCGTCGTGCAGGGCCCGGCACTGCTCTATCCGCTGCTCGACCTGATCGTGTTCGTCATCGCCGTGGTGTTCATCGCGCGTTCCAATCCCGGCAACGGCCAGGTCACGGGGTTTCTCGTCGCCGCGGTCATGCTCATGGCGTTCTCCGGCGTTGCGTTCGCGGTGCTACAGGGCACCCACCAATACCGCCCGGGGCACCCGACCAGCGTGGGCTGGGCGCTTGCCATGTCCTGTTTTGCCGCCGCGGCACTGCTGAGCATGCGGCCGCGGCCGCCGACACAGTCGCCGGGCCCCACCCCGCTGTCGATATCGGTGTGGTTGCCCTACCTGCCGCTGTTGATCGCCGGCACTGTCGGTCCGGCGATCGTCCTGACCGGGCTCCCGCGGATTGGGATCCCCGCGCTGATGGCGCTGATCTGTATGAGGCAGGTGCTGTCCGGCTGGGAGAACCGCAGACTCTTGGCCGCTGCCGCGGAACAGGCCACGCGAGATCCGTTGACGGGCTTGGCAAATCGCATTCTGTTTCACGAGAGGCTGGCCGAGGCCATGGCGGCGCGACGCCGCGACGGCCGTACGGTGGCGGTGCTGTCGCTGGACCTGGACGACTTCAAACTGATCAACGACAGCATGGGTCATCCGGCCGCGGACAGCCTGCTGATCGGTGTCGGCGAACGCATCGCGAGCCGGGTTCGGCCCAGTGGCACTGTCGCCCGGCCCGGCGGCGACGAGTTCGCGGTGGTGCTGCAGGGCGACGCCGATGAGGCCCACCTGGTGTGCGAACGCGTCGTCGACGCGTTCGACGAACCATTCGGCATTGACGGCCACGAGGTCCGACTCCACCCCAGTGCCGGGCTCGCCGTCGCGTCGACCGCCGAGCCCGACCTGGGCGCGAAGGAGTTGGTCAAGCGTGCCGATATCGCGATGTACCTGGCCAAGCGGTCGCGGACGTCGGCCATGCTCACCTTCAATGCCGACACCCCGCGGCTGGAGACCGGACCGCTCGAGCGCCTCAGCGGCCGTAGGGACCGTCTGGTCGGCGACGGCGCAGCGCAGGTTCGGCTGTTGGGCGAGTTGCGCTACGCCGTCGACCACGGTGGTCTCGATGTCGTCTACCAGCCGAAGCTCGAACTGACCAGCGGTCGGATCGTCGGTGTGGAGGCGCTGTTGCGCTGGCCGCATCCGCGGTTGGAGACGTTGCGACCGTCGGCCTTCCTGCCGCTCATCCTGCGGCACGGCTTGATGCGTCCGGTGACCGATCTGGTCGTGGCCAGGGTTCTCGACGACTCCGCACGATGGCTGGCGGCAGGCACACCCGTGCCGGTGGCGGTCAATCTCTTCGCCCCGCTGCTCACCGATGTGCAGCTGCCCGGCTGGCTGTGCGGGGAGCTGGCGCAGCGGCAACTGCCGCCCGAATTGCTCACCGTCGAGATCACCGAGGATCTCGTGTTGGACGAGGTCGAGCGCGTCACCGGCGTACTACAGGAACTGCGTCGCGACGGGATCCTCGTCGCGATCGACGACTTCGGTAGTGGCTATTCGGCCCTGAGCTATCTGCGCGACCTACCGATCGACGAAGTGAAACTCGATCGGCGCTTCATCGCATCGGTGGCCACCGACCGCAGGGCGGCCGCGGTGGTCAGCGCTGTCATCGACCTGACACACGACCTGGGGATCACCGTGGTGGCCGAGGGTGTCGAGGACGCGGAGACCGCCGCGTGGCTACGCGAGCACGGCTGCGATATCGGGCAGGGTTACTTCTTCGGCAGGCCGGTCGCGGCCGTCGATATCCCACCATTGCTGGCGGTACACGCCGGGCGGTGAGCGCCTCGCAGCATACTGTGGGTCTGTGGCCAAAGCCCTGCGGACAGCTGACCGCTGAATTGTGTTGGCGTAGCGTGAAGTTGGGCCCACCGACAATCACAATGTTGGCGGAAGGCAACCTGCGATGAACACCAAAATACTGGCCGCCCTCTCGGGAGCGGCGGCACTAGCCGTGCTCGGCATGCTCGGCGTCACCGACGGCGCCACATTGCCGAGTCGCATCTCGGCCGACTCCGGTCACGAGACGAAGTTCCCCACACCGACGCCGCCACCGCCGGCCGAGGTGTCGATGGCGGTGACGACAACGACAACCGCGGCGGCTCAATGACGCCTACAACTAGCTAGCTCAGTGCCTTGGCCTTCAACGCCTCGTACTCCGGTGCGGTGATGGTGCCTGCGTCGAGGAGCTCCTTGGCGTGGGCGATCTCCTCGGCGGGCGAGCGTCCAGCAGCCTGGCGGATGTAGTCGTCCGTCTGCTTCTTGGCGGCCAATGCGGCCGCCTGGGCTCGTTCGGTCATCCCCTTGCCCCGGGCGATCAGGTAAACCAGCGCGGTCACCCAGGGGAACACGATCAGAAAGACCACCCAGACGGCCTTGATCCATCCGGAGGTCCTGTGGTCGCGCCAGAACAGGTCAGTCAAGATCTGGAACAGCACCAGCAGATAGGCGATCCAGGCGAAGATGATCAGGAAATGCCAGAAGAAATCCCACGTCGAGCCCCAGTCCATGGCCTACTCCTCAGCTAAGTTCGGTACTCAGGTGTGCGCGGGCATCAGCCTAGTCGCGCGGCCCGGTTCACCGCGGAGACAACCGCCCGCAGTGACGCGGTCGTGATCGATGTCGCGATACCGACACCCCACACCGTGTGCCCGCCGATCGAGGCCTCGACATAGGCCGCGGCGGCGGCCTCCTCGCCGGCCGACATCGCGTGCTCGGAGTAGTCCAGCACGCTGACGTCGAATCCGACGGTGCCCAGGGCATCGACGAAGGCCGCCAGCGGCCCGTTGCCCTCGCCGCGGATGTCGGCCTCCACTCCGTCGATCTTGATCGTGGCCTCGATGACATCGGTGCCCCCGTCGACCTCGGCGCCGACCACCTTCTGGCGGATGCGCTCCAGCGGCTGGATCGGTGACAGGTACTCGTCGGCAAAGGCATCCCACATCTCCTTGGGCGACACCTCGCCGCCCTCGCCGTCGGTGATCTGCTGGATCGCCTTGCTGAATTCGATCTGCAGTCGCCGGGGCAGTACCAGGCCGTGGTCGGCCTTCATGATGTAGGCCACGCCGCCCTTGCCGGATTGCGAGTTGACCCGGATCACGGCCTCGTAGGTGCGTCCGACGTCCTTCGGGTCGATCGGCAGGTACGGAACCTGCCACAAGATGTCATCGACATCCGAATCCGCTTCGTCCGCTGCAACTTTCATGGCATCCAGGCCCTTGTTGATGGCGTCCTGGTGGCTGCCGGAGAAGGCGGTGTAGACCAGGTCGCCGCCGTACGGGTGACGTTCGTGGACGGGCAACTGGTTGCAGTACTCCACGGTGCGCCGGATCTCGTCGATGTTCGAGAAGTCGATCTGCGGGTCGATGCCGCGGGAGAACAGGTTCAGCCCCAGCGTCACCAGGCACACGTTGCCGGTGCGCTCGCCGTTGCCGAACAGGCAGCCCTCGATCCGGTCAGCACCGGCCTGGTATCCCAATTCCGCTGCGGCAACGGCAGTTCCGCGGTCGTTGTGCGGGTGCAGGCTCAAGATGATCGAGTCCCGGCGGGCCAGGTTGGCGCTCATCCACTCGATCGAGTCGGCGTAGACGTTCGGGGTGGCCATCTCGACGGTGGCGGGCAGGTTGACGATCAGCGGCCAGTCCGGGGTGGGCTCGATTATGTCGGAGACCGCGTCGCACACCTCCTTGGCGTAGGACAGCTCGGTACCGGTGTAGGACTCTGGGGAGTACTCGTAGCGCCACCGCGTACCCGGGTGCTTGGCCGCCTCCTCCAGGCACTTGCGTGCGCCGTCGGTGGCGATCTTCTTGATCTCGTCGCGGTCGGCGCGGAACACCACCCGGCGCTGCAGGATCGACGTCGAGTTGTAGAAGTGCACGATGACGTTCGGGGCGCCGTCGCAGGCCTCGAAGGTCCGCTCGATCAGCTCCGGACGGCACTGGGTCAGCACCTGAATCGTCACATCGTCGGGGACAGCGCCCTGCTCGATGATCTCGCGGACGAAGTCGTAGTCGGTCTGGCTGGCCGACGGGAAGCCGACCTCGATCTCCTTGTAACCCATCTTGACCAGCAGCTCGAACATCCGGCGTTTGCGGGCCGGACTCATCGGGTCGATCAGGGCCTGGTTGCCGTCACGCAGGTCGACCGCGCACCACAGCGGCGCGTGGTCGATGACCTTGTCCGGCCAGGTGCGTTGGAAGGGGGCCGAGGGGACTCCGCCCGGCACCTCGACCGCGAAAGGCCGGTACCGATCGACCGGCATCGACGAGTTTCGCTGGGTGTTCCAGGACGGCTGGCCGGCGCGGCGGGCGCCGGCAGGAGTGGTGATGGTGCGAGCAGAGACGTAGGCGTCCACAGAGTCGAAGGACGGGTTCTGGGTGGTCACGATGGGGGCTCCGGTGTCTTGGGATTGGACTTCAGACCGGCGCATCGCGAATACCCGCGACGGGAGGCCAGTCTGGATCAGACCCCGTCGCGGCGTCCGAGAAGGAGCACCCGCTGCACAGTTTCGTACTGTACTCCCGCAGTGCGGGCTAACCAAAAGTCGGCCAAGCTCGTCACCCCGCCGGAATCGGCCTCGGCGACGCCGCCGCCGCGGTAAATTGACGATTCTGCAAAGTCCGATCGGGGGTCAATCCGTGCAGGGCAGCATCCGCTCGGTGGTTGCGACCGGTGTCTCGCTGACGATTGCCGCAGGCATCGTATTGGCCCCCTCCTCGGCAGAGGCATCGCCCTCCTTCCGCACCGCTCCCGTCGTCCTCACCGGCGCCTGGCAGGATCTGGCCGACCACACCGAGGCCAACCTGGCCGACCTGGCGTACCTGATCAGCCACTATCCACCGGCGCCGATCCTGACCCAGATCGCAGAGAACCAGGTGACCTATGCGCGGTGGCTCGCCGGCCAGGACGGCGGTAGCCCCGCGCTGGTCGTTCGCACGATGGCCGACCATCTCCTGGCGGTCGGCACCGTCGTGGCCAATATCGCGGTGTTTATGCCGCTGAGCCTGGTCGGCGCATTCGTCAGTCCGGCGGCGGCGGCCATCTTTCTGGTGCAGGCCACCGCCAAATACCCGTCCACCCCGCAAACGTGGCTGCAGGCGCTGATCGACGCGCCGGCGGTGTACCTGGACACCACCTTCAACTGCTGCTCGACACCGCTGTTCAATGCGGCGTTCGGCCTGCTGAATCCCGGTCCGATCGGCTTGCTGCTGTCGTTGCCGATATCGATCGCCCAGGCGCTCACGATAACGCCGGCGACCTCGTCGGCGACCTCTTCGCCCGCCGGACAGGCGGTCGGTCAGACGGCCGGAACCAACGAGGCCGGCTCTTCCCCGGCCGCGCCCGCCACACAGCGGGTCGAGTCCGGCTCCGCGGTGGCTTCGGGGGTAGGACAGTCACGCCGGCCACACCTCGACACCACCGCCCGGCAGGTTGCCGCCACCCGCAGTGCCAAGCGGTCCGCCGCGGCCCAGGCGGCCGGGCACGATCAGCAGGCACCGGCTCAGGGCAAGGGGCGCTCGGCGCGCGGTGTCAGACCTGGGAATCCGGGAACGCGATAACCGACAGGAACCGGATCGGCACCTCCACCAGGTCCACCGGGCCGTGCGCCCCCTCCCCGTCGATCTGCAGCGAGTCACCCGGGTGCAACCGGTAGACCGAGCGGCTGTGCGCGTAATCCATCACTCCGGATAACACGTAGATGAACTCCGTGCCGGGATGCTGGAACAACGGATAGGTCTTGCTCTTCTCCGACAGGGTGACCAACAGGCATTCCAACCGCTTGTGCTCGCCGCGCAATGAGCCGAGCAATTCGTACTCGTGGCCTTCGCGGGTCCCGTTGCGCACGATGCGCGCACCGGTGCCGGCCTTGACGAACGCCGCCGGCCGCTCGACATCGGCACCGCGGAACAGGGTGGTCACCGGCACGTCGAATCCCCTCGCCAGCAGCGCAAGCGTGGACAGGCTCGGGGAGGTCTGCGCGTTCTCGATCTTCGACATCATTGCCTTGGAGATGCCCACCCGGGTAGCCATGTCGGCGACTGAAAGCCCCAGCTGCTGGCGCAACTGGCGCACATTGCGGGCGATCGCGGCCTCGAACTCCAGCTCGACGACCGGCTCGTCGGGCTCGCGGTCGCGGGCCGTGCCCGACTGGTTGCGGAGCAGATCCGTCACAAACGCACTATCGCATCTGCCCGGCACCCACATACGGATAAGGGCTCCTGAGCAGCGCGCCCTCGGCGAAGCGGGCCAACCGGAAGTCTGTCTCGGGGATGCGCGGATCACTGCTGCGCCCGTCGACAACCAGATCGGCGACCAGCCGACCGACGGCGGGTGCGATCTTGAACCCGTGCCCGCTGAACCCCGCCGCGATGAACAGCCCGTCGCGGCCGCTGGCCGAGATCACCGGATTCCAGTCCGGGGTGACGTCGTAGCAACCCGCGTAGCTGCTGGTGATCGCAGCGTCGGGGAAGCCGGGGAAGCGGGTGCCGACCTTCTCGACGGTCATATCCACGAAATCCTCGGTTGCCCGGTTGAGATAGTCGTCGGGGTCGGCGGTCGTGACATCGGACAGGTCGCTGTTGCCGAACAGCACGTCACCGCCGACCTCGGCTCGGACATATTGCAGCGACACGAGATCGGAGAACACCGGCACCGGCCCGAGATCGACGCCGGGGGAGATCATGACGATCTGCTCGCGGACCACCCGGATCGGCACCTCGATGCCGTAAGGCGCCAGGAAGGGCTGCGTCCACACCCCCGTCGCGACGACGACGGTTCCGGCGCTGATCTCGGTGCGGTCCGCCAGCCGCACCCCGGTTACCGTGTCGCCATCGGTCAGCAGGTCGGTTACCGTAGCGCCCTGCCGAATCCGTACGCCCGCGGCACGGGCAGCCACCGCGAACGCCTGCGCGGTCTGGTAGGCGTCGCCGTAGCCGCCGCGGGGCTCCCAGGCGAACGCGGCGAACGGCGAGAGGTCGGCGAAGGGCCAGAGCCGGGCCACCTCGTCGGCGTCGATCTCCTCGGTCTGCACGCCGACGGCGCGCTGGGCGGCAAGGCTTTTGCGCAACGAGTCGACGTCGGCCGCACCGACGCCGACCACGTAACCGGTTTGGCGGAAACCGATGTCGGTCGCGTGGTCGCCGAGGAACTGCTCAGGCTTCTCGAACACCTCCAGCCCGACGGTGGCCATCGCCGCCAGCGAGCTGACTCCGTAGTGGCAGCGCACGATCCCACTGGACTTACCGGTCATTCCGGAGGCCACCGTGTTGCGTTCGGCCACTACGACATCGGTGACACCGCGTTGACTCAGCGCCCAGGCGGCGGCACACCCTTCGATGCCGCCGCCGACGATCACGACGTCAGCGGTCTCGTTCACAACCCCGCTCCCGGAATCCAGGAGGTGCCGGCCAACGGCACCCGTGCCATCGCCGCCGCCTCGATGCTGATCGCGACGAGGTCTTCGGGCTCCAGGTGCAGCAGATGCGCCTTGCCGCACGCGCGCGCGATGGTCTGTGCCTCCATCGTCAGAACTCGCAGATAGTTGGCCAACCGCCGGCCACCTTCGACCGGATCCAGCCGTGCGGCCAGCTCGGGATCCTGGGTACTGATACCGGCCGGGTCGCGACCGTCCTGGAAGTCGTCGTAGAAACCGGCTGCGCTGCCGAGCTTTTCGTAGTCGGCGGCATACTTGGGATCGTTGTCGCCCAGCGCGATCAGCGCGGCGGTACCGATCGCCACCGCGTCGGCCCCCAGCGCCATCGCCTTGGCGACGTCGGCACCGGTCCGGATGCCGCCCGAGATGATCAGCTGGACGCCGTTGCGGTGTACGCCGAGCTCGGAGAGCGCTTGCACGGCCTGTGGCAGTGCGGCCAGCGTCGGGATGCCGACATGTTCGATGAACACGTCCTGGGTGGCGGCGGTGCCGCCCTGCATGCCGTCGACGACGACCACGTCGGCGCCGGCGGCGACGGCCAGCTTCACGTCGTAGTAGGTGCGGGTGGCGCCGACCTTGACATAGATCGGCTTCTCCCAGTCGGTGATCTCCCGCAGCTCGTTGATCTTGATGGTCAGGTCGTCAGGCCCCGTCCAGTCCGGATGCCGGCAGGCCGAGCGCTGGTCGATGCCCTCGGGCAGCGTGCGCATTGCGGCGACCCGCTCGGAGATCTTCTGCCCCAGCAGCATTCCGCCACCGCCGGGCTTGGCGCCCTGGCCCAGCACCACCTCGATGGCGTCGGCCTTGCGCAGGTCGTCCGGATTCATCCCATATCGCGACGGAAGGTATTGATAGACCAAATATTTCGACTGACCGCGCTCCTCGGGTGTCATCCCGCCATCGCCGGTCGTGGTGGAGGTCCCTACCTCGCTGGCGCCGCGCCCCAGTGCCTCCTTGGCCGGTCCTGACAACGCTCCGAACGACATGCCGGCGATGGTGACCGGAATATCAAGGTGCAGAGGATGTTTTGCGTTCCGGCTGCCGAGGATGACGTCGGTGTCGCAGCGTTCGCGGTAACCCTCCAGTGGGTAGCGCGACATCGACGCCCCCAGGAACAGCAGGTCGTCGAAATGCGGCAGTCGGCGCTTGGCGCCCCAGCCGCGAATGTCGTAGATACCCGTCTGGGCCGCGCGCTGGATTGCGGCGATGGTGGTGCGGTCGAAGGTGGCCGATTCGCGCAGACCGCGGCGGGCCCGCTCGTCTTGTGTGTAGGTCATCAGTACACCGAACTGTTGTCGACGTGGAAGTGGTATAGCGTGCGTGCCGAGCCGTATCGGGTGTAGGCGGCGGTGTCGTCGTCCTCGAACCCGGCGGCCTTGAGCAGCCGGCCGAGTTCCTCGTGGTGCTCGGCCCGCATCTCCTTGGCGATACAGTCCGCCCCGAGTGAGGCGACCTCGCCGCGCACGTACAGGCGAGCTTCGTAGATCGAGTCGCCGAGCGCCTCACCGGCGTCACCGCGAATCACCATCCGGCCGGCCTGTGCCATGAAGGCGCTCATGTGTCCGACGTTGCCGCCCACGACGATGTCGACACCCTTCATCGAGATGCCGCACCGCGCAGCGGCGTTGCCCTCGATGACCAGCAGGCCACCGTGTGCGGTGGCGCCGGCCGACTGCGAGACGCTGCCCTTGACCCACACCGTTCCGCTCATCATGTTCTCGGCGACAGCGGTTCCCGCGTTGCCGTTCACGACGACCTCGGCCTGCTGGTTCATCCCGGCGGCGTAGTAGCCGACGTGGCCGTCGACGGTAACCCGCACCGGCGTGTCGAGCCCGACGGCGACATTGTGTGCGCCGGCGGGATTGGTGATCACGACCTCACCGGAGAGGCCTGGTGCGTGCAGCGCCGCATTGACCTCCCGCAACGACACGGACGCGAGATCGAAGGTACTGGTCAGCGGGTCCATGCGTACACCATCTCCGGCTCCGGCTCCCAGATGGCGGCGTTCTCGACACCGGGAAGGTCGGCCAGTGCCCGGTATTCGCTGGCCATCGCGACCCAATCGGCGGTCTCGGCGATCACTGCCGGCTTGCAGGCGATGGCGTCCCGCACGATGGCGAACGAATCGTGGTTGGACACCAGCAGGGTGTAGAAGCCGTCGAAGGTCGCGCACAGCTCCTTCAGTGCCGTCTCGATGTCGCGGCCGTGAGCCAACTGCTCGGCGACGAAGCGGGCGCCGACCTCGGTGTCGTTCTCGCTGTCGAAGTGCACGCCCGCGGCCACCAGGGTGCGCCGGATGGTGGCATGGTTCGCGAACGAGCCGTTGTGCACCAGGCACTGCTCGGGCCCCACCGCGTACGGGTGGGCACCGGCCGGAATCACCGCAGACTCGGTGGCCATCCGGGTGTGCCCAACGCCCTGCCAGCCCTGCGCGTCGGCAAGTCCCCAGGCTTCGGCGAGCGCCCTTGGATGCCCAATTCCCTTGAGCACAGCCAAGTCCCGGCCGAATCCGGCGATCAGCGCCTGCGGGTAGTGGGCGGTGACCGCGGCGTGCACGGTCTCCGGTGACGCCTGCGCCGACACCAGGTACGTCTTGTCCACCCGGTGTACCGACACCTCGCCGCCGAGGCCGGCGCGCAGCGCGGCCGCTACCTCCTCTGGGCTGTCGTCGATGTCGAGAACCGAGACGGTTCCCTGCCCCGGCGGCGACCAGCGGGGATCGCCGTAGACGGCTACTCCGGCCGAATCGCTTCCGCGGCCAGACATTTCGCCGAGCATTCCGGTCAGCAGTTCGCCGAGCCGGGGGTAGAGCTGGGGGTTGCGCAGGTGCAGACCCACGATCCCACACATGGGGTGTCCTTCCTCGGGGCTTTTCAGAAAGCGGTCAGGTACTGGTCGACTTCCCACGGGCTGACCGCGCTGTGGTAGGCGAAGAACTCGTCGCGTTTGAGATTCGCGAAGTAGCCGGCCACGCCCTCGCCGGCGGTGTCGAGCACCCCGGTGATCACCGGGTCGCCGGTCATTTCCTCGACGGCGTGCAGCAGCGTGGGCGGCAAAGCAGTGCGGCCGTCGGTCCCGCCGATCGGCCCGGGGTCGAGGCTGCGTTTGATGCCGTCGATTCCGGCGCCGAGCGCGGCGGCGATGGCCAGGTAGGGGTTTGCCGATCCGTCCCCGCCGCGCAGTTCGACGCGCTGGGCGTCGGGCACCCGGATGTAGTGGGTGCGGTCGTTGCCGCCGTAGGTCGGCAGCCTGGGTGCCCACGACGCGCCCGAGGCGGTGGTGAGCGCGCCGGTGCGCTTGTAGGAGTTGACCGTCGGACCGACCACCGCCTGCAGTGCGCAGGCATGGTCGAGGATGCCCCCGATGAAGGCGTAGGCAGTCGGTGACAGGCCCAGGCCGCGGGGGTCGTCGTCACCGGCGACGGGGAATACCGGTGTCCCAGCGCTGGTCAGCGACAGGTGCAGGTGCAGCCCGGTGCCGGTGCGGTCGGCGAACGGCTTGGGCATGAAGGTGGCCACCATGCCGCGTTCCGCGGCGATCATCGACAACAGGTAGCGCAGGGTGACGACACGGTCGGCGGTGGTCAGCGCGTCGGAGAACTCGAAGTTCTGCTCGAACTGCCCGTTGCCGTCTTCGTGGTCATTGGCATAGTTCGACCATCCGAGGGTGTTCATCGCCGTCGAGATGGCGGTGAGATGGTCATACATCCGGGTGACACCGCGAGCGTCGTAACAGGGTTGGGCCGCGCAGTCGGCAACGTCGGCAGTCGCCAGCGAGCCGTCCGCATCCCGGGTCAGCAAGAAGTACTCGACCTCCGCACCGACCCATGGCTCGAAGCCGGCGTCGGCGGCGCGCTGGATGAGCGACTTGAGGATGACCCGCGGCGCGTACGGCCACGGCTTGCCCTCGACGTGCGGGTCGCAGTGCACGATCGCCAGTCCCTCTTTGACGAACGGGATCGGGGTGAACGACTCGACATCGGGGATCGCCATCATGTCCGGGTCTTTGGGTTCCTGACCCATGGCGCCCACGGCGTAGCCGGCGAAGCCCACGCCCTCGGTGGCCAGCAGGTCAACGGCCTCGACGGGAACCAGCTTGGCGCAGGGCTTTCCGCGCAGATCGACGAACAGGGCAAGGATGAATTTCGTCGCCGATGCTTCAGCCAGATCGGCGAGAGTGGTGGTGGACATGTTCTCCAGCAAGTTCTTTCGGGATGACCGGGATGACGGTGGAAGGACGGAGGGTCGAGCCGGGCGCGCTGGGTGAAGGTGCGCGCCCGGCTCGGGTCCTCAGGCGTACTCGAGCTCGTACGCCGGGTCGCGATGGACGTGGGTGTCGATTCCCTTCTCCTCGTCCTCGGGGGAGATGCGGATGCCCATCGTCTTCTTGATGGCCCATGCGATGACGAAGGCGATGGCGAACGAATAGATCATCACCGCGCCGGCGGCGACCCCTTGGCGCCACAGCTGGTCGAGACCGCCACCGTAGAACAGGCCGTTGATCTTGTTCGGCATGCTGTCGCTGGCCAGGAAGCCGATCAGCAGGGTGCCGATGACACCGCCGACGAGGTGCACGCCGACGACGTCGAGTGAATCGTCGTAGCCGAACTTCTCCTTGAGTCCCACGGCGTAAGGGCAGATCGCCCCGGCGATCAGGCCGAGGATGATCGCGCCGACCGGCGTCACCGAACCGCAGGCCGGGGTGATGGCGACGAGGCCGGTGATGGCACCCGCAGCGGCGCCCACACCGGTGACGTGACCGTCCTTGATCTTCTCCACGGCGAGCCAGGCCAGGGTGGCCGCACAGGTCGCGACGAATGTGGTGACCATGACGATCGCCGCCGAGTTGCCGGCCGCCAGTGCCGAGCCGCCGTTGAAGGCATACCAGCCGGCCCACAGCAGACCCGCACCGAGCAGCGTCAGCGGCACGTTGTGCGGCTTACGCAGCTTGCCCCAGCTCGCGCCCTTGCCGAGGACGATGGCCACCGCGAGGGCGGCCGCGCCGGCGTTGATGTGCACCGCGGTACCGCCGGCGAAGTCAATTGCCTTGAGGTTGTTGGCAATCCAGCCGCCGACCGAGTCGGGGGTGACGACCCCGTTGAAGGCGAACACCCAGTGCGCCACCGGGAAGTAGACCAGGACCGCCCACACCGTCGCGAACACCATCCAGGCGGCGAATTTCATCCGGTCGGCCGCCGCGCCGGAGATCAGCGCGACGGTGATGGCGGCGAACAATGCCTGGAACAAGGCGAACAGACTGACCGGTAGGCCGGAGATGGTGGTCTGCGACTCCATCAGGTTCTTCATCCCGGCGAATTCGGTGAAGCTGCCCACGAACCCGCCGTAGGAGTTACCGAACGTCATGGAGAAGCCGAACAGCACCCAGAGCACACCGACGACGGCCACGGCGCCGAACGTCATCATCATCATGTTGGTCGAGCTCTTGACCGAAACCATGCCGCCGTAGAACAGCGCCAGGCCCGGGATCATCATCGTCAGCCCGATGATGCAACACAGCATGAATGCCGTGGTCCCTGTATCCATCTCATCTCCTGCTGGTGGGCGGCCCCCGACGATGGGCCGTTCACCAGCAGTGAACGATGTTTCTGTTACGTAGACGCCGTTGTGGTGTTGCCGGCACGTAAAACGTTCCGGTCCCGCTAGGCTGGTCGATCATGCAGCGACGACCGCGGTGGCTTCTCACCATCACGATGGTGGTCATCGCCATCGGCGTAGCGGTGTACGCGACCTGGTTCGACGGTCCGCCCGAGAAGTGCAAGCCGGTGATCGAGTTCCTCGACTTCAGTCGTTCCCAGGCGGCGAAGATCGACGCCAAGGGCGGCGACGGGGTGCCGACCGTCGCCGAGGACGCCGCCTACCAGCAATGGGCGGACGGCCTGGCCGAGCGGGCGCAGAAAGTTACCGACCCCGGGCTGGCCGCACAGGCTACCGAGGTCGCCCAGCTGGCCAACCAGTTCGTCGGTGGTCTGCCGGCACTGCGGGCCCAGACGCAATCCCGGGCACCCGGCGCCCCGGCCCCACCCCAGGTCTACGAGATGTCACTGCTCAACGACCGCATCGTCGCCAAGCTCGCCGATCTGCGCAAGACCTGCTCCTGACCAGTTGAGCACCATCTCTTCGAGGGGCAGCCGCCTCCGCGGGCGGGCGTCACGCTCGACGATCTCCGGCGCCACGGCGGCGTAGTCGCCCAGCGATCCCACCGCGACCATCGCCAGCGGACGCACCGCGGCTCCCAGACTGAACGCCGACTGCGCACCGTCGACGTCGAAGCCGGCCATCGGATGCACGATCAGCCCCCGGCTCACCGCCTCGATCGATAGGTTGGCCACGGCCGCACCGGCGTCGAACGTGGCGTACAGCGCGCTCCGCTCGTCCTCGCCCTCGTCGGCGCACACCAGGATCAGTGCGCCGGCGCTCTGGGCGTAGCTGTTGCCGCGCCGCAGCAGTCCGGCCAGGGCGGTGAACGCCAGGTCCCCGTTTCGCCCGACCACGAACCGCACCGGCTGGCGGTTTCCCCAGGTCGGGGCCCAGCGGGCGGCTTCGAGCAGAGCAATCAGCTGTTCGGCGGTGACGAGCGCACCGGGGGCGAACGCCCGCGGGCTCCATCGCGCGGCGATGGGCGGGTGTACGGGTACCCGGGTCTTGGCGAGACGGTCGACGGGTCGGTCGGGCACCGCTGGGACGTTACCGCCGATCCGGGCGGTAAAAGCAGGTGCGGGGACCCTTTATCCTTAGAGCCGACCCCCGCATTTTCCGAAAGGGCAGATTGTGGCGCTCGTCGTGCAGAAGTACGGCGGATCCTCGGTGGCCGACGCCGACCGGATCCGGCGCGTCGCCGAGCGCATCGTCGAAACCAAGAAGGCCGGCAACGACGTCGTCGTCGTGGTGTCGGCGATGGGTGACACCACCGACGAGCTGCTCGACCTGGCTCGCCAGGTTTGTCCCGCGCCGCCGCCGCGTGAGCTCGACATGCTGCTGACCGCCGGTGAGCGGATCTCCAACGCGCTGGTCGCGATGGCCATCGAGTCCCTCGGCGCGCAGGCCCGCTCGTTCACCGGGTCTCAGGCCGGGGTGATCACCACCGGCACCCACGGCAACGCCAAGATCATCGACGTCACGCCGGGCCGGCTGCGTGCCGCGCTCGACGAGGGCCAGATTGTGCTGGTCGCCGGGTTCCAGGGCGTCAGCCAGGACAGCAAGGATGTCACCACCCTGGGTCGTGGTGGCTCGGACACCACCGCCGTCGCGCTGGCCGCCGCCCTGCACGCCGACGTGTGCGAGATCTACACCGACGTCGACGGCATCTTCACCGCCGACCCGCGCATCGTGCCGAACGCGCGTCGCCTGGACACCGTCAGTTTCGAGGAGATGCTCGAGATGGCGGCCTGCGGGGCCAAGGTGCTCATGCTCCGCTGCGTGGAATACGCCCGCCGCTACAACGTTCCGATTCACGTCCGGTCGTCGTACTCCGACAAGCCCGGCACCATCGTCACCGGATCTATCGAGGACATCCCCATGGAAGACGCCATCCTGACCGGAGTTGCCCACGACCGCAGCGAGGCCAAGGTCACCGTTGTCGGTCTGCCCGACGTACCCGGTTTCGCCGCCAAGGTGTTCCGCGCCGTCGCCGACGCCGACGTCAACATCGACATGGTGCTGCAGAACATCTCGAAGATCGAGGACGGCAAGACCGACATCACCTTCACCTGCCCGCGTGACCTCGGTCCGACCGCGGTGGAGAAGCTCACGGCCCTGCAGGGCGAAATCGGTTTCAGCAAGGTGCTCTACGACGACCACATCGGCAAGGTGTCGCTAGTCGGCGCCGGGATGCGCAGCCACCCCGGTGTGACGGCCACCTTCTGCGAGGCGCTGGCCCGCGTCGGGGTGAACATCGAGCTGATCTCCACCTCGGAGATCCGAATCTCGGTGCTGGTCAAGGACACTGAGCTGGACAAGGCCGTCGCCGCTTTGCACGAGGCGTTCGCCCTCGGCGGCGAGGAAGAGGCCGTGGTCTACGGCGGGACGGGGCGTTAGTCATGGTCAATATCGGAGTTGTGGGGGCGACCGGACAGGTCGGCCAGGTCATGCGCACCCTGCTCGAAGAGCGTGACTTCCCGGTCACCAGCGTGCGGTTCTTCGCCTCGGCCCGCTCGGCCGGCAAGAAACTGCCGTTCCGCGGCCAGGAGATCGAGGTCGAAGACGCCGAGACCGCCGACCCCAGCGGCCTTGACATCGCCCTGTTTTCGGCCGGCGCGACGATGTCGCGGGTGCAGGCGCCGCGATTCGCCGCCGCCGGTGCGATCGTCATAGACAACTCCTCGGCGTGGCGCAAGGACCCCGAGGTGCCCCTGGTGGTGTCGGAGGTCAACTTCGTAAGAGACGTCGGGAACCGGGCTCGATCTCTTCCCAAAGGCATTATCGCCAACCCGAACTGCACCACCATGGCCGCGATGCCGGTGCTCAAGGTGCTGCACGACGAGGCGCAGCTGGTGCGGATGATTGCCTCGACCTACCAGGCGGTTTCGGGCAGCGGACTGGCCGGCGTCGAGGAGTTGGCCGGACAGGCCCGAGCGGTCATCGCCGGTGTCGAGGAACTCGTGCACGACGGCTCCGCGCTGGATTTCCCGGCGCCGAACAAGTACGTCGCCCCCATTGCGTTCAACGTGGTGCCACTGGCCGGTTCGCTGGTCGACGACGGCTCCGGGGAGACCGACGAGGATCAGAAACTGCGCAACGAGAGCCGCAAGATCCTCGGCATTCCGGAGCTGGCAGTGAGCGGCACCTGTGTGCGGGTTCCGGTGTTCACCGGCCACTCGTTGTCGATCAATGCCGAATTCGCCCAGCCAATCTCACCGGCACGAGCCCAGGAGCTGCTCGCCGGTGCGCCCGGTGTGACCCTGGTCGACGTGCCCACTCCGTTGGCTGCCGCCGGGGTGGACGACACCCTCGTCGGGCGGATCCGCCAGGATCCCGGTGTGCCGGACGGCCGCGGGCTTGCGCTGTTCCTCTCCGGTGACAATCTACGAAAAGGTGCTGCCCTCAACACCATTCAGATCGCCGAGCTGCTGGCCGCCGAGCTCTGAGGTTGATCCCCCTTGCGCCGAAACCGACGTTTGGGCGTGAAACTGCGAGTAATCTGCGTCATTTCGTCGATCTCGATGCTGGCGGCACCTACCGTTGCGGCCGCGGACCCGCCAAGCCCGGCGCCGGATCCGATCCTGCCGCCGCTGGCGCTGGGCCAAGTGGTGCTCATCGGCCCCACAGCGGGCACGGGTACACCCACCCGGGACTACGGCGTCGGAGCGACCGATCTGTGTGAATTCATGGAGTTCCCAACCGAACTCCTACAGATCTGCGGCGACAGCTTCGCCGGCCAGGGCGTGGGGTTCGGCGGCTGGTATTCACCCGTCGCCCTGCACGTGGCCGGTGATTCGGTCGACGATCCGCAGGGGGTGCGCTACACCGGGGTGACCGGCATCGACAAGCCCCTGCTGGCCGATCCGGCGCCACCCGGGGCCTCGCAACTGCCGGCGGGTGTGGTGCAGATCAATCGGCAGAACTATCTGCTGGTGACCACGACCAAGGACCTGGTTCCCCAGGCGTCACGTCTGGTGAAAGCCCAAGCACAGCAGGGCAATTGGGCGACCGTACCGGGATCAGTCCGCGCGGCCGGCTTCGCGGGCGGCCGGCAGACCCAGATCAGCGGTTACTACGACCCCATCCCGACGCCGGACTCTCAGACCGGCTGGGTCTATATCGTCGCCAACAATTTCGACCGGTCCGGACCGGTGGTGCTCTACCGCGCCACCCCGCAGTCGTTCACCGACCGCTCCCGCTGGCAGGGCTGGGCGGCTGGTAGCGACGGCGGCTGGGGCAAGGTGCCGTCGCCGCTGTGGGGGGACCGGGTGGGCGAGATGAGCCTGCGGCAGGTCGACGGTAAGCCGGTGCTGTCCTACTTCAACGCCAGCACCGGAAACATGGAGATGCGGGTGGCTTACGACCCGACCGGGCTGGGCGTCGCGCCGGTGACCACCGTGGTACGTGCGGGTGACTGGCCCGACCCGGCCGATGCCCTACCGCCTCCGGAGGACAACCGCCTGGCCCAGCCCTACGGCGGCTACATCTCGCCGGGGTCGACCCTCGACGAGGTACGGGTGTTCATCAGCCAGTGGAATACCGGGCCGCGCGACCGCGCACCGTACCGCGTGCTTCAGTTCGCGGTGAACCCGTTCAAGCCGTGGCCCTGAGCATCGATCAGCTTAGCTCTGGTGCGCAACATGGCTATCTGGGCAATGCCCAGCAGGAGTACCGGCCACAGGGCGCCCGAGAGCAGACTCAGTGCAACACGGCCTCGAGGTTCGTCATTTTTGCCAGCTTGCAGGGCATCTGAGAAAGCCCATGCGACAAAAGTGAACAGAGGTACGCCAGTGGCATAGAGGTAGAACAGCACGGCGCCCTCCCTTGATGGCTATATCTGGGCCATCGGGTCAAAGTTTGCCGTAAGTGTACAGCGACGTTTTCCTGCTCCGGATGTGGACGGTGACCCCCCCGGCATTCACAGCGGTTTCAAAGGGTCTACCTAAGCGCCACTGGGCAGCGGGCTCGCATGATCGAGTCATGACCGAAACACCCGAGCGGGCCGAAGAGCCCGCGACCGGCCCCGTCAGTCCCGTCACCACGACGCACGGTGTCGACGCCCCCGTGCCCCCCGTGCCGCCGCCTCCGCCCCCTGCCTATTACGGGCCCGGCCCGCGCGCTGACCGGCCGAACCGGCTCTACCAAGTCGCCGCCTGGGTGGCGATCGTCGCGGGCATCGTCTTCATTGTTGGTGCGGTGTTCTTCACCGGCTTTGCCATGGGCCGCCACAGCGGTCACGACGGCGGCTGGCGGCCCGGGGCCGGGCAGTTTCACGACCGGGGCGGCCCGCCGATGATGCCGCCGATGATGCCGGGTAACGGGCCCTGGGGCCAGCTCGGTCCGATGATTCCGCTGGGCCCCGGTGGCCCGGGCGGCCCCGGCGGCCCCGGCGGACAGGGGCCAGGCGTCGGGCCGATGAGCCCCGGCGGCCCCGGCGGTCAGGGACCGGGCGCCACGGCAACCCCGGCACCGCGCCCCTCCTAAAGACCCCGAATGCCCAGC